>LJTT01000147.1 GCA_001303585.1 Betaproteobacteria bacterium SG8_41
TCGATCTCATCATGAGCGATGTGACGCGCCAGACGTTCCGGATGCGCACGATGATCATCCGCTACCTGCGCGAGTTCCTGGACGCACGCGGGTTTCTTGAAGTTGAGACCCCCATGATGCAGGCCATTCCAGGTGGGGCGACGGCCAAGCCCTTTGTCACGTTTCACAACGCACTCGACATCAGCCTCTATCTGCGGGTCGCACCGGAGCTCTACCTGAAGCGCCTCATCGTCGGGGGCTTCGAACGCGTCTACGAGATCAATCGCAACTTTCGTAACGAGGGGCTTTCGACACGCCACAACCCCGAGTTCACCATGCTCGAGTTCTACCAGTCATATGCTGACTACCGCGACCTCATGAACCTCACCGAGGAGATGCTGCGTGGATTGGCGCAGAGCGTGCTCGGCGCGGCGACGGTCAGTTATCAGGGCGAGCAATACGACTTTGGCAAGCCGTTTCAGCGCATGACGCTTAAGGAATCGATCCTGGCGTTCAATCCGACGCTATCGCCGGCGGACGTGGTCTCGCTGGAGGGCCTGCGCGGCCACTGCCAGTCGCTCGGGATCCCGGTCAAGGAGACGTTCGGTGCGGGAAAGCTGCAGACCGAAATCTTCGAGAAGACAGTTGAGAGCAACCTGAAGGATCCTACCTTCATCACGGCCTATCCGACCGAGGTTTCCCCGCTGGCCCGGCGCAACGACGACGATCCTGAGGTAACTGACCGTTTTGAGTTCTTTGTCGGCGGTCGCGAGATCGCCAATGGCTTTTCCGAACTTAACGACGCCGAGGACCAGGCCGAGCGTTTTCGCCGGCAGGTACAGGCCAAGGAGGCCGGTGACGAAGAGGCGATGCACTTCGATGCCGACTATGTTCGCGCGCTCGAGCATGGAATGCCGCCCACGGCAGGCGAGGGCATTGGCATTGACCGGCTGGTGATGCTCTTTACCGACTCAGGCGCCCTGAGTAGCGCGTTTGCCCGTGAATGCTAGTGCGCTTCGGAGGCATTTCTTGATTCACGCCTGATGAGCGAACCGGCACGCAAACTGGCGATCTGCCTTATGGGGCCCACGGCGAGTGGCAAGACGGCGCTCGCCATGTGGTTACGCGAGCGCTTGCCCGTCGAGATCATCAGTGTCGATTCCTCGCAGGTCTACCGTGGGCTCGATATCGGTACAGCCAAACCAAGCGCCGCGGAGCAGGTGTGCGCGCCGCATCGGCTGATCGATATCCGCGACCCGGCGCTGAGCTACTCGGCGGCGGAGTTTCGCGCAGATGCGCTTCGCGAAATGGCCGAAATCGCGCGCGCCGGTCGAATCCCACTCCTCGTCGGCGGGACGATGTTCTACTTCCATACGCTCGAATACGGACTGTCGTCCATGCCATCGGCAGACGCTGCTGTGCGAGCGCGCCTAGCTGCGCAGGCAGCACGCGAGGGTTGGCCATCGCTGCACGCGCGGCTGTGCGAAATCGACTCGATCGCCGGGGCGCGCATCATGCCGCAGGACACGCAGCGAATTCAGCGTGCGCTCGAAATCTTCGAACTGTCCGGCGAAGCACCCAGCACCCTTGCGCGACGTGCGCCACGCGAACCGGCGCCGTGGCGGTTTCTGAAGCTGTCATTGCTGCCGTATGACCGCGTCTGGCTGCACGAGCGCATTGCGACGCGCTTCGCGACCATGCTGGAGCAGGGTCTGTTGGAAGAGGTTGAGGGTTTGCGCGCCCGCGCGGATCTACATCCGGGCCTGCCGTCGATGCGGACTGTTGGCTACCGGCAGGTTTGGGAATATTTGACAGGAACTGTCAACTATACTGAAATGGTCTCCAGAACGTTGGCAGCGACGCGGCAGCTTGCCAAGCGCCAGCTGACCTGGCTTCGTTCCTACCCCGATGTCACGGTGATTGAGGTCGCTCGCAGTGACCATGAGGAGAAGGCGCTAGGCCACGTGCGGCAAGCCGTTGATTTACAGGATATGCGGTTATAATGAAAAGATCTGTCGCGGCGCTATGGAAACGACGCTCCGGCAGCCCCCACACGACAAGAACAGGAGCACTGTCATGACGCAGCAAAAAGGGCAAGCTTTACAAGACCCTTTCCTTAATACGCTACGAACATGTCCCAGTCTCGATTTTTCTCGTGAACGGCATCAAGTTGCAGGGCCAAATCGAGTCGTTCGACCAGTTTGTAGTGCTACTCAAGAATTCCGTGAGTCAGATGATTTATAAGCACGCCATCTCGACGGTGGTCCCCAGCCGTCCCGTGAAGTTCGCAATTGACAGCAGCGAATCCTCCGATAAGGGAAGCGGCGAGTAGTCGGCGCGCCGGGCGGCCGGCTGAACGTGCCTTGCTCGTCCAGCTGCGGCTGGACGGACGCAATGTCGATGAGGACGCGGAAGAACTGCGCCTACTGGCGCTGTCCGCGGGTGCGGACGTGCGAGGCACGATCTTCGGTAGCCGCCAGATTCCGGACGCGGCCACCTTTGTCGGCAAGGGCAAGGCGGAAGAAATCCGCGAGGCGGTTGCGCGCGAGCAGACGGATCTGATTGTCGTCAACCATGAACTCTCTCCGGCGCAGGAACGCAATCTGGAGAAGCTCGTCGGCTGCCGGGTGCTGGACCGCACTGGCCTGATCCTCGATATCTTCGCTCAGCGTGCCCGCTCCCATGAAGGCAAACTGCAGGTCGAGCTCGCCCAGCTCGAGCATCTTGCCACGCGTCTCGTTCGCGGATGGACGCACCTTGAGCGTCAGAAGGGCGGTATCGGTCTGCGCGGTCCGGGCGAGACTCAGCTGGAAGTCGACCGACGCCTTATCCGCGACCGTATCAAGAAACTGCACGAACGCCTGTTCAACCATCTCACCGGGGCGGGTGTATATGCCGCTGACCAGCTGTTTGCGACACTCGACCCAACCATGCGGCGCCTGGAACTGTCCGGCAACGCGAATATCATCCTTACCGATACCGTAGGTTTTGTGCGGCATCTTCCGCACGATCTAGTGGAGGCCTTCAAGTCGACACTGGAGGAAGTCGCCGAGGCGAATCTGCTGCTGCATGTGGTTGACGCCTCGAGCTCCGAGCGCATCGAGCAGATGCAACAGGTCAACATTGTGCTGACTGAAATCGCTGCCTCGGAAATCCCGCAAATCGTTATCTTCAACAAGATCGATCTGAGTGGCGAGGCACCGCATTCCGAGCGCGATGCGGCGGGCAGGATCGCACGGATCTGGTTATCGGCGCGTACCGGTCAGGGCGTCGAATTGCTGCGCGATGCACTGTCCGAGCACTATCGGCGCACGCGCCAACTGTTACGTTTGCACCTTCCACCCGCCGCGGGTCGACTGCGCGCATTGTTGTATGAACGCTTTGACGTGCGCGGCGAAGAGCAGATCGAATCCGGCGGATGGAGGATCGACGTTGAGCTGGACGCAGCCAAGCTTGAATGGCTTCAGCGTCAAGCGGAGTTCGATCCAAGCTTCATCGTGCAAGAAAAGCCGCGCGTCCTTGCCCCCACCGGGTCCTGCCCCTAGAATGCCGCTTTCCCGCAGCATTTAACGTCGTTTCTTGAGGATCCTAATTGTGGCTTGGAGTGAGCCCGGTTCGCCGGGCGGGAAGAACAAGGACCCTTGGGGCAGCCGTCGACGCAGTGCGTCGACTGGCGACCTCAGTCAGTTGATCGCCAACCTGCGAGACAAGCTGTCCGGTTTGTTCGGCGGTCGTGGCGGGGGCGGTGGCAATGGTGGGGGCGCGGCGGCAGGTGGTATCGGGGCTGGCCTGATCGCTGTGGTTGCGGTCGTGCTTTGGCTGCTGTCCGGCTTCTACATTGTCAATCAGGGCGAGCGTGGGGTCGTGTTGCGCTTCGGCCAAAAAGCCTATATCACGGAGGCGGGCCTGCGCTGGCGCCTGCCATTTCCGATCGAGCGGGTGGAGAAGGTAAACGTCGACAAGGTCTCGACGATCGAGATCGGCTATCGCAGCAATCCGCGCACGAGCGGACGGTCCAAGGAGCCCAAAGAGGCCCTGATGCTGACCGAGGATGAGAATATCATCGATATCGAGTTCGCTATCCAGTACCGCGTTGGCAATGCCGCCGATTACGTCTTCAACGTTCGTGATCCCGATAACACGATCGGACAGGCAACGGAATCGGCGGTGCGCGAAGTGATAGGTCGCAGCAAGCTCGATTACGTCTTTGAGAATCGCAAGGACGTGGAACAAAACGTGCGCGCGTTGCTGCAGACGATACTGGACAGTTACAAGGTAGGCATTCAGATCGCGGCCGTAGAAATGCAGCGCGCGCAGCCGCCGGAGGAGGTCAAGGCAGCGTTTGACGACGCAGTGCGTGCACGCGAGGATCGCGAGCGCCTCAAGAACGAGGCGGAAGCCTATGTCAACGACATCCTGCCGCGGGCCCGCGGCGGGGCCGCGCGAATCGTGCAGGAGGCTGAGGGCTACAAGGCCTCGACCATCGCGCGTGCCGAGGGCGACGCGCAGCGCTTTACCCGTATCGCCAACGAGTACGTGAAAGTGCCGGCAGTGACCCGCGAGCGCCTCTACATCGAGACCATGGAGCAAGTGCTGTCCAACACGACGACTCATCGACCAAAAGGCCGGCAATAATCTGCTTTACTTGCCACTCGACAAGCTGGTGCCGCTGCCGGAGCCGACGGTGCCCGTCGCACCGGCCGCCGATACAGAGGTGTCCAAGCCGCCCAGCACTGTGCGGGGGCGCACAGATCTTCGCCAGCGAGGACCCGCGCGATGAACCAGACAAAATTGGTCGCGCTTGCCGCAGTGGTTGTCATCGTGTTGCTGACGCTGGGTTCCGCGCTCTATACGGTGGATGAGCGCCAGAAGGCGGTGGTGGTGCGCTTCGGGCAGGTGTTGCGCTATGACGACCCGCCGGGCCTGCACTACAAAACGCCGTTTCTGGATGAAGTCCGCTACTTCGACGGACGCATTCTGACGTATGACGCCGCACCACAGGACTTCCTCACGCAGGAGAAAAAGTACGTAGTGGTCGACTCCTACGTCAAATGGCGCGTCAAGGATCCGCTCAAGTCAACAAGCGCGATGTGAAGAGCGTCGTATCAGTCGAGCGCGCCAAAATCATGCAGATCGTCACAGAAGCCGCCGACCGCGAGGCTGAGAAGTTCGGTATCAAGGTGGTAGACGTGCGCATCCAGCGTGTCGACCTGCCCGATGAGGTGAGCCAATCGGTCTATGATCGTATGAAAGCTGAGCGCAAGCGCATTGCCAACGAGCTTCGCGCCCAGGGCGCCGAGGCGGCCGAGAAGATTCGCGCCGAGGCCGAGCGCA
>LJTT01000041.1 GCA_001303585.1 Betaproteobacteria bacterium SG8_41
ATTAGCCAACGTAAGCACTGTTGGAAATAAACCCCTCCACTCGAATAATTGTTTCCTTCCTCCGCTACGAGGGCAACGTCCGCTCCGGGTCGGAAACGGACGCCATCCCTGAGACCTGTTTAACGTGGGAGAAGACGGTGAAAAAGAAGAGAACCGGAAGAACCAAGAATATCGGGGCACGGATTAATTTCGAATACGAAGAAGTTCTGGATGCTAAGACCCAAGGAATGATTCGGGCAGCCTGCGCGATAGTGGCTGGCTGTCCCACCTGACTGCGTAACGCCTTCGCGGTCGCGAAGGATGGCGGCGCCACCCGAGCCGAGATGAGGGAGGCGATTGCCTACGGGATCATGGTGTCAGCCGGACGTGCCCGAAACTTTGCCCTCAATTTCGAAGAAGAATTAGGATTCAAGTAACGCATCCAGAATCGGAATCACTGGAAGGTTCTAGCACCACCGAGGCTCGGCCCCAAAGCAGCCAGGAGGCCTTGGCTCGACGTCCGCTTCCGGTCGGACGCGGACACCGCCTGTCAGATCGGATCGCGGGGATCGCAATTCACTAATTTTTCTCCATGCCGCGC
The DNA here is from genome assembly GCA_001303585.1 of Betaproteobacteria bacterium SG8_41. GTDB lineage: Bacteria > Pseudomonadota > Gammaproteobacteria > Burkholderiales > SG8-41 > SG8-41. Next base: position 581 of record LJTT01000041.1, read on the forward strand.
CTGGTGTAACCTTCGCGCCCTCGGCTTGTAGGTTTATGTTTCCTTCGCATCCTTTGCGTTCTCAGCGGGAAGGCTTCAGTTTTCCTTTGCGGCCTCCTCGGCCAGGCTTTTCTCTTCCTGCACGCCCTTGGCGGCCTTGGCGGTGAAGCTGTATGCCCGACGCGCCGCGTTCTCACTCCCCATCACTCATCACCCATCACGCATCATCTTCAAGAGCGTCCGACCCATCCGCCGTGAACCGGATGGTGGGAGCAGATGAATTCGAGAAAGGCCGGCCGGCCTTTGGCGTTTTCGTCGAACGCGCGCTTCAACGCGGGAATGATTTCCGAGGGCTCACTTACGTCCTCGCCGTGGAAACCAACGGCCCGCGCCATCGCCGACATGCACGCCGAGGCGTGATCGGACACCTTCCAGGTGTACGGATCGTGGCCCCCGCCCCAGAATCCCGGCCCGTACCCGGAGTAGCCGCCGTTGTTGATATGGAGCGTCGTGATCCCGATACGGTAGCGCACCACGGCCTCGAAGTTCCCCATCATGTAGCACACGCCGGCGTCGCCGGTGATATTCACGCACTGCCGGTCCGGATACGCGAGCTTCGCCGCGACCGCGCCCGCCAGGCTGAAGCCGAGGGTCGAGACGTTGCCCCAGCCCAGATGCCCGCGCGGGATTTGCGCTTCGTACACCGTGCTCGTCTGGTCGCGCGTGTTGCCCGAGTCCGCGGTAACGAATGACGCCCCGGGGTCGAGCACCTTCATGAGGTCACCAATCACCCGATAGGGATTGATCGGTTTCTCGTTCGATTCCATGAACGGGCGGAATTTTTCCTGGAATGCCTGCTTCGCGGCGCGGATCTCGTCGACGAGTGCCGCGTTCTTCCGGCCGCCGCCGCCCTGCTTCGCGAGCTCGTCGACGAGCGCTTTGAGCGTGAGCTTCGCGTCCCCGATTACGGCATGACGCGTCTCGTAGCTGCGGTTGATGTCGAGCATGTCCACCGTGCACTGCACGATCGTCTTCTTCTCCGGGTCCGGGATGGCGTGACTGAACCGGTTCGGGAACAGGCTGGAGCCGATGGAAAAGAGCAGATCACACTTGTGCAGAAAGTGCGCCGAGTGCGAGCCGCGCACGCCCACCGAAAGAGGATGGTTTTCGGGGAAAGTGCCCTTGGCCTTGAGCGTGGTCAGCACCGGCACTTGCGCGGCTTCGGCGAACTGCAGCAGCTCGGCGGTGGCGTTGGCGTAGTAGACGCCTTCACCGACGTAGAGCAGCGGATCCTTCGCGGCGAGCAGCGCCTTGATCGCCGCCCTGACGTCGTCCGGATCAGGACCGGCGCGCCAGCCCTTCACCGGGGTGTAGGGGCATTTGTCCTCGTCGTATTCACCAAGGTCGCGCGGAACGACGAGCAGCACGGGACCGGGCCGGCCCGAGCGCAGGTGCGTGAACGCGCGGCGGAGGTAGTCCGGCACCAGCTCGGCGCGATCAATTTTTCCGACCCACTTGGTGACCGGCTTCAGCGCCTCGGCGATGTCGAAGTGCGTGTGCCGGCTCCCGCCCCGCTCAACGCCTTCCGTGATGACCAGGACCGGCGACGAGTCCTCCCACGCCTGCCCGATCGCGCCATAGGCCATCTGGATGCCCGCCGCGTTGAGATTGGACATGACGGTGCACACGCCGATCTGCTTGCCACAGGTCACCCGCGAGTAGCCGTCGGCCACGGCGACGGCAAAGCGCTCCTCGCCCATCATGAGGATAGGCACGCCCTCCTCGCCCAGCGCGTTGTTCACGTGGTTGGTGGGATAGCAGCTCACCCAGGGAACGCCCTCGGCCTTGAGTATCCGCGCAACGCCATTCGCCGCCTTGATCTTCATGAAGTCTCTCCCAGGAAAGAGGGCCAAGATAGCCCCGCGCAGGCCCACGAAGTGCATAGTGTAAGCGACCTCGCGAACGCCATGACCGGTGATCGGTGACCCGTGACTAGAGCTATGGCAGTCTTTGATTATTGTTTGCAATCCTCGGCGGGCAAGGAGCATTCAACTAAAATGCCAGCTAATTTATAGCGGCTGCGAAACGCTCTAATGCGCTTGAGCCCGACCGACAATCGCGTAGCGAGGAAAGCAGGAAAAGCCAATGAAATTCATGGTGACCGGGAAGATGCCACCTGGGTGTCACAAGCCCGCAGCCGAAAGTTTTTTCAAGTCGGGCGCGCCGCGGCCCCCAGGCCTCACATCCCTGGAACGCTGGCACGCGCCGGGTTCGGCTTAGGACTGGCGGTCGAAGGCAATGACAACTTTACGCCAGCGCAACACGTGGCAGAATGGGCAAACTACGTGGAGTTGCAGGTCACGCCGGTCATGGAAGATGAACTGGCGGCGAGCGCTTTGTCCAAAGCGTATTCGAAGCAAGGGCTCTGCGGCAGATCGCCTGTTTAACGAGGCGCTCCACCCGGCGGCCAACCGGGTTCACGGTTCGCTATGAGTGAGCGTTCTCGTTGAGGGTCTGCTTTGTATCGCAAGCGGACACGGCCCGTCGGATAACATTTCTGCTTCCCAAAAAGAACACTCACGGCTTTGGCAGCGTTCCTTTTTTTGGCTCTTTGATAGGTCGTAACATGAATCATCACTGTTCCATTCTTTTCATCTTGGCAGCCGCCCCCTCGTTGATCTCGCATGCGTCTGGCGCGGACATGCAGCCGATCCGCGGATTTGAAATTGATCGCACTGAAGTCACGGTCGGCGCATTCCGCAGGTACGTCGAGGCGACAGGAGCCAAGACCCGGGCAGAGCGGGCGGGCGGCGGTTCGGTGTATGAGGCAGGATGGGTGCGCAAGCCGGAATGGACCTGGCGAGCGCCGTTTGGCAGGCCCGCCGACGATGATGAGCCGGCAGTGCACATCACGTTCACCGAGGCGCAGGCTTATTGCCGCTGGGCGGGCAAGCGAATCCCAACAGATGCGGAATGGCTGGAGGCTGGCTACACCGAGCGCCGCAAGGCGCCCCCCGCTCCGCTTGTTACCGGCAGAACCTACCCCTATCCGACTGGCGAGAGCCCGGCGGGTGCCAATTGCCTGGAGGAGTGCGGCCCGGTGTCCGTCGTCGACCGATCGAACCTGCTCAGCCGGGGCGCGGGGCATGCCCGGGTTGGAACGACGAAACCGGGAGTCAACGGGCTTTATGACATGGGCGCGAATGTCTGGGAGTGGGTCGACGGCGCTATCGGTTCGGAAAAGCGGACCAGGGGCGGATCCTGGTGGTATGGCGCGGCACAGATGCACAGGAATCATGAAGCGAGCAAGCCCGCGGACACAGCGGTCGTCTACATCGGCTTTCGGTGCGCGCGCAGCCTCCCCTAAGGCAACATGAATCGTTCGCGGATCAGCGCGGTCAGTCCAGCGGCTGCACCAAGATCCCGCCGCCGGAAAGTTTTCCTGGTGGAATCGGTCAGGCGCCGAGCATGGCGCGCATTTTTGCAACCGCCGCGCCCGGCGAATTGAACACCGGCACTTTGCTAACCGCAGCCACCGCTGGCGCGGCGCGTGAAAGGGTAAACTGGGCCAGCGCGATCACGTCGCAGTCGTCAATCTCGCGCGCTCGCGCGGCGACCAGCGCGTCGTGTCTGGCGGCATCGCCGCCGGCCAGCGCGTCGAACGCGCCCTCGACCACATAGGGCACCAGCTCAACCGCCTGGCCGCGGGCCGCCGCCATCTCCCTGATCTCGGCGGAAATCGACGGGATGGTGGGGCCGACGGTCGCCATGACCGCGATGCGCGAACCCGCGCCCAGGGCCTGCTCGATCATGGCGTCGTTGGGCTTGAGCATCGGCACATCGAATTCGGCAATACAGGCATCGATGCATTCACGAAACGCCGAGCAGGAATAGAGGATGCCGTCCGCACCGCGGGAAATCATATATCGGGTCAGCATACGGAAGACGTCGTACATCTCGGGCACCACGGCGCCGGTCTCGCGCACCCACGCGAACAGGCCGTCGTCCATCAAATTGCTGACGCGAGCCATTGGCCAGTCGGCCTCGAAGGCGCGGACGGCCGCCTCCATCGCATCCTTGTGCACGCTGAACAGCGCGATGTTTGGGGCTGGCGCCATAGAAATTCTCTTGCGGGCTGGCGGCCCGATCGACGACCTGGATGAACTGACCAGGCTGCTTTAGTCCAAGGGAGCAGGGAGCTTACTGCATAATTCCCCGTGGCTCAAAGTTCCGGTGATCGCGCCTCATGGCCTGCGATAAGATGGTCAATAGCGTCAGGAACGTCCATCAGTGAGCCACCTCGCAACGCCTCGCCGCCCATGAAAACCATTGCCGCGCCCGACCCGAATCCCATCAAACCGACATACACGCCCCCGCCTGACGCGTGCGATGCCCATTGTCATGTTTTCGGCCCGGGCGCGCGCTTTCCGTACGCGCCGGAGCGGCGCTACACGCCGCCGGATGCGCCCAAGGAGCAGCTTGCGTCCTTGCACCGGCATCTCGGCTTCACTCGCGCGGTTCTGGTGCAGGCCAGCTGCCACGGGCGGGACAACAGCGCGATGCTGGACGCCATGGCTGCTTCCGGCGGGCGGTGGCGCGGCGTGGCAATGGTCGGCGACGACGTCACCGAGCGCGAGCTCGAGCGGCTACACGCCGGCGGCACGCGCGGTGTTCGGTTCAATTTTGTGCGTCACCTCGGTGGGGCACCCGACCTCGGTGTGATCGGGCGCGTCGTGGCGCGGATCCGGCCGCTCGGCTGGCACCTGCAGGTTCATCTCGACGCCGAGGACCTTGCGACTTACGCCGCCTTCCTCGACCGCCTGCCCATCCCGTTCATCATCGACCATATGGGGCGCGTCGTTGCGGCCCATGGCCCGCGGCAAAAGCCTTTCCGAGAGCTGCTTGCGCTGCTGAAAGCCAACGCGAACGCGTGGGTAAAAGTGAGCGGCGCCGACCGTGTCTCCTCGGCGGGCAAGCCGTTCCACGATGCGATCCCCTTCGCCCAGGCGCTGATCGAGGCGGCGCCGCGCCGCGTGCTGTGGGGAACCGATTATCCCCACCCGAACGCCAAGTCGATGCCCAACGACGGCGCGCTGGTAGATCTGTTCGCGGCATTCTGCCCGGCGGCACAGCGCCAGGTGATTCTCGTCGAAAACCCGACACGCCTCTACTGGCCGGAGACGCGTCAACAACCAGTGACCGGTGACCGGTGACCGGCCAGCCAAAGTCAGAAGGCGGAAGGAAAACCGAGTGCTCACCCCGTACGCCCTCCTTGGCGCTGCCTTCGCGCCCATGGGTTCGAGTTTTTGAGTACGCTTCCTCTACGTCATATGCGGTAAAGCTTTTCTGTTCCTCCGCGGCCTTGGCGGTAAGGCTTTTCTTTTCCCTGGCGTCCTTCGCGTCTTTCGCGGTAGGGCGTTACTTGTTCAAGCGCAGACCTTTTAGCCGAATTTGGCGAGCAGCTTCGCAGCGTGATCGATGCGTTCCGCGGCGCTTCTCGCCGCGCCGCCCGGCTCCGTGCGGACCGCGCAGGCAAGCACCTGGAAGAACGCCTTGTCGAGCGCGCGCCGGCTTGCGGAAAGCTGCTGCGTGATCTTCTCGCAATCAGCGCCCCTCTCTATCATGGCCTGGATGCCTCGGAGCTGCCCTTCGATGCGCCGGAGGCGCAGCACCAGTTCGTGCTGTTGGTCCTTGTTTTGAATGACTGCCATAGCGTGTTTCCGCCTCCTGATGCGTTGCTAGGAAATATACTATACGGGGTATAGCCTGGCAAGGCGTTAACACTCTTTTCTGTGAGCATCGATTACTTGACAAGAGAATACCCCTAGGGGTATATTGATCGCATCACTGAGCCGGCCTCCACAGGAGCACCGCCATGCAGACTGAAAAACTCGTCCGGATTCTTGCGGGTGCTTTTGTTCTCATGAGCGTCGCATTGGGTGTCGAAGCAAGCCCCCTGTTCGTCAGCAAGCACCTTCTGTGGTTTACCGTGTTCGTCGGCGCCAACCTGTTCCAGAGCGGCTTCACGGGCATCTGCCCCCTGGAGTCGATCCTGAGCCGCCTCGGCGCAAAAAGCGCGGGCTCCGCGGCCTGAATGCACGCGAGCCATGGACGGATCAACGGAAAACGGCCCGCTGCTTCAGGTCGCGTGCCCCGGCTGCCTGACCGCCAATCGTGTCCTTGCAGCGCGGACAGCCGATAGCCCGAAGTGTGGTCGTTGCGGCACGGCGCTGCTCGACGGCAAACCGCTCGCGCTGGACGAGCGATCTTTTGACGCGTTCATTGCACGCACAGAACTTCCCATCGTGGTCGATTTCTGGGCGCCGTGGTGCGGACCCTGCCGCGCGATGGCGCCTGCCTTCGAAACCGCGGCCCGCGACCTCGGGCCGTCCGCGCGCTTGGTCAAGGTCGATACAGACGCGTCGCCCGGGCTGGCGGCACGCTTCGGCATCCGCTCGATCCCGACGCTCATTCTCTTCAGAGCCGGGCGGGAAAGCGCTCGACGTTCCGGGGCAATCGACGCGGGTTCACTGACGCGCTGGGTCAGGGCACAATAATCAGTAGCGGAATGAGAATGAAAATCTGGACTTCAGCGCTCATCCTGTCGCTCCTCATCACTGCCTGCGGCCGCGAGCCGCCGCCGGCTCAGCTTCCTGCGGCTCCCGACCTCAGGACTGCGGCCATCGAGCGGCGCGAGGTCGATCTCTACTATTCCGCGGACGCTCTCGTCGAGGCGGTGCGCCAGTCAACGGTCGCCGCACAGATTTCGGGCCGCATAGTTGACATTCGATTCGACGTCGGCGATTACGTGAAACAGGGTCAGGTGCTGCTGCGCATCGACGAGCGCGCGGCATCGCAGGCGGTTGCCGCCAGCGAGGCGCAGGTGCGCGAAGCGCGGGCGACGTTGCGCAATGCGCGCGCCGACTACGAGCGCGCACGCCAGCTCTTCGCGCAAAAGTTCATCAGCCAGGCCGCGCTCGACAAGGCCGAGACCGAGTACAAGAGTGCGCAAGCTCGGGTCGCCGCGCTGCTCGCCGGCGCCGGCCAGGCACAGACGGAGCGCAGTTTCACGACCATCGTTGCCCCCTACAGCGGCGTCGTGTCGGCGCGCCACGTCGAGCTGGGCGAGATGGCGAGCCCGGGCAAGGCGCTCATGACGGGATTCGACCCCTCGACACTGCGTGTAGTCGCAACGGTGCCGCAGGCGCAGGTGGCGCCGATCCAGGCAACCGGCAAGGCGCGCGTCGAGATCCCTTCGGTCAAGCAGTGGATCGACGTGGAGCAGCTGACGATCGTGCCTTCCGCCGATCCTCGCACGCATACCACCCGTATCCGCCTCCAGCTTCCACCGGACGGTGCCGGCGTCTATCCCGGCGTGTTCGCCCGCGCGCATTTTCTGGTCGGCAAGGCGTCACGGCTGCTGGTTCCACGCGAAGCGGTCATTCAACGCAGCGAGGTAACGGGCGTTTACGTCATGGACGAGAATGGCCGGCCGCGGCTGCGGCAGATTCGCCTCGGCACCGCGGCCGATGAGCGCGCGGTGGAGGTGCTCTCGGGACTGCGGCCCGGCGAGCGCGTGGCGCTGGAGCCGGTCAAGGCAGGCATGGCTGCGGGGACCGGGGCCGCGCGGTAGCCCGCCGCCGAGGCCGGCCATGGGCATTTCCGGACGCATTGCCAGCTTTTTCCAGGACGCGCAGCTCACGCCGCTGCTCGCATTGGTCGCGTTTCTGCTCGGCCTGTTTGCGGTCGCGGTCACCCCGCGCGAGGAAGAGCCACAGATTAACGTGACCATGGCGAACGTGCTGATCCCGTTTCCCGGCGCGTCAGCGCGGGATGTCGAGACCCTGATCGCCACACCGGCCGAGCAGGTCGTCTCGCAAATCAGGGGCGTCGAGCACGTATTCTCGATATCGCGCCCGGGACTGGCCGTGCTCACCGTGCAGTACGAGGTCGGCGTACCGCGCATTGACGCGCTGGTGCGGCTCTACGACACGATCCACTCCAACCGCGACTGGGTGTCCCCCGAGCTAGGCATACTCGAGCCGATCATCAAGCCCAAGGGTATCGACGACGTCCCGATCGTAACGCTCACGCTGTGGAGCGCGGATCCGCGCGTGGGCGCTTTCGAGCTTGAACGCATCGCACACGCCGCCGAAGTCGAGTTGAAACGCGTTTCCGGCACGCGCGAGGTGCAGACCCTTGGCGGTCCGGGGCGCCTTGTGCGCGTCCTCCTCGACGCGGATCGCCTCAGCGCGCATGGCCTTTCGGCGATCGATGTCCGCAACGCCCTCCAGCTTGCCAACGTCAATCTGCCCACGGGCAAGCTCGTGCGGGAAAATCAGGAAATCGTCGTTGAGACCGGCAACTACCTGGAGTCAGCGCAAGACGTGAGAAGCCTTGTGATCGGCACCTTCGAGCAGCGGCCCGTGTTCGTGTCGGACGTCGCCGAAGTCGTCGACGGCCCGGACCAGCCCGCCCGCTATGTCTGGACCGGGACGGGATCCGCGGGTCGTAGCGAGAGCGCTGCCATTGGAACCGAGCATCCCGGCGTGACGATACAGGTCACCAAGAAAGCGGGCGAAAACGCCGTGGACGTCGCGGGCCGCGTGCTCCAGCGGGTGGAAGAGCTGCGCGGCACAATCATCCCGCACGACGTGCGCGTGAGCGTTACGCGTAACTACGGCGTGACCGCCGACGACAAGGCGCGGCAACTCATCCAGAAACTCATTTTTGCGACGCTGTCAGTAGTCGTGCTCGTGTTGGTCGCGCTGGGTCGACGCGAGGCGTTCATCGTCGGCGCGGCAGTCCTGCTGACGCTCGCCGCCACGCTCTTCGCGTCGTGGGCATGGGGATTCACGCTCAACCGTGTATCGCTGTTCGCGCTGATCTTCTCGATCGGCATTCTGGTCGATGACGCGATCGTCGTCGTGGAAAACATCCACCGCCGGATGAGCCGCGAGCGCCGCCCCTTGCGGGAGGTCATCCCCGCTGCCGTGGACGAAGTGGGCGGCCCTACGATACTCGCCACCCTCACGGTCATCGCCGCCCTGCTCCCGATGGCGTTTGTCACCGGCCTCATGGGCCCGTACATGAGCCCGATCCCGATCAATGCCAGCATGGGCATGCTGATCTCCCTTGCCATTGCCTTCACGGTCACCCCGTGGCTGGCGTTGAAGCTGCTCGGAAAAGCGTCACGTCACGGGGATGGCCGCGGCAACCGCCTTGAAGTGCTGTTCCAGCGGCTCCTCGGGCCTTTCGTGCGCCATGAGCACGCGGCGACCAACCGGCGCGCGTTGCTGGTTGCGGTGCTTGCGCTCATCCTCGCCTCGGTCTCGCTGCCGGCGTTTCAACTCGTCATCCTGAAGATGCTCCCATTCGACAACAAGTCGGAGTTCCAGGTCGTGGTCGACATGCCGGCCGGCACACCGGTGGAGCTGACCGCGGGTGCGCTGCATGATATGGGCGCCTATCTCGCCACCGTTCCGGAGGTCAGCGACTACCAGGCCTACGCCGGCCTCGCGTCGCCGATCAATTTCAATGGGCTCGTCCGGCAGTATTACCTGCGCAATGCCCCGGAGCTGGGCGACCTCCAGGTAAACCTTGTCCCGAAGGCGAAGCGAAGCCGCAAGAGCCACGACATTGCTCAGGCGGTACGTCCGCGGCTCGAGGACATCGCCCGCCGGTGGAATGCCGAAGTGAAAGTCGTCGAGGTTCCGCCCGGCCCACCCGTGCTCTCGCCTATCGTCGCCGAGGTCTACGGGCCTCAGGAGACCGGCCGGATCCGGGTTGCGAAGCGCGTGCGCGAAGTCCTTGAGGGAACGCCCGGCCTCGTTGGCGTCGACGACTCCGTCGAGGATCCCGCGCCGCGCATGCTGTTGAAAGTGGACCAGAGCAAGGCAGCGCTGCTCGGCGTGTCGCGGCGAGACGTGGTCGAAACGATGCGAATCGGACTGTCAGGTGCGAACGTGACCCCCATTCACGACGGGCAATCGAAGTACGAGGTTCCCGTGCGCATCGTATTGCCCGCGGAGCGACAAGGCGCGCTCGAAGAATTCCTCAAGCTCACGATCCGCACACCCGGCGGCGATCTCGTCCCGCTGTCCGAAGTCGTGAAGGTGCTGCAAAATGAGCGCGATCGCCCGATTTATCACAAGGATCTGCTGCCGGTCGTCTACGTTGTCGGCGACCAGGCGGGCGGCATCGACAGCCCGCTCTATGGCATGTTTGCAGCGCGCAGCGAGCTTGCGGGCAAGCCGCTGCCCGAAGGCGGTGTGCTCGGTGAATATTTCATCCGGCAACCTTCCGATCAGTACCGCGAGTACGCGATCAAGTGGGATGGAGAATGGCAGGTGACCTATGAGACCTTCCGCGACATGGGTCTCGCCTATGCGGTTGGGCTCATCCTGATCTATCTCCTGGTCGTCGCCCAGTTTCGCTCCTATGTTACGCCTCTTATCATCATGGCGCCGATTCCGCTCACCGTGATCGGCGTCATGCCGGGGCATGCGCTGCTCGGCGCCAACTTCACGGCCACATCGATGATCGGCATGATCGCGCTGGCCGGGATCATCGTGCGCAATTCGATACTGCTCGTCGACTTCGTCAACCTGAAGTTGGCTGAGGGCGTCGCTTTCCACGACGCAGTCATGCAGTCCGCGGCCGCACGGGCAAAGCCGATTGCACTTACCGCGGCGGCTGCCATGCTGGGCGCCCTCTTCATCCTCGACGACCCAATCTTCAACGGGTTGGCGATTTCACTCATCTTCGGGATTCTCATATCGACCTTGTTGACCCTGGTCGTGATACCCGTCTTGTACTACGTCGCCTACCGGCGGAAGATCGAGCCGGCCTGATTCCACGCGTGTCGCCGGGGAACGACGGACAACGGTTTTGCGCGACCCCTAAAAAATCGGTACGAATGCTGGTAAGCTACGCGCTGTCATGAGGTTGCAATATTGATCACGCCGTTTCTTGACCGGCCGCGGATCGCCTACTTCTCGATGGAGATCGCGCTGGCCTCGGATGTTCCGACTTACAGCGGCGGTCTCGGTATTCTTGCCGGGGACACCCTGCGCTCCGCAGCAGACCTCCGGATCCCGCTGGTCGGCGTGACGCTGGCGAGCCGCAGGGGCTATTTCCGCCAGGAAATCGATGATAACGGGCGCCAGGTCGAGCATCCCGTCCCGTGGGATCCCTCGCAGCGCGCCGAGTCGCTCGAGGCAAAGATCGTCGTCAGGGTGAACGGCCGCCAGGTCTGGGTGGGCGGCTGGCTCTACATCGTGCAAAGCCAGTCCGGCGGCACGGTGCCGGTAATCCTGCTCGACACGGATCTGCCGGAGAACGACGAGCGCGACCGCGATATCACGCATTACCTTTATGGCGGCGACCAGGTCTACCGCCTGAAACAGGAAATCGTTCTTGGGATCGGGGGCCTGCGCATGCTCCAGGCGCTCGACTTCAACGTTCGCAACTACCACATGAACGAGGGGCACTCGGCGCTGCTCGCAGTCGAGCTGATGCGTCGGTTCCGCTACCATGACCGCCGCCGTTCAGAGGAGCAAAACTATAACGTCCCGGGCGTGCGGACCCTGTGCCGCTTCACCACGCACACCCCGGTCGAGGCAGGGCACGATCAGTTCGACTGGGGGCTGGTGCAGGAACTCCTCGACGGGTTTGTCGACCTCGACGTGCTGAAACAATATGCCGGCAAGGAGCGCCTCAACATGACGCGGCTCGCGCTCAACCTGAGCGGGTTCGTCAACGGCGTCGCTCGCCGGCACGCCGAAACGTCGCGCAAGATGTTTCCCGGCTACGAGGTGCACGCCGTCACCAACGGCGTCCACCCGCGTACCTGGGCCGCGCCCACGATTGCGGCGCTCTATGACCGGCACATCGCGGGTTGGTGCCACGAGACTCTGCTTTTGAACCGCGCCGACCAGATTGCCGACGAGGAGATCTGGTCGGCCCACACGACGGCAAAGAAGCAACTTATCGAGCGCGTGCAGCAGCACTGCAGCGTGACGCTCGATCCGGAGGTGCCCATCATCGGCTTTGCCCGCCGCATGACCGCGTACAAGCGCCCGGACCTGCTCTTCTCCGATATCGAGCGCCTGCGCACGATCGCGCGGCGCTATCCGTTCCAGCTGGTGTTTGCCGGCAAGGCGCATCCGCGGGACGAAGCCGGCAAGCACGCGATCTGGGACCTTCATCGCCACATCCAGACCCTGCGCGGCGATGTGCGCGCGGCTTTCGTGCCCAATTACGACATGGCGGTGGCCGGCGACCTGATCGCGGGCTCGGACGTGTGGCTCAATAACCCGCTGCGGCCGCTCGAGGCCTCGGGCACGAGCGGCATGAAGGCGGCTCTCAATGGCGTGCCCCAGCTCTCCGTGCTCGACGGCTGGTGGGTAGAGGGCTGCGTCGAGGGTGTCACGGGATGGGCCATCGGAAACGACCGAGAGGGCGCGAACGGCGATGACGCCGAGTCGCTCTATCAAAAGCTCGAGGAGAAGGTCTTGCCGTTATGGCACGGCGATCGCGCGAAGTGGATCGCGCTGATGAAAAGCGTGATTTCGAAAAACGCCGCGTACTTCACCAGCCACCGCATGCTCCGGCGCTACGCCATCGAAGCTTACCTGCGCTAACGCGCCGGACGGGCATGGTGCGGCCGTTTGCACGCGGCACCAGCGTGGTTGTCTTGACGGGTCCCGTTTTGCGCGGGATCCTCACAGTGTAGACTCCCGTCAAGATCCTCGATGCAAGCGCCCATGGCAGCGTTACTTCCCCCTCCCCTGCGGGCGTGCGATCTGCAGGACACGCTCCCGACTTGCGTGGAGTGCTCGGGATGAGCGGTTGGGAACTCACCTACGAAGGCTTCGAGCCCCGCCAGGAGCGGTTGCGCGAGGCGCTCTGCACCCTGGGCAACGGCTACTTTGCCACCCGGGGGGCGGCCACCTACGCGCAGGCGGACGACGTGCACTACCCGGCCACGTATCTCGCCGGTGGCTACAACCGGCTGGCGACCGAGATCAACGCGCACGTGGTCGAGAACGAAGATCTCGTGAACCTGCCCAACTGGCTGCTGCTCCATTGCCGCGTCGAGGGCGGCCCGTGGCTCGCGCCGGGGTCCGCGCAAATCGAGCGCTATCGTCAGACACTGGATCTCAGGGAAGGCTTGCTCATCCGGTCGTACGGTTTCCGGGAGAGCAACGGGCGCCGCACGAGCTTCCGGGAACGGCGCCTGGTGCATATGCGAGAGCCCCACCTCGCCGCAATTGAGCTTGAGGTCACCGCAGAGAACTGGTCGGGCACGCTGGAAATCTCGAGCGTGATCGACGGCCGCGTCGTCAACGCCGGTGTCGCGCGCTACCGTGGACTCGCCAACCGCCATCTGGAGCTTCTCGCAGCCGACGCGATAGACGACGAGGCCGTTTACCTCAGGATGCGCACCACGCAGTCCCGTCTCGAGATCGCGCAGGCAGCGCGCACACGGATCTACCAGAACGACGCCCGCAGCTGGGTATCGTCACACCCTTCCCGTGACGGCGCCGCCTGCATCGGACAGGCATTTGCAATACCGCTCGCGCAAGGGGGGACGGCGCGGATCGAGAAAGTGGTGACGCTCTACTCCTCGCGCGATCGCGGAATTTCCGAGTGCGGGCTCGCGGCGCGCGAGGCCGTCGCCCGCGCCGGGAGCTTCGCGCAGCTTGGCGCTTCGCATGTGCGGCGCTGGAACCAGTTGTGGCGGCGCTTCGATATCGGGATCGAGGAGAGCGAGACGGTTGGAACCGAGCGCACGACGCTCATCCTACGATTGCACATCTTTCACCTGCTGCAGACCGCATCCGCCCAGACCATGGACCTCGACGTCGGCGTACCGGCCCGCGGCTGGCACGGCGAAGCCTATCGCGGCCATGTCTTCTGGGATGAGCTCTTCATCTTCCCCTTGCTCAACTGGCGGCTGCCCGAGATCACGCGGGCGCTGCTGATGTATCGCTACCGACGCTTGAACGAGGCCCGCGCCAATGCCCGCGCGGCGGGCTACCAGGGCGCAATGTATCCGTGGCAAAGCGGCAGCAGCGGGCGCGAAGAGACCCAGCGCCTGCACTTGAATCCGGAGTCCGGACGCTGGCTGGTCGACCACACCTACCTTCAGCGTCACATCAACGCCGCCATCGCGCACAACGTGTGGCAGTATTACCAAGTCACCCGCGACATGGAATTCCTCTCGTTCTACGGCGCCGAGATGATTCTCGAGATTGCGCGCTTCTGGTCGAGCATCGCCACCTTCAACGAGCAAACGCGGCGCTACGAGATTCTTGGCGTCACCGGCCCCGACGAATTCCACACCGCCTACCCGGACGTGGCCGAGCCCGGCCTCAGGAATCATGCCTATACCAACATCATGGCCGTGTGGGTTCTGTGCCGCGCGCTCGAGCTGCTGGAGATCCTGCCTGAGGAACGCTGGCGCGAGTTGCGCGCGGACCTGCGCCTCGACGACGACGAGCTTGCCCGCTGGGGCGAAGTGAGCCGCGCGATGCACGTCGGTTTTCACGACGACGGCATCATCAGCCAGTTCGAGGGCTACGAGGCACTCGAGGAATTCGACTGGGATGGCTACCGTCGCCAATACGGCGATATCCATCGTCTCGACCGCCTGCTCGAAGCCGAGGGCGACACCGCGAACCGCTACAAGGCTTCGAAGCAGGCCGATGTCCTGATGCTGTTCTACCTCTTTTCCTCGGAGGAGCTCAACGAAATTTTCCACCGGCTCGGCTACCCCTTCGAATACGAGACCATTCCTCGCAACGTCGAGTACTACTCGCGCCGGACCTCACATGGCTCGACGCTGAGCCGCGTGGTGCACTCGTGGGTGACCTCGCGCGGCGACCGCCCGCGCTCGTGGCAACTCTTCAAGGAGGCCCTCGAGAGCGATGTCGCGGATATCCAGGGCGGCACGACGCCCGAGGGCATTCACTTGGGTGCGATGGCCGGCACCGTGGACCTCCTTCAGCGCGCCTATACGGGCATCGTGACGCGGGGCGACGTGCTATGGCTCAACCCGTGCCTGCCCGAGGAGCTGCGCCGTGTCACGATGGTCATCCGCTATCGGGGTCACGCGCTTGATCTTGCCGTCACCCAATCCTCCGTCACGGTGCACGCGCACGAGTCGAATGCGACGCCCATCCAGCTCGGCATTGTTGACAGCCGATATCTCCTGGAGGCCGGCGAGACGCGGGAATTTTCGTTATAGGATGCGCGGGCCGGTTCACGCAGCCCTACGAACCCTCTGGATGGCATCGAGCAGGCGCCCGTACGCGTCGTCAAAAAGGCGAACCCCGTCATCGAGAAGACGTCCGGTGACAGCGTTCATGTCGACACCGGCGGCAGCAAGACGCGCGATGACGTCGCGCGCGTCCTGCAGATTGCCCATGAGCCGCTCCTGCGGCATGCCATGGTGGCGGAATGCCTCCAGCGTGGCGGGCGGCATGGTGTTGACCGTGTCCGGCCCGATGAGCTCATCCACGTAGAGCGTATCGGGGTACGCCCGATTCTTGGTGCCGGTGCTCGCCCACAGCACGCGCTGTGGCCGTGCCCCGCTCGCCTCGAGGACACGCCAGTGCTCACTTGCGGTGAGCTCGAGATATGCGGCATAGGCGAGCCGCGCGTTGGCGACGGCGGCCTTGCCGCGTAGCGCCTCGAGCGCGCAGCGCTCGTCGGTGCTTGTCGTCTCGCCCATCCGTCGCTCGAGGGCCGCGTCCACTTCGGTATCGATGCGGCTCACGAAGAAGCTTGCCACGCTCGCGACCCGATCGACCGGTTGTCCCGAGCGCACACGATGCTCCAGGCCGCGTCGGTATGCGTGTGCAACCTCACGGTAAACGCTAACCGCAAACAGCAGTGTCACATTTACGTTGATGCCCTCGCCGATCAGCCGCTCGACGGCCGGCAGGCCCGCGGGCGTTGCGGGCACCTTGATCATGAGATTGCGCCGATTGACCGCGCGCCACAGCCGCCGCGCCTCGGCCACCGTCGCTTCGGTATTGTGGGCCAGCCGCGGCGAGACCTCCAGGCTCACGAAACCGTCGCACCCGCCGGTTGCGGCGTGAACTTCGGCCAGCTGATCGGCCGCCATGGCGATATCCTCGATGGCGAGGCGCTCATAGATCCGCTCGGGGTCCGTCTCACCGGAGCGCATTGCCGCTTCGAGCGCGTCTCGGTATTCCGCCCCTTCTGCGATCGCCTTCTCGAAAATCGCGGGGTTGGACGTGACCCCTTTCACGCCGTCGTTGGCAATGAGCGCTTTCAACCCACCGCCGGTCAGCAACTCCCGGCGTACATAATCCAGCCATACGGACTGGCCGAACTGCTCGAGCTGCGTCAGTCTGCTCATGGGTCCTCCTTCCCGGCGCCTGGCCAGACCCGCGGGTTCCGCCCAGCCGGGCTATTGACTCTCTTCCATGCGATGCCGAGAGCGGCCAGAAGGTTCCCCGGCTCGCCCTGCGGGGCACGCACTGTGAAACAAAATGACGGCGATGAGGGCGGGAACGTGGCGGCGGCAAAAGGGTGATGCGTCTTTTGGAAAACGATTAACACCATGGTTCACTGCCAATTGGCGTCACCGGCGCTCAACGAGTGAACTCCCCGGCCTCCACGATCACCTGATCCACCTCGCCCACGCCGGCCGCGCGGCGAAACGCAGCCGCCTGCTGATACTCGGGAGAGCCGTGACATTTCACTGCCTGCTCCATCGAGGGGAACTCGATCACGACGAAACGGTGGAATTTATCGGTTCCTTCCATGATCTGATACTTGCCGCCGCGCGCCAGCACCTTGCCGCCGTACTGCTTGATGATGGCCGGGACGAGATCGGTGTACTTCTTATATTCGACGGGGTCGTTGATCTTGGCACGCGCAAGCCAATAAGCAGGCATCTCCTAGCTCCCTCGTTGGTTAGTGGTAGCGCATCAAGTGCGGAAAAAGTGACAAGTTCTGGTGAGAATCAATGGCGATGAATAATAGTGATGAAGCTGCGCCGTGACCCACTCATTACCAGTACTCCTCACCATTGCGCGGCACGCGTCAGCGAGCCTAGAAGAGCAGGCTGGGCAGGAAAAGCGCGATCTGCGGAAAGTTGATGATCAGAGTCGCAGCGATGAGAATGATGCACCAGTAGGGCAACGAACTCCTGAAAATCTGCACGATCGTGACACTCGGGTCGTCGTCCTGCACCGCCGACTTGACCGTGTAGACGAGCAGCCCGAACGGCGGCGTGAGCAGCCCCGCCTCGATCGCCAGGATGCCGACGATCGCGAATGCGATCGGGTCGTAGCCGAGCTGCTCGGCGATGGGCGCGAAGATCGGCACCGTCAGCAGCATGATCGAGATCGAGTCGATCACCATGCCCAGCAGGAACCAGACGACCACCATCACGACGATGATGAGGAAGGGCGTGAGGCCGGTGCCCAGGAACAGGTCTTGAATTGCGTTGGCCAGGCCGGTCATGGCAAGGGTGCGCGAGTACAAGGACGCCGCTACGAGCAGGAGGAGAATCGGCGCCGAGGTACGCCCGACCGACAGGATCGACTCGATGATGCCGCGGTAGCGCATGCCCTTCACGATGCCGAGCACGAGTCCGATGAAGGCCCCCGCGCCGGCGCCTTCGGTCGGCGTGAACACGCCGTACCAGATCCCGCCAAGGACGGCGACGATAACGGCGAGAATGCCGGCCATGCTGGTCAGGAACGCCGCGAGCGACACCTCGTCGCCGCTCGTGTCCTGCGCCTGGCTGTCGTCCTGCGCCTGGCGGTCGACGCCGCCGCCGACCAGTTCCGGACGCAACAGCGCCACCAAGAGAATGTATGCCACGAACAGGGCCGTCAGGAGCAGGCCCGGCAGCACGCCCGCCAGAAAGATCTGGCCGATCGACTTTTCCGTCAGAATCCCCCACACGATCATGAGCACACTCGGTGGAATCAGCATGCCCAGGCAGCTCGAGCCCGCCACCGTGCCGAGCGCGAAGCCCTTGTGGTAGCCATAGCGGCTCATCTCGGGATAGGCAATGCGCGAGAACGCCGCCGCCGAAGCGATGGAGACGCCCGTGACGAACGAGAACAACGCGTTTCCCAGCACGGTTGCAATGGCAAGGCGCCCGGGAAGGCGTTTCAAGCCCCGGTTGAGCCCCCGGTACACATCGGTGACGGCGCCCGACTTCCCGATGAATTCGCCCATCAGCATGAACAGCGGGATCACCGCGAACACGTAGTCGCGCAGGGCCTCGTAGGCTGTGCTGCCGAGCATGGTCGCGACCACCCGGATATCGCCGGTCACGAAATAGATGCCCATCGCGCTCGTCATGCCCAACGCGATCGCGATGTGCACGCCGAGCGCGACCAGGATCAACAGGCTTACGATGAGCGTAAGGGCGGTAACGGCGTCGAACACGGTGGCTAGTTCTTCCTGACTGATCGCTTGTTGCGCTTTTGTGTTCCGCTTCCGAAGCTAGTGCCTGGGCGCCGGCAACGCCTCATCGTCCTCGCCTGCACCGCTGTTCGCGTCGCCAGGCCGGACAACGTCGAGGTACGCCATGACGAGGTAGTTGACAATGGCAAGGGCGCTGCCAAACAGGATCATGAAACGGGTTGGCCAGGCCGGCACGCGCAGCGCGCCCTCGCCCTCGAACTCGCCGCCGACCCACGAATCGATGGCGAGCTGCCATCCGCCCCAGATGATCAACACAAAGAATGCCACGCCGAGCAGGTAGCCCAGCGCCAGGGCGGTGCGCCGGGCCCAGGGCGGGAAGTGGTCGACGAGAAATTCCGCAGACAGCATCGACCGGCTGCGGATGGCATAACCGGCCTGAAGAAACACGATGATGACGATGGAGTTGGCGACGATCTCGCGCACGCCCTGCACCGGGTCGTTGAAGACGCCGCGGCCGATGATGTCGGCCATGATGATGAACGTCAGGATAAAGGCCCAGGTCGCGGCCATGACCATCATGAACTTGGCTACCTGGTCGCTGAGTTTTCTGACCGACATAGGGCTTTCTACGACGCGCGCCGCCGCACGTTCTCGGCTCCCAGCGAGGCAACAGTCGTTCGCTGGCGGATGACGAGTTTATGTGTCACGGCTGATTGCCCACGAGCAGATAAAACGCCAGCGCTTGCGCACGCACCCGCCGGCGAGCCTCCGCCAAGCGGAACGGCCCGACTACAGCGTTCCGCCGGCGGATGAGGACCTCTTAACCGTCGGTGCGCCTTACTTGACGACGTAGCGGACCGGCCACTTGTAGCCGTACTTTTCGGCCGAATCCAGCACCGTGTTGAGGGTCTTGACCACGGGCAGGCCCTGTTTCTTCAGGGTGTTCGCGTGGGACTGCGGCCAGTCCTTGAGCGACATCGCCCATTCCGTGCGCACGCTGGGGTCGAGCTCCTTCACCTTGGCCAGGCCGCCTTTGAGCTTCTCGATGTCCTTGCCGTAGCGTTCCTTGTTGTTGGTGCCCGTCTTCTCTTCGTAAGCGCGAGCAACCTCCAGCAGGATCGGCTTGACGTCCTTGGGCAGTCGGTTCCAGGTGTTCTTGTTGATGGTGAGGCCGTGCCAGGTGATCGAGCCGAATCCGATCAGCGTGTAGTGAGGTCCCGGCTCATAGAGCTTGAGATTCACCCACGCGCTCGGGAACATGATCCAGCCTTCGTAGACGTGCGTCTTCATGCCCGTATAGGCCTCGGGCAGCGAGCCCTGCACCGGCGTGACGCCCGCGTAGCGCAGCCAGTTGAGGTTGAGCCCTGCGCCGGCGATCTTGACGCCCTTCAGGTCGGCAACCTTGTTCCATTCGAACGACGTGCCCAGGTTGTAGCCGCCGTCGGCGATGCGTGCCAGCAGCTTCTGGTTGTACTTCTTCTCGAACACTTCGGTGAGGAACGGGACCGCCTTGTAGACATCCTGCGCGACCTTCAAGCTCACCGTCGGGTCCATTGTGCCGAAGGGCAGCATCACCTGGAAAGCATGCAGCGGCAGTTTGGACGCTTCGAAACAGAAGCAGAAACCGCCGATGTCGACGATGCCGTTCTGCACGCCCTCGAAGGTCTCGGTTACCTTGACGATGGAGCCGCTGTAGCCCTCGACCCACTCGATCTTGTGCTTGGTCTTGGCTTCGACCTGTTTCTTCAGCTCCGGCTGAAAAAAGTCCTTCATCAGGCCCGCGTAGACCACGCCTGGCGGATGGCCCGAGGCAATACGCAGTTTGATGGTCTCGGCGCGAACTGGCGCCGTGGCCCCGAAGGCCACAACCAGCGCGCACGCGCTCAATGCTGACACGATGCGTTTCATAGACTCCTCCAGAAGAAAGACAGACAGGAATGATGTAATTATTGCTTGTCGCTCGAGAATGTTCCCGATTCTCAGAAGCGGTGTCAATAGCGCGCCGCGAGGTCGGTGCCCGGGTGCTAAAATTCAACGCTGCGGCAGCGCGTGGTGCGCGCCCAGCAACGCGAGGAACAGCATGAAAGCGCAAGTTATTCGATTTTCCAAGGCCGGCGCGCCGGACGTTCTCGAGCTCATCACGACCGAGCTGGGCGACCCGGGGCCCGGCGAGGCGTGCGTGCGCCAGACGGCGGTGGGGATCAATTTCATGGACGTCTACCATCGCTCAGGCCAGTACCCATTGCCGGTCCCGAGCGGCGTCGGCGTCGAAGCCGCCGGCGTCGTGGAAAAGACAGGGACCGGGGTAACCGGCCTGAAGGTGGGCGACCGCGTCGCCTATGGTGGTAGCGCGCCCGGCGCGTACGCGGATTTCCGCAACGTCCCGGCGGACCGCCTGGTCAAGATTCCCGAGGGCATCAGCGAGGAGGTCGCGGCGTCGATCCTGATGAAGGGCATGACCGTCGAGTACCTACTCAATCGCTGCTTCAAGGTCGAGCGCGGCATGCCAGTGCTGTTTCACGCTGCGGCAGGCGGCGTCGGACTGATCGCAGGGCAGTGGGGCAAAGCGCTCGGCGCCGTGATGATCGGGGTGGCGGGCGGACCCGATAAGTGCAAGCTCGCTCGCGAGCATGGCTACGCCCATGTGATCGACCGGAAGCGCGAGGACATCGTTGCGCGGGTCAAGGAAATCACCGGTGGCGCCGGCGTTCCGGTCGTTTACGACTCCGTCGGCAGGGAAAGCTTCGAGCCGTCTCTCCACAGCCTTGCGCCGCGCGGATATTTCATCTCGTTCGGCACCACCACGGGCGCCCCGCCGCCGGTGGAGGCGGCGACACTGCAGAAGCTAGGCTCGCTCTACTTCACGCGCCCGACACTGGTGACTTACACTGCGAAGCGCGCGGATCTCGAGGCGTCGGCTGCCGCTGTCTTCAACATGCTGAAGAACGGATCGATCAAGGCGCGTATCGACCAGCGCTACAAGCTTGCCGAGGCGAAGCGCGCGCACACGGAGCTCGAAACCGGACGCACCTACAAGCTTGCCGAGGCGAAGCGCGCGCACACGGAGCTCGAAACCGGACGCACGACGGGGTCGTCCCTCATCCTTCCCTGACTGCGCAAGGGGAGCGATCGATGAGGGGCGGACCCAAAATCAGAAGGCAGACGGATGAATGGTTTTGGTTTTTGTCTGGTTGATCCGCGTTTATCCGCGTTTATTCGCGGCTAATACGGGTCCGATACACGTTTTACGATTCGCGATTCACGAACTAGAAAAGTTGGAGCTGCTCAATGCCAATCGGAAGACTGGACCACTACTCGATCCGAACCCTTGATATCGAGGCCTCGCGCCGTTTCTACACGGAGGTGATGGGCTTCCAGGTCGGATTCCGGC
>LJTT01000109.1 GCA_001303585.1 Betaproteobacteria bacterium SG8_41
CCCACCGGACGGTGCTTGAAGTTGGAGTTGCGGGCCTTGTTCACCGAGTAGAAGTTGAGGTCGATCACGTTGTCGAGCATGCGCATCGCGGTGCTCACGGTGCGTCTGAGTTTTTCCATGTCAATGCGCCCGGTGGATGTATCGAGGTGCGCGGGCATGTTGACCGATCCCAGATTGCAGACGGCGATCTCGTCGGCACCGGTGTTGAGCGTGATCTCCGTGCAGAGATTGGAGCTGTGCACCACGCCCACATGCTGCTGGGGGCTGCGGATATTGCAGGGGTCCTTGAACGTGATCCATGGATGACCGGTCTCGAACAGCATCGACAGCATCTTGCGCCAGAGCTGGGTCGCGGGGACTTTCTTGTAGAGTTTCAACTCGCCTGTCGCGGCTCGACGCTCGTATTCGAGATAGGCGCGCTCGAAGGCCTTGCCGTATTTTTCGTGAAGATCAGGGACGTCCGACGGAGAAAACAGCGTCCAGTCCCCGTTTTCCATGACCCGCTTCATGAAGAGATCCGGCACCCAGTTGGCGGTGTTCATGTCGTGCGTGCGGCGCCGGTCGTCACCGGTGTTCTTGCGCAGCTCGAGGAATTCCTCGATATCAAGGTGCCAGGTTTCGAGGTAGGAGCACACCGCGCCCTTGCGCTTGCCGCCCTGATTGACCGCCACTGCCGTGTCGTTGACCACCTTCAGGAACGGCACGACGCCCTGGCTCTTGCCATTGGTGCCCTTGATGTGAGCCCCGAGGGCGCGCACGGGCGTCCAGTCATTGCCGAGCCCGCCCGCGAACTTCTGCAGCAGCGCATTTTCCTTGATCGCCTCGTAGATGCCGTCGAGGTCGTCCGAAACGGTGGTGAGATAGCAGCTCGCAAGCTGCGAGCGTCGCGTTCCGGAGTTGAACAGCGTCGGCGTCGAGCTCATGAAGTCAAAGCTCGAGAGCACGTTGTAGAACTCGATCGCGCGCGCCTCGCGCTGGTCCTCCGTCTCGTTCAACGCGAGCCCCATGGCCACGCGCATGAAGAAGATCTGCGGCAGCTCGATGCGGCTGCCCTGCACATGGAGAAAGTAGCGGTCATACAGTATCTGCAGGCCGAGGTAGGTGAACTTGAGGTCCCGGTTTGCGTCGAGCGCGGCGCCGAGACACTTCAGGTCGAAATTCGCGAGTCGCTCGTCAAGCAGGCCGGCCTCGATTCCCGTCTCAACGAAGCGCGGCAAATACTCGGCGTAGCGCAGGTGCATTTCAGCCTGCGTCACCTCCTCGCCTAGCGTCTCGAGCCGCAGCGTGTGCAGCAGGAGGCGCGCGGTCACGTAGCTGTAGCCCGGATCCTGCTCGATCAGCCCACGCGCGGCGAGAACCAGTGATTTGCGAACCTCCGCCATCGGCACGCCGTCGTAGAGATCGCGTTGCATCGCCTGCAGGATGGGCCCGGGACCCACGTCGCGCCCGAGACCTTCGCACGCATCGCGCACCAGCGCCGCGATCGCCGCGAGATCGAGCGGCTTGGCGACCCCCCCGTCCTTGACCGTGATAGTCGTGTTGCCGCGAATCTCATCCTGTAGATGACGTTCCTTTGCCCGCTCCCGGGCGCGCTCCTCGCGATAGAGCACATACGCACGGGCCACGTTGTGCTCGCCCTCGCGCATGAGCGCGAGCTCGACCTGGTCCTGGATATCCTCGATGTGGAGCGTTCCGCCCGAGGGGTGTCTGCGCATGAGCGCGCTCACGACGCTCTCGGTGAGCTTCGTAACTTGCTCGCGCACGCGCGCCGAGGCTGCGCCGGTGCCCCCGTTCACCGCGATGAACGCCTTGGTCATCGCAATGACAATTTTCGAGGGCTCGAAACCGACCACCGCGCCGTTTCGGCGAATCACCTTGTATTGGGCGTAACGTTCCTCGTTGCCAGCGGGAAGTTCCGCGGGAGGTAGATTCGCGTCAGTTGCGACGCGCAGCGTCTCGGTTGCGACTTGCATAGATTCAACTCCTTGAGTTCTGTGACGTTTCTGACTCAAGGGGAGCCCCTCCTCCCCTTATGCCCGCTTCTGGCTTACGCGTGAACCACAATATATTGTGGTTCGTTGAAAATTTGGAACAAATTGTAGGGTCGCAATTTTTCGAACGCAACAGGTTTTTGACGATACGGTTAAATGCGCGTCACCACTGGGGAAACCTCTTGGCAACCCACGGAAAACACGCGATTTCTCTGCTCAAAAAATGAGCACCGCCCCGAATTTGCGTGTGACATTTGTCACGGACCGCGCTCCGGCGTGATTTTTTTGAGATCGAGAGCGCTGTTTGGTGAGCAACGCGCAGGACGACACGCGCGACAGCGCAGTGATTTTCCGACCCGGAATGGATCGAGCGTTTCAGGCGCCTCGCGCGCGCTTCACTGCGTGACCCAGATCGCGCACAGGGCGATGCGCCCGATCGCTAGGAGTAACCAATAGACCGCGCGATCTCTCAGCGCTACATACCGCCTGCTCGACCGCGGGCGTAATCGCCGGTCTTGGATTTCATCTGCGCCTGGGCGTTCGCCGACGCAGCCGCGGGCGAGCCGCGAGAGCGCTGGTCTTTCCCGCTAGCGCATCGCGCCGCCGCCGCCCGATCCCGGCTCGTCTTACGGCGCGGCCATTCATTCCCAGCATCGCCCGATAACGCGCCCAGTCAAACTGCGGCCCGGGGTCGGTCTTGCGCGACGGTGCAATATCGCAATGGCCGACGACTTCCGAAATCGGGTAGCGCGCCATCAACACCCGCGTAAGCGCCGCAAGTCGCCGGTACTGCGCCGCAGTGAACGGCTTCTTCTCATCGCCTTCAACCTCGATGCCGATCGAGAAGTCGTTGCAGCGAGGCTTCCCCCGCCAGGTCGACTCGCCGGCGTGCCACGCCCGCTTCGCACACGGCACAAACTGGATAACCGCACCGCTGCGGCGCACCAGGAAATGCGCCGATGCCTTCAAATTCGCGATCGTCGCGAAAAATGGATGCGCCCTTGGGTCAAGCCGATTGGTAAAGAATTCTTCGATGGCCGGGCCGCCGAAACTGCCTGGTGGCAGGCTGATGTAATGCACGACAAGGAGCTCGATGCCGCAGGCGGCTGGGCGCTCGTCGAAGTTGGGCGACGCAATGAAGCGCGCCCCTTCGAGAACGCCCTCTTCAGTGAGCTTCGGTCTCACGCCTTGACTGTACGCAGTAAGCTTCTGACAGAACCACGAGTGCCGGCCGTATTTTCGCGCCGGGATGGCTTCTCAGTCCTTCGAGTCGAGCTCGTCCTTGATTCCGAGCCGCTCCATCCGATAGCGCAATGCCCTGAAGGTGATGCCGAGCAGTTTTGCCGCGGCAGTGCGGTTGTAGCGTGTCTGCCCAAGGGCTTCGAGTATTGCCTGTCGCTCGACGGAATCCAGCCGCTCCTGAAGCGGCAAGCCGGCGAGGGCGGCTTCCTCGCCTTCACCGGCAATCGCAGCTGCCAGCGGCTGTGTCGGCCCGAGCTGCAAGTCCCCGGGTTGAATTTCCTGTCCGCTGGCAAGGGCGAGGGCGCGCTCAAGCACATTTTCCAGCTCGCGCACATTGCCGGGAAAATCATAGCGCTGCAGCCAGCTCAGCGCGTCCTCCGAGAGTCGCGGCACGGGGCCGGTTCCAGCGCCTGCATGGCGCCTGAAAAACACTTCCGCGAGCAGCGGTATGTCCTCGCGCATTTCCCGCAGCGACGGCATACGCAATTCGATCACGTTGAGCCGGTAATACAGATCCTGCCGGAAGTGACCGTTTTTCACCTCCTCGCCAAGGCTGCGGTGCGTGGCGCTTATCAAGCGCACGTCCACGGCTTCCTCACTGGTAGCGCCGACCTTGCGGACCTTCTTTTCCTGGATTGCCCGCAGAAGCTTCACCTGCATCGGCAACGGAAGGTCAGCGACCTCGTCGAGGAAAAGCGTGCCGCCGCTCGCGGCCTGGAAGAAGCCGTCGCGGTCCGCGGTCGCCCCGGTGAAGGCGCCCTTCCGGTAGCCGAAGAATTCGCTTTCCATCAGGTTTTCCGGTATCGCGCCGCAATTGACGGCCACAAACGGCCCATCGTTACGCGAACCTTTCGTGTGAATCAACCGTGCAGCGAGCTCTTTGCCGCTGCCCGACTCGCCCGTGATATGAATCGGCGCCTGCGTCCGCGCCAGCCGCTCGATCATCGCTCGCGTCGCCTGCATCTGCGCGGACTCGCCGATCAGCAACCCCGAGGCCGCCGCCTCGTCCTCCGGTGAGCGGCGTCCGCCGGGCACGGGAAGTTTGAGCGCCGAGCGGACGAGCGTGCGGAGCTGATTGAGCGAGACCGGCTTCGCGAGATAGTCGAAGGCTCCCGCCTTCAGAGCGGCAACCGCGTTCTCCGTGCTCCCGTGCGCGGTGATGACCGCGACGGGCAGGTCGGGATGGTTCTTGCTGACAAAATCGACGACCTCGAGTCCGTCGCCATCAGGCAGCCGCATGTCGGTCAGACACAGATTGTATGTGTTCTTCGCAAGCAGCTCGTACGCTTCCGTGGTGGTTGCAGCGCAGTGGGCATCAAGCCCCATGCGCGCGAGTGTGAGTCCCAGGAGCTCCCGGATGTCGGCCTCGTCGTCGATGACGAGTACTTGGCTGTTCACGCTCATCTCATGAAGCCGTGACGCGTGAGCCGTGCGCCGCGAAGCCGGGGCGTGGCGCGTCATCGGCAACGGCTCGCCCAACCAGTTCCTGCTGTTTCCGTTCACGAATCATGACTCACCATTCAACGGTCTAGGAGACTGCGCGGCAAAGCACGCTGAACTGCGTGCCCGAGGGCGTCTCCACGTAATCCAGACTCGCGCCGTTCGCTTCGCAGACTTCGCGCGCGATGTAGAGGCCGAGGCCGGTTCCGCCAGTTGCGGTCGTAAAGAACGGCTCGAACAGGCGAGCACGCACTTCGGGCGTAATACCTGGCCCATCGTCGACGACGTCCAATTTTACAACAGTGTCGGAGCGCGCCATGCCGACGTGAATGCGGATGCTCTCGGGCCGCCGCCGGCAGTGCCGCAAGGCGTTGCGGCATAAATTCCACATGACCTGATTCAAATGACTGCGGTCGAACAACACCTCCGCGTCTCCCGTGAGCTCGAGCCAGAATATTTCGGGATCGATGCGCTCGATCTGCGTGAACTGCTCGACGAAGCGCTTGAGAAAATCGACCACCTTGAACTGCTCGCGGTGCGCCTGGTCGCCACGGCTCAACCGCAAAACGCTGTTTACCATGCGGTCCAGTCGCTGCGTGTTCTCGTTGATGATCGTGATCAGGCGCTGGGTGGTGGTATTGATCATCGGCTCCTCGTGCAGGAGCTCGGCGGCGTGGCTGATCGCGCCCAGGGGGTTGCGAATCTCATGCGCGATGTTGGCGGTAAGCCGCCCCATCGCCGCGAGCTTAAGCTGGCGCGCCTGGGACTGGATCCGGCTCTGGTCCTCGAGAAAGATGACGGCCCCGACCTGGCGGCTTCGGCCGATCGGCACGAAACGCGCGCCGACCGCGCTGCTGAAAGGCTTGGCGTCCTTCGCTTCGGCGGCCTTCTGGCTGCGCCAATGATCAAACTGTTCGCCCAGTGCCGGCGCATAATCGGCGAGCCTCACTTGCCCGGCTTCGCGGCGAATCGGGCCCAACAGCTGCTCCGCCCGGGTGTTCGATTGCCGGATGACGCCTCGCCCGTCGACCACCAGCACCCCGTCCTGCATGTCGCGAATGACGAGCGCGTTGACCTGCTCCATGTTCGCGAGGTCCACCTCGCGCTGCGCCGCCAGCTCCTCACTCGCCTGCGTGTGCTTGGCGAGGGCGTGGGCAAGCCATGCGATTGCAAAGTACGCAGCGGACAGGAGGCCCGCCTGCGCGTACTGTCCGACCAACGCGTCGTGGGCCAGCACCTGGTAGGTGTGCTCGAGCAGTACCGCGATACTGGCGAGCGCGGCGAAAAACAACGTGAGCTGGCCGCGGCTGATGAGCCCGGCGCCGGCGAGCGTGCTCAGAAGCAGCAGGCCCAACCCGCTCGATATTCCACCGCTCGCGGCGATGAATACCACGATAAACAGGATGTCGGCGACCACCTGCGTCGTGAGCTGCAGGTTGAATTGCCGGCGCGCCGCGATCGTCACGAAACAAGCGACGCTGAACAGGATGTACGCGACATCGGACGCCAGGAAAAGCGTGGGATCCTGTGAGCCAAACATGATGTTGTCGCCCCACAGGATGATCGCGAGCAACAGCACCACGCCCACGGCCAGGCGATAGACGTTGAACAGGAAGAGCGAGCGCCAGAGCGGTGCCGCGTTTGCGCTGGTGCGGATGGCGACCTCCCGCGCCCGCTGCCCGGCCCGCTCCGCGTGCGTCAAGCTCGCCGGCATCATCCGGACTGCCGCTCGCGGTGCTCGACCGAGCAGTAATGCCGGCCCTGCGCAGCCACGCTCTCGCTGCGCGGCAGATGCACGCCGCAACGTTCGCAACGGACCATGTCCTCGGCTGCCCCTGCAGAAGGCGCGTCGTTACTGTCGATGCGCCGCCGGTAGCCTCTCAGAACCCAATAGGCGAGCAGCAGGCCGAGAACGAGCAGGATGACTTTCGCCAAACAAAACCTCGCGCAAAGCGTGACAGCATAGTGTGCCGCAATGGCGCTCTAGCGTCGAGGTCGAAAGTCGCGCC
>LJTT01000042.1 GCA_001303585.1 Betaproteobacteria bacterium SG8_41
ATAATCATTCGAGCAGTCCGCTCGCGCGAAGTCCGGGCGATATAACGCGTCAGCAGAACGGCGCGGGCAAAGAACTAGCGCCGGCGCGAGGCTTCGTAAAGCGGCATGACCCGGGCTGCGTAACCCTGCAGGTCGCGGATGCGATTCTGGGGAGAGGGATGGGTCGAGAGGAATTGCGGCGGCCCGCCGCCGCTGGCCCGGGCCATCTTCTGCCACAGGGTCACGGCCGCCCGGGGATCGTAACCCGCCCGTGCGGCGAGCTCGACACCGACGCGGTCGGCCTCCTGCTCGTGCTCCCGCGAGTTCGGCAGGTTGATCGTGACGTCGGTGACGACCTGCGCCAGCTGCACGCTCGAGTTGCTGGCGCCCAGCACGGCGCCCAGCACCGATATCGCCATCCCCTGCGCCATGGCCTGCGACGCGCGCTCGCGTCCGTGTTCCCGCAGCGCGTGCGCAATCTCGTGGCCCATTACCGCGGCAAGCTCGTCGTCCGTCACTCGCAGGCGATCGATAAGACCGGTATAAACCGCCATCTTGCCGCCCGGCATGCACCAGGCGTTGATCTCCTTGGACGTGATGACGTTCGATTCCCAGGCCCAGCGCGGCGCATCCGGCCGGAACGCGCCCGAAGCATTCGCCAGCCGCAGTGCGATCACACGCACGCGCGCAACCTGCCCCGGATCACGGTTGAGCGCGCCTTTCGCCGCAGCCTTCTTGAGCTCTTGCTGGTAGGCCTTGGCGGCGCTGCGGTTCACCTCCTCCGACGAGAGCAGCATCGTCTGCTGCCGCTCGACGCCGACCGCTCCCGGCTGCGTGGTCTGCACGGTTTGACAGGCGGCGAGCGTGAACGCGGCGGTCACCAGCGAAAGCGCCAACCAGCGCGATATGAATAGACCTTGTTTCATGACGCTAAATCTAGCAGATGCAGTGATTCCCGGTCGATTGCCGCGACGCAACTCGTCTTCCTAACGGGCCGGTATGCGCGTCTCGCCAACGAGCTGGAACGGCTGCCACGGCCCCCCGTCCTCGCGGCACATGCCGAAGCGGAATGGCATCCGCCCGCGTCCCGGCGTGAAGAAACGCAGATCCTGGAACCACGCGCACGTGGAGGGATTTCCCGTGTCAACGCGATACAGCACGGGATAAACAGCGAACCAGCGGAAGAACGCGAAAGGCCCCTGGTTCCAGGCCTCCCGGGCAACCGCGCGCTCCGTTTCGCTGCCGAAGTGCGCCGTGTGTACCCATCGCGCCTGGGTCAACGGCAGATACGGAGCATCGAGTCGCGCGATCAGTCCGGCGTCGGGCGCCAGGCTGCGCGGCTCGCGCCGGACCAGATTGACCAGGCTGTAGCGCAGCGATTCACCGTTGCGCACCACGACCATCCAGTTATACGGCGAGATCGGGCGCGGCTGAGCGGTGACCTCGGCGCGCTCCAGGCCCGCCGCACTCGCATAGGCCTCGCCCCATTCCACCGCCCGCTGCTGCAGCACGCCCTGGTACGCAACGTAGCTGCACAGCGCTGCCAGCCCGGCCAGCGCCGGCACCCGTGAGCTTCTCCAGACGAGGGCCGCAGCAAGCCCCAGGAGGATGATCCCCGTGAACCAGAGATCGATGATGAAGGTGGTCCCGATACCGACACGCGCATCGGAGAACGGCGCGAAGACCATGGTGCCGAAAGAGGTGATCCAGTCCCCCAAAATATGGATGCCGATGCCGAGCCCGAACACGCCGAAATACGCGCGCCACGAACGATCGCGGCGCCAGACGAGCGCGCAAATCCACGCCAGCGCAAACGCCCACAGCGGCAGCATGATGAGAGAATGCGTCACACCGCGGTGGTGCAGAAGGTAGGTCGCGGTGCCGAACTGCCCCATCACGAAGTCGAGATCGGGCAGTGCAGCGGCGACGAAGCCCAGGAATACCCTGCGACGCAGAGGCAGGGTGTTCTCGTTCGATTGCTCCGGCGCGGTGGCGCGCGCAAGCAAGGCGCCGGAGAGGGCGTGGGTCAGCGTATCCACAATGTTGAATTTTGAATTCTAAATGTTTAGTTTTGAATGCTTGGCGTCGGCCATTTGTTCTGCTTCGACTCGACTCCGCTTACTCCATTCAGCATTCAAAATTCAACATTATTTTCAGTCCCAGCGGTCATCGCGCACCTGGATCTCACCGCTGTCCACGCGCACGGGAAATTTGACCGTCGGCTCATATGCGGGCGCGGACAGCGCAGCGCCAGTGCGAATGCAGAAGCCTGCGCCATGCCGCGGGCAGATGATCTGGTCGTCTTCGACGAAACCACCCGTCAACTGGCCGCCATCGTGGGTGCACACGTCCTCGAGCGCGAAATACTCTCCGCCGAGATTGAAAACGACGATCTGAACGCCGTCGGCGTCCACGCTGCGGAACTGGCCGGGCGCCAGCTCGCCTTCCTTCGCCACAGTAACCCAGTCGCTCATTGCTCTGAATGCGGGGATATGGTGAGTCCTAAATGGGACAATTGACAGGCATCAGGCTACGAGGTTCCCCCAAACATCACGCACGCTTCATGGATCACGGATTCGATCCGCGTGTATCTGCGTTTGTCGGCGGCTGATGAATTTTCATTCTGCGGATCACGCGGCGTTCGCCACTACACGGCAACCACCTCGAGATCCGGCTCGATCTGGCGCACCAGGCCTTCGATGCCGGCCAGCGTTCCGGAGATCGCGCTGGGGCAGCTGCCGCAGGCGCCCTGGTAGTGGACCATGATCCGGTTGCCTTCGATGCCGACGACATAGAGGTCGCCCCCGTCGCCTTGCAGGTACGGGCGCACCTGCTCGTCGAGCAGCTCGTTGATGCGCGAGAGCCGTTCCCGGTCCGCGTCCGGGAGATTCTGCAGCGCCGCACCGGTGTCCGCCTGGGCCGCATAGCGCGCCGAGTCGGCATCGGCTGTTGGGGCCTCGCGAATCGGGACCGCGAGCTTTCGCATCAGCTCCTGCCAATCACCCTTCCCGTCCTGCGTCACCGTGATCCAGTGGTCCACGTAGAACACGTTCGTGACGTGCTCGATGTCGAACAGGGCGGCGGCAAGCGGGTCGCTCTGCGCCTGCTCGGCGCTGTCGAACGAGCGCGACACCCCCCACGTGAGCGGCTCGCGAAGAACGAACTTCATCGCGTTGGGGTTTGGCGTCGGCTCGATTTCAGCAATCTTTGGCACTGTTCTATTTAAATGTTGAATTTTAGATTTTGAATCTTGAATGACCGATCAGAACTCCGGATGAATTTAACATTCAGAATTAAACATCAATCATTCCGCTCAGGCATTACCAAGGGGCGTGTGCATCGGATCGGCGTCGGCCTCGGTCGTCGTGCTCTCCTGCGCGTTGAGCGCGGCATGCAGCGTATGCCACGGCAGGATCGCGCATTTGACGCGCGTCGGCAGGTCGCGCACACCGGCAAACACGGTCAGCCGTCCCAGGTGATGGGGCTGGTGCTCGTGATCGAGCTTTCCGGTCGCCATGTCGCGAAATTCCTGCACCAGCTGCTCCGCGTCGCCGCGGGTCTTGCCCTTGACCACCGTCGTCATCATGGAAGCGGAAGCCTTGCAGATCGCGCAGGACTCGCCCTCGACATTGATCGCGTCGACGCTGTTCTTGTCCAACCTCAGGGTTAGCTTGAGATGGTCTCCGCACAGCGGATTGTGTCCCTCGGCTTTATGGGTCGCTCCCTCGAGCACGCCCCAATTGCGCGGCTTCCGGTTGTGGTCGAGGATGACCTCCTGGTAGAGCTGCTTGCTGTCCGTCATTTGCATTCAGGAAACGGGAAATAGGAAATGGTAAATGGACACAGCTCTTGTCGATTTTCCAATTCCCTATTCCCTATTCCCTATTTCCTATTTCCTATTTCCTATTCCCTGTTCTCAGCCGAACACCTTCTGCACCTTCTTGATGCCGGCAACGAGCGCGTCGACTTCGGGGAGCGTATTGTAGAACGCAAATGATGCCCGCGAGGTAGCGGGAATGCCGAAGCGCTGCATGACTGGCTGCGCGCAATGGTGGCCGGTGCGGACCGCGATGCCCTCGTCATTGAGGAGCGTCCCGACATCGTGGGGATGAACGCCATCGACCGTGAACGAGATGACCCCCGCCTTCTTCTCGGCGGTGCCGATGATGCGCACACCTGGAATCCGGTTTATCTCCCGGGTCGCATAGTCGAGGATATCGGTATCGTGGGCCTGGATTTCCGCCATATCGATACCGGCCAGGTAATCCACAGCGGCGCCGAGCGTGATGGCCGCGGCAATGGGCGGCGTGCCAGCCTCGAACTTGAACGGGATCGTGTTGTAGACCGTTTTCTCGAAGGTAACGGAAAGGATCATGTCCCCGCCCCCCTTGAACGGCTGCATCTTCTCAAGCCAGGCTGCCTTGCCGTAGAGCACGCCAATGCCGGTGGGCCCGAACATCTTGTGCCCCGAGAACGCGTAGAAATCGCAATCGAGGGCCTGCACGTCGACGTTCATGTGCGGCACGGCCTGAGCGCCATCCACAAGAACGGGGATACCCTTCTCATGTGCGGCCGCAATCATCTCCCTGACCGGGTTCACCGTGCCCAGCGCGTTGGAGACATGCGTTACGCCGACGAGCCGGGTGCGGGGGCCGAGCAGCTTGAGGTATTCCTCCATGGCAAGCTCGCCGCGATCGTTCACCGGAACGACGCGGATCCGGGCGCCCTTCTCCTCCGCGACCATCTGCCACGGCACGATGTTGGCGTGATGCTCGAGTGTCGTCAGGACAATTTCGTCCCCCGCGCCGATGAACCTGCGACCATATCCGTGCGCGACGAGGTTGATGGCATCGGTGGTGCCGCTCGTGAAGACGACCTCGCTTTCGTCCCGTGCATTGATGAATGCCTGCAGCTTGCGGCGCGCGCTCTCGTATTCGGCGGTCGCAGTCTCGGAGAGGTAGTGCACCGCGCGATGAATATTGGCGTGCTGAGTCGTTTGATAACGAATCCACCGGTCGAGCACGGGCTGGGGCATCTGACTCGATGCCGCGCTATCGAGAAACACGAGAGGCTTCCCGTTCACGCGCAGTTTCAGGATTGGAAAATCCGCCCGCAGCCGCTCCACGTCGAGGCCGGCGTCACGCAAGACATTCATTGCCGTATTCGGAGCAGTCATCATTATTCGGCGCTCTGGGTCTCGGCAAGCACGGTTTCCTCCAGCTGCTCGACGAGCGATGGGACGGGAATGCCGTCGATCACCTCCGCGCCAAAAGCGTACGTGAGCAGGTTACGCGCCCGCTGCTCCGACAGCCCCCGGCTCTGCAGATAGAAAAGGTGCTCGGCTTCGAGCTGTCCGACCGTGGCGCCGTGCGCACACTTCACGTCATCCGCAAAAATCTCCAGTTGCGGCTTCGTGTCCACATGCGCCTTGTTCGAGAGCAGCAGGTTGCGGCTCTCCTGCGCGGAGTCCGTGAGCTGTGCGCCCGGTGCCACCGCAATCTTTCCACTGAATACCGCATGCGCCGCGCCGCCGACAATGCACTTGTGCAGCTGTCGGCTCCTGCCATTGGGCCGGCCGTGGTCGAGCAGTGTATGCGTATCCGCCAGCTGCCGCCCCCCGATTAGAGTCAGTCCGTCGAGACGGGCCTCGGCGCCTTCGCCGCCCTGCCTCACGCTGAGGTCGTGCCGCGAAATGCGCGCACCAAGCGTGATTGCGTGCGAAGCATAGTTGGCGTCCTTTGCAAGCGCTACCGCGCAGGTCGCAATGTGGAAGGCGTCACGCGCCTCACGCTGCAGCCTTACGTGCCGCACCTGCGCGCCATCGCCAATGGCGACCTCGGTCACGGCGTCGGTGAAATAGGCGTTGTCAACCAATGACGCGTATTCCTCAACCAGCGTCAGCTCAGCGCCCGCCTCGGCAACGACCAGGCACCGCGGGTAGGCAGCCACCGCCTTCTGCGTCGAGAGGAACAGCAACTGCACGGGTGTCGGGCACTGCTGGTTCTTTGCGACCCAGACCAGCGCACCGTCGCGCAAGCGCGCAGTGTTGAGCGCCGCGAACACGTCCTGTTCGAACCGGGCATGGCGCGCAAGGTGCCGCTCGATCACGGAGCCATGCGTAGCGAGGCCGGCAGCCAGGCTGGTCACGACCACGCCATAGGGCAGGCCCGCGTTGGCCGAGAGCTCGGGCGCGAACATGCCATCCACGAACGTCAAGCGCACGCCAGCTTCCGGGATGATGAATTTCGCTACGTCATCCGCTCCCGGGTGCGGCACTGCGACCGCTGGCTGGAACGGCACGCGAGTAAGTGGCGTGATGTCGGTGAAACGCCATTCCTCGTCACGGGTGGTCGGAACCGCAAGCGCATTAGCGCGCTCGAGCGCGGCCGCGCGCCGCTCGCCCAGCCAGGAAAGCTGGTCATGCCCGGACTCACAGCCATTCAACAGGCTCGCGATGTACGGATGCGTGGCGCCGACCACCGTGCTCATGCCGCCACTTTCCCCTTGAGCCAGTCGTAGCCGCGCGCTTCCAGCTCGACGGCGAGCTCCCTGCCGCCGGTCTTGATGATGCGGCCACCTTCCATGACGTGCACGTAATCCGGCACGATGTAATTGAGCAGGCGCTGGTAATGCGTGACCAGCACCACTGCGTTATCCCGCGTGAGCAGCCGGTTTACACCCCCTGACACGACGCGCAGCGCATCGATGTCGAGCCCCGAATCGGTCTCGTCAAGAATCGCAAGCCGCGGCTCGAGCAGCGCCATTTGCAGGATCTCGTTGCGCTTCTTCTCGCCGCCCGAGAAGCCGTCGTTGACACTGCGATCGAGAAAACTCGCATCCATTTCGAGCAGCTTCATCTTCTCGCGCACGTAGTCGTCGAACTCGAGCGGATCAAGCTCGTCCTTGCCGCGGGCGCCCTGGACCGTGTTGTAGGCAAGCCGCAGGAAAGCGGCATTCGACACCCCCGGTATCTCGAGCGGGTACTGAAAGCCGAGAAAAAGCCCGGCCCGGGCGCGCTCTTCCGCCGCCATATCGAATATGTTCCGCCCTTCGAAAGTGGCCGTGCCGGCAGTCACCTCGTAGGCCGGGTGCCCCGCGAGCGCCTTGGCGAAGGTGCTCTTACCGGAGCCGTTGGGCCCCATGATCGCGTGCACTTCGCCGGCCCGCACGACCAGGTCGATCCCCTTCAAGATCTCCACGCCGGCCACGTTGGCATGCAGCCCCTTCACCTCGAGCAGCACTTTTGCATCCGCTCGCGTCATCCCACGCTCCCTTCAAGCTTCAAGCCAAGCAGTTTCGTTGCCTCCACGGCAAACTCCATCGGCAGCTGCTGGAACACGTCGCGGCAGAATCCGTTGATGATCATGGAAACCGCCTCTTCCGCGCCGATACCGCGCTGTGCGAGATAGAACAACTGGTCTTCCCCGATCTTCGAGGTCGTCGCCTCGTGCTCGACCTTGGCGCTATTGTTGTGGACCTGGATGTAGGGGAATGTATTGGCACCGCACTTCGTGCCAATCAGCATCGAGTCGCACTGCGAAAAGTTACGCGCGCCCTCTGCACGCGCGCCGATTTTCACGAGACCGCGGTAGCTGTTGTTGGACTGGCCCGCCGAAATGCCCTTGCTGATGATGCGGCTGCGCGTGTTCCTGCCGATGTGAACCATCTTGGTCCCGGTGTCCGCCTGCTGGTGATGGTTGGTGAGCGCGACCGAGTAGAACTCCCCAATCGAGTTGTCTCCCAGCAGCACGCATGACGGATACTTCCAGGTGATCGCGGATCCGGTCTCGACCTGGGTCCAGGAGATCTTGGAGTTGGCGCCCTTGCAAAGCCCGCGCTTCGTCACGAAATTGTAGATCCCGCCCACGCCCTGCTCGTTGCCCGCGTACCAGTTCTGCACCGTCGAGTACTTGATATCGGCGTCATCGAGCGCTACCAGCTCGACTACGGCGGCGTGCAGCTGATTGCTGTCGAACTTCGGCGCCGTGCAGCCTTCGAGGTAAGAGACGGACGCGCCTTCCTCGGCAATGATAAGCGTGCGCTCGAACTGGCCCGACTCCTGCGTGTTGATGCGGAAATAGGTCGAAAGCTCCATCGGGCATTTCACGCCCTTGGGTATGAAGCAGAAGGAGCCGTCCGTGAACACGGCGGAATTAAGGGCAGCGTAATAATTGTCGCCCGGAGGCACCACTGTCCCCAGATACTTGCGCACGAGATCGGGATGATCGCGCACCGCTTCTGAAATCGAGCAGAAGATGACGCCGACCTCGGCCAATTTCTGCTTGTACGTCGTGGCAACCGAAACGGAGTCGAAAATGACATCGACGGCGACGCCTGCCAGCGCCGCGCGCTCGTTCATGGGCACGCCCAGCTTCTCGAAAGTGCGGAGAAGCTCCGGATCGACCTCATCCATGCTTTTGAGCTTCTTCGGCTTGGGAGCCGAGTAATAGATGACGTTCTGGAAATCGATCTTGGGGTATTTGACATTTGGCCAGCCCGGCTCTGCCATCGTAAGCCAGTGCCGGTATGCCTTGAGACGCAATTCGAGCAGCCATTCGGGCTCGTGCTTTTTGGCCGAAATCAGGCGGATGATGTCCTCGTTGAGACCGCGCGGCGCCGTCTCGGCTTCGATATCCGTCACGAAGCTGGTAGGGCTGGTTGACGAGATGTTCCAGTACGCTGCTCATCTTGTTACTCCAGGAGCGTGACCCGTGATCGGTGACCGGACGAGCCCGGTTGCCGCGCGCAGCCCTCGACCTGTTTTACATATCGCATCATCGAACAATCCGTTCGGCTTTCCATTCCGCCGCCTTGCTGGTCACCAGTCACCGGTCACTGGTCACTGGTCACTGGTTTTACGCTGAAGGACTCACCGCAGCCGCATGTCGCGTCAACGTTGGGGTTGTGGAACCTGAACACCTGCTTGAGCCCTGAGCCTTCCAGCAACTCCAGGCTCTTTGTGTCGACCACTACCCTGGCGCCATTCGCTTCAAAGAGTTGATCGTCGGCACGAACTTCGTCGGCGTAATCATAGGTGTAGGCGTAGCCAGAGCACCCGACGGTCTTCACACCCACCCGGAGTCCCAACCCGCGACCTCGTTTGGCAAGTTGCGCCTTGATCTGCTTTACCGCGTTTTCTGTCAGTTGTATCGACATAACAATCCGCTCATCACTCATCGCCCAAATCAGACCGCCATTGCCGTCAGCCCCTTCAGACGCGACAGGACGGCCTTTAGCGCAAGAAGAAAATCGTCCACTTCCCGGAGCGTATTGCCGATTCCAAGGGACAGCCGTACTGCGCCCCGCGCAAGCTCAGGCTCGACGTTCATTGCGAGCAAGGTCGCAGATGGCTCGGGGTTCGCACTGGAACAAGCCGCGCCCGGCGCTACGGCAAAACCGGCCCTGTCCAGCTCGATGACAAGGGTTTCGCCTTCGACGCCCTTGAACGCAAAATAGGATGTATTGGGAATTCGCGGCGCGCGCGCCCCGAAAATCGAGGCGCCCAGCGCACGCAGCCCCTCCTCGAGACGCCCGCGCAGCTGTTCGAGCCGGGGGCCGATCGTCTCGAGCCGTGACCCTGCCAGCTGGCATGCGGCGCCGAATCCAACGATCGCCGCCACGTTCTCTGTGCCCGAACGCAACCCCTGCTCATGGCCACCGCCATGGATCAGCGGACGCAGCTGCAGCCGCTTGTCCACGACCAACGCGCCGGCCCCCTTGGGGCCGTAGAGCTTGTGCGCCGAGAGTGTCATCGCATGCACCCCAAGCGCCTCGAAGTCGACCGCAACCTTACCGAGCGCCTGGACTGCGTCAGTGTGCATCCAGGCTTTCGCGCGGCGCGCGCGCTCCGCGACTTCCGCCACGGGCTGGATCACACCGGTCTCGTTATTGGCCAGCATCAGGGACACGATCCCGGTGGGCTCCTCGAGCGCCTTCTCGACATCGAGCAGATCCGCCCGACCATCCGCGCCGACAGCGATCCGGCGCAATTTCCAGCCCTGGCGCGCAAGCTCCTGCGCCGGTTTTGCCACGCACGGATGTTCCACGGCGCTCACGGCAATTTGCGCGGCCTTGAGGTAGCCCGCCGCGCCCTTTATGAAAAAATTGTTCGCTTCGGTCCCGCCCGAGACAAAGATGACCTGAGGGGGCTGCACCTTGACCAGCGCAGCGACCTGCTCGCGCGCCAGGTTCACGGCCTTGCGCGCAGCGGTGCCCAGCTCGTGACGGCTGGACGCGTTGCCGTAGCT
The DNA here is from genome assembly GCA_001303585.1 of Betaproteobacteria bacterium SG8_41. GTDB lineage: Bacteria > Pseudomonadota > Gammaproteobacteria > Burkholderiales > SG8-41 > SG8-41. Next base: position 10,227 of record LJTT01000042.1, read on the forward strand.
GCCGCGAAGGTAGGGCAGCATCGCCTCGAAGACAGCATCGTCTATCGGCGTTGTCGCGTTGTGATCGAGATAAATATGTTCCATTGCGCGCGTCCCCGGCAGGGCTCGCTCCAGCGCGACAATCTAAGCGGAAACCGCGCTGGGTGTACGCTTCACGGGCGCTTCGCGCATGTCATGAACCTGCGTCACGCCGGATTCCTTTGCTTTTTGGGACTCGACCAGCTGACGCAATGTCACGGATTCGAGGTAACCAAAAATGCGCTGATTGAGCGTCGCCCAGAGATCGTGGGTCAGACACTTCTGCTCGTCGCGGCAGTTCTCCTTGCCGGCGCACTGGGTAGCGTCGATCGGCTCGTCCACGGCCAGGATGATCTCGGCAACGGTGACGTTCTCAGTCTCCTTCGCGAGGCAATAGCCACCACCGGGCCCGCGCACGCTGTCGACCAGCCGATGGCGCCGCAACTTGCCGAAGAGCTGCTCAAGGTACGACAGCGAAATCTTCTGCCGACCACTGATCTCGGCCAGGGTCACCGGGCCGCTGCCGTTGTGCATTGCCAGGTCCATCATTGCTGTCACCGCGAACCGGCCTTTTGTTGTCAGTCTCATAAATGTGCTGCCTCGTAACGTTTTGAAAAGAAGGGGTTTCTACAAAAACGATTACCGTAGCAATTCAGTCAACTTTATATCTTATCCGAGCGATTTAGTCAACCATCTTGTTCAGATGACCCGCATCGAGATGGGCGCCTTCCTCCCCCTCGACCTTGCAGCCGAGACGCTGCAACTCGGCGAGGATCTGGTCGATACGTTTGTCGTTCTCGACGCAATGGTCGATGAGCTCATGAACCGCTTTCGCCATCGGATCGCTGAGCTCCTTGACCACCGCATAGGCGGCAAAGCGGCCGTTGGGTCCACCGCCTGGCGTTTCCGCGATGCGCGCCGGGATGCCGATAGCCGTCGCGCCGGGCGGCACAGCTTTCACCACCACCGCGTTCGAACCGATGCGGGCGCCATCGCCGATCATGATCGGTCCCAGTATCTTCGCGCCGGCGCCGACCACGACGCCCTTCCCGAGGGTGGGATGGCGCTTGCCCTTTTCCCAGGACGTTCCACCGAGAGTCACGCCGTGGTAGAGCGTGCAGTCGTCCCCAATCTCGGCCGTTTCCCCGATCACAACGCCCATGCCATGATCGATGAAGAAACGCCGTCCGATCGTCGCGCCGGGATGAATTTCAATTCCCGTCAGCCAGCGCGCGACGTGCGAGACCAGCCGCGCCAGCCAATTGAATCCCGCCAGCCACAGCCAATGCGCCGGACGATGAAACAGCATGGCGTGGAACCCCGGGTAGCAGGTAATCACCTCCCAGGTATTGCGAGCGGCTGGATCCCGGTCGAAAACAACCGCGATCTCTTCTCTGATGCGGGCAAACATCGTTTACAAATCAAAGAGCAAGAAATGAAGGGTACGATGCCCTAGTATTTTAGTCAACTTTGGATGCGACGAGTTCCGATGCCAACCGCGCGCCGGATTGCGCGGTTAAACGTCCGATTTCAAACGAGACTTGGGCCGCCGCAACGTCTCGAGCAATCCGCGAAGGATGTTCACCTCGTCCTTCTCGAGCTGCGCGCGCGAGAACAGGCGGCGCAGCCGCGGCATCAGCCGCTTGGGATTTTTCGGGTCGAGAAATCCGGTCTCGGTCATCGTCCGCTCTAGATAGGCCAAGAAGCGCTCGACCTCCTCGTGGGGCACCGGCGGGATATGCTTTGAGCGCGGCGCGCGATCGCCCAGCGCAGCCTGCCGCAGCTCATAACAGAAAACCTGAACCGCCGCTCCGAGGTTAAGCGAAGGGTAGCGCGAATCGGCTGGAATCGCCGCGAGCAGGCGGCACTTGCCGGCCTCCTCGCCCGTCAGCCCGAAGGTCTCGTTGCCGAAGACGAGCGCGACCGGCCCACCGCGAGCGTGCCGGATGACCCGAGCGGCGGCCTCGCGTGCCGTGACCATAGGCACGGCGAGCTCGCGCGTGCGCGAGGTGCACGCAACCGAAAAAACGACGCCCCGCAAGGCCTCATCGAGGGTCGAGCACACCTTGGCGCGCCGAAGAACGTCCGACGCGTTCGAGGCGAGCCATTCGGCCTGCGGATCGGGGAATCGGACGGGCGCGACGAGATGCAGCCGCGCAAGCCCCATCGTTTTCAGCGCGCGAGCCGCGGCGCCAATATTCCCGGGATGCACCGTTCCGCAAAGGACGATGCGAATGCTTTTGAGCGTATCGGCGGCGCTCACTTAGAATAGCGCCCAGGGTGAATGCCTTGCGTTCCGCGATCCGCATAAGATGCCACGGCGGCGGGCTCTCCGCTCATTACTCATTTCTCATCACTTATCACGAATAAACATGCATCCAATGCTGAACATCGCGGTCAAGGCCGCCCGCCGTGCCGGCGGCATCATCAACCGAGCGACCCGAAATCTGGACATCGTCGCGTTCAAGGAGAAAGCAGCGAACGACTTCGTCTCCGAAGTCGACCGGGAAGCGGAGCAATCGATCATTCGCACGCTGCGTGAGGCTTACCCCGATCACTCGATTCTAGCAGAAGAGAGCGGAGCGTCCGGGCAGTCGGATTACCAATGGATCATCGATCCGCTCGACGGAACGACGAATTTCATCCACGGATTTCCCCAATACGCGGTCGCAATCGCGCTGATGCACAAGGGAACGATTACGCAGGCCGTCGTTTACGATCCCGGCCGAAATGAGCTGTTCACCGCCTCACGCGGGCGCGGTGCCTTTGTCAACGATCAGCGAATGCGGGTGAGCAAACGCGTTAACTTGAAGTCTGCACTCATTGGAACCGGCTTTCCGTTCCGTCAACTCGAGCACCTGGAAGCCTACCTTGGGATCCTGCGCGACATCATGCGAAACACGGCCGGCATCCGGCGCGCGGGCTCAGCGGCCCTCGATCTCGCTTACGTGGCAGCAGGCAGGCTCGATGGGTTCTGGGAGTTCGGGCTCAGCCCGTGGGACATGGCGGCGGGCGCGCTTTTGATTACCGAAGCGGGCGGCCTGGTCGGCGATCTGCGCGGCGAAGCGAGTTACCTGGATACCGGCAACATCGTCGCCGGCACGCCGAAAGTTTTCGTCCCGCTGCTGCAGACGCTTTCCCCGCATCTCACGCCCGCACTGCAGCGCGGCTGATGCATGACTCCGCTAAACGTGAATCAGAATTTAACCGCAGATAAGCGCAGACACACGCAACTATGAACAAAATATCAAATCCGCCTTTATCCGCGCCCGCCCCTTGTTTCGCGTTTCACGTTGGCGTTTCACGTTGCTCGAATCTTCACATCGGCGACCATCGGCCGCGGTCCAATTACCCCGAGCCAGTCCGAAGAAGGCGAAGGGCGCCACCATTTTTTTGGATTTTTGTATTGATGCATCTGCGTTTATCAGATTTATCTGCGGCTAGATGGGCTCTAGGGTCCCCGGCGCGCTTCTCCCGCCGGCCGCTCCTTGGCGAGCTGTTGCGCCAGCGGCGGGTCGAGGCGTGCCAGCGATTGAACGATCTGCTCGAACTCGGCCTGCTTGCCCTGTCTCGCATAAGCACGACCCAGGCCATACCAGGCCTGCGAGAACTCGCGGTTCAAACGGACGGCCTGCCGATAGGCCTGTGCAGCGGGCCGGTAGCTTCCAAGATCGGTGTAGCTCTCACCCAGCAGGAACCACGTTGCCGGTGAGTCGCTGCGGATCAGCAGAGCGTTGTTGAGCGTCTGCGCGGCACGCTGCGGCTGCCGCGCCGCGCGCTGGGACTGCGCCAGCAGATTCCATCCGAGCATGTTGTCGGGCCCGAGCCGCACCAACTCCTCGTAGCACCCGGCCGCCTGCTCGTGCTCCCCGAGCTGGGTGTACGCGTAGCCCTTGACCATCCACCAGTCCGAATTGGAGCGATCCTGTGCCAGATTCTTCTCGGCGAGCTGCACGAGACCGTTCCAGTCGCCCCGCTCATCAAGCTCGGCGACACGGCGGCGATTTTTGTCATCCGTCTTCTCGAGGTGGCTGAGCAGAATCGGAAACGTGCCATCGGGAATCAGGCTCAGCAGCAGGTGCTGCTCCGGGGTGCAGGCGGCGAGTGCCAAAACGGCCGACACACAGACCGCGGCTCGCGCGCGGCGGGCGATATCGCGCCATGAAGAAATTCGCTTTGATTTCACCGGCAGATTGTACTCCCCGCGGGCGGATGATCGCAGAATGGGCACGATGCACCGTCCCGCATTGCTTCTGAAACCAAACAGCGCATCCCCGAAAAAGGCGTTGAGAGCGCTGGCTCAAGGCCGATCTGGCACCCCGCGTGCGTCTGCAGCCATCTCGTCGAAGAAGGTGACCAGCAGCTGGTTGAAGCGGTCAGGCTCGTCGACGAACAGCGCATGCCCGGCAGCCTCGAACACCGCGATCCGCGTTCCAGGCCGGTTCTGCAGCAGGCTTCGGGCCTGCGCGGCAAATTGCTCTGTGACGACGTACAGGAGCGGCTTGCTAAACCTGCGCGCAATATCGCGCCAATGTTCCCTAGGGATGCCGCGCGGAAAGAGTGAGAGGCTTGCTTCGAGCGGCATACGCAAGGCGGCGTCAACCAACGCATCCAGTTCCAGCGCGGTGCGCGAGGAGCTGAACATTTCGCGTACGAATGCTTTTATCGTGGCGCGACGGTCCTGCTGAAGCGCCTCGATGAATCGGGTTGCAGGCGCCGGCGGCGAGTCCTCGCCCACCGAAGAATCAACCAGCACCAGCGCCTCGAGCCGGGCATCGCCATAGCGGTGCACACATTGGAGCGCTTCCAGCGCGCCCAGCGACCACCCGACCAGGACGACACGATCGTAGCGCGCAACAAAATCGCGCACATCCGCCGCGCGTCGTTCGATGTCGAAGCCGCGCGCCGGTATTTCGGATTCGCCCTGCCCCCGGGGATCGAGCGCAGCGACGCGACGGCCCGCACCAATCGCGGCGAGTTGTGGCTGCCAGATGTTGGCCGGCATTGACCAACCGGGCACGAACGCAACCACCGGCATCGTATTTGCCAGCGCGCCCGCCGGCCCGCGGGGGACCGTCTCCAGCACACGCAAGCGTACGCCGTCCGACGTAATGAAGGTGCTGCTACGAATCTCGGCGCCCATGGCTTAGAGCCGTTGCGCGCCAGCGCTTTTCACGACGCTACGCCAGAGCGCACTACCGCCCGGCCGGGGGCGCGATCGCCGCGTCCTTGCCAGATCCCAGGCGTCGCGCCGGCGTCTTTTGCGCGACCATCACATTAGAGCGGTCATCGCGAAAACTGCGCCGGTAGCCGAAACGAAACGGCAGCGGCTGGGGGTTCGTGGCGAAGTACGCCTCGGCCAGGTCAGGCTGATAGTGGCGCTCGAACGGCGGAATCGGCACTTCATAACGACCGTACACGCTCAACTGCCAGCCGCGCTTGGCCAGCATCGTGAAAGGCACCCCGGTATCATCCTGCAAGATGAATCCGCTCACATCGAGCAGTACGCCGCGCAGCTTTTTGAACTCCCTCACGTGCAGGAGATAGGACGCGGACTTGATCAGCGTCGTCGTCGGCGCCAGCTTGAGCAGATAATCGCGGAATTGCGGATAGCGGGCGACTCCCACGTTCGAAGCGTCCACCGAAAAGTAGTTCAGCCGTTGTGGCACGGGCGATCCGGGCCGCCGAAACACGATCGTGACGCCCCTCAACTTGCGGCGCGGCTTGGCGGTGGCCTCGCCATTCGCCTCCGGCGCCGCGCGCTGGGGTCGCTTCAGCGTGATCGGCGCGATCTGAACGACCTCGACACCGGCAAGCGCCATCGAGATCATGATGATCGGCACGACCCCGTTGAGCTCCTCCGCCTGCATCTGCTTGTCCATCTTCGACGTGATGAAATAGTTGCGGGCGAGCAGGTTCGCCATGGCTTCGCGGACATCATTCAGCAGGCGTGAGATCTGCTCTTCGCTCATTTTCTCGATTGCCGGCGGGCTGCCGATCGGCTCGAGCCCGAACAGGACGTAGGTCTCGCAATTGGGAAACAACCAATAGGCATTGAAGAAATCCGGGCCGCTGAACGGGTAGAGCAGCGTGCTGCCGACGGGGCAAGCCCGGGGCACAGTCGCGTCGCGCCAGGCTGTCAGCGGCGCAATTTGCTGCTTCCGCAGCCAACCCCAGGATGCCTGCAGCTTGGCGCTATGGGCCTTCCACTCCGGCCGCTCGGCCAGTGCGCGATGGTCCTCGTGAGTGGGAGCAAGACCCGCAATCAGCCGCGCGGTCGAATTGACGCGCAGTTGCCAATCCTTGCTGTTATCGCTTTGCGCTTGAGCCGCCGCCGCGCTGGAAGCAAGCCCTCCTCCCAGAAAGATCAGGGACGCCAGAACCGCAAGCGCACGATGACCAGTTCTCATAGTGTCTCGAGCCGGAAATGATGAGGGGCCAATTCTAGCAGCATTAGGCGGCTCACCGAGGCCCGGATGCTCGCAAAATCGATGGCCAACGTGTCAAAATACCCGCGCCCGTTTCCCTGTCCGTCATATTCCGCATGCGGCAATCCCTCGAGCGCCACACGCCCATGATGCAGCAATACCTGCGCATCAAGGCCCAGTATCCGGACATGCTGGTCTTCTACCGCATGGGCGACTTCTACGAGCTCTTCTACACCGACGCGGAGCGGGCGGCGCGGCTGCTCGACATCACGTTGACCCGTCGCGGCGAATCTGCCGGGGAACCGATCAAGATGGCTGGCGTGCCCTACCACGCTGTCGAACAGTACCTCTCACGCCTGGTCAAGTTGGGGGAGTCGGCTGCCATCTGCGAGCAGATCGGGGACCCAAACGCCTCGCGTGGCCCGGTCGAGCGGCAGGTCACCCGGGTGGTAACCCCGGGAACGCTTACCGATGCCGCCCTGCTCGACGACAAACGGGACAACATCCTGCTTTCGATTCTCCCCCAACGCGGTCTGTTCGGATTGGCATGGCTCTCCCTGTCCTCCGGTCGCTTCGCGGTGATGGAAACCCCTGCACGCAACCTCGCGACGGAGCTCGAACGCCTGGCACCGGCGGAAATCCTCGTACCCGAGGGCGCCGCGATCGATGGGCTCGACGCGCACGCCGTCGCGGTCAAACAGCTGCCGCCCTGGCACTTCGAGCGCGACACCGCCACGCGCGCGCTGACCCGGCAATTCGAAACGCACGACTTGTCCGGCTTCGGGGCCACCGAGCTGACGGCCGCGGTCGGCGCCGCCGGCGCGCTCCTCGAATACGCCCGCGCCACTCAAGGCACCGCGATGGCGCACGTCCGCAGCCTGGTCGTGGAGCAGGAACGTCTCTACCTGCGTATGGATCCCGCCACGAGGCGCAATCTGGAGCTCACCGAAACAATCCGCGGCGAGCCGTCGCCAACGCTGTTCTCGCTGCTCGATACCTGCGCCACCACCATGGGCAGCCGGCTGCTGCGTCATACCCTGCATCATCCGCTCAGCGACCGCACGGCGCTCGCCGCGCGGCTCGACGCGGTGAGGGCGCTCGGCGGCAATGGCGGCGGCGCCCCATACGGCGGCATCCGTCAATTGCTTGAGAACTGCGCTGATGTCGAGCGCATCACGGCGCGGATCGCATTGCGCTCGGCCCGGCCGCGCGACCTGATGGCGCTGCGGGAAACAGTGAACGCGCTGCCGCAATTCGCCCCGGCGCTGGCGGGACTGCCCACCGCCCGGCTGAAAGAGCTCACGGCCGAGCTCGCGCCGATGGATGACCTCGGCACCCTTCTCGGGGCCGCAATCAAAGCCGAGCCTGCAGCCGTCGTGCGCGAAGGCGGCGTGATCGCCGACGGCTACGATGGGGAGCTCGACGAGTTGCGCGCCATTCAGTCGAACTGCGGCGAATTCCTGATGCAGCTCGAGGCCCGTGAACGCGAGCGCAGCGGCATCGCCAATCTCAAGGTCGAGTACAACCGCGTGCACGGCTTCTATATCGAGGTCACGCGCGCCCAGGCGGACAAGGTGCCCGACGAATACCGCCGCCGTCAGACGCTGAAGAACGCCGAGCGCTTCATCACGCCGGAGCTGAAATCCTTTGAAGACAAGGCGCTTTCGGCGCAGGAGCGCGCGCTCGCCCGGGAAAAACACCTCTACGACGGCCTGCTCGAGAAGCTCTCGGCGTACATTGCGCGCCTGCAGGCAGTTGCTGCGGCGATAGCAGAGCTCGATCTGCTGTCCACGTTCGCCGAGCGTGCGGCCGCGCTCGATTACTGCCGACCCGAATTCGCCGAGGAGCCGATGATCGACATCGAGGGTGGGCGGCACCCCGTGGTCGAGCGTCAGGTTGAGCAGTTCATCGCAAACAATGCCCGCCTCTCGGACACGCGCCAGATGCTGATCGTGACCGGCCCCAACATGGGCGGCAAGTCGACCTTCATGCGGCAGGTGGCCCTGATCGCGCTTCTCGCGCACTGCGGCTCTTTCGTGCCGGCTCAGCACGCGCGCCTCGGGCCAATCGATGCCATCTTCACCCGCATCGGCGCCGCTGACGATCTGGCCGGCGGCCGCTCCACGTTCATGGTCGAGATGACCGAAGCCGCGTACATCCTGCATCATGCAACGCGGGAGAGCCTCGTGCTCATGGACGAGATCGGCCGCGGCACGTCGACCTTCGACGGGCTCGCGCTTGCGTGGGCGATCGCCCGCCACCTCGTGGACAAAAACGGCAGTCTGGCCCTGTTTGCCACTCACTATTTCGAGATGACGCGCCTGGCCGAGATCCACCGCCAAGTCGTCAACGTCCATCTCGACGCGGTGGAGCACAAGGACCACATCGTCTTCCTGCACAGCGTGGAGGAAGGCCCGGCCAGTCAGAGTTACGGGCTCCAGGTCGCGCAGCTGGCGGGCGTACCGTCTGCTGTTATCCGTGGCGCGCGCGAACGCCTGGTCGAGCTTGAAGAGCACGGTGTCATGGCTCAGCCTCAGCGGGATCTGTTTGCGGCTGGCCCGGGAGAAGCAGACAGCACCTTGGCGGTGACGGATCATCCGGCGCTGAAACTGCTCGCCGGACTCCAGCCCGATGAGCTCACGCCCAAGGAAGCCCTCGAGGCGCTGTACCGGCTGAAGGGCCTCGCCAGCGACTGAGCCCCGCCAGGCCCGCCCGCAGCGCCGAGCGGGGGCGGTCATCCAATTCCGGAACCCGTCTTGATCGAGGAATCGAAGGATCATTTTCATGGAAGCGCACGAAGAAGCGGACAAGAACGGAAACCTCGCCGCGCTGCACGAGGCGTTCTCCGCGGGCGCGCCCGGGCAAGTTGCGGCAGCGCTGAAGCCGCTGCACCCGGCGCAGGTCGCCGACTTCCTTGAAGCGCTGCCGGCGGAGGAGCGGCTGCGCTTGTGGCGGCTCATCAGTTACGACGTCAAAGGAGATATCCTGGTCGAGGCGCACGGCGAGGTGCGCCGTCAGCTGATCGAGGAGAGCGGGCCGGAAGAGCTCGCCGTCGCCGTTCAGCGACTCGACCTTGACGAACTATCCGACATTCACGAGGAACTGCCGGCCGACGTCGTCGAAGCCGTGTTGCGCGCCATGGACGACCAGCGGCGGCAGCGCTTCGACGTGGTCCGGACCTATCCTGAGAACACCGCCGGCGGTTTGATGGACGTGGATGCCATCACGGTGCGACCCGATGTGACGCTGCGCATGGTTCTCAACTATCTCGCCCGATACCGCGCCGAGCATCACAAGATTCCGGCGCACACGGACGCGGTCATGGTCGTCGATCTCGACGGCCGTTACCTGGGACAGCTGCACCTGAGCGATCTGATTTCGCTGGATCCGGAACGCAAAGTACACGATGTCATGGATCGCGGCGTGGCGGCAATCGCGGCTGATACGCCAGCGGTCCGGGTTGCGCGTTTGTTCGAGGACCGGGACCTGGTGTCGGCGCCGGTCGTCGACGACCGTGAAAAGCTCATCGGGCGCATCACGGTCGACGACGTCATTGACATTATTCGCGAAGAAGCCGAGCACTCGGTGATGGCGACCGCCGGTCTCGACGAGGAAACCGACACGTTCGCCCCCGCAGTGACGAGCGCACGGCGCCGCGCGATCTGGCTCGGTATCAACCTAGTGAGCGCGCTGCTCGCCGCCTGGGTGATCAGCCTCTTCGACCACGCAGTCGACGAGCTCGTGACGCTCGCGATACTGATGCCCGTCGTCGCAAGCATGGGCGGCGTCGCGGGAACCCAGAGCCTCGCGCTCGTGATCCGGGGCATCGCGCTTGATCACGTCAAAGAGGGAAACCGCTGGCGGCTGCTGAAAAAAGAACTGGCGGTGGGAGCGATCAATGGCCTGTTATGGGCGCTTGCCGTTAGCGTCATCGCGGGCCTGTGGTTCAAGAATCCAAAACTAAGTCTGGTATTCGGCGCCGCGCTGACGATCAATTTGATCACGGGAGTTGCCTCCGGGACGCTGATTCCGATGCTGCTGCAGAGACTGCGCGTGGATCCGGTGCTCGCCGGGGGCGTCATTCTGGTCGCGCTGACGGATGCGTTCGGATTTTTCGTCTTTCTGGGAATGGCGGCGGTGTTTCTTGTCTAGAAGCTCGCAACAAACCGCCGCGCCCTGATGCGGATCGTGCGCGGGTCGCCGTGTGCGCGTCGACTGGGAGATAACGCCCGGCAGCTAACTGTAATTTTGAATGATGAATTTTAAATGACGAATGAAAAGCGGCAATGCGCCTTCAATTCAACATTGAACATTCAGAATTTAAAATTCAATGATGCTGGTGGCCGCCTTCACCATGTACGTGGCCGTGCGTCAGCTCTTCCGTCGTCGCAGCGCGCACCGCGGTCACGGTGCACGCGAAATGGAGGGTCTGGCCAGCCAGAGGATGATTGCCGTCCACCACCACCTTGTCCTCCGCGATATCCGTGACTGTGTAGATGACCATCGTCCCGGACTCCTCGCCGCGCCCTTCGAAGCGCATGCCCACTTCGATATTGCCCGGAAACTTGTCGCGCGGCTCCAGGCGCACCAGCTCGGCATCGTAGTCGCCGAACGCATCCTCGGGCTCGAGCCGCACCCGGCACTGCTCGCCGACCATCTTGCCCGCCAGCGCCTGTTCGACCAGCGGGAAGATGCCGTCATAGCCGCCGTGCAGATACTCGATCGGCGTATCCGAGCTCTCGATCAACTGGCCGTCGGAATCCAGCAGCTCGTAGGTCAGGGTCACGACCATGTCCTTCGTCACTTGCACTTGGCAACCTCCTGCAGCAATCCGAGCACTTTTCCCGCGTGACCGCGCGGCGTCACGCCGTAAAGCGTGTGTTTGAGCTGCCCTTTGCGGTCGATGATGAAAGTGGAGCGCACGATGCACGTCCGCATCTTGCCTTCGATGTCCCTGTCCTGCAGCACGCCGTAGCGCCGGCACACCTCACCGTCGACATCGGCCAGCAGCTGCACCGAGAGGCCGTGCTTGTCGCGAAAAGCGCCGTGCGACAGGCAATCGTCCATGCTGACGCCCAACACTACCGTTTTGAGCGCATCAAAATCGTCGTCGAGCTCGCTGAAATCGATTGCCTCCATGGTGCACCCCGGCGTGTCGTCCTTGGGGTAGAAATACAACACCACGTTCCGCTTGTTGCGGAAACTTTGTAGGCTCACCATGTTCATGTCGGCATCGGGCAGATCGAAAAGTGGCGCCGCCTGCCCCGGCTGCAGCAATTGAGCGCTGTGTTGAGCTTCAGGCAACATGGCAGGCCCATTTTGTGAACATCGGTCGCCCCGGTCAAGCGATTTTCGAGCAGCAGTACGCGGGGTGTGCATTACGGGTACGTTATTATCGTTTTGCATGGCGAAAAATCGTCTCGGCAGCCTTCCGGTCGATCAGTTTCTCCGCCGCCACTGGCAGAAACGACCATTGCTGGTGCGCGATGCGCTGCCGCAATGCGCCGGTCTGGTGCGGCCGAACATGTTGTTCGCCCTGGCCGGGCGCGACGATCTTGAATCGCGCCTGGTTCAACGCGACAGGAAGAGCTGGCGCGTGCGCTACGGACCCTTCACGCGCCGTGAGCTTGGCCGTTTGCCTGTCTCGGGCTGGACGCTGCTCGTGCAAGGCGTCGACCGCGTGCTGCCCGCCGCCCGCGAATTGCTCGGCCGCTTCCGTTTCGTGCCCCACGCGCGACTCGACGATGTGATGGTGAGCTACGCCCCGCCCGGCGGCGGCGTCGGCCCGCATTTCGACAGCTACGATGTATTCCTGCTGCAATTACAGGGCGCGCGTCGCTGGCGCGTCAGCCCGCAGCGCGATCTATCGCTCGTCAAGAACGCGCCCCTGCGGATCCTGCGGCGGTTTCGCGCCTCGCAAGAGTGGCTGGTGCACCCGGGCGACCTGCTCTACCTGCCACCGCGCTACGCGCACGACGGCATCGCCGTCACGGAATGCGTCACCTGCTCCATCGGGTTCCGTGCGCCGGGCGCGCAGGAACTGGGGACGAGCTTTCTCGATTTCCTTCAGGAGCATCTCAAGCTAAACGGAATCTACGAGGACCCCGACTTGCGTCCTCAGCGTCATCCTGCCCAAATCGGCGATGCAATGGCGGGAAAACTTGGACGCCTGCTGGAAGGGGTGCGCTGGAGCAAGGCTGACGTCGAGCGTTTTCTCGGCTGTTACCTGACCGAGCCGAAACCGAACGTCGTATTTTCGCGCCCACGCCGGCCGCTTGCGCCCGCCGCCTTTGAGCGCCACGCTGCGCGCGACGGTGTGCGCCTCGCGCTACCCACGCGCATGCTGTTCCGCCACGGCGTCTTCTTCATCAATGGCGAGGCCTGCCCGGCGCGTGCGCGTGCCGCACACGCGCTGCGCCGCCTGGCCGATGAGGGCCGTTTGCCGCCCGGGCAAACCCGCGGCCGGGAATCGGCGCGATGGCTCTATCAATGGTACCGCGCGGGCTATCTGGAGCTCCTGACGCAATAGACGCGGTCTTATCGCGATTTTGGGCCGCAACGCGGACCTGTTTTATTATTTTGGACGCTCTTGGAAGCTTGACTGTGACGGTTGACCCGTGACCGGCACAGCATCTACGTGAGACACTTTCATCATGGAACGGGCTGGCAATTTACCTCACGCCCAATATCGCCGTTTCGAGGGCATGCGGGAGTACGAAGCGCTGCTCGACGGGATGATTCCGCAGACGCAGGGTGTGATTCGCGTCTTCGACAAGGCGCTCTCGCGTGAATACAATTCGCCGCACCGTTACGAGGCATTGCGTCAGTTTCTGCTCGCAAGCCGGTCCAATCGGCTCATGATCGTGCTGCACGAGACCGACCCTATCGACCGGCAGTGCCCTCGCGTCATCGACTTGGCCCGACATTTCAGCTCAGCGGTCAAGATCCGCCAGACGTTGCGGCCGGCCCGGCATGTCTACGATCCGTTCGTGATCTTCGATGCCACCCATTACCTGCACCGCTTTCACTATGACCATTTGCGCGCAGCCCAGGGCATGAACGACGTCATAGGCGCGCAGCAATTGCTCGACCGCTTCGCCGAGATCTGGGAAGCCTCCGCCGCCGCGGTTTTCGCTGACAAAACGGGGCTGTGAAAGAGCCGGCCCGAAACCCGGCTTTTTCACAGGATGAAGGATGAAGGCGGAAGGATGATTTAACTACGGGCCGATTTTTCCTTCATCCCTCCTTCAGAGGATCTGTCGCCAGGCAAATCCATCTTCCTGGGTCGCCACCCCGATCCAGTCCGGTTCACATCCCAGCGCTCCGGCCAATGCCGCGCGTGCCAGCTCCGGCGTGTTGTTCTGCTTCGAAAGATGAGCGGCGATTACATGCTGCAGCCGGGTGCGATCGAGTTCACCGAGCAGCCGAGCCGCATCAGCGTTTTCAAGATGCCCAAACTGCCCGCCGATGCGATCCCTGAGCACTGGAGGATAGGGGCCGCCTTCCAGCATCGCGCGATCGTGATTGCTCTCGAGCACGAGCGCCTCGAGACCGGAGAGCATCTGGGCTACGTGAAGCGTAGGCGCCCCGATGTCAGTCAACACGCCGAGGCGTACGGCGCCGTCGCCGAGCACGAACTGCACCGGCTCCCGAGCGTCGTGGGGCACGGGATAGGGCTGCACCTCGATATCGCCAATGGCGAAGGCAGTGTGGCCGTCGATTTCGACGGTCTCGGGCAACGCTGCGCGATCGCGCGGGAGCGCGGCCACGGTTCCGTATGTAAGATAAACCGGCAACTCGTGGCGACGCGCAAGCCGCGCGACGCCGCCGGCATGATCCTCGTGCTCGTGCGTGACGATGATGGCATCGATGTCACCGGGATCAAGCCCGATTCGCGCAAGCCGCGCCGTCACGTCCGCCAAGCCAAAGCCGCAATCGAGAAGAACCAGCGTGTTGCGAGATTCAACGAGGAGTGCGTTGCCGCTGCTGCCGCTGCCCAATGACGCGAAGCGCATCAACAGCGGTGACCGGTGACCGGTGACCGGGGACCAGTAAGCGGACGGGACAGAAATGGTTTGGGCATCCTACCAATCACTGGTCACCGGTCACTGATCACCGATCACTTGAGTTGGTTGTAGAGCAGCGTGAGGATCCGGTTCGACGTATCGGATCGTTCTGGGCTGCCGTCCTTGTTCAGCACGTTGACGAGCGCCCCGGACTGATTGTCGCTCACCAGTATCCGGTATTTCTCGGGCTTGGGCGGATCGGAACTCCTCCAGAATACGAGGCTGGACAGCCACCCGGTTTCTTTCTTGGTCTGAACGTCAAGCTGTGGATCGATATAACGCACGAAATACAGTCCCTTCGAGCGATCGCGGTCCTCGACTGTGAATCCGACCCGATCCAGGGCCAGCCCGACGCGCCGCCAGGCGCGATCAAATTGGTCGTTCAGCGCCAGCGTGCCGCCGTCTGCGCTCTTGATCAACCGCGCGCGGGGAGCCACGTTTTCGGCGCTCGCCAGTTGCTGCTTCGCGCGCTCGCCCTCGACGCCGAATCGCGTCATGAGCCGCCCCAGCATCTCGGCTTCGAGATTGGGATCGGGCGGCCGCGGCTGCCACATGGTTTCCCCCCCAACGTCATCCGAGGGGCCCCGGGCGGTTGTGTAAACCTCTTCCATGCCGCGATGACTGATGTAGATTTCCGTGGTTCCGGGCGTTACGCCTTTTTCGAGCCGGGTGCGGAACTTGTCGCGCTCGCTGGTCGAATAGACCGAATCGAGAACCCGCCCGAAGAAATTCCGGATCACGCCAGCATCGAGTTTGGCGCGGTTCTCGGCCCAGTCGGTCTCCATGATTCCGGCTTCGGGGAGCTCGACATTGACGATGAAGCCGGTTTCCTGCCAGAACGACTTCACGACCGGCCACACCTGGTCCGGCGTCTCGGTCACCACCAGCCAGCGCTGGTTGCCATCGCGCTCGACGCGCACATTCTTCGTCGTGGGCAGCACAAGCGAGGCAACCGTCGCCGAGCGCTGCGTTCCCGAGCGATCACGGCTGTAATCCGAATACGTTGCCGTTCCCCTCGGATTGATGTCGGGCACGACATAGCGATCGTCGGCGCTCGGGCGCGTCAGGTCGGGCGGGATCTCCAGGGGAGGCAGCTTGCCCGTTGATTTGTAGTCGACTTTCTTGGTTTCGATACCAAGGCTGCTGCACGCCCCCAACAGAACTGCCAGTAGCGCGCAAAACAGGTGATGCCAAGAGCTACGCTGCAGCATATTGCCCCCCGGGCACTGCGAGCCCGATTCCCGCGTGCTGCATGGCCCCGCGTACCTGCTCGTGATAAGCGGCAGAGAGCGGGGTGAGCGGCAGGCGGATGCCACTCTTGATGAGGCCCATCTGCTCCACCGCCCATTTGACCGGGATCGGATTGGCCTCGACAAACAGCTGGCGATGCAAGGGCAACAGGCGATCATTGAGCTCGCGCGCCACGGCAGCGTTGCCGGCGAGCGCAGCGGAGCACATATCGTGCATCAGCCTCGGCGCAACGTTTGCGGTTACGGAAATCACGCCATTGCCACCGAGCAGCATCAAAGCCAGCCCGGTCGCATCGTCGCCGCTCAGGACCACGAATTCCTTTGGCTTGCGCCGAATCAAGTCCGAGCCGCGCTCCAGATTGGCCGTTGCATCCTTTATGCCGACGATGTTCGGTATCTGCGCAAGCCGGAGCACCGCCTCGTTTTGCAGGTCGGCCACCGTGCGCCCCGGAACGTTGTAGAGAATATGCGGAATATCCACTGCTTCCGCAATTGCGCGGAAGTGGCGATAAAGGCCTTCCTGTGTCGGCTTGTTGTAATACGGCACCACCGACAGGCTCAGGTCCGCCCCCGCTTGCTTTGCGTACGCGGCGAGTTCGATTGCCTCGCTCGTGGAATTAGCCCCTGTACCGGCCACGACACGAACGCGCTTCGCTGCATGATCGACAGCCGTCTTGATGAGTAGCCTGTGCTCATCAAAATCGACTGTCGGCGACTCGCCCGTGGTCCCCACGACCACGATGCCGTCGCTACCTTCTTTTATGTGCCAGTCGATCAGCCTGCGAAACGCATCAAGATCCAGAACGCCGTCGTCCTGCATCGGCGTCACGATCGCGACCAGGCTGCCCTGTAGCGCTGCCATCTAAAAATATCCTTGTGAAACAGGGCCTGAGTGAAAGCCTTAAGGGTGCGATTTTACCTTATTGGGGCCGAACGCATAGGCCCTGCGCTGCCAGCCGCAAGCGGCGGGCGCGCCAAGCGCCGCAGATCTGGGCCACTTACGCGCACTGGGAACGGTAAAAGCGGCAGAGAAAGCTCGCCGCGTCCAGACCGCCTTGGTCCGCAAACTCCTCGTCGCCAACCCCCGACGGCTCAGTCAGCACCGTTACCTGCGGGCTCCAGTTTGCGCAGAGGACCTCCGGCCCGTAGCGGCCCGTCTGTCCCGCTTCAGCCGGCTCCTTTATGGATTCAGCGATTTCCATAAACACGATGACAGAGAAATCGTTGCGTCGTTCCCGGGAGCTTCCCGAAATTGGCGCAGTGGCCGCCCCCCCGACGCGGCGGCATCAAGTCGGACTGACTGCGCAGATTCGCTGGACCATGGCCGGCTTGGGGTCGGACACGAACAGGTCCTCGTAGGCCACAACTCGCAGGCGCCCGCGCGCGACCTCCAGTAACTCTCCGGGCTGCAAGAGGAAATCGGGATTGGAAGGGCGGCCGTAGCGCTCGTTACCGGTCTCGAACGTCTCGTAGATCAGCGCGCCCCCTGGGCTCAGGCTCTCCAGAATGCGAAGGAACAACGGCCGGTGGAGATAGTTGACCACGATAATGCCGGCGAAGCGCTCGCCCTCGAATGGCCAAGGCCCGCCCTCGAGGTCGGCACAGCGGGTGGTAACGCCAGAAACGCCTTCGAGGGTCGCCAGTTTCAGCGGGTCGCGATCCACTGCTTCCACCTCATGGCCGCGCGCGGCGAAGTAGCGCGCGTGGCGACCCCGGCCGCAGGCGATATCGAGCACGCGCCCGCCCTCAGGAACCCGGTCCGCCCAGCGCTCGACCCATGGCGAGGGTGTCGTGAAGTCGTGGTGATCGCTGCTCATTTACGTGACCGGTGACCCGTGACCGGTGACCAGCAAGGCTGCTGATTCCTTGCCGCCGATGAACGCCCATACACGCCGATGAAACAGAGAACGACACGCTTCAAAAAGCGCGGAGAAGTGGGCACGCGGGCTTTCACACTGCTAAACCAGTCGCTGCTTTTTGGCATCGTGAACGGCGCGACTGTCTGCCGGCGCCTGGGCGCGGTCCGACATGCCGTAGTCGCGAATCACCCCCGCGACGCGCAGGCGGTAGTCAGCAAAGATTCCTCCCCTGCCCTTCGCCTGCGCGAAGCGATGCCCCTCGAACTCGCGCCAGCGCTTGACCGCCGCCTCGTCGCGCCAGAATGAGAGCGAGAGAATCTTGCCCTCGCTGGTAAGGCTCGCGAAGCGCTCAATCGAGATAAATCCGTCCATCTTTTCGAGCGCGGGCCGCAATCCGGCGGCAAGATCGAGATATTCCTGCTTCCGCCCCGGAGCCGGCACAACCTCAAAGATCACGGCAATCATTGAAACCTCAACGCGAATGGACGGCAAAACCATTTAACCGCCAAGGCGCCAGGGAAATCAATACCAACGAAAACGGGCACGCCCGCGTGCCCGCTCCTCTAGGTCCTCTGCGCTCTGTGTGGGCTGGGTTTCTTTATCGGCGTGCATCGACGGCAAAAAATCAAACTGCCTGACGGGTCACAGATCAATGGTCGCCAGGGTTAGGCGACGCGGATATTCTTGAACTGCCACGGGTCGGACCGGTCCACGTCCTCCTCGAACAACCACCCCCGGTCCTTGAGCGGCGTCCAGTCCGTATACTCGCCGACGATCTCGCCAAGGTAGGGGTCGGCGATATCGAGGATGCGGCGATAGTCGAGATCATCCGGTTCCATGATGCCGGCCTCGGGATTCTCCATGGCCCACACCATACCGCTCAACACGCCGGCGGCAACCTGCAGGCTCGTGGCGTTGTTATGAGGCGCGAGCTTGCGCGCCTGTTCGATCGAAAGCCGCGATCCGAACCAGTATGCGTTCCTGGGATGGCCCATCAGCAGCGCGCCCAGCTCGTCCACGCCGTCGAAGATCTCGTCCATGAAAATCCGCCACTTCGGCTGGAGCGTCCAGTTTTTGCCGGCGATCTCGTGATTGGATAGCACCGCGTCGTCGCACGGGTGATAGGCGTAGTGGCAGGTGGGGCGATATATGGCCTTGCCTTTCTCGCGCACCGTGAGGTAGTCCGCAATGGAAATCGCCTCACCGTGGGTGATCATGAACCCCTGATAGGGCCCCTCGCTCGGTGTCCAGGATCGAACTCTGACCGACATCCCCGGCCGCGCAAGATAGATGGCGGAATCGCAGCCATACCCGTGACGGTGGCCGTCAACCGGAAAATGCTTCTCGTGCGTGCCCCACCCCAGCTCCGAGGGTTGACGCCCTTCGCTCACGAAGCCATCCACGGACCAGGTGTTCGCGAACTCGAAGCGTTCCTTGCGCGGGTCGGCGACCTGCGTGTCGCGTTCCGCACAGTGAATCGCCTTTATGCCGAGCTTCATCGCGAGCCGCGCCCATTCCTTCTTGTTCTTCGGGATCTTCACATCGCCCCAGGTGTCCTGGGCAATGTTCACCATGCCCCGCTTCACCCAGTGCGAGATAAGACCGGGGTTCGCACCGTGCGTGGGAATGATGGTGGCCCCCTTGGGGTACTTCTTGCGCATCGCGAGCACCACCTCGCGCAGGCCATAGTTCGAGCGACGGCTCGGAGGCAGCGAGCCATCCGTGTACATGCCGTGCCACGGCTCGATGCAGGTGTCCAGGTACATGACGCCGCGACGCAGGCAGTACTCGATCAGAGCGGCGCTGGAGACATCGACGGAAAGATTCAGCAGGAAATCGCCCTGGCTGAGCAGGGGCTCCAGCTGCTTGACGTAATTGTCGAGACGCAGAGGCTTGACGACGTACTGCACGCCGTATTCAGCCGCTTCCTTGCGGCCACGTTCGTCGGCGGTGATGATCAGAATGCGTTCACGCGGCATATCGATATGCCGCAGGATGAGCGGGAGAGTCCCTTGACCTACCGAGCCGAACCCGATGAAAACCAGCCGTCCGCTGAATTTAACGTGCTTTTTCTCGTCCATTCCTCGATTGGGCGTTCTTTCTGCGCGGTCGCGCATGTCCCAGCGTTTTTGTTGCGAGAATTTTAGCACTTCATCACGCACGTCGTGTAGTGGTTTCACGCAAAAAAATCAATATCAACCTACTGCCAGCCCTGCATCCGGTCCACCCAGAACCGGCGCTTGATACCGACATGACAAATCGATCCGGCTGCCCGCCTCGGCGGAAGATGTCTCGCACGGAGGCCACGCGGCGCTGGCCGGCGGTTCTCGGAATCTGTCCCGTGGTTTATCCTGTAGCTGCGTACGGCAGGCGCACTCGAGCGTTGGATCGTGCGCAGCGGCGCTCAACGCTCATGGCTGGCCGGATCCTGCATCAAGGAGAAAAAATGGAACGAACCGAAAGTCCGGTTGCGGCAGCACCGGCGAAAGAAACCGTTGCGGCACTGGTCGCCCGGGCGCGCGCCGCGCAAAGGATTTTCGAGCGATCCACGCAGG
>LJTT01000043.1 GCA_001303585.1 Betaproteobacteria bacterium SG8_41
ACTTGAACCGCGGTGCCGACAGAGGTCGACGTGTTGGCGCCCTGGATCGTGATCGTTCCCGCCGAGGCAACCGATCCGCCCGACACCTTGCCCGAGACCGCCACCGTCAGGCCCGTGCCCGAGCCCGCGAGCGTGCCGTTCGACTGCGCCGCCTCCGAAACCGAGGTCTTGAAACCGCTCGCCACCAGGACCAGTTCCGAAACCTTCGCGCGAATGGTGTAGTCCTGGTAGGCAGGCAGCGCGACCGCCGCCAGGATGCCGATGATCGCCACGACGATCATCAACTCGATAAGGGTGAACCCCCTCTGGATACTCTTCATGTGATTCTCCGGTTCGTTGAAAAACGAAATAGTGCTTGCACCGAATTCAGCGGCAAGTTCCGTACCAGCGCCAGGCTGCACTATACGCGCCTTGAATGTCAGAAAAATTGCTTTTGATGCCTGGATTTGGTCAAAATCCCGCTTTCAAGCAAACGAGTGCGGCACTTGTGTCGCATTTGGCATTCCTCAGTGGCCGAGACCGACGAGAGTTCCCCGCTCGCGGGAGGGCGAATTGCGTGCAATCGATCCGCTGGAATGCTCTGCGCTCAAAAAACAGTGCGACGAAGAGACCGCATCTGCCCCAAATGCGGACTTGCACCAGCGTCCAGTATCGGCACGAATGGGCCATGCGGAACGCTGCTCGTGAAAGACCGGTTCCGGACCCTGCAGCGCGGAGCGTCGCAACGGGCGGTCCGGTATGAGCTGAGATTCGCAGTGGACTGGAAAATGGCTTAGGATGGTCTTTACGTAAACGGCAGCTGCCTGCGCATGAGGAGTACAGCGACTTGGACAGAATCAACATACAGTTCACCTTGTTTTCCGCGTTCTACTCGCCGCTCATTTCGACGATGTCGGGCGGGTTCCTCAAAGCGGAAGGTCTGGAACCGGAGTGGTCGGTTGCGCCGGCGGGCGTCTCGGCGCTTGACGCATTGAAAGACGGCTCCGCTCACGTCGTTCAATCGGCACTGAGCCAGGGGTTCACGTCACTCAACAAGGGCGAGACGCCGGCCGCAGTCCATTTCGCCCAGATCAACGAGATGGACGGGTTCTTCCTCACCGGACGCAGGCCTGACCCCGCCTTCACCTGGGGCAAGCTGGAGGGCGCCGAGGTCGTTACGTTCAAGGGCGGCCAGCCGCTCGCCATGTTCAAATACGCGTGCCACAAGGCCGGCATCGATTTCAACAAAATAAAGCTCATCTGCCCCGTTGGCGCTGCCGAAATCGACCGGGCCTTCCGCAGCGGGCAGGGACAGTATGCGCACCAGCAGGGCCCGTTTCCGCAGCAGCTGCAGGCCGATGGCGTCGGACATGTTGTGGCGCAGGTTGGAAAACAGATCGGACCCTGCGGTTTTTCCAGCCTTGCTGCGACCCGCGACTGGTTGCAAACGGATATGGCGAAGGCGTTCATACGCGCCTACAAGAAGGCCCGGATCTACATGAACAGGACGCCGGCCGCCGAGATTGCCAGGGTGCAGAAACCGTATTTTCCCAAGATCGATGAGAGCGTCCTTGCCGACTGCATCGCGACGTATCAGCAGCTTGGCTGCTGGACGCCGCATGTGGAAATCACGCATGCAGCCTATGAGAAAACGCTTGATGTATTCGAACACAATGGCTTGCTGAAGCAGCGTTATCGCTACGAGGACGTCTGCGCCGCACCGCCGGCGACCGATTGAGCATAAATTCCTGCAGGACTGATTGGCGCGACGGCCGAGACCGGGAAGTGTCATCTGTTTGCGATGAGCGGCCGCATTTGGGCCGGCGGCGGGAGCCTAATAGCAAGGTTTGACACGCCGCTTGCCCGCAGATGTCGTCGGATGGCCTGCTGCCCGTCTCATGGCTCTTGTCCAAGATGACAGGATTTCTTGTTGCCGTATTCGGCTTTGAGGCGCGAGTGCGAGCGCGGCAGTTTCTTGATTCAACGAGCAGCCGTCTTCGCTCCTGCGCGCACGGACGACCCATCACGACTCACGGATTCCTGGAATGAACGCACCCGCACTCAACAGTTCAACCGGCCAGCTGGAAGCTGCGCTGCGCGCAGGCCACTTTGTGATGACGGCGGAGACCTCGCCCCTCGACGTCGCGACTGCCGCACCGATACTCGCGCGCGCCGGATGCCTGAAAGGGCTCGCCGACGCGGTCAACGTTTGCGACGGGCCCAGCGCCCGTGCCCACATTTCGGCGCTCGCTGAATCGGCGATCCTCGCGCAGAACGGCATCGAGCCGGTGCTTCAGTTCACGGTGAGGGACCGCAACCGGCTCGCCCTGCAGGGCGATCTGCTCGGTGCCGCTGCGCTGGGCATCCCGAGCATCCTGTGTCTGCACGGCGACGACATCAAGAAGGGCGACCAGCCTGACGCCAAACCGGTCCACGACATCGACAGCCGCGAACTCATGAATACGGCCCGGCGCATGCGCGATGAGGGCGTTTTGCCCTCGGGCCGCGCGCTCGAATCACGGCCCCGACTGCTGATCGGCGCAGCCGACACGCCGGTCGACCCGAAGCCGGGCTGGAAACCGGACGGCCTGCGCGCCAAGATCGACGCTGGCGCGGAATTCGTGCAGACGCAGTTCTGTTTCGATCTCGGATTGCTGCGGCGCTACCTCGGGGCGCTGGCCGACGATGGCATTCTCGAGCGGGTCTACCTGATTGTCGGCATTGGTCCGATTCCGTCGGCGAAATCGGCGCGCTGGATGAACGCCAACCTGTGGGGTGTGAGCGTTCCGGAGCCGATGATCCAGCGACTCGAACGGGCGCAGCGCCCGGAAGCAGAAGGACGGCGCATCTGCGTCGAGCTGCTGCAGGAGCTTGCGGAGATCAAGGGCGTTGCGGGCGCGCACATGATGGGCCCAAAGCAGGAGCAGGCGATCGCGGACGCTATCGTGGAATCGCGCCTGCTCGCGCGGCGCGGAAGAGCCTAGGAAACAGAATCAGATACGCAATCCCGCAATTGCGCAAACCTCGAAAGTGCGGCCCCGATCCTTTTGCGCCGCGAGCGAAACGGCGCGTATGCAGCCGACGCGATGTCGCAGCCTTCGGCGAGTTCTCCCAGGGGCCAAGCCGTTCGAGGCGGATGGAAATTGCCGCGCAATGGGCGGCAACATTCGATATCGGTTCGCTATTACCTGAGCCAGACCAGGGCCGCGAGTACTATCAACGCCAAGACCAGCCAGGCTACCTTTGAACGAGGGCTCTTGCCGAGCATCTCGAATTTCGAAGCGGGCGATGCCCGCTCGTGAACCCACTGCGCTCCTGCTTCCTGCCCCGCGCCCTCGCGCGCGACGAGATGTCCTTCGGATCGCCTCCCGCTCAACAGTGAAGCGAGTCCGTCTGTCGCCAGCCCCGAGGACACCGGCCCTTGCTGACCGTGCAACGCCTTCCGGATTCGAAGGTAACGATGCGTCAGCCAGTCGTCGCCGAGATATTGCTCTAGCACGGCCCTTTTGGCGGGGTCGAGCAGGAGCCTGGCATTGCTCACCGCCGCCAGCAGAAAGGCAGCGCCGTCACGCTCGTAGCCCGTCCGGATCTGGCGGCTTGTCAGGCGAGCGCTGGCGTAGTAGCCGCAGCGCCGGGCAATGTCCGGGGATGACTCAGTCGCGTCAGGCAGCGCGCCCGGTTTACGGCCGTACACGCTCGCCATCAGGCAGCGCAGGTCCTCCTGTCGCGACAGGCCCGTCAGGCTGTGCCCCTGTTGGCCCATTTTCCGCAGCCCGAGCCTTCCCCAGCGTTCGAGCGCCACATCGATCGAATCCGGCAGGTACACCTGTTGCGGGTTGAGCCGCATGAGCGTGTTCAGGACAATCTGCGCCATGACGTCGTTGAAGGGCGCGCGCTCGACGAAAGCCCAGATCGCCTTGTGAATGCGGTCGTGCCCGATGTCGGCCTTTTCTGCCGTGCCCCGGTGTTTCTGCAGGCGTGGATTGTCCATGCAGTAGATCAGCATGGACGACCAGCGGGCGGGAGCGATATCCGAAAATGGCTTGTCCCAACGGTACAGCGCCTCAACCAGCTCCTCATCGATTGCGGGATTGGTGAACAGGGCGGAAAGCTCGTCGCTGGTCGCGACTTTCAGGAACGCGGTCGCGCCGCCCTTTCCGAGATAGCTGGTTGGGTTTCCGCTCTCTCCGTAGGACCTTCGCTGATTCTGAAGACATGCGAGCCGCAGCCCCAGGTTGTAACTGCGCTGCAAACTGTCGGGAGCCCGTCCCAGCGTCCGCATGAAGCAGTTGCGAACATGCGATGCCTTGGGAGAGTGCTGAGCGACAGCCAGGTCTATGAGCGGGTCGTTTCGCCTGATGGCTGTTCCGTAGACAACCATCTCGGCGGTGGACGCGGCTTCCTCCTTCAGTTCCTCGCCGAGGCGGGTCAACAGGCGGTGACAATAGTCGGGACTTCCTACGGCGACGCGTGCCGCGGTCAAGAAGAGTTCTGCCGACGAGTATCTCATGAGCGATTTTTTGCGTAAGGATAGTATTTCTGGGCCCCGATGTACACTAAAACTTGACGTGGTTGCCCTCGTGGTTCGTCGTTGCGGGTCACCCCTTGATGGACGGACCGGGCTCTCTGGGACGCTGAGTTGCGCCCGCTGACACGCGTCGTTGCGCGGGTTGGCGAGCCGCGCCGGAAAGACCGGGCACGACGGAGCCAACGCATGCCCGTTCCCCAAGCGCCAGCGGTGCTTCGGGGTTTATGCCTGCTGACGTCATCGGACTCCTGCTGAACGGGCGTTCCTTTGGGTGTGCTATCGTTGCCCGTCCAGATCGAGGAAGGAGGAGAAAACCAATGCTTAGAGCCGCGATTTTCGGAGTTGGGACATGGGGCGCGCGCCTGGTTCAGGCGGTGGAGGGCAGCGAGAAGTTCAAGTTCGTCAAAGCCATCTCGCGCGACCCCGGCAAGTACAGCGAGTTGTCCAAGAAGACGGGAATAAAGTTCGTGTCTTCGTATGGTCGCGTCCTCAAGGATTCGGAGATCGACGCGGTTGTTCTCGCCACGCCGCATTCGTTGCATCACAAGCAGATCATCCAGGCAGCCAAGGCTGGCAAACATGTCTACGTGGAGAAACCCCTGGCGCTGAAGCGCAAGAACGCGCAGCAGGCGGTTGACGCCTGCCAGGTCGCAGGGGTCACGCTCGGCCTTGGCTTCAATCGCCGCTACGCACCTGCTTTCGTCGAGATGATGAGGCGCATCAAGGCGGGCGAGATCGGGGACGTGCTGCACATCGAGGGGCAGCATTCCGGGCCGACCGGCTACCGGCTCAAGGCCGGCAACTGGCGCGCGACTCGCGCGGAGGCGCCCGGGGGCGGCATGACGGCTCGCGGCATTCATACGCTGGATGCGATGATCAACATCGCCGGGCCGGTTGCGTCAGTCTATGCGTTCAGCGACAAGCGTCACCTGCCCGCGGAGATCGACATGGACGACACGACCTCGATGCTGCTGCGGTTCGCAAACGGCGCCACGGGCTACCTCGGGACCGTGTTCGTGACCGGAGACTGCTACCGCGTCCACGCTTTTGGCACGAAGGGCTGGCTCGAGATGCGCGGCGACGCCGAGCTCATTGCGCGCGGGCTCGAGGGTGCGCCGGAGCGGGTTCAGATCACGCCAATGGACAAGGAGCGCGCATTGCTCGAGGGCTTCGCAGACGCCGTGGCAGCGAAGCAGCCCTTCGTCGTTCCGCCCGACGAGATCGTCAACGGGATCGCGGTGCTGGAGGCGATCGTCGCCTCGGCGGCGAAGGGCCGCCCGGTCACTATTGCTTGACAGCGTGATCGGTGACCGGTGGCCCGTGACCGGATACAACCCGCCGGGCTACGGTTGAGGGTTTAGGGTCTGATCACCGGTCACGAAGCGTCCCCGCAGCGTCAGTCGCGCGCAAGCACTTCCTGGATCTTCCCCGCCGGCACGGCGATGTCCACGCCGGCACGCTCTTCCTGGAGCAGCATGAACGAGCGCGAGTCGCGCTCGCCCCAGCCGCGCCCGAGCGCTTCGGTCATTTCCGCGTGCGTGAGGCTCGCGATTCGCATCGGCACTCCGATCTCGCGCCCGAGCTCGGTGGCGAGCGTGACATCCTTGTGCGCGAGCTTCAGCGCAAAGTCGGGCGGCTCGAACTTGCCCTGCAGGAACTGGTTCCCCAGACGATCGAATGTGCGCATGCGCCCGAGCGAGCACTGGCGCACGGCCGCCCATAGCTCGAGCGGATCCACGCCCGCTTTGACCCCCATGGTGAACACCTCCGCGAGTGCGGCCTGGATGGCGTAGCCCGCGCAGTTGTGCACCAGCTTCGCCACCGAGCCCGCGCCGATCGGCCCGATGTAGATGACCTGGTCGCCGATCGCGTCGAGAACCGGGCGGAAGCGGTCGAAGATGGCGCGCTCCCCGCCGACGAGCAGCGCGAGCTTGCGGGATTTCGCGCCGCGCGGCCCGCCGCTCACGGGGGCATCGAGCATCGCGATCCCCCGCTCGGCGAAGCGCGCGTGAATCCGGCGCACGACCGTCGGGGAGTTGGTCGAAAGATCGAACCAGGCGGCATCCGGGCGCATGCCTTCCAGCAGCTCCGCGCCGACTGCTTCAGCCTCGGGCGGCCCCGGAAGAGAGGTGAAGACGACCTCCGACTGCTGTGCAACTTGTCGCGGACCGTCAGCCCACTGCGCGCCTGCCTTCAGATGCGGCGCGGCGGCCTCGCGCCGCAGGTCGTGAACGACAAGCTCGTGGCCAGCCGCCTTGACGTTGAGCGCCATGCTTCCGCCCATGATGCCCAGTCCGATGAATCCGACTTTCATTAGAAATCCCCCTCTACAGACCGTGAATCGTGAATCGTCAGTCGTAAACTGGAAACTCGAAACTCGAAACTCGAAACCGCTACTGGCGGCCGCTCATGCCATGCCGAGCTTATTGAAGCCCTGCTCGAGATCGGCCATGAGGTCTGCCGGGTCCTCGAGCCCGATGTGCAGCCGGATGGTCGGGCCGCCGGGCTTCCACTGGGTCGCGGTCCGCAGCTTTTCCGGATGCGCGACCGTTGCCAGGCTCTCGTAGCCGCCCCAGCTCGAGCCGATGCCGAACAAGGTCAGCGAATTCACGAACGCCGCGGCTTGCCGCTCGCTGGCGCGGTTGAGGATGAACGAGAAGAGGCCGGCTGCGCCGCTAAAGTCTCGCCTCCAGATGGTGTTGCCCGGGTGGCTGGTCAGGGCCGGATAAAGAACATGTCTTGCCTCCGGCCGGGATCGCAGCCAGCGTGCCACCCCGAGTGCGCTTGCCATATGTTGCTTGAGGCGCACGCCGATGGTACGGAGGCCCCTCAGCGCGAGATAGCAGTCATCCGGGCTGACACTGTAGCCAAAGTCGGCGACCGTCCGGCGCACCGTCCTCCAGTGCTGCTCGTTGGTGACGATCAGGCCCATCATGACATCAGAATGCCCGGAGATGTACTTGGTGGCCGAATGGATGGATACGTCCACGCCGCGCTCGAAAGAGCGGAAGAAATACGGCGTGCCCCAGGTGTTGTCCGCGAGCACCGGCACGCCGCGCGCATGCGCAGCCGCGGCAATTGCGGGAATGTCCTGGACCTCGAAGGTGAGCGAACCGGGCGATTCGCAGAAAACCGCTTTTGTGTTCGGTTTTATGAGAGCCGCGATGCCTCCGCCGATGACGGGATCGTAGTACTCGACCTCAGCGCCTTTCGCCTTGAGCTGGCGCTGGCAGAATACCCGCGTTGGCGCGTAGACCGAATCGGCGACGAGAATATGCCCGCCTGGTTTCACGAAGGCGCTGATGGCAGCCGCGATGGCGGCAAGCCCCGAGGGCAGCGCGACCGCGTGGTAGCCGCCTTCGAGTCGGGCAACCGCTTCCTCGAGCGCGCGCGTTGTCGGCGTGCCGTGGCGGCCGTACGTGATTCGCTGGTAATCCTCGTCGCGCGGCGCCTCGTAGGTTTCCACGTCGGGGTTGAGCACGGTTGAGGTGCGGTAGACCGGGGTATTGACCATGCCCTGGGACTGGCGGGGGTCACGCCCGACGTGCACGAGGAGGGTATCTTTGTTCATGATGGAGGGGGCCAGGAAGATTTCTTGTCCGAGTTTAGCAACGAAACGTAACCGCCGATAAAGACTGATTACCCGCCCGAAGGGCTTCCGGCTTGCGGTGCTCAAGAATTCGCGCGGTCGGCGCCCATTGGAGGTGGAACGGGGCTTTCGACGCTACAAGGCATTCGTCGCAGCGGTCGGGCCTATTCTGCGGGCTGCCCCAAACCGGTGCAACATGTGGACTGCCGGATTGTCGGGCTGCGCCGGATGCCGGATAATCGGCCGCTCGCCCACCACCCACAGCTACCGAGGGGAGGGGGCGTGTCTCCATTCCAATACACGGACTTCCCGGAACTCGCTAACGTGGATACTCATACCGCACATCATGGCAACCGCCTAGAGGATTTGCGCCTCGTCACCGGCACCGGCAAATACACCGCCGACTGGAACCTCCCGGGTCAACTATATGCCTGTTTCGTGCGCTCCGATCGCGCGCATGCCGAGATCGTCTCGGTCGATGTGTCCGGGGCGCGCCAGCATCCGGGCGTTGCGCGCGTGTATACCGGAGAGGACGCGTTGCGCGCCGGCTACGACAAGTTCTTCGTGATCGTGAACTGGCCCGGGCGCGGCGGCGAGCACATGAAGAAACCCGCCCGCCCGTCCCTGGCCGTGGGCAAGGTGCGGCACGTCGGGGATGCCGTTGCGATGGTCATCGCCGATTCGCCGGTTGCGGCGCAAGATGCGGCGGAACTCGTCACCGTCGAGTACCGGGACTTGCCGGCGGTCGTGACCGTGGAAGAGGCAATGGCAGAGGGGGCGCCGCAGCTGCATGACGATGCGCCTGGAAACCTGTCCTTCGATTTCGAGGGCGGCAGCGAGGATGCGGTGAAGGCGGCATTGGCAAACGCCGCGCACGTCACCCGGGCCCGTCTCGAGATAACCCGCGTTGCGCCCAGTCCTCTCGAGCTCCGCGCGTCCAATGTGGAATACGACGCGCAGGCCGACGTCTACCACGTCTACACCTGCATCCAGGGCATCAACATGCTGCGCAAGCAGTTGTCGTTCGCGACCGATGTGCCGGAGGAGAAGATCATCGTTCACGCGCAGGATGTGGGCGGCAGCTTCGGGCAGCGCAGCGCCGCCTATCCCGAGCACTGCATGCAAATGCTTGCTGCGAGGGAGCTTGGCAAACCGGTGAAATGGGTCTCGACGCGCGCGGAAGGCTTCATGACCGACACGCATGGTCGTGCGAACACCGTGACGGGAGAGCTTGCACTGGACCGCGACGGGAAATTCCTCGGGTTGCGCATCGACTGGCTCGCGGACATGGGCGCCTATCTCTCGGCCACCGGATCGGCGAGCCATACGCGCAATCCCAACGCCTGCATGACCGGCGTCTATCGGATCCCGGCGCTCTACGGGCGCTTCCGGCTCATTTTTACCAACACCGTCCCGGTCGCTGCGTACCGCGGCGCCGGACGGCCGGACATCGCCTATGTCATCGAGCGGCTGGTGAGCCAGGCGGCCGCGGAGCTCAAGCTCGACCCGGCCGAGTTGCGCCGCCGCAATTTCCTTCCACCGGAGGCTTTTCCCTACAAGACGCCGACCGGGTCCACCTACGAGAACGCGGACATGCCCGCCATTCTGGAAAAGGCCCTGGGTCTTGCCGACTGGAAAGGCTTTCCAAAACGCCGGGCCCAATCGGAAAAGCAGGGCAAGCTGCGCGGGATCGGGATAGCCACCGTGATAGAGAACACAGGCGCGGGGCTGTTTCCCAAGGACCAGGTTGCGATTGAATGCGGCGCGGACGGGACGGTCACGGCGTACACGGTTGCGCACTCGTCGGGGCAGGGCCACGAGACGACGTTTGCCATGGTGATCGCCGGCGCGCTTGGTATCCCGATCGAGAAGGTGCGGGTGCGCGAAGGCATCCATGACAAGGGCCTGATCGGCAACCACACTGGCGGCTCGCGGTCGCTGGTCGGCGCGGGCAGCGTGTGCAAGCTCGCCGCGCAAAAGCTGATCGAGCAGGGCCGCTCCCGCGCAGCGGAAGAGCTGGACGTCGAGCCCTCTCAGGTCGAGTACTCGCACGGGGCGTTCCACACGCGCGGATCGAAGAAACACGTCAGGCTTGCCGATCTCGCCAAGAACGGGCCCTTTGCCACCATGACCGAGGCGAGCGTCGGCTCGACGTTTCCCAATGGCTGTCATATAGCCGAGGTCGAAATCGACCCTGAGACCGGCACGACGCGAATCGCGGCGTACAACACCGTGGACGACGCCGGCAACGTCATCAACCACTCAGTGGTTGAGGGGCAGGTGCATGGCGCCGTGATGCAGGGCGCCGGCCAGATCTTCTGCGAGAAGGTGGTCTACGACCAGGACACCGGGCAGCTCATGACCGGCAGCTTCATGGACTACTGCATGCCGCGCGCCGGCATGCTGCCGGACATCCACATCGTCGATCACCCGCTGCCGAGCGGCAACAATGCGCTCGGCGCGAAGGGGGTTGGCGAAGCAGGCTGCACGGCATCACTGCCGGCGCTCGCCAACGCCATGATGGACGCGTTGCGGCCCCTTGGCATACAGCATCTCGACATGCCGTTCACGCCGGCGACGGTGTGGGGCGCGATCCGCGCTGCACGTAAAAATTGATTTAGCTGCAGATAAGCGCAGATCGGATCGGGACAAGAACCGGTGTATGCGGGTTGTTGTGGCAGGAAACGTCGGCCTGGCGACAAGCGCGAGTAGCATGCCGTTCAGGATTTGCTTCCGCGTTTATCTGCGTTTATCAGCGGTTAATTTTGCATTGCGATTTTCCAAATGAGCACAAGCGCCCACAGCCATCACGACCCGAAGATGCGGGTGGAGGACGTGCGCCTGATCACCGGCGGCGGCAAGTACGCCGCCGACTGGAATTTTCCCGGCCAGCTTCACGCGCAGTTCGTGCGCTCGGATCGCGCGCACGCCGTGATCGTAGCAGTCAATACCGAGGCGGCGCGCAAGCACCCTGGCGTGAAGGGCGTCTTTACCGGTGCCGATGCCGTGCGCGCGGGCTACACCAAGCCGCCTCACAGCCTGACGTTCGCCGGCGTAAATGGCATGAAAGCGCGGGCGCCGGAGCGCCCGGTGCTCGCGCACGGCAAGGTGCGCTTTGTCGGCGAGGCGCTTGCGCTGGTCGTGGCAGAAAGCGCCGCGGCTGCGGCAGACGCCGCCGAGCTGATTGAAATCGAGTATCGCGACCTTCCGGCGGTGGTGTCGCCAGAAGGCGCGCTCGCGGACGGCGCACCGCAACTGCACGAGGACGTCGTGCCCGGCAATCTCGCGCTGGAGACCGAGGCAGGCGATGCCGCGGCGGTGGAAGCGGCTTTCGCCAACGCCGCACACATCACGCGGCTCAAGCTCGAGGTGACGCGCGTGGCACCGAATCCCATGGAGCCGCGAGCCTGCCTGGTAAACCACGATCCGGCCGATGACAGCTACCTCTTTCATGTCTGCAGCCAGGGCATCACGACGCTGCGCAAACAGCTTTCGGCGTACACCTCCGTTTCCGAAGACAGGATCCGCTTCGAGCTGGGCGACGTCGGCGGTGGTTTCGGGCAGCGCACGCCGGCTTACCCGGAGTACTGTGCGCTGATGATCGCGGCAAAAGAGACAGGGCGTCCCGTCAGGTGGGTCTCGACGCGATCCGAGGGATTCTTGAGCGATACGCACGGCCGCGGCAACATCATAGAGGGCGCGCTTGCTTTGGACCGCGACGCCCGGTTCCTCGCGATGCGACTCGAGTGGGTGAACGACATGGGGGCCTACCTTTCTCCGGCGAGCCCGGGCCACATCCGCAACACGACCATCTGCATGACCGGCGTCTATCGCATCCCGGCGCTCTATGCGCATTACCGGGTGGCGTTGACCAACACGACGCCCGTTTCGTCGTATCGGGGCGCCGGGCGACCTGACATTGCTTATGTCGTCGAACGGCTGGTGAGCCAGGCGGCGGCCGAGCTCGACGTCGATGCTGCCGAACTGCGGCGCCGTAATTTCATCCCGCCCGAGGCTTTTCCGTACAAGACACCCACGGGCTCGACGTACGAGTACGCCGATCTGCCGGGCGTGCTCGACAAGGCGCTCAGGCTGGCGGACTGGAAAGGTTTCCCGAAGCGTCGCGCGCGAGCGGAGAAGCGCGGCAAACTCCGTGGCCTCGGGATCTCCACCGTGATCGAAAATTCCGGCGCTGGCCAGGCGGCCAAGGACGAGGTCGAGCTCGAGCTCGATGCGCACGGGACCGTTGTCGCCTACACGGTCTCCAAGGCGCAGGGGCACAGCCACGAGACGACGCTCGCGATGATCGTGGCCGACGCGCTGGGCCTGCCGCTCGACCGGGTCGAGGTGCGCCAATGCGCGCCGGGAAAGCAGCAGCTGCAGGGCAACCATACCGGCGGCTCGCGCACCACGGTGGGCGCCGGAAGCGTGTGCCACCTCGCAGCGCTGAAGCTGATCGAGCACGGGCGATCGCTTGCGGCGCTCGACCTCGGCGTCGAGCCCTCTCAGGTCGAATACGCCAAGGGCGTGTTCCGCTCGCGCGAGTCCGGGCGTTCCGTTAGACTCGGCGACCTCGCGAAGAACGGGGCCGTGAGCGTGGTCGGCGAAGGGAAGTTCGGCTCGACTTTCCCGAATGGCTGCCATATCGTCGAGGTCGAGATCGACCCCGAAACCGGCACGACGGAAATCGCCTCGTATGCCACCGTGGATGATTGCGGCAAGGTCATCAACCACACGGTCGTCGAGGGGCAGCTGCACGGAGGCATTGCCCAGGGCGCAGGCCAGGTTTTCGGCGAGCAGATCGTCTATGACCCGGGCACCGGCCAGCTGCTGACGGGCAGCTTCATGGACTACTGCATGCCGCGCGCCGGGATGCTGCGCGAAATCAGCACTGAAGAGCACCCCACGCCGAGCAAGGTGAGCCCGCTCGGGGTGAAAGGCATGGGCGAATCGGGCTGCACGGCGTCGCTGCCGGCGCTCGCCAACGCGGTGGTGGACGCGCTGCGGCCGCTCGGTGTCGGGCATCTCGACATGCCCATGACGCCGGCCAAGCTCTGGCACGCCGTCCGAACCGCAAGAAAAGGAGGCAATTGATGTACGCGCTCAATTATGTGAAGGTCAAGTCGTTGGCGGAAGCCGCCAAGATGCTGGCGTCCAACCCCGAGGCCAAGCTGATGGCTGGCGGCATGACGCTCGTGCCCACGCTCAAGCAAAGGCTCGCGCAGCCCTCGCACCTGGTGGACATCGGTGCGCTTCCCGAGCTGCGCGGCATCACCGCGAAAGCGGGCACGCTCACGATCGGCGCCGCGACGAAGCATCACGACGTCGCTACCTCCGCAGTGGCGAAGAAGGCGATACCGTCGCTGGCCTACCTTGCGGGCCTGATCGGAGATCCGCAGGTACGCAACCTGGGCACGATTGGAGGCTCCGTGGCGAACAACGATCCGGCGGCGGATTATCCTGCGGCCGTGCTCGGTCTCGGCGCGACGGTCGTTACCAACAAGCGCGAGATCGCGGCGGATGACTACTTTCAGGGCATGTTCACGACGGCGCTCGAAGAGGGCGAGATCATCACGCGCATCGTCTTCCCGGTGCCAAGGCGTGCTGCCTATGCCAAGTTCGCGCATCCTGCGTCGGGCTACGCCATGGCCGGCGTATTCGTGGCGCAGACGAGCGATGGCACGCGAGTGGCGGTGACGGGGGCGGGACCTGGTGTATTTCGCTGGAAAGCCGCGGAAACCGCGCTCGGCAAAAACCCCAAGGCGGCCGCCATCGAAGGTGTCGCGCTCGATGCCGGGGAAATGAACGAGGATATCCACGCGACGCGCGAGTACCGGGCGAACCTGGTGCGCGTGATGGCAAAGCGCGCCATCGCTCAACTGCGGTGATCGGTGACCAGCGAATAGTCAGAACAACCTGGGAATCAAAAATGGCTAAAGTCGAAATCAAGGTAAATGGCGTTAAACAGTCGCGCAACGTCGAAGATCGCACGTTGCTTGCCAACTTCCTGCGCGACGAGCTCGGGCTTACCGGCACTCACATTGGCTGCGACACCAGCCAGTGCGGCTGTTGCACCGTGCATGTCAACGGGCGCGCGGTGAAGTCGTGCTCGGTGCTGGCGGTGCAGGTGAATGGCGCGGACGTACTCACGATCGAGGGTCTGGCGAAGGGCAGCAAGCTGCACCCGGTGCAGCAGGCCTTCTCCGAGTGCCACGGCCTGCAGTGCGGCTT
Organism: Betaproteobacteria bacterium SG8_41; assembly: GCA_001303585.1. Lineage (GTDB taxonomy): Bacteria > Pseudomonadota > Gammaproteobacteria > Burkholderiales > SG8-41 > SG8-41. Next base: position 14,328 of record LJTT01000043.1, read on the forward strand.
TTGCACCCCGGGAATGATCATGGCGACCGTTGGAATGCTCAAGGACACGCCCAATCCCAGCGAGGAGGAGATCATTCACGGCCTGGAAGGCAATCTTTGCCGCTGCACGGGCTACATCAACATCGTCAAGGCGGTGAAGCAAAGCGCCAAGATGCTGCGCGGAAAGAAGCCGGCGAAGGCGGCAAAAAAAGCGGCGCCGAAAAAGAAGGCTAAGGCCGCGAAAAAAGCGAAAAAATCCAAGAAGGCAAAAAAGGCCGCAAAGAAATAGCGCCGACCGGGCTGCTCCGTTCCCGCCGCTGCCGCGCGCCGCAGCGCGGGCAGACCATCTCCCTCGGCCCGAGCGGCTGGCCGCATTCGTGGCAGCGCCGCATTGAATTCATGAGAGGGTGATGATTACTAGTGGTGAATGATGGTGATGAGTCGTTTCGTCTATCGATTTTGAAGTTACCTGTCACCCGCTCTCATCACCAGTTTCCATCACCCTTTCTCATTAGCTGCTCGTCGCAGCGCCTTCAGGCGCGGACGAGCTTCTCCTCGAACCAGTTCCACATTTCCGCCACCACCAGCGTGAGATAGTCGCGCTGGCAGTGTTGCGCTCCGCCCTCTTCGGCAGTGAAGACACGCAAGGTCTTGTCTTTCGAGCCACAAGCGTCGAACTGCTTCTGGGCATCGGCCAGCGGGATCTGCTCGTCGTCGGCGCCGTGGACCAGCAAAAACGGGCAACGCATTTTTTGCATGACGCCGTCGAGCCGGTAGGACTCGAGAGCCTTGAGCGCCGCATCGAGCGAGTCGACGCCGAGGATCCACATGATGTGATGTCCGGGGACGGAGAGCGAAGTCTTGAAAGACGCGTCAATCCGTTTCTTCCAGGTCGCGTAGTAGTCCCACTGCGCGCCCCACGCAATGCAGGCAGCGAAGCGCGGCTCCATCGCGGCGCAGCGCGGCGCGTAATAGCCGCCGAGACTGATCGCGACGACGCCGATCTTCTTCGGGTCCACGTCGGCGCGCTTTTCGAGAAAATCGATGCACGCGCTGCCGGCCGCCTCGTAGTCATGGCGCAGCACGAAGCCGCGGAAGCGGATCGCCTCGCCGGTACCGGGGCCATCCATCACCAGGCACGAGATGCCGCGCTTCACCAAATCGGACACGCCGCGCACGAACTGGATCTCCTTGGTGACGTCCAGTCCGTCGAAGAACACCACGCACGGGGTGCGTTTCGATTTTGCATTTTGCGCGTGCACGAAATAGCCTGGCAGGCTCTTGCCTTCGTACGGCACCTCCACAATCTCGATCTTGAGATCGGTGAGGGCGACGTGCCGGTGGAAGCACTCCACGCCGGTGCGGTAGACGTCGAGCCCGGTCTTGTCCTTGGGCGTTCGGAAGCGCTCGGCCATCTGGTAGTAGTTGCAGGCACGCAGATAGGCGTGGGCTGCGGAAAAACGGTGCCCCTGCTGGTCCCACTTTTCGGCATAGGCGCGCACGCCATCGGCGACCTTGACGCACGCGTCGAACCACGCCGCATCGTCCTCCGGGCCTTTGTCCTTCAGCATGCGGCCGATCTTGTGCAGCTCGCCGATCTCGGCGCCGCCGTAGGCAATGCAGCCGATCATGTTGATGAAGGCCGCCGACCACCGGTAGTTGCCTGGGAAGTACATGAAATATGCCGGATCTCTGTTTTCTGCCATGCTTTCCCTCCTTCTTATTGTTCCGTGTTCAGTGTTCGGCGTTCCGTGTTCGTTGCGCACTCGCCAGCGCCAACGATCCACTTCCCGCCGCCCGCTGCCAACCGGAACTCGAAACTGGAAACTCTAAACGGATGACCGGGGGTTAGATGGGCTTGATCCCCGCCTTTTTTGCCACGTCAGCCCATTTCTTTGTTTCCGCCTTGATGAACGCCGCATACTCGGCCGGACCCTCGCCGGCCGGCTCGTAGCCGATGGCCTCAAGATACTTGCGCACCGCCGGATCCTTGAGCTGCTTGGCAAGCACGGCATGGATGCGGTCGACGACGGCCTTGGGGGTACCTGCCGGGGCCAGGATGCCGTTCCAGTTATAGCTCGTCCAGCCCTTGAGACCCTGCTCTTCGGCGGTTGGCACATTCGGCAGGTGGGATGATCGCTGCGTGGCCGTGACGCCAAGCGCGCGTAACTTGCCGTTACGAACATGCGGGGCGGCCTGCGCGACCTGGACCTGGGCGTAATCGATGTATCCGGCCATCAGGTCGATGAGGTACAGGGCGGCGCCCTTGTACGGCACCATGTTCATCTTGATGCCGGCAAGGCTGGAAAAGCTCTCGATGGCCAGGTGGCCCACCGTGCCCACGCCCGGTGTTGCATAGTTGATCTTTCCCGGACTGCGCTTGGCAAGGCCGATAAACTCCTTGAGATTTCTCGCGGGCACATTCGGATGGACGCACATGCAGCTCGCGCTGCGCGCGATCAGCGTGATCGGCGTGAAATCGCGGATCCCGTCATAACCGAGTTTCTTGCGCACGGATACCGCGATGGTCAGCGGCCCGGGATTCCCGCCGAGCAAGGTGTAGCCATCCGGCGCGGCCTTGGCTGCGATTGCGGTTCCGATCGTGCCGCCGGCCCCGGCCCGGTTGTCCACGATGACCTGCTGACCGAACGCGGCCGTCAGCTGCTGACCGGCCCAGCGCGAGTGGGTATCGGTCGGGCCGCCCGCCGAGAACGGGACGATGATTCGGATCGGCCTGGTGGGATAGTTCTGAGCAAAGACGGCCGAAGCCAGAGCAAGCGCGCAGAGCGCGCCCGAAACCAGCGCGAAGTGTTTCATGAGACCTCCCTGAATGTTTTGGAGCGAGTGAGGCCGGCTTCCCCAAGCCGACCCCGAAACCATACTAACGCGTCGGGCGCGACCGGCAAAATGGTAAACTTCGGTCTCTTCCGTTTCACCTCAAATGTACAAGTCAGCCGGGGGAGCGATATGCCTGCCAAACGCAAGAAATCCGTAGCAAAACCTGCGACGAAGTCCACAACGCGGAACTATGGCGATATCCTGTACGAGGTCAAGGACCAGGTCGCGTGGGTAACGATCAACCGTCCGCGCGTGTTGAACGCGTTCCGTGAGCAAACGCTGGACGAGATGATCGACGCGCTCAAGTCCACGCGAGAGGACCCTTCGATCGTGTGCGCCGTCGTGACGGGCGCTGGCGACAAGGCGTTCTCGGCGGGAGGCGATTTCTTCGCGATGAAGCGTCTCAACTTCACCAATGCCTACATGTGGAATGACCGCATGCTGGGCCTCGCGATGACGATACGCGGGCTGCCGATTCCGGTGATCGCCATGGTGAACGGCTGGTGCATGGGAGGAGGGCACGAGCTCGCGCTGTGGTGCGATCTCGTGATCGCGTCGGAGAACGCCGTGCTCGGGCAGACCGGTGCGAAGGTGGGGGCGTGTCCCACGGTCGGCGCAACGCAATACATTCCGCGCCTCATCGGCGAGCGGCTGGCGCGCGAGATGATTTTCTGCGCCCGGCGCTTTCCGGCCAAGGAAGCCGCCGAAGTCGGCCTCATCAACAAGTGCGTGCCGCAGAAGGACCTCCTCAAGGAGACGCTGAAGTGGTGCGAGACGATGAAGGGGCACAGCGCGCTGACGATCCGCATGACGAAGCGCTCGCTCAACTTCGAGTCGGACAATCTCTACGCCTCGTGGCAGCACGGCATGGAGCTGCTCGCACACGTCTGGGGCTCGGACGAGGCAAAGGAAGGCATGAATGCGTTTCTCGCCGGGAGGCCGCCAAACTTCAACAAGTTCCGCCAGTCCGCCAAGCGCGAGCTCGACGGTTATCTCGCCGGGCTCGCGAAGAACCTGAACGAGCCGCCGGCCATGCGCAAGAAAGCGAAATAGAACTGAACCACCGAGAGCGCCAACAGAATCGAGGTTCAGGCATCAAGGTCCCCATCGAACCGCGGAGATGGGGAGAGAAGCGAAAAGCCGCAACTGAAGCGAAATCATGCAATGGTTCTTTTTGTGTCGTGTCTGTCCTGGTGTCTCTCCGCGTCTCCGCGGTTTAATTATTGTCGTGGATTGCTTGGCGTGCGTGGCGCCTTGGCGGTCCGGGTGTTTTCTTCTTGGCGTGAGAGGTTCTGATGGCTTCTGAAAAGACGGGCGGGGCGCTCGAGGGACTCCGCGTCCTCGACCTCACGCGTATCCTCGCGGGCCCGCTCTGCGCGCAGATCCTGGGCGACATGGGCGCGGACGTGATCAAGGTTGAGCCGCCGGGCGCGGGAGATGACACCCGCAGCTGGGGCCCGCCGTTCACGGGGGGCGAATCGGCGTATTTCCTGGGTGTAAACCGCAACAAACGGTCGGTCACGCTCAACATGGCGGCCGAGCCTGGGCAGGAGATCCTCGCACAGCTGATCAAGCGCAGCGATGTGCTGGTCGAGAATTTCAAGCTCGGCACGCTGGAGAAATGGGGCTTCGGCAATGACTGGCTCGAGCAGAATGCCCCGCAGCTGATCCGTTGCTCGATCACGGGTTACGGCTCGAGGGGCCCCGATGCCGGGCTCCCCGGCTACGATTTCATCCTGCAGGCGGAATCCGGCCTGATGAGCATCTGCGGCGAGGCACAGGGCACGCCGACGAAGTACGGCGTTGCGATCGTGGACGTGGTGACGGGTCTCTACGCCTGCAACAGCATTCTCGGGGCCCTTGCGGCGCGGACCCGCACCGGACGCGGCCAGCATGTGGAGGTCTGCCTCTACGACTCGGGGATCGCGATGCTGATCAACGTCGCATCAAACTACCTCGTGTCGGGCAAGGACGCGCGCCGATTCGGCAACGGCCACCCGACGATAGTTCCCTACACCACGTATCCGACGGCGGACGGCACGATTGCAGTGGCGGTTGGAAACGACGGCCAGTTCGCGCGCTTCGCGGAAACCGCGGGGCATCCCGAGTGGGCGCGCGACCCCCGTTTCGCCAAGAACCCGGACCGCGTGATCAATCGTGAGGCAATCGATTCGGCGATCGCCGATGCGCTCAAGGCCGATCGGACCGAAGCGTGGATCGCGAAGCTGCGTGCGGTGGGTGTGCCGTGCGGGCCGATCAACACGGTGGCTGAGGCGCTCAACGACCCGCACACGCTTGCGCGCGATATGGTGCGCACAGTAACGCATGCCACGGCGGGTGAGCTCAGGCTGGTTGGCATTCCCTTCGAGATGGGCGGCACCCCAGCGACGATCCGTCGTCCGCCGCCGCTCCTGAGCGAGCACACCGACGAGGTGTTGGGCGGGGAGTTGGGGCTGTCCAAGCAGCGCCTCGAGGCGCTACGCGCCGGGAAAATCATCTAGAGGGTGTCGACTCCTCGATAAAGTGGGTGCAGATGAACGCAGAAAAACGCGGATACAGGCCCGGATACCATCGCTCATGACGCGTCTTGCCGATCTCGGACAATGGGAGCGCGAGCTTCTGCTCGACATGCTCGAGGAAATCCCCGGCTTCGGGCTTCACGGCCGGCCATGGGTTGCCGGCCCCTCGCTCAGGCAGCGGCGGGTGGCGATCGTCACGACGTCGGGCATTCACCGGGCAAGTGATGCGCCCTACGCCGATGGGGCGGCGGCCAACGATTACCGGGTGATTCCGGGCGACGTGAGCGCGGACGAGCTCGTCATGAGCCATCTCTCGTCCAATTTCGACCGGACCGGCTTTCAGCAGGATACGAACGTCGTATTTCCCATCGATCGCATGAGGGAGCTGGCGGCAGAAGGAATCATCGGTTCGCTCGCGGATTTTCACTATGCCGTGATGGGCGCCGCCCGCGTGCCCGGGCTCGAGCCCACTGCGCGCAGGATGGCAGGGATGCTCAAGCGCGATGCGGTTGACGCCGTGCTGCTGACCCCGGTGTGACCGCGATGCACGTGCACCGTGGGTGCACTCGGTCAGTGGCTCGAGCAGGAAGGCATTGCGACGACCCAGATCTCGCTCGTGCGCGAGCACACAGCGTCGATCCAGCCGCCGCGCGCGCTGTGGGTGCCGTTCATTCTTGGCCGTCCTCTGGGTGTTCCGGGCGACGCCGCATTTCAGCGCCGCGTGCTGCTCGCCGCGCTCCGGCTGCTCGAGGCAGCTTCCGGGCCCGTGCTCGAGGACTACCCCGAGGATGCGCCCTCCACCTCATCAGTCGAGGCGGACGGATTTGCCTGCCCGGTGAGCTTCGGCCGGCCCGTGACCGAGGACGGGCTGTCCGGCGCGCTGCAACGGGAGGTGGCCGAGCTGGCGCCGTGGTACGATGTCGCGCGCAGCCGGCGCAGGCGCACCACCGTCAGCCTCAGCGGCCTTGCGCCTGCTGCTGCGGCAAAGTTCATCGCGGATTTCATTTCCGATTCCGCGACGCCCAGTTTTCGCGAGGGCCTGGACGTTGCCCTGGCTCTGCGCCTGGTGACGCAGGACCTGAAGGCTTACTACCTCGAAGCGGTCGCGGCGCAACCCGGCGCGCAAGTGGCGCTCGATGCCAGCCGGTGGTTCTGGAACGACACGGCTGCGGGAAAGGCGTACCTCGATCTGCGTGAGTCCTGCCTGCGCAGCAGCGACGATGCGGTGCGACGGTTTGGGGCAAGGAGCCTGATTCCGCTCGCCGTGGCGCCAAGGCCGAGCGGAATTGCCTGAGACCGCGCGGCATCATCAAGAACGTTGGCCGCCGGCAAAGGCTCGATGCACGGGGGTCGAAAAGGGTCCGATTTCCGACTCACGGATTCAAACCGGCACCCGTCGGCAGCTAAAGGATCCAGGAGAACGCTGAGGCCACATCATGATTACCGGACTGTCCCACGTTTCGCTTGTCATTCCCGATCTCGACGCGGCTGCGAAGCGGCTGAAAGACGTCTATGGGCTGATCGTTGGCCCGGCGCAGGTGAACGAGCAGCAGGGCGTTCGCCTCGCCTACGTCGAGCTGCCCAACGCGCGCATCGAACTGATGGAGCCTTCGCGGGCCGACTCGCCCGTCTCGAAATTCCTCGAACGCAATCCCCAGGGCGGCATCCACCATTTCTGTCTCAGCGTGGACAACGTGCCCGCCGCTGCCGCAAGCATCGCAGCAAGCGGCGCGAAAGTGCTGGGCGATGGGAAGGAGAGCCGCAACGTGCACGGCGAGCGCATCGCGTTCGTGCATCCCAAGGATTTCCTGGGAGCACTGGTCGAGCTGGAAGAGAGCCGGAAAAATTGAGCGCGTCAGAAGCAGTACAGCCGCGGAAACGCACGGAATTACACGGACGAAAACTTGGACAGGGACGTGCGCCGTTGCCCGGTAACAAGTTCCGTGTGTTTCCTTGGCTGGTGATTTTCTGGTTTCATGGCTTTTTTTGAGATGAGTTCTGGTGAGCAGTGATGAAGTGAGGAGGAAGGTAAGGCATGGCTGATAGCTCAACACCGCTGCGTGTGCCGACGCGGAAACTGGAGGCGTTCATCGCGAGCGCATTCGAGGCAGTCGGCATCTCGAAGGCCGAGGCGAAGACCATCGCGGAGCTGATGGTGCGCGCCGACGTGCAGGGCTCGGAGGGGCACGGGGTGTTCCGGCTGCCCCAGTACATCCGTCGCATCAAGGGCGGGGCGGTGAATCTCAAGCCGAAAATTCGCATGGCGCGTGAGGCTGCGGGCATGGGGCTCGTAGACGGCGATAACGGCATGGGGCATCTCGTGATGCGCTACGCCACCGAGAAGGCGATCGAGAAAGCGAAAGGGGCGGGCGTCGCGTGGGTTGGCGTGCGCATGAGCAATCACGCGGGGCCGGCTTCGCTCTATGCGAGCATGCCGCTCGAGCACGATATGGTCGGGCTCTATCTCGCGGTGGGGAACGCCAATCACCTGCCGCCCTGGGGCGGCCTCGACATGCTGCTCTCGACCAATCCTATCGCAGTGGCGGTACCGGGGGGCGAGGAGCCGGGTATTGTTCTCGACATGGCGACGACAGTAGCGGCCTACGGCAAGGTAAAGACGAAGGCCCAGCGCGGCGAGATGATGCCCGAGGGCTGGATGATGGACCGCGAAGGCCGCCCGCTCACCGATCCGCGGCGCGCCAGCGAGGGATTCCTCCTCCCCATCGGCGGTTACAAGGGTTACGGCCTGGCGCTCGTCATCGGGATTCTCGCCGGGACGCTCAACGGGGCGGCCATGGGCAAGGACGTCGTCGACTTCAACGCCGATGACACCTCCGTCACCAATACCGGCCATGTGATCGTCGCGATCAATATTGAGGTTTTCCAGCCGGTTGCAGATTTCAAGCGGCAGATGGACACGCTGATTCGGGATATCCGTGACTCCAGGCGCCTGCCGGGTGTGGACCGTATCCGCCTTCCCGGCGAGGGCAGCCACGCGGCGCGCGCCGAGCGGGCGAAAAACGGCATTCCCCTGCCCGCGCCCTTGCTCGCGAGTCTCAATGAGCTTGCTGCGCAGCTCAAGATTTCTCCATTGGCCTGAGCGAGGAGAAATGATGGCGGTGCGTGCGGGCAAAATGGTGATCAATAGGGGTGATGGTCAATGGTGATGGGTAAGAAACCTCGTATCACCGGTTCTCTTCACCAGTTCTCATCACCAGTACTCACCACTGGTTTTTGGCAATAGCGTGTTCGCAAAACTCCGCTTCGCCCTGCGAATGCTGTTCTGGCTAACTGTCGCCGCCGCGATCGCCTTGCTCCTCTGGTACATGGTCAAGGTGCCGGGGATATCGTACACCGGCGCGCTCGAGCCGCTTACCGCCGAGGAGAAGCTTCTTGCAGATCGCCTGGGACGCCATGTAGGAGCGATCGCGAGCCGCGAGCACAACTTCATGCACCCGGTCGCGCTCGAGGCGGCGGCTCGTTATATCGAGACGGCGTTCGAGGATCTGGGCTATGGCGTTGCGGCGCAACGCATACCCCGGGACGGGACCGAGGTGCGCAACATTGAAATCGAGCTGTCGGGTGGCGCGCGCGCAAAGGAGATCATCGTGGTCGGCGCGCATTACGATTCGGTGGTCGGGGCGGTCGGCGCCAACGACAACGGATCCGGCGTCGCCGCGCTGATCGAGCTCGCGCGGCTGCTGCGTGAATCAAAGCCGGCGCGTAGCGTGCGGTTCGTGGCCTTCGTTGACGAGGAGCCGCCCTTCTACCATGGCGATCAGATGGGAAGCCGCTTCTACGCGCGGCGCTCGAAAGCGCGCGGCGAGAACATCGTCGCGATGTTCTCGCTCGAGACGATTGGTTATTACTCCGACGAGCTGGACAGCCAGCGCTATCCTTTCCCGCTGAGCTTTTTCTATCCGAAGACCGGCAATTTCATCGCTTTTGTTTCGAACCTGTCTTCACGCGCCCTGCTGCACGAGGTGATTGCGGGGTTCCGGCGCCATGCGCGGTTCCCCTCGGAGGGAGCGGCCGCGCCCGCGCTGCTGCCGGGCGTGGACTGGTCCGATCACTGGTCGTTCTGGAAGGAGGGCTACCCGGCGCTGATGGTGACCGATACGGCGCTCTACCGCTATCCGCATTACCACACGATGCAGGACACCCCGGACAAAGTGGATTACGAGCGCCTCGCGCGGGTGGTGACCGGACTGAACGGAATGCTGCGCGACCTCGCGCAAGGCGAGTGAATTGCGAACGGTGAATGGAGAAAACGCTGGGCGCTATTGGCGGGAGCCGCGCGCGCGCAGCGCGAGCCGGATGCCCCACGCAACAATAATGACGAGACCCATCGGAGCGAGCAGCAGGAGATCGATTCGAATGTCCCAGTTGGGCGGCATGGTCGCTTCGTAGGTGACGTAGAGCGCGATCGCCAGGAGGGGGAGGTAAAGGGACCAACGATTCCGGCCTTGCCTGAGCCGCCATGGCACGAGCGAGAGCAGCATCACCAGGACGATGCCATAGAAGCATGCATTGAGCAGCAGATTCCGCGCCGGGTCGCCTACGTCCAAAAGCATGAGTTCCCTCTTTCCGCTACGAAATGACGATCGGGTGGGAGGTGGCGCTCGACGCAGGCCGCGGTTGACAAAACGTCGGCCTGTTGGGGGTCGGCGGCGAACAAGGATTACTCGGCATCTGGCGTGCGCGTAAGCGGTGTCGCGAACTCAAAATCGGCTTCCGACCACGATTCGAGCCTGGCCTTCGCGTCGCGCAGAAGAGCCGCGAAGTCATTCTCGAACGCCTCGACGGGCAAGCCGCGTACCGGCATCTCGTGCTTCCAGTAGCGCTCGTCGCCGCGGTCCTGGGAGGCGCAGAGCCAGACATTGAACGTCAGTTGTTGCGGGTCTGTGAGATAGACCTGAATCAGCAGCCGGATGCTGTCGCCCCACACGAGGGAGCGTTCCGGCCAGTCCTTGAGGTTCTTCGTGATGCGCAGCCGATGCTCGCGGCAAAACGCGTCGAGGACCGGATCGATCCGGAGCAGCGGCGCCTCCACACGCTGCCAGTCGGCCTTGGTTCTCCAGTAGCCGCCGTTCGCCATCGGCATGGCCCCTATGGGATCGGATGCAACTGTGCACTCAGGCCCATTGGCCAACGGCGCGCGAGAGTATCGAACGCATCATGTGCGGTCCCGCGCTTTCTTGAGCGCGACGGCGCAATCGTAGAGGGCGCCGCGAAGGGCGTCGAGCTTCGCGTGTTTCTCTGCCTCGTCCAGTGCGACATCGTTTAAGCTGCCCATACGTCCGAATGCGCGGAGCAAATGCTCCACCCCATAAAAATCGCCATTCGCGATTGTGCTCCGGTCCGTTTCCAGCCAGGCTGACCAATGCATTTGATCCGACTCCCGCAGGAGCGCTATGAGCTCAACCAGGATTGATAACAATCCGGCAACGGGATCTGAAGCCGTCGCGACCCATGAATCCGGTGCACAAGGCGTGATTGTGCACCGGGCATCACCGCCTCTCAATCCGATCCCAGTGCGGCCCGACCGTCGCCGCCCGGCAACAGTCGTGCCCCGCGCTTGCCGACGCTACGAAGCGAAGCCATTGATTTCTTGCGAGGGCTGCTTCTGGCACGAAGGTTGCGATTGTGGCCCGAAATTCACGCGAGCGAGCTTTGGAGTTTGCGCACGAAGCCGCCGGGGCCTGCTATCGTAGCGGCAGTTGAGTCGGGCGCTTAGCCCGGAGGGCAAACCATGGTGAACTTTTGGAGAGGTTTCGGCGTAGTGCTTGCATTGGCCTGTGCACCGTGGGTCACGGCGGAGCAACAACTGACGTCGCCCGACGTGATGGTCCGCGACGGGGTGCAGGAGGTGCTCGCCGAAATCAAGAAGAACAGCGACCCGCGTGCGCTTCAGGCGTTTGCGGAAGGGAAGCTGCTCTCCCAGTTTGATTTCCAGGCGATGACCCGTCTCGCGACCGGCCGTGCCTGGTCGAAGGCAACGGCGGCGCAGAAGCAGGCGCTCGAAAAAGCATTCAGGACGCTGTTGGTGCGCACCTACACCACTGCCCTCTCGCAGGTGACAGGGACCTACACCGTCGAGGTCAAGCCGCCCCTGATCAGGCCGGGCGAAGCCGACACCGTCGTGAAAACGCTCGTCAAGGGATCGGACCGCCCGCCGGTGCCGATCGACTTCAGGATGACCCGCACGCCCGCGGGCTGGAAGGTCTACGACGTCGTGGTCGAGAATCTGAGCCTCGTGACCAACTACCGCAGCTCGTTCCAGTCCGAAATGTCTCGCTCTGGCATCGACGGTCTGATCAAGGCTATCGAGGACAAGAACCAGAAGGCCGAGAGCTAGCCGGCCGCGCGCGTCAAGGCGGTGCGCCAGAAAGACTACCGCCGGTTGTCGCGGCTGTGTAGAGTCAAACGATGCAGCGTTACTATCCGCGGTCCTTTCTCAAGCTGCTCGTGATCGGCTTTACGCTGGTCGCGTTGCCACTCATCCTCGCGCTCGTGAATACCGCGGTTTCGGTGGACCAGCTCTCGAGAAGGAGCCAGCAGACCGTTTACCAGGCGGTTCAGGCCACGCAGAGCAGCCGGCGGCTCGCGGAGCTGCTGACGACGATGGAGCGCGCCGCACGCCAGATGGTGATCCTCGGGGACCGGTCGCTGCTCGATTCTTACGGCGTCGCGCGCGAACAGCTGATCAGGACGGCGAGGCAGTTCGAGAGCCTCCCGTTCGACATCGAGCAAAAGAGCGCGCTCGACCGGATCGTGCGCGGCGAGGCAGAAATCTACGGCGTGCTGTCCGAGCCCTTTGCCAAGACCGAGCGTCTGGCGGAGACCGTCCCGCGCTTCGTGGATCTGGCGGCGGACGCGCGCATCATCAACATGCGCAGCAACGCGTTGATCGATCGCGAGGTCGAGGAGATGCGCGCCACTGCGGCGCAGGCCCGGCGCATCACATTCTGGCAGCTGCTCGGCCTTATTCCAGTCGTGGTGTTTATCGTTATCGGCTTCTCGATTCTGATCGCCCGCCCGATCCGCCAGATCGATGCGGCCATCCGGCGCCTCGGCGGAGGCCAGTTTGCCGCGCCGGTCGTCGTGAGCGGCCCGCAGGACCTTGAGCAGCTGGGCGAGCGTCTTGAATGGATGCGGCGCGAGCTGCTCGATCTCGAACGGCAGAAGAACCAGTTCCTGCGGCAGGTCTCGCACGAGCTCAAGACGCCGCTTACTGCATTGCGCGAGGGGGCCGAGCTGCTCTCGGAGGAAGCAGTCGGAAAGCTCACCCCGGGCCAGCGTGAGATCACCGAGATCCTGCGGCATAACAGTGTAGAATTGCAGAAGCTGATCGAAGCATTGCTCTCTTTCGGTGCCAGCCAATTCCGCAAGGTGGCGGTGGACCTCGAGCCCGTCGAAATCAGACAGGTGGTCGAGCGCGTGGTGGCCGACCACAGCCTCGCGTTGCGCTCGCGTGGCCTCACGCTCGACCTTGCCGCCCAGGACGTGATGCTCTCCGCCGACCCGGAAAAGTTGCGCGTCGTGCTCGATAACCTCATCTCCAACGCGATCAAGTTCTCGCCCGTCGGCGGCGTCATCCGTATCAGCGCTCGCGTCGAGGGTGAAATGTTCCAGCTGGATGTGGTCGACCAGGGGCCCGGCATACCGGTGGCGGACCGCGTGCGCATTTTCGAACCCTTCTACCAGGGGCGCGATGCCGGCGCGGGCCCGGTCCGGGGCACGGGTATCGGGTTGTCCGTGGTGAAGGAGTACGTCTTCGGGCACGGCGGCAGCATCGAGGTCGTCGACAGCCCCAAGGGCGCGCACCTGCGCGTGCGGCTCCCGCTCGCGCGGACGGGCGTGGAAGCGGCGGCCATATGAAAAAAGCGCGCATTGCCGGTTGGGTCGGGTGCCTCGCGCTTCTGGCGGGCTGCGCTGCTCCGCAGGAGGTCGAGACGCAGCAACCTGCTCCTGCAGCGCAGGCGGAGCGGCCGATTTCCGATGTCGAGAGCCTGTTGCTTTACTACCGCCATATCGGCAAGCTCGAAGAGAGCCAGCTCAGCCGCGAGCATGAGATTTCGCGCAGGGCGTACGCGCGCGAGCGCTCGGATTTCAACCGCGTGCGGCTGGCAATGCTGCTCGGGCTGCCCAATACCGCGCTGAGCGACGATGCGCGCGCCCTGGAGCTCCTCGCGCCGGTGGCGAAGAAAGAGGGCGGGGAGTTTTCGGCGCTGGCAGCACTGCTGGCTACGCAATTGCAGGAGCGTCAACGCCTGAACGCCTTGGCCCAGGATCTGCAGCAGAAGCTGGACGCCCTGAAGTCGCTCGAGCGAAGCATGATGGAGCGCAAGCGTTGAGAGCCCCTAACATAGTGAAACACACGCTGCGCTGTCACGATTTTGGCTCGGAATATGCCGCGAGATGGTGGGGGAGACGATGTCCGTAGTGATGATCCGGGCGAACCTTGGCCACAATCGTGCCGGCCCACAAGGGGTTGCGGCCAGAATCGCCGCTAGCTTTGTCGCTCGGCTTGCCAATATCGACATCTTGGCCGCACCTCGCCTCGCGCTACCGACAATTCTGGCCACAAACGCACGCGCGTTTCACTATGTTAGGGACTCTAGGCGCCGCTACAATGAGTGTTACAACGCGTTTGCAGAAACGCAGAATGGGTGAACCGTGACCGGATTACGCTTGCACACAGATACGAAAGCCGCCGAGACGAGCGCCGTGCCCAGAACGAGGGTTCTCGTCGTCGACGACGACCCCGATTTGCTGCGCCTGATGCAGATACGGCTCGACTCCGCGGGCTATGAGGTAACGACCGCGGAAAGCGCGGAGCGCGCATTGGCGCAGATGAGTATTGCGCGGCCCCAGGTCGTCGTGACTGATCTGAAGATGGGTGGCATGGACGGCGTAGCGCTATTCGAGGCAATCCACGCCCATAATCCCACGCTTCCCGTCATCATCCTCACCGCTCACGGGACCATTCCCGATGCCGTCGCGGCGGTCAAGCGCGGGTTGTTCAACTATCTCACGAAGCCATTCGACGCCAAGGCGCTCCTTGCGGAGATCGGGCGGGCGGCGGCGCTCGGCGGAAGCGCGAGCACCGGCGCCGCCGGCGAGGATGCCGCCTGGCGTGCCGAGATCATCACGCGCAATCCCGTGATGGAGGATGTGCTGGCGAAGGCCCGGCTGGTAGCCGACAGCGATGCGGTGGTTTTCATCAGCGGCGAGTCCGGCACCGGCAAGGAGCTGCTTGCGCGTGCGATTCACATGGCGAGCAACCGGCGCGAGCGCCCTTTTGTCGCGATCAACTGTGCCGCGATTCCCGAGCAGCTGCTCGAGTCGGAGCTGTTCGGGCACGTGCGGGGCTCCTTCACGGGCGCCGTGCGCGACCACAAGGGCCTGTTCCTCACCGCGGACCGCGGCACGCTGTTCCTGGACGAAATCGGCGACATGCCGGTCTCGCTCCAGGTGAAACTGCTCCGCGTGCTGCAGGAAAAGAGGGTGCGTCCTGTCGGTGCCACGGAGGCACACGACGTGGATGTGCGCATCATCTCCGCCACGCACCGCGATCTCGAGGCGGAGATGGCTGCCGGCAATTTCCGCGAGGACCTCTATTACCGCCTTAACGTGGTGGCCCTGCAGCTGCCGCCTCTCACCGAGCGGCGTGAGGACATTCCGCTGCTCGCGAATCACTTCCTGATGCAGCTCGCCCAGAAATACCGCAAATCGGTCTCCGGTTTTGCCCCCGAGGCGCTCGAGTTGCTGGTGGCCGCCAGCTGGCCGGGCAATGTGCGTCAGCTCTACAACGTGGTCGAGCAGTCCGTCGCGCTGTGCACGACGCCCCTCATCCCCGCTAGCTGGGTGCAACAGGCGATACAGAGCCAGCAGGCCGAGTTCGCTTCCTTCGAGGACGCGAGGCGCGGTTTCGAGCGCGAATACCTCACGCAGTTGCTGAAGATCACCGAGGGCAATGTGACGCAGGCGGCGCGGCTCGCAAAGCGCAACCGCACGGAGTTCTACAAGCTGCTGCAGCGGCATCAACTGGACCCGAAACTCTTCAAATCCTGACAAAACGGCGGTCTGGGGCGCCGTTTTAGCTGCGCGCGTTCGAACCTGTCGAAGCCGCGCCGTTTGGCGCGCGCTCTCCTTGGCCTTGTCCCCTTCCCGAAGCGGTTTGTTCGAGCGGCCTGTGCTGTCGCTTATGCCGTGGCTGAGACGGTGCCGTGTCGCTGCCGTGCGACACAAAAACCCGCTAGAGATCAGGATTCTAAGCCAAAGCCCTCGCGCGCCGTTGCCGGACGGCGACATACGGGTCGCGAGACCGGCGTACAACTCCCTGTTTGATAAAGCGATTTGATCTGGCATGAGCGTTGCGATGGTTTGAGCGGTTTAGCCCAGCGGGAGCGCCGCATGCAGGCCGCGAGAGTCCTCGAGAAACGCACGAATCTGCTCTATCCCCTCATGCTGATCGCTGCGGTGACGGTGATCGTCTTCAGCATCGTGGGCATCGCCACCATGTTGGGGTGGCTGCCGAGCGCGCAGTCGAAGAGCGACTCGATGTCCCGAAGCGAGGCGGTCGCACAGGGTGAAGTAGCTCCGGCGGTCGCCCCTGCGCGAGCGGCCGACGCCGTGAAAACGCCGACGGGCGCCGTGCCGGCGTGCACGAACTGCGGGGTGATCGAGTCGATCCGCGTCGTAGAGACGAAGGGAGAAGGCAGCGGCCTTGGCGCGGTGACGGGTGGTGTTGTCGGAGGCATCCTCGGCAACCAGGTCGGCGGCGGCAGCGGCCGCACGGTGATGACCGTGGTTGGGGCCGGCGCCGGCGCGTATGCCGGGCATGAAATCGAGAAGAATGTAAAACGATCCACCCAATACCAGATCCGCGTGCGCATGCACGACGGGAGTTATCGAACCTTCTTTCAGCAGTCGCAGCCGGCGCTGAGTCTCGGGCAAAAGGTGCGGGTGACGGAACGCGGGTTGGTTGCCGCCGGATAGAAGGATTACCGTGGCCGACACGCGCGAGAACAAAGCGGAGATCGGCAGCTGCGGGCTGCTCGAGCTTCTCGACGCAATACAGGCGCTTGCGAAGAGCGACGGTGCGGCACAGGAACTCGACCCCCACGAAGGAGGGACGGGCGAACGAGTCGCGGCGCAAGCGGCTGGCGCCGGCGATAGTCATCCATGAGGTCTGCCGGGGACGCGTGGGCGTCCCGGCCTGAAAAACTGACAGGGAGGTTGCAAGTGAACAGACTTACACATGGGCGCGTCAAGCGCATACACGCCGAGTTTCGCGGCGACGAGGCCGTCGAGCTGGATATCCTCGAGGTCACACTGCGGCTTGGCGAAGTCGCGCGCACACGGATCGAGGCCGACACGGTGCTCACGCGCCTTGCCTACAAGGCGCTTTACCGGGCCATCGAGGAGTACTGCCGCAAGACCGGGCAGCGCTATCCGACCTATCGCACGCTGCTGGGTTACCTCGACGGCGCTCCGATCGAGAGCGAGCCCGACGCGGCCGCACGTGTCGTGAGCATCGCGAAGGAAGGCGGGCGCTGAGGCCAACATGCGCTGCAGCTTTGATCGGGCAAGCGCGGCTACGGCGCTGGCAGCGCTTTTGCTCGCGGCCTGCGCCGATTCCGGGTCGGGAAGGCACGCGAATTTGTCAGGGTTCCCGCCGGCATTCCAGCACGGCTACGCCGAGGGTTGCGAGAGCGCCGGCGCGCGGCGCACCAGGCGCGATGAAGGCCGCTATCGAGCGGATGAAGATTACATGCAGGGCTGGAACGACGGGTATAGCGTCTGCCACCGCCCCTGAACTCGCCCGACCGGCCGGGCGAAGTTTCAGGTTTAAAGTTGGAACCTTAAACCTTAAACCTGAAGCGGCGAAGGCGCGTCAGCCCTTGACGCGCGCGAGCCTTACCACCTCGGGGATATTGCGCAGGTTGCGGAGAATCCGTGCCAGGTGCAGTCGGTCCTGGACCTGCAAGGTGAAATACATATTGGTGTAGGCGCTGCCGTCCTCGGGGTCCACGTTCACGTTCTGGATATTGGACTCGGCCTCGGCAATCTCGGCGGCCACTTTTGCCAGCACGCCGCGCCGATTCGCGACCACCACCTTGATGTTCACTTCGAACGGCTTTCGCGTCTCGGGATCCCATGCGACGTCGAGAATGCGCTCGGGATCATGGCGAGCCCTGGCGATCACGGGGCAGTCATGCGTATGAATCACCATGCCCTGGCCCTTGCTGATGATGCCAACGATCGGATCGCCCGGGATCGGCTGGCAGCATTGAGCGAATTGCACCGCCATTCCTTCTGAACCCCGGATCACGACCGAGCCCGAGGCGACCGCCTCGGCGGGTCCGGGCTCGCCCAGCGAGAGCAGGCGGCGGGCCACCACTGCGGCAAGCCGTTTGCCAAGGCCGATATCCGCAAGCACTTCCTCGCGCGCCTTGCCGCCGGTGTCGCGCAGGAACTTGTCCCATTGCGCGTCCTTGACCTCGGCCAGGTTCGCGCCGAGCGGCACCAGCGACTGATTCAGCAGGCGCTCGCCGAGCTGCGCCGACTCGCGAAAATGCATGGTCTTGAGGAAGTGGCGGATGCGCGAGCGCGCCTTGCCGGTCGAGACGAAGTTGAGCCACAGCGGATTGGGTTTGGCATGGGCCGCCGTGATGATCTCGACGCGGTCGCCGTTCTTCAACTCCGTGCGCAGCGGCATGAGTTCCTGGTTGATCTTCACGGCGACGCAGCGGTTGCCGATGTCCGTGTGCACCGCGTACGCAAAATCCACTGCCGTGGAGCCGCGCGGCAGCGCCATGATCTTACCCTTCGGCGTAAAGACGTAGACCTCGTCCGGAAAGAGATCGACCTTGAGGTGCTCCAGGAACTCGACCGAGTCACCCGCCTGCGACTGCATCTCAAGCAGGCTTTTCAGCCACTGGTGCGTTTTCTTCTGCAGCGTCGAGAGCGAGGTGTCCGAGCTCTTGTAGAGCCAGTGCGAGGCCACGCCCGCCTCGGCGATCTTGTGCATCTCATGGGTGCGGATCTGGATCTCGATCGGGCTGCCGAACGGCCCGAAGAGCGCCGTATGCAACGACTGATATCCATTCGCCTTGCCGATCGCGATGTAGTCCTTGAATTTGCCCGGAATGGGCTTGTAGAGTCCGTGCAGCGCTCCCAGCGCGAGATAGCAGGCCGGCACGTCTTTGACGATGATGCGGAAGCCGAACACGTCGTGCACCTGGGCGAAGGTGAGGTGCTTGTCCCTCATCTTGCGGTAGATCGAGTAGAGGTGTTTCTGGCGCCCTTGCACCTCGGCCTCGATGCCGTTCGATCTGAGCCGGCGCTTGATTGCCTCGAGCACGCGGCCGACCACCTCGCGCCGGTTGCCGCGCGCCGCCTTGACCGCCTTGGCAAGCACCCGATAGCGATCGGGGTAGAGATGCTGGAACGCGAGATCGTCGAGCTCCT
This sequence comes from Betaproteobacteria bacterium SG8_41, assembly GCA_001303585.1. Taxonomy (GTDB): domain Bacteria; phylum Pseudomonadota; class Gammaproteobacteria; order Burkholderiales; family SG8-41; genus SG8-41. The sequence goes on from LJTT01000043.1 coordinate 33,143, forward strand.
GATAGATGCTGTTCAGTCCCAGACGGTTGGCGATCGGGGCGTAGATCTCGATCGTCTCGCGCGCGACGCGCCGGCGCTGGTCGGGCCCGACAGCGTCCAGGGTGCGCATGTTGTGCAGACGGTCCGCCAGCTTGATCAGAATGACACGCACATCGCGCGCCATTGCCAGCAGCATCTTGCGGAAATTCTCGGCCTGCGCCTCGGCGTGGGTCTCGAACTCGATCTTGTCGAGCTTCGATACCCCATCGACGAGCTCCGCAACGGGCTTGCCAAAGGTCTTCGAGATCTCGGTCTTGGTGACGGAGGTGTCCTCCATCACATCGTGCAGGAGGGCGGCGGTCAATGCCTGGGAATCCAGGTGCCACTGCGCGAGAATGTTTGCCACCGCGAGCGGGTGCGAAATATAGGGCTCGCCCGACTTGCGGAACTGTCCTTGGTGCGCCGTCTCGCTGAACTGATAGGCCGACTGCAGCTGCGAGATGTCCTCCGGTTTCAGGTAGCCGGACCACTCCTTGAAGAGGGCAGGGGACTGCGACATACGGGAAAGAGGGATGAGGGCGGCGGGAGGGGGGATGAGGGTGGAATCGGGTCAGCGCGCAGGTGCCGCCTCATCCCTCATCCCTCATCCTTGATCCCCCGGGTCAGGTCTGCCCCTTGTTCAGGATTTCCGCGCCGTAATGGGTGCCAGCCAGCTCGCGCAGCGCGATTACGGTGGGCTTGTCGCGGCTCGAGTCGATCATGGGCTGCGCGCCGTTGGTGATCTGGCGTGCCCGGTAGGTCGCCGCGAGCGACATTTCAAAGCGGTTGGGGATGATTTTCAGGCAATCATCGACAGTGATACGTGCCATGTTTCGTGCCTCTGCTATTTGATCCGGTTGAACAAGGTGCCGTGGCGGGCGGCCTGGCGGGGAAACTTGAGCCGTTCGGCCCGGATGATGCTCGTCAGGTCCCGCGCCGCCCGGTCGAAATCGTCATTAATAATAGCATACTCGAACTCGGCGCCGTGGCTCATCTCCGCGCGCGCGGCGTCGAGCCGCCGCGCGATCACGTCCGCGCTGTCCTGGCCCCGGCCGATGAGGCGTGCCTGCAGCGCCTCGAATGACGGCGGCAGGATGAAGATGCTCACGACGCCGCGCACGAGCTTGCGCACTTGCTGCGCGCCCTGCCAATCGATCTCCAGCAGCACATCGCGGCCGGCCGCGAGCTCGCGCTCGATCCACTTGTGCGAGGTGCCATAGCGGTTGCCGTGAACCGTCGCGCTCTCCAGGAACTCCCCTGCTTCCAGCATGCGCTCGAACACCTCGGGGCTGACAAAGTGATAGTCGCGGCCGTCGGCTTCACCCGGGCGCGGCGGGCGCGTGGTGTAGGAAATCGACAGGCGCACTTCGGGCTCGGCTGCGAGCAGCGCCCGCACCAGGCTCGTCTTGCCGGCGCCGGAGGGCGCGCTGACGACGAACAGGATGCCAGTCATAGTGTTGAATTTTTAATTTTGAGTGTTGAGTTCAAAGGTAGGGCTGCACCGTTAAATCCGACACTAAACACTCAAAACCGGAAACTGGAAACTCGAAACTCATCACTCGATGTTCTGGATCTGCTCGCGCATCTGCTCGACCAGCAGCTTCAGCTCGAGGGCCGCCTGCGTCACGCTCAGGTCCGCTGACTTGGAGGCGAGGGTATTGGCCTCGCGGTTGAGCTCCTGCATCAGGAAATCAAGCTTCTTTCCGACGCCGCCGCCCTCTGCCAGCACGCGCTTCATTTCCCCAACGTGCGCCGTGAGACGGGAGAGCTCCTCGTCAACGTCGATCTTCGTGGCAAAGACGGCGACCTCCTGGCGGATGCGCTCTTCGTCGCCGGTGCCGATCGCTTCTTTAAGCCGTGTCGCGAGCCGTTCCTGGTAACCGGCGATGACCTGAGGCAGCCGCGGCAGCACGGCAGCGACCAGCCGCTCAATCCCGGCGACGCGATCGTGCAGTACTTGCGCCAGTTTCTCGCCTTCGCGAGCGCGCGCCGCCGTGAATTCCACCAGGACCGCTGAGAGCAGCTCGCCGCACGCGGCTTTCAGCTCTTCGAGCGGCAATGCCTCGGCGCCCAGCATGCCAGGCCAGCGCAGGACGTCCGCCACCGACAGATTGACGGCGCCGGGCAGTGCGGCGCGGACGCGGGTATTCAGCTCGACGAGCTGCCTTAGCAGCGCGTCGTTGAACTGCGGCGCCCGCGGGCCGGCCGCGGCGGCAGTGAAGGTCACTCGACATTCGACCTTGCCGCGCGTCAACCGCGCAGCGAGCGTCTCGCGCAGCACCGGCTCGATGGAGCGCAAATCATCGGGGAGGCGGAACTGGAGATCGAGATAGCGATGATTGACCGAGCGCAGCTCGAGATTGAGCGCCCCGTACGCGAACTCGCGCGCCGCCGAAGCGTAGCCGGTCATGCTGTAGATCATTTTGACCCCGTGAATCGTGAATCGTGAATCGCAAATCGCGAGTGGCGAGCGGCACCAACCTTTGATTTACGATTCACCATTTACCCTTTACCATTCACCTTTCCGGAAAGATAACATACTCAGGGAGTTAGATGCGACCGAGCGGAAGAAAACCTGATCAGCTGCGTGACATTCGCATCACGCGCCACTACACGCGTCATGCGGAGGGCTCGGTGCTGATGGAATTCGGCGACACGCGCGTGCTTTGCACCGCAAGCGTGCTCAACCAGCAGCCGCCGCATCTGAAGGGCTCGCCCCAGGGCTGGGTAACCGCGGAGTACGGGATGTTGCCGCGGTCGACCAACACGCGCACCGACCGCGAGGCGGCGCGCGGCAAGCAGTCCGGCCGCACGCAGGAGATCCAGAGGCTGATCGGTCGTGCGCTGCGTTCGGTCGTCGATCTGGAGAAACTCGGCGAGCGCACCATACAGGTCGATTGCGACGTGATCCAGGCCGACGGCGGCACGCGCACGGCCGCCATCACCGGCGCGTGCGTCGCGCTGCGCGACGCGGTGGATGTCCTGCTGAAGCAGAAGCTCATCGCGTCGTCGCCAGTCCGGGATTACATCGCTGCGGTGTCGGTGGGTGTCTACGAGGGCACGCCGGTGCTCGATCTCGACTACGCCGAGGATTCCCGGTGCGACACCGACATGAACGTCGTCATGACGGGCAGCGGCGGGTTGGTCGAGGTGCAGGGCACGGCCGAGGGACATGCGTTCTCGCGAACCGAGCTCAACGCCATGCTGGATCTTGCCGAGCGCGGCATCCGCGAGCTGGTCGCTGCGCAGCGCGCCGCGCTGAAATCCTGAACCGCCAAGGCGCCAAAAGCGGCACTGCAATAATTGAAGCGCGGAGACACGGAGAGAAACATGAGGCGGACGCATGAAGATGGCTTGATTTGAATCGATGTCTTTGTTGGTTCTCTCCGTATCTCCGTGGTTAGTCAATGCGTAAACTCGTACTAGCAAGCGGCAACCCGGGCAAACTGCGCGAGTTCCGGCAGATGCTCGGGCCGCTCGACGTCGAAGTGGTGCCGCAGTCCGAACTGGGCATCGCCGACGCGGATGAGCCGCACGAGACCTTTGTCGAGAACGCGCTGGCCAAGGCGCGCCATGCGAGCCGCTACTCGGGGCTGCCGGCCTTCGCCGACGATTCCGGCATCTGCGTCAGCGCGCTGAACGGCGCGCCGGGTGTTTTTTCCGCGCGCTACGCGACTGGCGCCGCGGCCGGCCGCGAAGAGCAGGACCGGCGCAATAACGAGAAGCTGTTGGACGAGTTGCGGGCCAAGACTGATCGCAGCGCGCATTATTACTGCGTAATCGTGCTGGTGCGCCACGCCGAGGATCCCGAGCCGCTCATCGCAGAGGGGCGATGGTTCGGGCAAGTCACGGCGAGTCCACGTGGTGCTAACGGGTTCGGTTACGACCCCTATTTTCTGTTGCCGGAGCTTGGGAAAACCGCCGCGGAGCTGGCGCCCGATGAGAAGAACGCGGTTAGCCACCGCGGGCAGGCCTTGCGCGGTCTTGTGCAGTTGTTGCGCCACGGCCTGCCCGCCTCCTGAGCGGGCGACCGTCCTCAGGCGGAGCGATGCGCAGCCGGACCGCCCGCTCGTGGTTGAAGCCAAGCGCTGTTTCAGCGGGTGACGCGGCAGGCTCGCAGCATGATTGAAATCGATGGTTCGTGGGGCGAAGGCGGAGGACAGCTGGTGCGAACGGCTGTCGCGCTCGCGGCCATCAATGGCGCTGCGATCCGCGTCCTCAACGTGCGCGCGCGGCGTGGCAAACCTGGCCTTGCGCCCCAGCATCTTGCCGCCGTGCGAGCCGTGGCCACGATTTGCGATGCGCAGACGGAGAACCTCGAGCTGGGCGCGAGCGCGTTCACCTTTTCCCCGCGGGAACTAAAAGGCGGGGAATTCCGGTTCGAGATCGGGACCGCGGGCAGCATCACGCTGGTGCTGCAGGCCCTGCTGCCCGCGCTTGTCGCCAGCCGAAAACGGGCGCGAGTGACAGTTGGCGGTGGCTCTGACGTGCGGCAGGCGCCACCGGTGGACTACCTCGCTGCGGTGATGCTGCGCCACCTCGCGCGCATGGGCGCGCCTATGACGCTCAAGGTCGAGCGGCGCGGTTACTACCCGCGCGGGGGCGGCGAGGTCAGCATCGAAATAGAACCCTGCGCGCTGCAGCCAATCAAGCGGTCAGTGCCTGGAGCGCTGGAGCAGCTAAAGGGCATATCCCACGTCGCCAACCTCCCGGCCCATATCGCCGAACGCATGCGCGGCGCGGCAATCGCCCAGCTTGCGGCCTTTGCGGATCGCACGAACATTGCCGTCCGGGTGCTGGGCGACCGCGAGGCGACGGGCCGTGGTGGCGCGATCGTGGCATGGGCTGAAACCGAACACACCGTCCTCGGCGCGGCCCGCGTCGCGGAGATCGGCGTGAGCGCGGAGACCCTTGGCGCGGCCGTGGGGCGGGAGCTGCGCGCCGACATCGAATCGGGTGCGACGGTTGACGCGCACGCGGCCGACCAGTTGCTCGTCTATCTGGCGCTGGCCGGCCCCGGTTCCTTCTTCACGACGCGGGAGCTGACGAGCCACGCGCAAACCGCGATATGGCTGATCGGCCGGTTCCTGCCGGTGCGCTTTGTCACCGAGCGCGAGGGGCGCCTCTACCGAGTATCTGCCGTTGCATAGGCTCCGCGCTGCTATCCCGAACCGCGCAGCAGCGGTTCAGTCCTTGTGTGGGTCCGTTCCCTTGCGGAAGGCGCCGAGCGTCCATTCGCCGGATTCTTCGTCATGGCGCAGGACGTAGGTGTCGCCGTCGCTCGCGGCGACCTTGAAGTAGCGATGGTCCGGAGCGAGCCAGCGGTCGAGAATCGACATCACCTCCAGCCGGCGCTCGCCCAGTGCAAACGCGCGCGGCTCCTGCTCGCCGCGATAGCCGGCATAGCAATCGACCTTCAGCTTCATGGCGGTTCCTTTACCACCGATAATAGGCCTCTTCGCTCAGTTATTCGAGGCCGGTGCGATGCCCGCCATTTTCAGATCCAGGCTCGTCAACGATTCGTTTGGCGATCCCGGGCTGTACGTCGATTTCCGGGTCCGGCGGCGCGCCCTGCTGTTTGACCTGGGCGATCTCGCGCCGCTGACCGTGAAGCAACTCGTGCGGGTCTCCGACGTGTTCGTCTCGCACACCCACATGGATCACTTCATGGGATTCGACCGGCTGTTGCGCGCCTGTCTCGGGCGCGACGCGCGCGTGCGCCTTTTCGGCCCGCCGGGCTTCCTGGACCAGGTGGAACACAAGCTCGGCGCCTACACCTGGAACCTCGTTGAGAACTATCCGGCCGATTTTGCGCTCGAAGCGTGGGAGGTCGATCACGGCTGGCGCGCCCGCGGAGCGCGATTCCGTTGCCACCGGCGGTTTGGTCGGGAGCCTCTCGAGGAGCATCGTCTGCCGCCCGGCGTGCTGGTGGACGAGAATGAATTCAGGGTGTGCGCGGCGTTCCTCGAGCATCGCACGCCGTGTCTGGGGTTTGCCCTCGAGGAGAAGACCCGCATCAGTGTCGATGAGAGCGGCCTTGCCGAGCTGGGGCTCCCGCCCGGGCCGTGGCTCAAGGAACTGAAAGAGGCGGTGGCGCATGGGGCGCCCGACGAGCTCCCGATCCGTGTGCGGTGGCGCGACGGCGCTCTCTCTCTCGAGCGCAATCTGCCGCTCGAGTTTCTGAGGGCCAAGTTGCTGCGCTTCGTGCCGGGCGAGAAGATTTGCTATGTGACCGACGTGAGCTACCAGGAGGAAAATGCGCGGCGGATCGCGGCGCTCGCCGAGGGTGCCGACCTGCTTTTCATCGAGTGCGTGTTCCTCGACGAGGACGCGGACCGCGCGGCCCGCACGTGCCACCTCACGGCGCGGCAGGCCGGCGGCTTGGCGCGCGCTGCGCGCGCGAGGCTTGCCGTGCCGTTCCATTTCTCGCCGCGCTATACGGCTCGCGAGCAAGCGCTGCGGGACGAATTCGAGGCTGCACGCTGCGGGTCGACTGAAACGCGTGACGCGTGATGCGATAATGCGGAGCGGGACCAGGATGCACTCATCACCCCTCACCCATCACTCATCGCTGCATTTTCGCGCGCTGCCGCCGCTGTCCGTGTATGTTCATATTCCGTGGTGCGCTCGGAAATGCCCGTACTGCGATTTCAATTCGCACGAGGCGCGGGGAGCGGCGCCGGAGGAACGCTACGTTTCCGCGCTGATCGCGGATCTCGAGCAGGCCCTGCCTGAGGTCTGGGGCCGGCGCATCTACACCGTTTTCTTCGGGGGTGGCACGCCGAGCCTCCTCTCGGCGCAGGCAATCGACTCGATCCTCGCCGCCCTGCGCGCACGCCTTCCGCTTGCGGGCGATGCGGAGATCACGCTCGAGGCGAATCCGGGAACCGCCGAAGCGGAGAAGTTTCGCGATTTTCGCGCGGCAGGGGTGAACCGGCTCTCGCTCGGCGTCCAGAGTTTCGACTCCCGCCATCTCAAGGCGCTGGGCCGCATCCACGACGACGAGGAAGCGCGGCGGGCGATCGAGCTTGCGCGCGCGCATTTCGACAACATCAATCTTGACCTCATGTACGGGCTGCCCGGCCAGAGCATGGAAGAGGCGCGCGCGGACATCGAACGCGCGCTCGCCTGGCAGCCGCCCCACCTGTCGGCCTATCACCTGACGATCGAGCCCAATACCTACTTTCACCGGTTCCCGCCAAGCCTGCCCGACGACGATACGGCGGCGCAGATGCAGGATGCGGCGGAAGACGCGCTCCGCGGCGCCGGTTACCGGCATTACGAGACTTCCGCGTTTGCGCAACCGGGAAAGCAGAGCCGGCACAACCTCAATTACTGGACGTTCGGCGATTACCTGGGCATCGGCGCGGGCGCGCACAGCAAGCTCTCGTTTCCGGGGCGCGTCGAGCGGGTGATGCGCATCAAGCACCCCGAGCGCTATATGGAGGCGGCGGAGCGCGGCGCCCCGGTGCAGGAGCGCCACGACGTTGTCGCGGGCGAAATCGGGTTCGAGTTCATGATGAACGCGCTGCGCCTGACCCAGGGCTTTGCGACACGCTTGTTCGAGGAGCGTGCCGGCGTGCCGCTGACGGCCGTCCTGGAGCGTCTCGATGCGGCGGAGCGGCGCGGATTGATCGAGCGCGACCACGCGCGGGTGCGGCCGACGCCGCTCGGCCGGCGCTTTCTGAACGACCTGCTGCAGATAGCCGCAGATAAACGCAGATAAACGCGGATAGTATTTATCGAGAAACAAGGCGCGGAAGTAAGAAGAGTTAGCCGCCGATCGTCGCGGGAACAAGCAAGACCGACGTTCATTCATGATTCATCATTCACCGGGTTTCATTGGCGGTGTCTAAGCGGTTTCGTTTTTGTTTGGCGCTCCCGCATTTTTATATGTGAATTTGTTTTAATCGGCGTTTATCTGCGTTCATCTGCGGCTAAAAAATGTTTTTGGCTTTGGTGCCAACGCCTCGTCACAAATCAGCGGCGGCGGAAAAGAATGTCCCACACGAGGTGGCCGAGCTTGAGGCCTCGCGCCTCGAATTTGGTCTTCGGCCGCCATTCGGGCCGTGGTGCGAATCCCGTTGCCGTGTTGACGAGCTCCGGCTCCCCGGAAAGGACCTCGAGGATCTGCTGCGCGTAATCCTCCCAGTCGGTGGCGATGTGCAGGTAGGCACCGGGTTTCATTCGCGACGAGAGCAGTGCGACAAAGGGCGCCTGGATCAGGCGCCGCTTGTGGTGCCGCTTTTTCGGCCAGGGATCGGGGAAGTAGACGTGCACCCCGTCGAAGCTTGCGGGCGCGATCATGACGCGTAACACCTCCACCGCGTCGTGCTGGATGACACGAACGTTGGCGGCGCCGGCCTCGGCGATACGCTTGAGAAGGCTGCCGACGCCGGGCGTATGAACCTCGATGCCTAAATAGTCGTTCTCCGGATGGCGGGCCGCAATATTCGCGGTCGTCTCGCCCATGCCGAAACCGATCTCGAGGATCTTGGGCGCACTGCGCCCGAAAGTCTGATCGAGATCGAGCGGCGCGTCGCGGTAGGGAATCCCGAACTGCGGAAGGAAGGCCTCACACGCGCGCTGCTGCGCGGGCGTGACACGACCCTGGCGCAGGACGTAGGAGCGGATTGAGCGGTGGGGCGCGTTCATAGCGCAATCGCGGTTCCATGTTCCGGGTTCCGAGTTTCGAGTTCCGGGTTCAAAGTTCCATGTTCGAAGTTAAAAGCGAGGAACTTCGTAAACCGCTTTCGTCCAATCTTGCTTGAACCTTGAACCTTGAACCTTGAACCTTGAACCTTGAACCTTGAACCTTGAACCTTGAACCTTGAACCTTGAACCTTGAACCTTGAACGTGATGAGCCCGGTTGTCGGTGAGCTCGGCGCGGCCGAGTAAAGCTTCTTGGGCATGCGGCCCGCGCGAAACGCCTCGCGCCCGGCTTCGACCGCCTTGCGCATCGCCGATGCCATCAGCACCGGGTCCTTCGCCACCGCGACCGCCGTGTTCATCAGAACGCCGTCGCACCCCAGCTCCATGGCAATGGCAGCGTCCGAGGCGGTGCCGACACCCGCATCGACCAGCACGGGCACCTTGACTCTGTCGATGATGATCTGCAGGTTCCAGGGATTGAGAATTCCCATGCCGGAACCGATCAGCGATGCAAGCGGCATGACCGCGACGCAGCCGATTTCCTCGAGCTGCTTTGCGACGATCGGATCGTCAGAGGTGTAGACCATGACCTTGAAGCCGTCCTTGACGAGCGTCTTCGCGGCGGCGAGCGTGTCGACGACGTTGGGATAGAGCGACTGCGGATCGCCCAGGACTTCCAGTTTGACCAGTTCGTGCCCATCAAGAAGCTCACGCGCGAGCCGTAGCGTGCGCACGGCGTCATCGGCGGTGTAGCACCCCGCGGTGTTCGGCAAAAGCGTGTATTTGGACGGGGGAATGAACTCGAGCAGGCTGGGCTGCTTGGGGTCCTGACCGATATTGGTGCGGCGGATGGCCACCGTGATGATCTGCGCTCCGCTTGCGTCGACGGCGGCCCGTGTCTCCGCGAAGTCCTTGTATTTACCCGTTCCCAGCAGCAAGCGTGAGGCATAGGACTTGCCGCCGATGACCAGCGGGTCGAGATTTTCATGAGGTTTCATTGTCGGCACTCGCCAAAAAACGTGAATCGTGAATCATAAATCGGAACCGCAAATAAACGCAGACGGCAACCCCGAATAAATCAACACATTTCTTTCTTATCGGCGTCTATCGGCGTTCATCGGCGGCTATGTTTTGGGTTTTCGAGATGACTGCTCGTCACTCGTCACCGGTCAGTTGGTCACGCAGTATCAGACCTTAGCCGCCACCCACCGCCACGACGATCTCCAGCCGGTCGCCATCGGCAAGCTGCTGGTCGCCGAAACGGCTGCGCGGCACGATCTCGCCGTTGCGCTCGAGTGCGACGCGCTTGCCCGCGAGCTCGAGCCGATCGATCAGCTGCTGACAGCTTAAGGGGGCGGCGAACTGGCGCGGCTCGCCGTTGATGGTGATCGCGATCATTGGGAAGCAAAACCCTGCAACGTCGATTTTAGACCACACGCTGGCCCAAGCATTCCGGGAGACCGGTTTGCGAACTGCCCGGGAATCGGCCTCGGTGGTGGCTGGGTCGTCCTCAAAGCAAATCACACCTAAAATCAGCATGTTGCAAAGTAAAATCTATATCGTTAACTATTTGTTTTTACGATGATATAATAATGTCGCAGTGCACCATAACACATTCGGGCTCCCGAATTTTCTCCTTCAAAGGCACTTGCGATGACCGACATCGGAAAGCAACTCTCGAGAACCCAGGATATCGCGGCGAAAGTCAGCCGGCTCTTTCAACGGCGGCAGCAACTTGCCCAAGAGCGCTTCAAGGAACGTGTGGGCAAGGCGATCGAAGGGCATACCGACAAACTGATGGCGCAGCCCGCCACGCCGTGGGATCTGTGGACAAACTGGGTCGGCTATTCGACCGACCTTGCGCAGCGCTCGGTGCTCTTCTGGGACACGCTGCGCCAGCGCGGCAATGAATATGTTCGGCACGAAGCGGCAGGCACGCCGCCGGTGCTGCACTTTGAATACGAGATTCTCATGGATGCGCGCCGCTTCGAGCGGGCCGCGAACTACGCGCTGGTACGCATCGTCCCGCCCGAGGGCGTGACGATCGATCCGAAACGCCGCCCGTACATCATCATCGACCCGCGCGCCGGTCATGGTCCGGGCATCGGCGGGTTCAAGGACGACTCGCAGGTAGGCGCTGCGCTGCGTGATGGCCATCCGGTTTACTTCGTGATCTTCTTCCCGGACCCTGAGCCAGGCCAGACCATGCTCGACGTGTGCGCGGCGGAGCAGCGCTTCGTGCGCAAGGTTCACGAACTGCATCCCGACAGTCCCAAACCGGCGATCGTGGGCAACTGCCAGGGCGGCTGGGCGGCGATGATGCTGGCCACTGCCAGCCCGGAGGACGCGGGCCCTGTCGTCATCAACGGCGCGCCGATGTCGTATTGGGGCGGCGCATGGAGCGAGGGCGAGGGCGACAACCCGATGCGTTACTCGGGCGGCCTGCTTGGCGGCACCTGGCTTGCGTCATTTTCAGCGGACATCGGCAACGGCGTGTTCGACGGCGCGCATCTGGTGCAGAACTTCGAGAACCTCAATCCAGCGAATACTTTTTGGAACAAGTACTACAACCTGTTCGCCAATGTGGACAGTGAAGGTCCGCGTTTTCTCGATTTCGAGCGCTGGTGGGGTGGTTTCTACCTGATGAACCGCGAAGAGATCGAATGGATCACCCAGAACCTGTTCGTTGGCAACAAGCTCTGGTCGGGTGAGACCCGGACTCGGGACGGCCGGTCCTTCGACCTGCGCGAGATCAAATCGCCGATCATCCTGTTTGCCTCGATGGGCGACAACATCACGCCGCCGCAACAGGCCTTCAACTGGGTCGCCGACGTCTACGGTTCCACGGACGAGATCAAGGCGCGCGGGCAGGTCATCGTCGGTCTGTTGCACGAGGACATTGGCCATCTTGGCATTTTCGTCTCCGGCCGCGTCGCCAAGAAGGAGCACGCGCAGATCGTCTCGGTGATGAAATCGATCGAGTCGCTGCCGCCCGGGCTCTACGGGATGCAGATCTCGGAACAGCGCGGTGCCGACGGCAAACCCGAATACGATGTGTCACTCGTGGAGCGCACCCTCGAGGACGTCGTTTCGCGTCTCAATCGCTTCAAGCGCGCCGACGAGAAACCGTTCGAGGCAGTCGAAGCGGTGTCCGATTTCAACCAGAGGGCCTATGAGCTGTTCGCGCAGCCGCTGGTGCAGGCGCTGTCGAACGACTATGCCGCCAAGCTCGGGCGCGAGCTGCACCCGCTGCGTGCCTCACGCTGGGGGGTGTCGGACCAGAACCCATGGATGCAATGGCTCGAGCCGGCAGCGGCCTGGGTGCGGTCGCAGCGCAAGGCGCTGGGCGCCGAACACCCTCTGCGCCGGCAGGAGCGTCTGGGATCCGAGATCATCAGCGCATCGCTCGACTACTACAGGGATCTGCGCGACGCATTCAGTGAAGCGGCGTTTTTCCTCGTTTACGGGAACATGTTTTCGCTCTATCTGGCCGACAAGCGCGAGGCCGAAGAACATGCCGAGACGGCGGCCCCTGATCCGCGCGAGCTGCCGGTGGTGAAGGAGGCGCTCGCGGCGATCAGCGACGGCGGCTACGCGGAAGCGTTGACGCGCGTCGCGCATTTGCTGGCGCGCAAGGGTGAGCCACTGCCACTTGCCCGCCTCGAGCTCAAGCGCGAGCTGGAACAGGATTATCACGATCTGTTGCCGCAAATCGAGCGCGACGAAGCACGCCGCATCCGCGGCCGACAGGAGCTCATCGTTAAATATGAGCCGGATCAGGCCGTCGAGACGTTGCCTGACCTCCTGGCAGACCCGGCTGACCGTGAGCGCTTACTGACTTTTCTCGAGCGCTTGCTTGGTGATGAGCGTGTCCAGGCTCAGCGGCCGACTCCGGAGCAGTTCGCGATGCTGGCGCGGATACGGAAAGTGCTTGGCGTCGCCGGCGGTCCTCGTCTCGCGGCGGTTTCAGGCAGCAGTTGAGGGGGATGTCATGAAAACGAAGCAAGCCGCAAGAGAAATCGGTGCACGCAACGTGCAGGACCACGAGAAGTACCGCAGGATCATCGAGCGCTGCAAGTCGCTGCAGGCAACACCGACTGCGGTGGCGCATCCGTGCGATGAATCCTCGCTGCGCGGCGCGCTCGACGCGGCGCAGGCCGGCCTCATCGCGCCCATCCTGGTCGGTCCGGAAAAGCGCATCAGGAGCGTCGCCGCCGAAGCTGGGCTGGATCTCTCGAAATACGAGGTGATCGACGCCGCCTTCAGCCAGGAGTCGGCGCAAAAAGCCGTCGAGGTCGTGCGGCAAGGGCGCGCGGAAGCACTCATGAAAGGCAGCCTTCACACGGACGAGCTCATGGGCGCCGTCGTCCGGCGCGAAACGGGGCTGCGCACCGCGCGGCGGGTCAGTCACTGCTTCATCATGGATGTTCCGTCGCACCCCGAGCCGATCGTCATCACGGATGCCGCGATCAACATCGCACCGACCCTCGAGGAGAAGGTGGACATCCTTCAAAATGCGATAGACATGTGCCACGACCTCACCGACCGCGAGGTGCGTGTTGCAATTCTATCGGCGATGGAAACCGTGAACCCCAAGGTGCCTTCCACCGTCGAAGCGGCCGCGCT
>LJTT01000110.1 GCA_001303585.1 Betaproteobacteria bacterium SG8_41
TGGTATGGCCTGGCTCCCAGGCCATGTTCGCTGTCTGCGTTGCGTTCGGCGGCGTCTTCTGTATAGCTGCGATTCGCGCCTGGGTTCTGTGGATGCGCGAACCGAGCTGAGACCGCGGTCAAGAGTTGCATTGACTGGCAACGGGGATCTAGCGCCGGTACTGCCGGAAGAACTCCCAGATTACGCGATTGGCATCAAGGTCCTTGCTGGTGCGACCGATGATGAATTCCGGGAGGTACTGCATACCCTGCGGCCAGGTGTGGCCTGTGGCCACCGCCTTCGATGACATAAAGCGTGACCGCTGCGCCCTCGCGGCAATTGGTATAGCGTTCCGCCGATACGCGTGTACCATCCTCGCGATCAAGGTCCGGCAGGCGCGTTGTCTCAGGTTGCGGTGCGCAACGATTGTGTCGCACCCAGAAATTCACCAGTTCCGGCACTGGCAACATGTGCCCGAGACGCTGGAAGCCGAACTTCACTTCGGCCCCCTCATACGGAACGAGCCTGTCTTCCGTCCCGTTGATCATCAGGACAGGCATTGGCCGCGAGGGGTGACACTTCTCGGCGAGCTCGGCTGCCATCGATCCGATGACCGGGGCAATGGCGGCAACGCGGTCCGCGTGCTCACAGGCGAGGCGATTCGCCATGAAGGCGCCGTTCGAGGCGCCTGTGATATACACGCGGCTTCGATCGATGGCGTAGGATTCGGCGAGGTGATCGATAAGCGCGATGAGAAACCCGCTGTCGTCCACCACTTCGCGTTTCGACGACTGCTCAAAGGTGCGGCCATCGTTCCAGTGCCCGCCAAAACCGTCCGGGTACGCCACCAGGAAACCGGACTGGTCGGCTTGATGACTCAAGCCGGAGTAACGCGCCGCCTGGCCGCCATTTCCCCGACCGCCATGCAGCGCGACCATGAGCGGCATCGGATGAGTCGGGTCGTAGCCGGGTGGCACGTGGACGAAATAGGTTCGCGTCAGCCCGCCATGTTCCATCTCGCCCGTGAAATCCGCCGCGGATTCGCCGCGACCGCGCGATACTGCGCAAGACGCCATGGCAATCGCCAAAACGAGAATCAGCAACGCCCGCGCCATGCCGAGATCAGGCACGCCATTAAATGGACGTTGCTACGTCGTTTCTCATATGCTAATTCTCGGGCAAGGCATCAAATTCCTTTTTCTTTTTTTCAAACCATGCCTTCATGGCCCCTGGATTCTCCATGAGTTTCTGCATCTCGCTCATCGCCTTGAGATGCGCTTCATCCTTCTTCTGAAACATCTCCATTCCGTGCTGTTTACTCATTTCGGCTATCTCTTCAAATGAGTTGGCATGAAACTCCTTGTCGCACGCGCCTCCAAGCTGTCTGCAATTCATGGTTTTCACAGCTTCCTCCAGAGATGCATTTATTACACTCAACGTTCCGGCCAGCGGCGCGGCGCCCGCGGTGCGTGCGCAGCGTCCGGCTGCTAGCTAGACCAATGACGATCCTCGCAAACTACCTCACCAGTTCCGGATCACCCGGCTTCCAGGTCTTGTCGTAGAAGGGCTGGAGCGGGCCATATAGACGGAAGATTGTGTTCCATCCTTTGCCGGGCACGGTCTGGATCCAGTTATTCTCCATTCCCTTGGGAGCCTTCGGGCCGAAATAGACGTCGTACGAACCATCCGCATTCGCCTTCACCTTGCCGAAGCTGTCGACGCCCGGGAAACGCTGGTCGGTCTGTAGCATGGAGCGTGTCTGGTTGTCATAAAGCGTGAACGACCAGAAGTCCTTCGCCGGCACGTTTGGTGGCAGGTGAATCTTGTAGATCTTGCTGCCGTCGAGGGCGTTGCCATCTTTATCGAGATACGCGATCAGGTACTGCGATCCGACACCCACATTCTTGGCTGCCATGGCGGGCGTGATTCCGGTGGCGTAGAAATGCATGTAGGTGCGCGCATCATGGAAAAGGGCGCCGTCAAGCACGAAATCGTAACGGCCACCGGGCAATGGGTTGGTCCACATGCGCTCACCGGGATAGACGTAAAAGCGCTGATCTCGCGGGCGGGCCGTGAGGGCTTGGGCGGTTACTGAGCCCACCTTCGCGGCCTCGGTGAGGATCTTCTTCATCCTCGCGTCCGGTTTGAACGGTTTGCCCTTCTCGATACCGATCGAGGCCAACAGTCCGCGAATCTCGGGATTGAGCCCGGTGGCCGGCTCAGCCTGGATGGTCTCGTTGACCTCCTCCCAGTAGCCATAATCCATGCGGTGAATGGTGTTGTGCGCGGTCCCCGACACATTGATGAATTTCATCTTCGGCGGGTTATTTTTCTTGGAGAGGGGATAGATGCGGAACTTCGCCTTCGTCGCATCAACGGCCGGCTTGGTTGAACCGTTCACGGGGAAACCGCGCCATACCACCCAGTTGCCGTACGTATTCGTACGGGCAACGTGGTAGCCGGAGGGAAGCTTGCCTTTGTATCCCGGTGGTACCAGCAGAAACTTGCCGCCCTTACCCTTGTCCGGGCCGGCGTTGCCGAAATCGGACACATATTGGAACCAGGCATCGTCAATGATGCCGAGGACTTTGGGCGGTGTTTCGATCACCATGGGTTCATTGCCGAGTTCGACCCACGCCACCTGATAGATGGACACGGTATTGGGCGTCAGCCACAGGGACCTGGAATCCATCTGGTTTTCGAACAAGGCGGCTGTCGTGTTGACTGGACCGAACGAACGCACGCCTTTCTCCATTGCGGCCATGGACGCAATGGGCAAGGCAGCGAGGAAGGCCTCGGTGGCACGCCGCAGATCGAGGTCGTCGTAGACCTTCTGTGTGGTCTCCTTGTCGGGAACGCCGTCGAAGGACGTCAAGGTACCCAGATGCGTTTCGAGCCTATTGGGCGTCTCGATTCCTTCCGGAATCGGGGTGGTCATTTTCATCTTCGGTGTCCCAGCCCAGGCCCAGCTGCCAGCTGTAAGCGTGAGGACTGCAGTCAGGGCAGCAATTCGCTTGCTCATGTTGGTTTTTCCCTTTTTTGAATTACATAGTATTTCAATTCATTCTCTCGACATCGCCTAGCGTCCAGGTTTTATCGAAGAGCGGTTTGTCGGGCCCTTATAGGCGGAAAATCCGATCGGCTGGATTGACTTTCCTAGTGCCCCCTCACAGGAGCCACCAACCAAGCAATATCAACGCTGCAGACGACGAGAATATCAGTGGGCAAAGTTTAAAGGGCAGGAATGCGATCTTGAAACCGGTAGACAGCGATACGGTTGCGAGAACAACAAGACATGCCGACGACGCCAGGTAAACAATGCCCGAGACGGTGGCTCTGGGGTCGACTACGGTCACCGTGGCCACGAGGGTGCCGAGAAACATCAACGCCACGCCTTCGGTCACCCACTCCATTGCCACAATATTTCTATTGTCGGCACTGATATCACCGAACCCGCGTATTACTGATCTTGTCGGGAATAGATGGGCCAGCCCCCACAAGAACGGCATGGCGGATCCCGTGTAGATCAAGAGTTCAGCAGTCACTATTGTGCAGCACCTAGTGTTTGAATTAGACCGCGCCGCGAAGCGGCGTCGGTTTGAATGTACTGTTAGATTTCTGGCTTTTTCTTCTTATCAGGACCCCTCGCCAGCACTACTCTTCCGGCGTGCAGCTGCGGATGATGTAACCGCCGGACTTCTCATCGCGCTCCAGCTGCAGAAGCTTGCGGTTCTGGGCTTCCTCCAGCATCTCGCCGAAACTCTTGAAGCCGTGGTAGGCCTCGTTGAAGCCGGGGTTACGGCGCTTGATGGCCTGCTTGACCATCGAGCCCCAGACCTTTTCTTCCTCGCCGCGCTCCTCGAACAGCGCCTCGACCGTCTCCATCACGTGGTCGATGCCTTCCTGGCGCCGCTCCTCCTCGCTTTTCTTCTCGCCGGTTTCGGCGGGAGCCGGTGCCGCGGCCTTTGGCACCTGCTTGGGCGCGGCCTTGCGCCGGCCTCGGCGCTGCTTTTCCTGCGCGCGCACGAGATCGTCGTAGTAAATGAACTCGTCGCAGTTGGCGATCAGCAGATCGGAGGTGGACTGCTTCACGCCCACACCGATCACGACCTTGTTGTTCTCGCGCAGCTTGCTTACCAGGGCGGAGAAATCCGAATCGCCGCTGATGATCACAAACGTATCGACATGCGACTTGGTGTAACAGAGATCGAGCGCGTCCACGACCATGCGGATGTCGGCCGAGTTCTTGCCAGACATGCGAACGTGCGGAATCTCGATCAGCTCGAAGGCCGCCTCGTGCATGGCCTTCTTGAATTCCTTGTAGCGCTCCCAGTCGCAGTAGGCCTTCTTGACGACGATGTTGCCCTTGAGCAGCAAGCGCTCCAGAACACGCTGCATATCGAATTCCGCGTAGCGCGCATCGCGAACGCCGAGGGCGATGTTCTCGAAATCGCAAAACACCGCCATGTTCTGAGTCTTGGGTTTGTTGGTCATTATTTGTTGGGTTCTCTCAATGGGCGGCGCCGACTGGCGCCGGATATCAATAGTGCGGGGGTGGCGTCTCTTCGGAGGGCGGCACGACGAACGCCGGCATGACGCTGCGGACCTGGGTCCGGAGGGTTTCGAGCTCTCTGGTGAGGCGGTCGATGTCGCGCTGCTGGCGCACCACCACGTCGTTCAGCTCCTGCAGCGCGCGCTCCTGGAACGCGAGCCGAGCCTCCAGATCGACGAAACGCTCGTTCATGGGCGTATCGTCGCCCAGCGGCCGACAGCATGCAATGAAACGCCGATCAGCGCACCATTCCATATTGGACGCACGTGACATCTATCCCCATAATGGGGCCCGTCGGCAGGAACAACAACTACTACTAGATTGCCCGCGCGAGTGACCGAAACCGCCTTCGAAGCGATACGTCCGCCACCCGTACTGTCCCTGGAAGCTCAGCTACAGGCGACCGTGGAACAGTGCTTCCGCCGGGCCGAAGCCTACCTGCACCACCGCTTCGACCGCCCCCGGGTAATGCTGAACCTGCGCGGCATGACCGCCGCGCTGGCCGATTGCACGCGCAATGTCCTGCGCTTCAACCGCTCGCTCTACGAGCACAACACCCCGGATTTCCTGCGGGTCACGGTTCCCCATGAGGTGAGCCACCTCATCGCCTACCGGCTCCACGGCCGGCACATCCCCCCGCACGGGGCGGAATGGGCGCGGATCATGGGCGAGATATTCGGGTTGGAGCCGCAGCGCTGCCACGACTACGACGTACGGCCGGGCCTGGCCACCGCCTTCCGCTACCACTGCGGTTGCCCGGAAGGACACCTGCTGACCACGCGGCGCCATCGCAGCGCCCAGCGCGGACGGCGCTACTACTGCCGGCGCTGCCACAGACCGCTGGCGTTCTCGCACCGCGAGGATGCAGCGCGCGCTAGTCATCCGTCCGGGAAACCCGACCACGAATGAAGTGCGCCAACATGGCGCGCGCCTGGGACGGGGTCACGCCATAGAGACGATTCAGCTCTTCGGACTTGAGCTGGGTCTGTACGCGGTAGTAGTCCTGCTTGCCTTGGCAAAGCGCAATGACTTCCCCGGTCGTGACCAGCGTCACGAAGGCGATTGCGGGCAACGTGGAAACGACCGGATGCCTGGTTGTCATCGTGTTCTCCTTTTTCGTTCTGGTCGGGCGACCCTTCCGGGGTCACTTGGCCATCGCTGCATACGTGCAGAGCATGACTACGGCATATTGCGGGACGATGTATAGGTCTGGTGAGAAAGACCGCCAACAGACTGAACAGTTGCCAACCGGCCGATTACGTGGGGTTTCGGCCGGACGAGCGTGTCAGGGACGTCCGTCGGGCAATTTGCCGTCGACGTAAAACCACCGCCCCGCCTCGCGGCGAAAGCGGCTGACCTCGTGCAGGCGCTCGGCCTTCCCGCCAACCTTGAAGCGCGCCACGAACTCCACGACGCCGTCATCATCGGTCGGACCGCCCGCCTCGCAGCGAACGATACTCAGCCCCAACCACTTCGGCACAGGGGCGCGCGCAAGGTCAAGCACGGGTGGGCGGGTGGAGTCGTGCCAGGTAAGCAAGAGGTAATCCTCCCGCCCCAGGGCGAATGCGCTGTAGCGTGAGCACATGAGCTGTTCGGCGGTCTCGGGTCGCTGGGTACCGTCGATGAAGCGGCCACAGCACTGCGTGTACGCCCGCGACGGATCGCACGGACAACTCTTGTCGGGGCTCATGCGCGACTGCGCTCAGCGAAACGGCGGCAATCCGGCGAAGTACAACGCTGCGACACCCGCTAACAGCGCCGCAATCGCAAGCCAGACCACGCGACGAGAACTGCCTCGGCCGGATGACGTGCGGTCAGCAGTCGCTGACTGCGCATCGCCCGCCAGCAGCCGAACCATCGCCGCGAGCACTTCCTCGAACCCTGTATAGCGGCGCTCCACTCGCTGATCGGCCATGCGGGCAAGCAACTCCTGGACGCCCGCCGGCAGTGTGCGCAGTGCGGGACTCATCACGAGACGTCCATCGCGACCCCAGTCCGGCAGACCGGCCACCAGCATTTCGTAGAGGATCACGCCAATCGCGAAGACATCCGCGCGCACCGAGCGCGCTTCGTCCGCGACGCCGTACCAGTTGCGACGTTTCTTGTCGCCGCTGTAGTGCTCGTCCAGGCAGAAGTCGGTCACCCGCGCGTCGCCCTTCCCGGCGAAGAGAATATTAGATGGCCGCAGGTTGCCATGCACGATGCCGTGGCGATGCGCGAAGGCCAGCGCCTCGCACACCCCGCGCATCAGCTCTAGCGACTTGCGCCACGGCTGAGCTTTTGCGACTCGGCCAGCCCTTGGCGAGTGCCAAGGATCTTCTTGATGATGACGTGACGGTGCGTGAGCTTGTCTTCACACAGGTAGACCGAACCGAAGCGCGATTGCTTGATTACGTCCAGCAGGTGGTACTTGTCCTTGATGCTGGTGATGCCCTGCATCACCTGCTCCTGCGCGACGTTGGCCAAGTGGGCACCCTGCATGCCCTCGATCAGCCGGT
>LJTT01000003.1 GCA_001303585.1 Betaproteobacteria bacterium SG8_41
TGCAGCCAAGACCGTCCTTCTGGAGCACGGCCTGCAGCGGCAGAAGAAACCGCACAATTGCGGGCGAATGGGCAAACATGCGCATCGAATTGGCAACGCGGCCGTTGAAGCTGTTCGCCGCCTCGAATGCAGCGCGCACGTCTTCTGTCGCATCGTCGTCTTGAACAAGCGGCAACCTTGCCATGCCGGACCTCACTTCAACTCTTAAGTCATGGACAACGATCAATCGCGGCTGCTGACCAGCCGCAACGCCTTATCCGTATATTTTTCCCTCAGCTGTTTCCAGCGCAGTCCGCACTCTCGGGCATTTTCGAGAATGCGGGCCGGCGTCACGTGGTACGGCGGCAAGGCCGGGCCGGCCTTGATATAGCCAGCCGCGTCGAATCGCGCCTTTTGAATGCCGATGTTATAAGTGTGAAACGCGGTAAAGCTGCCCTGCGGAAAGAAATTCTCGTAAGCCCAATAGATGTCGTCGGCAATCTGCTTGGCCTGTTTCCAGTCTGCGGCATTGATGGCGTTCTTGAGCGCCACCACCGGTTCGGGTCCGGCAGCGACCCCGCTCGACCAGCAACCATCGACCTCTTCCGGAAACCATCTGGCTGCGTAATACCAGTCGGCATCGTGAGGAAGAAGCTTCATCTTCCCGTTCACCGCCTTGAGATCCGCGACCAGGTTGTCCGTGCTCATCGCCGCCAGGACGCTGCGGTACTTGGAGCCCACGACGTTGGGAATCTTCGCGATTTCCGCATAGACCTTGGTCGAGATCTTGCCCTTGAACGCCTCGTGGTTGTCGTAGACGAAAATGTTCATATCCGGCAAAGCTTCCGCAATGTCCTGATAGAACCGCACGATCATTTCGTCGGACATCGTGCACCACATGGGTCGTCCCAGAAAAAGCCCGTGCGCCCCCAGGTCCCGAAAATACCGCCCCCTTTCAACCGTGTCACGCGTGTTGAGGGTCGTCGCGCCGAGAAACACGGGAACGCGCCCGGCGACCGCTTGCATCACGGTCTCGCTGAATTTCTTCAGTTCGTCCCACATGAGCGTGGCAGCTTCGCCGAATGTCCCGTTTATCAAAAGGCAATCAATACCGTCTTTTACGAGGTTATCGGCCCCGCGCGCGGCCTCATCGAGATTGACCACGTTACGACTCGACCATGAGTCGGCACCATCCTTGACGGGCGTCGGCATGATGGCAACGATACCCTTGATGTCCTTTGCAGTTAGAAGCGCCCTCATCTGCATCTCCTTCAGTTTCCGGTTTACGGGATCGGGATGACCGCCGTCACTGACCGACCATTTTCCTCAAATTCCAGCGGCAGGTCCTTCCATGGCCCGCCGTCTGGCAACGCTGAAACTCGCATAACATGCTCCAAAAACCGCCAATCCCACGAAATTGACGGCCCAGACCTGGGGCCACAGCAGGGCTGCGGCACTTGCGAATATGACTGTGCGCCCGACGAGCGAAAGGTTGCTGAACAAGTAACCGTTAAGGCTCGAAGAAAGGGCGTAGACGCCCACGATGCTCAAAACAAACCTCAGCGCAGTCTCCCACAAATCGCCCATCAAGAGGAATGAATTATCGTAGACGAAAAGATAAGGCACCACCAACCCCACCAGACCCAGTTTCATCGCCGTTACGGCCGTCCTCAGTTCGTTCGCTTTCGCAATTCCGGCCGCGACAAATGCACCGATGGCAACCGGCGGCGTGATGCCGGAAAGGATCGCAAAATAGAAGCAGAACATGTGGGCGGCGATTTCGTTGACGCCCATGCGCACCAGGGCGGGGATGGTCAGGGTCGCTACGATGATATACGCCGCCACCGTCGTCATTCCCATGCCCAGCACGATGGACGCGACCATTGCCAGGAGCAGCAACAGAATGAGATTTCCACCGGCAATTGCGATCATCAGACTCGAAAAGCTCAAACCCAGCCCGGTGACCTCGATGGACGCCACGATGATGCTGGCGGCAGCGCAGGCAAGCCCCATAACAACGCACGCCAGCGATCCTTCGATCATTGCTTCCATGATCTTGCGGGGGCCCATGCGGCTCTTGGGATGCAACGAGGCACAGACCAGAATGGCGATAATCGAAAGAAAAGCGGAATAGAAGGGGCTGAAGCCGACAAACAGCAGAATGACAAGCGTGGGCAGCGGCAGCAGCAAGTACCAAGGCCCCTTGAACAGAACCGTCCTGAACTCCGGAAGCTCCTCTTTGGGAATGGTGCTCAGCTTGCTCTTCAGCGCTTCGAAATGAACCCCCCAGAACAGGCACAGAAAATACATCAGCGCCGGAACGAAAGCCCAGATCATCAGCTTGTAGAGCGGCTCCCCGGTGTACTCGGCAATGAGAAAGACCACGGATGCCATGATCGGCGGCATGAGCTGTCCGCCCATCGACGCCACCGCCTCGACCGCTCCAGCAAAATGAGGCCGGTACCCCAGCTTCTTCATCATGGGAATCGTGAACGATCCGGTGGTGACAATGTTGGCAATGCCGTTGCCCATCATGGTGCCGACCAGAGCGCTCCCCAGGACCGCCACCTTCGCCGGCCCTCCAACGCGCGACCCGGCCAGCGCAAAGGACAGATCCTTGAAATAGTCCGCCGCGCCGCTCTTGAGCAGGAATGTTCCGAAATAGACGAAAATGGCCACGTACACGGCTGAAACACCGGTGGGGAGACCCAGGATACCGTCGGTCGAATTGAAACCAATATCGACCAGCCGGTTGAAACTGTAGCCGCCGTGGACAAAGCTCAGCGGCAGGTAGTGCCCGAATGTCACATAGACGGCAAAGAAAATCGTCACTATGGTCATGGGCCAACCCAGCGTCCGCTTGACCGATATCACGACGAGGAGCGCCAGCACCACGCAAGCAATCTTGTCGAGCAGATTCGGTATTCCCGCCCGCAGCCCGATGTCCTCATAGTCGACGAGAACGTAGGTGCCGATCGCCAGGGTGAGAAGAATGAGCAGAACGTCCCACCATTTCTTCAACGCTGACCGGTCCTGCACGCACAATCCGTTACTCAGGAACGCCAGGAGCAGCAAGAAAACCAGGTGAATGCCACGGTGGCGCCAGATCTCGTAGACCCCGAAATAAGCCTTGTAGAGATGGTACGCGGCCATGGTAAAGGCCACGACATTCATCAGGACGAGAGGCGTCAGATATTGGGAAATTCTGCTCCAGGCGCCGTTTCCCGGACCCCGCTCCTGCATGATCCTCTCCCCCCTGACAAATTACTTCGAAGCGTTACGCAAAAGGGCATACGCCGGGGTTACCCGGCGCAGGCGGCTGCTCCTTGGTTGTCGGTCCTGCAAGAAATTCGCCGCGCTTCAAGCGTCCGGCCGCAGGACCGAGCACCGACAAAATCAAGGATGCGCGGCAGCCGTCCAACGGGCCGACTGCCGTCATCCCCTGACCGTACTTTGCAACGAACGGATCTATCGGGCCTAC
Source organism: Betaproteobacteria bacterium SG8_41 (assembly GCA_001303585.1). Taxonomy (GTDB): domain Bacteria; phylum Pseudomonadota; class Gammaproteobacteria; order Burkholderiales; family SG8-41; genus SG8-41. Next base: position 3,461 of record LJTT01000003.1, read on the forward strand.
TTGCCCTGGACTTCCTTGATTGCCTTCAGCGCTCCTGGGTGAAAGAGCGATTCATCGACTCCCAGGGTCAGGTTCTTCGAATCCTTCATGTAGGTATACATCTTGTTTACTTCGTAGAGCTTTTCGCGGTTCTTCAGGATCGCCTTGGTCACGTTGTACACAAAATCATCCGGAAGATCCTTGTTGGTAATAATCACGCCGACTCCCGCTATCACCTTTACCGGCGGGCCAGCCGTCTTGAGGCTCTTGTACATCGGCGACAGTGGATAACCCATGTAGCCGCGATTCTGCTTAACGAACTTGCTGATAACGTCGTCCCGGATCGGGGGTATGACAAGATCCATGCTGTTCTCAAGATCCAGCACCAGTCCCAGCGGATTGTTGGGTGGCGCGGGGGCCAGCGCGCAATCGGCACGATTATCTTTCATGAGGGTTACCGCCTGTGTGAACTTCACGTGGTTCACCGAACCCCCGTTCTTCTTGATATCGTCGTAGTCGAAACCGTAAAGGCCGAATACCTTGCGCGTGAGGTTCTCGTTCTGGCCGCCCAGTTGCGACGTGATGACACGCTTGCTTTTCAGGTCGCCCCAGTCCTTGACCCCGCTCTTCTTGTTGCACACGAAATACGGACTGCCCAGCATTCCGGGAAGCACGATCCGGACGTTCTTCAGTTCTTTCTTGAATGGCTTGACCCCTTCCCGCGCCTGAAACACGGAAGCAAGGTAGGTCCAGCCCATCTGCGCATCCTGCCCCTCGTTAATCAGGCGGATATTGCCAAGACTCAGCCCTGAGGTGGCCGTCACGTTCAAGCCTTTTACTTCGGACATGATCGCCTGCGACATCACCGCAGCGGAGTTGTACCAGGCGCCCCCTACGGTCCCGGCCACGAACGTGATTCTCTTGGGTGCATCCGCCGCTTCGGCCGCTGTACCAAACATGCCGGCGCCGAAAGCCAGGCAAAAAATACCGAGATAGGTTGCCTTCCTGGACATCGTCGAATGTCTCATCTTTCATCCTCCAATTGATGGCTCGAAACTTCCCCTTCTGGTCATGCCTATACTGAACGGACGGCCATAGATAATCAATATTTGTGTGCTGTCGCCCCTTCTCTTCGCCGGCACAAAATCCTCCGAGCGCAGCGCCCGCCTTGAGGGCCAAGACGGCACTCACATGCAGCAAGCGGCCCAGAACGGGGTCTGACATCAGGGCAAACAGGATCACCGGTTCACGACGATTTCGAATCCCCGACTTCCGAGGGTCGTGGCCCGAGCGCAGCGCGCTGCAAGCGATTATCAGCGTCCCGCGATCTGCAGGCACTTGATATTTTTACCGGCCTTGGCCCCTTGCAGCCAGCAGAAACGTGGGGGTTGACCCCCACGCGTCCATATGTTGCACTATCGGCGCGCAACGCTAACTGAGAAAGGTAATCCCAATACCTGATCGCTTGTTTTGCACCAGTGCGCAAGATAACTCCGGCTGGAATAAGCGATCGAATTTTGTGCGCTGCATCACCCGCGCCGGTAACAGGCAATACGTAGCCCATCACGGCTGCTGTGCGCCCCGGATCGAGCACGGGACGACAACCCCGAGGTCTCGCAAGTGTCGCTGCCGGGGCGGCGCAGCGGGGCAGAACAACTGCAACCGCCGCGGATTAGCGTACAGACAGTTTTGACTGCAATGCGGCCCGGCAAATCGCCCTACGGTGACGATCAGAAATTATCGAGGGTTCTTCACAACCATCCGAGGAGAAATCAGCATGAATGAAGTTACCAGGCTAAGCAGACGGAGGCTGTTCCGCACAGTCACGACGCTGGCTGTTACAGCGGCCACGTTCGGACTCGTCGCGACCGCTGGCACGAGCGCGGCCGCCGTGGACTTTTCGGGCAAGCGAATTGCCGTGATCGTTCCCTTCAGCGAGGGCGGCGGGACAGATAGCTACAGCCGCTTCATGGCGCCCTACTTCGAAAAGTACCTGCCGGGGAACCCCAAGATTGTCATCATCAACCGACCCGGTGGTGGCAGCATGAGCGGTATCAACTATTACGCCGCGAGGGCCTCGCAGGACGGCACCTGGGTAGTCGCACTTTCAACGACGTCCAACTCGAATTACATGCTGGGCGACAAGCGCGTGAGATTCGACATGGAGGATTTCATTCCGATCATCCTGTCGCCGCGCGGCATCATGCAGTACGTGCGCAAGGACCTGGGGATCCAGAACGAGCCCACGCTCAAGGCGAAAATCGAGAAGCTTCGCAGCTATCCGAAGTCAAAGCTGGTCTTTGGCGGTAAAACTCCGACCTCAGGAGGATTGGCGCTGCGCACGGCGCTCAGCATTCTCGGCGTCGAGGTCAACAGCGTCTGGGGTCTCGGCGGCAATGGCCCGATGGCGCTCGGGTTCGAGCGTGGCGAGTTCACGGTGAACTACGACAATACGCTGTCGTTCCTGAACAATCGCGCTCACATGATCAAGAGCGGCATGGCCGTTCCGCTCTACACCTTCGGCGTCATCAACGAAGACGGCTCGATCAGCCGCGATCCCGCAACGCCGGACGTGCCAACCTTCAACGAAGCCTATAAAGCGGTATACGGCAAAGAGCCGTCGGGCACTGCCTACGAGGGATGGAAATCGTTGATGGCCGTCAGCGTGACCCTGTCAAAATCGTGGAACCTGATGCGCGGAACACCGCCGGAGGTCATCGAGGCCTGGCGGACAGCGGCGCGCAAGGTCTACGCCGAGGTGATGAAGAGCCCGAAGGGACAGAAAGTCTTTGGGCCGTACAAAAACATCATCGGCGATTCTGCGATCAAAATCCGCCGACTTGGCACCACCCTCGAGCCGGACGCAGCGAAGTGGCTCGCCAAGTACGTGAAAGATCGTTACAACATCGCGGTTGCGGCAAAGCTTAGATAACTACGGCCGCTTCGTAAGGGCATCATAGTTGTGCTGAGCTCACGGACGCCCGGCGATTCGTCGCCGGGCGTTTTCCGGTTGTTCGGCCACTCTCAGCCCTCCTCGCGCCAACCCGCGACAATATAAGAGCGAGACGCCAGCGATGATCGATACAACGATGGTCGATATCTTTGTCGCGGCCTTCTATCAGCTCGTCGAACCTACACACCTGATTTTTCTTTTTGGCGGCGTCATTCTCGGGCTCACGGTTGGCATCCTTCCCGGGCTCGGTGGCATCGCGGGCCTGTCGGTTCTGCTGCCATTCGTCTTCGGGATGGACCCGTCGAATGCGCTGGCGATGATGATCGGCCTGCTAGCGCCGCTGGCCACCTCCGACACCTTTCCGTCGGTCCTCATGGGGATTCCGGGAACATCGAACTCGCAGGCCACCGTGGTCGATGGGTTCCCGATGGCCAAGAAAGGAGAAGGCGCGCGCGCGCTCGGCGCCGCCTTCACGGCCTCGATGTTCGGCGGAATCTTGGGTGCCTTCGTCCTGACCGTCGCCATCTTCGCAGCCCGCCCGGTTATTCTCGCCATGGGCTTTGGCGAGCAACTCCTCCTCGTCATCCTCGCGCTGAGCATGATTGGCATGCTTACGGGTACCAGCGCACTGAAAGGCCTTGCGACCTGCTGCGTGGGGCTTCTTTTGGGCAGCCTGGGCACTGCGCCGGCAACGGGCGAGTTCCGCCTGGGTTTCGAATCAATCTATCTCAGCGACGGCATCCCCATCGTGATCGTCGGCCTGGGAATGTTCGCGATGCCGGAAATCATCGATGTTTTGCGCCGAACCAGCCGCATTTCTGAAACGGCTAAACTCGGCCACGGGTGGATCCAGGGCTTCAAGGACGTCCTGACGCACTGGTGGATCGTACTGCGCTGCAGTGTTCTGGGCTGCATCATCGGCGCCCTGCCGGGCCTGGGCGGCTCGGTGGTCGATTGGATCGCTTACGGTCACGTGATCCAGACGACCAAGAACCGGGAGCGCTACGGCACCGGCGACGTGCGCGGCGTGCTGGCACCGGAATCCGCCAACAACGCCAAAGAGGGGGGCGCGCTCATCCCGACGTTGCTGTTCGGCATTCCGGGATCGGGCAGCATGGCGATTCTTCTCGGCGGGTTCATCCTGATCGGCATCGAGCCCGGCGTGACCATGCTGACGCAGCATCTCGATCTGACGTTCACGATGATCTGGTCACTGGCGATCGGCAACGTGCTGGCAACGCTGTTGTGCCTGCTGCTCGCGAACTACGTCGCGCGCCTCACAACAATCCGCTATGCGTACCTGGCGCCGTTCATGTTCGTGCTGATCTTCTTTGCGGCGTATCAGGCAACGCGGGAGTGGGCCGACCTGTTTGCACTCTTCACGCTGGGAACGCTCGGCGTGTTCATGAAGCGTTTTGGCTGGTCGCGGCCCGCCCTTTTGATCGGCTACTTCCTGGCCCCGCGCCTCGAGCCCACGATCTATCAGGCCTATCAGGTCTACGGGTTCAGCTTCCTGGAGCGGCCCATCGTCATCGGCCTGGTCATCGCGACCGCGCTGTCGATATACGCCGCGTGGCGTTTTTCACCGAACCGGGGCGCAACTTACAAGGAAGAGGGGGTACACGGCACCTCCGGCAGGTGGCCGCAACTTGCTTTCGCCGCGGTTTTTCTCGCCTTCACCGTCTACGCGCTGGTCGACAGCTTCAATTACACCTGGTACGGCGGCATCTTCATGAAGATCACCGCGTCGGTCGGTTTGCTGCTATTCGCGCCCCTCATTTATTTCATGGTGCGCGCCGACAAGCCCGCGGGAGTCCTCCACGACGGGGAACGAACGCTTAAGGTCGCGCACAGCGATTACCATTATCTCGCCTGGCTTCTCGGCATGTTTGCGCTCGTCGGCCTGGTCGGTTTCCCCTTCGGATGCGCCCTTTTCATTTTCTTCTTCATGCAAAACAAGATAGGCAGCGCGCCGTTGAAGCACGCGATCATGGGAATTGCCGGCGTCGCCTTCCTGGGTGTCATGTCCTATTTCCTGACCCTGCGATATCCGGAGGGCGTGCTGCTCCAGTTTTTCGACGTTCCGTGGTGGCTGGGAGGCTAGCGCCCGTTTCCAGTATCTCTTGGCGCGTCGTGGCCTGAGGGCCGTGCCGGGCCCAGACGCTACCGGCGCCCGCCTCCCCTGCCCCGCCCGCGTGTCTTCTTTCCAACCCCTTTTGCTTTTGCCGGGGGCCATCCTGACTTCGGGCGCACACTCTTGTACCAATCCAGAATCTGCTCGCCAGTCCATACCACTGCATCGGGACGGTTGCAGACGTGCTCGAGAATGCGGCGCAAATGCTTCACACGGTGCGGGACCCCCATGATGTAGGGGTGCATGGTGAAGCACATGACGCGAGAGGATCCGTCGGCTGCGTCCGCGATCAACTGGTCGAACTGGTCGATCGCGCGGTCGGCATATTCCGTTGCCCGGTGTCCCTGAATCAACAGCATCGCGAGGTCGTTTAATTCCTGCGTGTAGGGAATGCTGACGAGCGTGCCATGCCGGGTTCGCAGATCGACCGGCTGGTCGTCGAGGACCCAGTCCGCGACGTACTCGAATCCCGCTTCGGCGAGCCAGTCCACGGTATCGTGCGTCTCGGCAAGCGCCGGTCCGAGCCAGCCTTTGGGCGGCTTCCCCGCATATTCCCTGAGGCGCTTGAAAACGCGGTGGATCATCTTCCGCTGGTCGGGCACCGCCGGCAGCGCGCGCTGGATCCAGCCGTGGCCCACGAGGTCCCAATCCGATTCGAGGCAAGCATCGACGATCTGCGGATAAGCGTCGCACACCGAGCCGTTCAGCACCAGCGACGCGGCGACACCGAATTCGTCAAAGATCTTCTTCATCCGCCAGAAGGCAACGCGGTTGCCGTATTCGTGCCATGCCCAATTGGGAATGTCGGGCACGCTCTTGGCGACCCCGCCGGGCGGGTTGACGACAGTGCGCGGCATCGGCTCGCTGATAACCCAATTCTCGACGTTGACGCACGGCCACACCACGACCTTGGCGCCACCCGGCAGCGGCAGCGGCGGCCGGTCGGTGATGGGAGCGTAGTCGAGACGGTCGGTCGGCCAGTCCAGTTTCATGCGTTTTCTCCCTTCGGTTGTTTGCGTCTGCCCCGCAGCGCCATTCACGGCGGGAACGTAATGGATCTTTTGGCGCTTATGCCGCTATTTCGGCAATGGTTGCATATGATAGGACGTTTGGGGGCGCCTCGCCGTGCCCTGGGCGGCGCAGACCACTCGCCCGCGCGGCCGTGTTAATGATGTACTATTTGCGCGCAAATCTAATCCGAAGGCAACTCCCGATGAGCATCATCAGCCCGTGGTATCAGCTCGGCTACGTCATTCCCCATCTCTACACGGACCTCGACGCTTATCAGTTCTATCGCATCGCCCCGGAAGGCATGATGCTGGTGACGACCGGCCTCAACCTCGCGGAGTACAGCCTCGCGGCCGTCGAGCGGGAATTGCCGGCGCTCTGGGACCGTTTCGATCTGCTTGCGAAGAAGAAGGTGGACCGCATCTCGTTGAGCGGCGTGCCAGTCGCCTCGGCCCTCGGTCGGAAAAAGATGCTCGAAATTCTTGCCGAGGCACGCGCACGAACCGAGCTGCCGTGCGACACGGATCTGGAAGCGCATATCGCCACGCTCCAGCACCTTGGAGCGACCCGCATTGCGCTGGCGACGCGATGGCCCGAGGCCGTCAATGCCGCGCTGACCGGCTACCTGGCCGAGGCCGGCATCGAGGTCCTTGCCTGCCGCTCGCGGGGACGCTCGCTTGCTCAGAACAAAGCATCCAGCGCGGCCGACGATCACCAGCTTGCCATCGAGCTTGGCGGCCAGGTCCTGCGCGAGACGCCCGCTGCGCAAGCGCTCCTGATGCCGGGCGGCCTGTGGTACGCCATCCACGCGGTGCCCCTCCTGGAGGCGGAGCACGGCCGGCCAGTGCTGCTCAACATCCTCTCGACTACCTGGGCCGCGCTCCATGCAGCGCGCGACCGCATACAGCGCCGTCCCGACCCGCGCTGGGGCCGGGTCCTAGCGAGCGTCTGACGGACAGGCCGCTCGATGCCGCGCAGCCATGCGCGGCAGTACAAAAAAAGCGGACCGGCCACAAGGGCACGGCCCGCTTCCGGGGGGAGGTAATTCGTCTAGATCTGGCTCGCCAGCGCGTAGACGCGGTCAAGAAACACGCCGGCGTCTATTTTCGAAAAATCCTCGGGCAGCTGCGGGCTCAACTCCTGTTCGGTCTGGAAGCACGACATCGCAATCAGCCTGACCGCAGGGTTCCAGTTCACGCACAGCAACTCCTCGTCGTAGCGCTTTGCCATCTCGACGTGCTTCGTCGCTTTTGCCTTGCGGTAGTCATCCAGCATGATGATCATGGCTTGGTTCCAGTTCCAGTATCTTTCTCGCCCTAACCATTGCAGATTCCATGCCAGAACGAGAAGGTAGCTGCTTACTGCGCCAAGCCCTTGTTTTATATCGTGCCCTTCCGACAGCTCTGCAGCACGATGTCAACTGGTTCTCATTCGACGACGAGAGTGACTGACGCTGAGCTCGTCGCAATACCGAATTTCCGACAGGCCGAAATGTCTCGGCGTGAAATTTGCACGGAGCGGAACGACAGCAGCAATGATGTGCGCAACGCGTGTTTTCTTCCCGTCGGGCTGACCCAAAAACAACAAACCCCGCCGAGGCGGGGTTTGGCTAATCACCGAGGCCGGGACGGCACCCCGAGCGGAAAACGCTACCGCTATATTCGCCAATTAATTCCGGCGGCCGATGAGCGGCGATGGCAACGGGTCCTCCGTGAATGCCACATCATGAGCGCTCGCTCATCCCTCATGCCCGTCCATGACACCCTGTACAACGCACTTGCTCTTGCCACGCGCAACGGTGAGGCTGCCATTGATCTTTCCGTCCATGCCGCAGAATCGCATGCGGTCGACATTGCGGAAGACGAACCGATAAGCCCCGCCCTTGCGATGGATCAGCAAAACGCCCTTATTCTCCGAGAGCGTCACCTTGGAAGTTGTGCCGTTATCCTCCCAGCGGCCGTCATGGCCGCTACGCTCCACATCGATTGAGCAGGTGCGGGGCTTCCGCTTGCTGTAAAAGGCGAAGTAGTCGACTTTGCCGTTGACGAGCTGCACGCCGATGCGTGCGTGTCGGTCCTGAACCCCCGTAAAACAGGCCAGTTTCTCGATCCCTTTCGCCACCTTCGCCACAGTTTCGCTGCCGATGCCCAGACTGCGCTTGTAATAGGCGACGACGCGGTCCTGCGCCCGGGCAAGCGCCTGGGCTTCCTTCTTCGCGAGTTTTGCCGCTCTCGCCGCAGCGGCGGCGATTCTTTCCTGTTCTCGCTTCGCTTGCGCGACGCTGCGGCTCTCGTTGCGCTTGTAGCTGACAACCGAGCGATCCTGCGCATTGGCGAGGGCTTTTGCCTCATCATCGTGTTTGGTTGCCGTCTTCGTGTTGGCCGCTGCAACTTTGGCCTGCTTTTTCATTGCGGCCGCCGCGGCTGCGATTTTGGCCCGCTCTCTTTTTGCTGCCGCCGCCTCGCGAACCATGTTGCGCTTGTAATTGGCGACTGCGCGATCCTGCGCTGCGCCCAAGGCAGTGGCTGCGTTTCCCGCGCCCGCCAACCCGTTCGATTTGGCTGCCGCCCCGCCAGTCGCTTCTACTTTTCCTGGCAATTTTTGGGGCACGCTGGCACTGACAATCCCCGCGCCACAGAATGCGAGCGCGCAACACACGATAATGGAGCGTTTCATACTCGATCCTCCTCCATGATCCTGCGAATTCCGCCCGGCTTCGCGACTGGAATATCGCAGCACGCGTGTCACCGGTTCGGAGTCGGGCACGTCTTCCGGAAGCAGGTGCGCCCCGGTTGGCGGGCCCAATTTCCCCTGGCACTGCAAGGGGCGCTCGGCCCAGCGTGAACGGACGAGTATTACTAACCAGGTCCAGGCTGGAAAACGCCCTCGTTTATATCTTGAATCATAGTGATTTTCACGACGGCTGGGTATGTGGTTTTTCACTGTCGGCGCGCTGAAAAAACTCTCTTAACTCCCTTTAAATAGTCGTGATTTTTCATTTGTCGTTTGCCGGCGACAGATTGGAGCGAGAGCTCATGCGCAGCCAGGTATTCGCACGTTCGCAATGTCATATTGCAGCGCAATAAACGAACAGCCGCCGCCGAAATATGGGAGCAACCGTCGCCCAGCCGGCCCGAGCGATCGTCCTGGCCCATAACACGGCCGGGCAACAATCTGGTTTCGCAAATAACTTGCACGAGCACGGCTTCATTCCTGAATTGGGGATAAACCATCGGCGGCCGCTGTCTGGGCGGCGGTTTTCCCGGCAGGCGGCACTCATCGGCGAATGGCGCCGCGCTCCCGGCGGAAGAGGGTTACTGCGCGAGCGGTATTTGCGCGAGAACGCCCGCCTGAGCTTCGGCGTCGAGCCGGGTTTCGACCTGATAGAGGCGAAGTTGCCGCGTCGGGTTAAGCACACCAGCCGCTTTGCGCAGGTATTCACGCTTGAGGCGATAGCGCTCCGACTCAAGCTGCATGGCTTCCGCAAGCAGCGCCTCGGCCTTGTCCGGAGCGAGTCCGCCCTGATTATAGGCGTCGGCATATTCCACGATGACATCGAGCTGCCGCCCGCGCACCGTGACGACGGCGCCACGGTACTCGTCATAGACTGGCCAGAAGCTGCGTGCTTCCTCCCCCGACAGCAACATGTTGCCCGCGATCCGGTTCTTGCGCCGGGCCTCGGTCTGCGCGAGTTGCTGTCGCAAGGTCTGGCTCGCTGTGGCCGGCGAGGACTGCTGCGCGGTCGCCGCTGGCATCATGGTCAGCTCGGCCGCGCAAAACGAAATCGCAATAAACAGGAAACGAATCATGCGGCAAGGCTCCAATGTTCATTAGCCGGGGAATTACACGAATCTGAATGGCGCAATGATGAAGCGAGCCTCGCACTATAGCGAAAAAGCCACTTCTGCGTCGTTGCCGTGTGATTCCGTGGCTGTAACGCTCGGAAAATGGGTTCAGCTCGCGCGCGACCCAACGGCGCCGATCGCTGAAAAAAGATCCGCGATGGTCTGCCGGGGAATGTCGCGAGTGATGAACACGAGCCGGGTGCTGCGGTCCTCACCTGGCCAGTCCGCCAGCTCGAGCGGCGGATGGAACAGGTGTTGCACGCCCTGGACGACCATCGGCCCGGCTTTGCCTTCCACGTTGACCAGGCCTTTGACGCGCAGGAGGTCGGGACCACGCAGCGCGGTGAGCACCTCGAGGCACTGTGTGAACGATCCCCACGGCATCGGTTGCTCGAAGCGCAGCACGAAAGACTGCACCGACTCGTCGTGGACGTGTCCTTCCTCATGCTCGTCGGTTGCGCCCAGCCAGCGCTCGACCTCCTCGAGGTCGGCACGTGTTCGGCGCAAGCCCACATCGACCAGGTATGCCAGCTCGATCTCGCCGTTGATCGCGACCCGCACTGGGGCGCGCGCATTCAACTCACGCAGACGCAAACCCAGTGCCTCCAGCTGCTTCTCGGTCACGAGGTCGGTCTTGGTGATCACCAGGCGGTCGGCCAATGCCGCCTGTTTGAGCGGCTCCTGGAACTGCCCAAGCTGCCCAATGGCGTTGACGGCATCGACTACCGTCACAACGCAGTCCAGACGGAACTGCTCCAACAGAAGCGTGTCCGTCAACAGCGTCTGCATCACCGGCGCGGGATCCGCCAGGCCCGTGGTCTCGATAATCACGCGGTCGAAGTCGATGATCTCGCCGTTGCGTCGCTGGACAAAGAGCTCGCGCAGGGTCTCCTGCAGATCGCCGCGCAGTACGCAGCACAGGCAACCGTTGTTGAGCAGCATCATCTGCTCGGACGAGACCTCGACGAGATCATTGTCCACGCCAATCTCGCCCAGCTCGTTCACGATCACGGCGACCCGGTTCATCTCGGGACGCTTGAGCAGGCGGTTGATCAGAGTCGTCTTGCCGCTGCCGAGAAATCCCGTGATGATCGAGACCGGGATGAGCCCGGCGAGAACATCTCGCGTTGTGGTAGTCGTCTCCTGCGTCAGCATTTCAAATCACGGTGAGCGGTAAGTGGTGGGCGGTGAACAATAGACACCGTTTCGCAAATCAAGTTCTGCCTGCTGACCTCCGTCCGGCGCTTAGCATTCAGCGTCTACGGCTTGCCGTTCACCATTCACCGAAATTAGATGCTCATTTCCAGGCAATACAAGCCCCCTGTGAAACGATCCACGGCGTAGACGATGCCGCGATCGTCCCAGAACACGTCGTTGATTTGCGCCGAGCCCTTCGGCGTCAACGCCGGCGTCGCCGGCACGAAATAGGCGACTTCGCGCGGCTGCAGGGGATTCGCCACGTCGTAAGCGCGCACGCCGCCGTTGAAGAACGTGCCAAGCACGATGTGGTCGGAGCGCATGGAGCATGGTCCCGGATAATTCTCGTGCAGGTTGTGCGCACCGAAACGCCCGCCGCGTTTCGTGAACACTTCGGCCGGTGGCAGCGGCAGCGTGGCGACCGGAACCAGGTTCGTCTCGACACTGCCATTCACGACCCACGCAAGCTTGGGCCAGTCCTCGCCGTTGTCCTTAGTGCACTCATCCGTGATGATAATGGTGTCGTCCTTGTTGAACAGCGGCATCACGGTATGGGTGAAACCATTGAAAGGCGGCGAGTGGCGCCAGTGCGTCACCAGCTTCGGTTTGGACTTGTCGCTGATGTCAAGGATGACCGTGCCGCCGTCGATGTAACCGATATAGGCGCGGTCGGGGCGCTGCGGATAGACGTTGGTGTTGTGCGGGCGATTGCCGCCGTCGAAGCGGGGATGACGCGGCAGCGGCCCTTCCGGATCACCCTTGCGGGTGCCGGGCAGCCACCAGCGGCCGACCTCTTTTGGCTTCGCGGGGTCGCGGACGTCAATGATCTGGTAGAACTGGTCGTCCTTCGGGTCGCTCGGCTCGAAGTCGGCCGACCCCGAGGTGAGGTGGACGTACTCGCCGTCGGCGAACCAGACGCAGTGGGCGCCGCGCGAGTTCGGGCCTGAGCGGTCGAAATGCGAAATCAGCTTGGGCGCTTCGGGCTTGCTGATGTCGAACAGATCAAAGCCCGCGGGCTTGAGCCCCCATTCCCTGGTCTGATAGGCGACGGCCATGATGTCGCCCACGACGTCGAGCGAGTTCGAGCGCACTTTTGCGTGCGGCAGGTCCGTCTGGATCACCATCTTCGGATTCTTGGGATCGGTCACATCCACCGCGGTGAAATTCTTTGGCGCTGACTCGTGCGCCAGCCACAGGATGCGCCGGCCGTCCTTGGTGGCCTGCATGTTGATGCCCTCGCCGACCCCGCCGAATCCGGCGAGTTCGTTGTGGGCGATGAGCTTCATGTTGAGCGCCAGCGGCTGGCTCGCCTGCCCTGGTCGCAAACCTCCCTGAGATGCCATCTATCTTCCCTTTCCCTTATTGCGCCGCGGGGCCGATCCCCGCAGTTTGGCGCGTTTCCTCAAGATTGCATGTATTGCGGCCGTGTCCTGCTTCGCCCGTCCCTGCCGCAGCGCCGCGGTGTAGAACTCGAGGCTGCGATCGAACAGCGGCGTCGGGCACTTCAAGCGACGCGCAAAAGCGTGAATGATGTCAATGTCTTTCTTGTAGACGTCGCCCTTCATGGTGGCCGGCAGGTAGCGGCCATTGACCATCATGGGCCCGCGCACATCGAACATCTTCGAGGTCCCGGCGCCGTCCCGGATCACGCGGTACACGAGCCCTAGATCGAGCCCGGCCTTTTCACCCATGACCATCGCCTCGGCCGTCGACAGGTTATGAATCGTGACCAGCAAGTTGGCGATGAACTTGAGCTTGGAGCCAATGCCGAATTCGCCGCAGTAGTAAGTCGAGCGCGCGAAACCGTCGAACACCTTTCGGCAACGGTTGAACGCCCTGCGCTCACCGCTCGCGTAGACCGCAATGTCCTTCACGGCCGCCTGCGCCCCGGTTCCGCTGATCGGGCAGTCAAGCATCTCGATCCCGGCCCGGGCAAAGCGCTTGCGGCAGCGCTCCTTCAACTCGATCGGCATCGTGCTCGCCTCGATGACGATCGTGCCTCGGGCCGCCCCGGCTGTGATGCCGTCCTTGCCGAAAAACGCCTGTTCGATGGCCGCTGGCGAGGGCAGCGAGCTGATGATGATCCGCGCCGCTTTCGCCACCTCGGCGCAAGAGCGCACCGCGCGTCCGCCTCGCGCCTCGTGCTCCCGCCGCCGAGGCGCCGCGACGTCATAACCGGTTACGGGATGGCCAGCCGCCAGCAGATGGCGCGCAAAAGCGCCGCCCATGATTCCCAGGCCGACGACGCCGACGGGCACGCCGGTCTGGCGCCTGCGGGCCGACTGGACGCGTTTGCGCAACACGATCTTTCTCATCAAATCCTCTTGTCAGCTCTCAACGCTTGGCGAGCCCCAGGGGCTTCATCACGGAATACAAATCGCCGTACGCTTCCTTCATGAAAGCCGCGGCGTCCGCGCCACCCTTGAAGTCGATCACCCACTGGTTCTTCGCGGCAAACGCCTTGAACTCCTCGCTCTCCGCCACGCCCTTCAGGACGCTCACCCAGAACGCGGTCTGCTCGGGCGTCATGCCACCGGCCCCGATAAGGCCGCGCCAGTTGTGGAACACCCCCTTGTAACCCAACTCCGGCCAGGTCGGCGTGCCCGAGAATATGCCCGGGAGGCGCTTCGGCGAGGAAATCGCGATTGCCCTGAGCCTGCCCTCGGCAACGTGGGGCGCGAGGATGACGTTGCTCGTCGAAATCACGTCAACGTGCCCGCCGAGCAGCGCGGTCACGGCGGTGGACGAGGAATTAAACGACACCAGCTTGATCGGCTTCATGTCGATGCCGGCCGACAGCACGGGCATTCCCACCGAAATGTGATGGGTGCCGCCGCGCGCGCTGCTGATGCCGATCGAGAGCGAGCCTGAATCCTTGCGCAGCGCCTCGATCAGGTCCTTGCCGGTTTTGATGGGAGAATCCGCCTTGACCGCGAATGCGATGTACTCCGTGACCATGATCCCCAACGGCGTGTAGGCATCGTAGGTCCGCGGCAGTCGACCGTTGATGTAATTGGTGAGAATGGTCGAGGACGTAATCGAGAGAACCTGCGGATCGCCCGACTTCTGGTGCAGGTAGGCATAGGCCTTGGAGTGGCCGCCGCCCGAGCGGTTGACGACTGCGCTCGGCACCGGCACCAGTTTCAGCTGGTCCCATACCCGCTGGATCGTTCGGCCGGTATTGTCGAGCGAGCCGCCGGCGCCGGCCGGGACGATCAGTTCGACGTTGCGCTCGGGGCTCCAGCCTTGTGCACAGGCCGGCGCAACGAGCACGCTCAAGAACAATGCCAGCAGAAATTCCCGCTTAATCATCCCTAACCTCCTTTACGTTGTCGCAGGCAGCTTCCTGGTCACCGGTCACAGTCGCATCAGTTAGGCTTCATGTTCACCCGCGCCTGCTCCGCTTCTTCCGGAGTCATGCCATCGATCCGGCCCTCAAGGAACGGTGTCGAGCACACTATGGCATAGCGCGCGAACGGCGATGCTACCTGCAGGCGATAAGGTTCCCCGCGCGGCACGTGAATGATGTCCCCGCTGCCGACCGCCTTCGAGTTGCCGCCGGCCCGCGCCTGCATCCGCCCGCTCAGAACGTAGACGAACATCTCGTGCTGACTCGTGGTCTCCGGCTCATCGTAACCACCCGGAACCTCGCAAAAACCGAACGCCAGCCGCTCGCCCTCGATCCAGTCGATGTGCCGGGCCGAGCGACGTGGCGCATCGAGCGAGTCGATGACAGGGTAAAAGCAAACATTAAGGCCCTCGACGATGGCCTGCGACTTGCCCTCGGTCTTCTGGTGCTTGTCGCGATCTCCGACCTGGTACTTTCGATTCACTTCGTCAACCGTCATCGCCTTTTCGGGAACCGCCTCGTCTTCGGCAAGCCCGACCACGGTCCAGGTCTTGTCCTTGATGTACAGATACTGGCAGTTGCCGTCCTCGGTCGCCTTCATGGAATGCCGCGCGTAGGCCGGCGCATGAACGAACGTGCCGGGGCTCACGATGCGGCGATCCTTTCCCACGATCGCGTTGATCTTGCCGCGGATCGGGAAGATGAGGAGCTCGTTCGGATGGTAATGGAGCTCCGACCCGGTGCCCGCGTTCTTGTGCAGCAAGCAGAAGTACATGTACTTCCCGTCGATCACCGGGGCCTTGCCGGTCGACAGGTGCGGCGTAAGGTAATTCGATTCGATATCCTCGAAGCGGTAGAACGGCATTGCGGGAGGTGCTCCTGTTTGAGCGAAAATCAGCGCGATTGCAGGGTGCCAATGCTAGCACGCAAGGCGCAGGCTCTCAATTTATTTGGCGCACGCGAAGCCCCGCGAGCTTGGGGCCGTGCGTGAGTCAATCGCTCTCGCCAAGCAAACGCAGCGCCGTCCGGTAAGCGATATCCTCGCGCTCTTTTTCGGTAAGCCGCGGCACTGCATTCAGCTGTTCAACCGGCCGCTCTTCGCCCATGTCGAACGGTGAATCGGTTCCGATCGTGATGTGGTCCGAGCCCACCATGTCGATGAGGTGGCGCAGCGACTGCGGGTGGTGCGTCAGCGCATCGAAGTAGAAGCGCGCGAAGAGGCCGAGCGGCTTTGTTGCTGTATCGCAGCGGGTATCCGGCCGCACGGCATGCCCGTGCTGCCACCGCCCGATCTGATAGGGCGTGAAGCCACCGCCGTGCGCGACCAACAGCTTGAGGTCCTTGAGTTCGTCGAGTGCGCCGCTGAACATCAGCCGCGCCATCATGATCGTCGTGTCGAGGGGGTTTCCAATGAGATTGAGCAGGTAGTAGCAATCGAGCCGGCTCGCGGTGCTCCCCATCGTATTCGGATGCGTGAACACGAGGACCTTCAACTCCTGCGCCCGCCGCAGAATCGGGCGGAACTTAGGCTCCGCGAGCTCTTCGGTGCCGATGGCGGTGGCGATTTCGACAGCCTTGAACCCGAGCTCCTTGACGACGCGTTCCAGCTCGGCGATCGCGGCATCGGGATGGCGCATCGGCAGCGTCCCCATCCCGCGCAGACGATCGGGGCGCTTTTCCACCATGGCGGCGATGCCGTCATTGACGAGACGAGCGGCACGGACGGCGTCGCTCTCCTCGAGCCAGTAGCAAAAGGACTGCGGGCCGGGCGAAATTGCGGAGACCTGGACGCCCTTGCGCTCCATGATCTCCACCTTTGCATCCGCGTCGTAGAACTCCGGCGTCAGCTCGAACAGGTTGTGGCCAAGCTTCAGCATGCGCTTGTTGCCCTCCCGCCGTATCTCGGAGCGGTAGAGTTTTGGATTCGATTCCATCGCCGCCAGGATCGGTTCGGGCAGGACGTGATTGTGCAGATCGATGTGCCTCATTTTTCTCCTCGGGAACAAGCCGTCTATGGCAATGACAAGTTATCTAAGAAACGGGGCAAGAGCCGCCGACGAACATCGTTAAGATCACTAACTCAGCGTAATCGCAAACCAAAGCAGGTCAATATCTTCAAACAACCCAGCCCCTCACAAACCGAATTCCGATATTTGAGATAGGGTCAGGCCTTCTCGCCTACTCGAGCCGCGCGACCGCTCTCAGCCACGGGCAGGCTGAACACGCCCTCGTCGGCCAGCGCATTCATCTCGACGGTGACGATCTGCGAGACTTCGTCCGTCGCCGCCGACAAACGCCGCTCCATCGGGTGCGCGAGCATGAGCGTGCGCTGCACGTTCACATCGGCGATCGGGAACGCCACCACCCGACCGGCGGCGATCTCCCCGTGAAAAGTCGAAATCGGCATCACGGCCCGCCCAACTCCCCGCAGCAATAGCTGCCCTATCGCTTCCACCGCGTTGACCTCGAACTCGACGTTGAGCCGCGCACCATAGCGCCCGATCTGATCGTCCACGATTGAGCGGATCGCCTCGGTGACCAATACCGGCGTCTTCGACAGCTCGGCCAGCGTATAGAACCGCCGGGGGTCCCTCGGCTCCGGCGCCGCGAGCACCACGATCGGCTCCGAGATCAGCGGGGCCAGCCGCAGCGCCCGGGTGGCGGACGGGTTGGTAAGCAAGGCGACGTCGATTCGGCCGGTCAGCAGCCCGTCGAACAGCAGCGTGCTGAAATGCTCCACGATTTTCAGGGCCACCTCGGGGCACTGGCGGCGTACCCGCTCAACCACCCCCGGCACCAACATGGGGCCAAGCGTCGGGGAGACTCCCAGAATCACCTGCCCCTTTGGGCTGCCCGCACTGGAGCGCAGCTCCTCTTTGGCACGGTCGAGCTCACGCAAAGCGCGACGGCAGTGGTCCAGAAACTGGCGTCCTGGCGCCGTGAGGCGCACGCCGCGCGGCAGTCGCACCAGGAGAGGCATCCCCAGCTCGTCTTCCAGGCTCTGGAGCTGGCGGCTTAGCGCTGGCTGGGCAACGCCGAGATTGCCCGCGGCACGGGTAATGCTGCCGCAGTCGGCAATCTGGACGAAGTAACGAATGCTCCGAAGATCCATCGGGTTACGGGGCAGCGTTTGCCCTTTAGGGAAACAGGCCGGCCAATAGGCTGTAGGGATAACAAAATGGCATGAATCGGAGGGGTCGTCAATGCTCCACGGATCCCTTGTTCTCCACGAATTTGCGGGATGGGAGGGCCGGATGCTGGACCCAAGCCATGCATGCACATTTGGCCTGCCATGCTCCATAGGCATGGCATGGATTCCCTTTTGGTATTTGTGAATAGGGCCTGCGTTTCGTTACCATCCAAGGTCTCTCGCGAGGCTGCGAGCAACTCCCCACTGGCATCACGCCAGAACGACTCAAAGAGGGTATCCGTGAAGCAAATCAACGTCGGCATCATCGGCACCGGCTGGTGCGGAGGCATTCGCGCCGAGACCTGCGCCACCCACCCCATCGTCAATAATCTTCACATTGCCGAGGTCAAGCCCGAGCGCCTGGCCGAGGTCGCCAAGGCCACAGGGGCCAAGACGGCCACGGCGGATTACCGCGATCTCTTCAAGATCGACGACATCGACGCTTACATCATTTCGGCAACGCCGGAGACGCACCACTATCCAATGGCGCGGGAATGCCTGCTCGCAGGCAAACACGTCTTTCTCGAGAAGCCCATCGCCATCGAGCTTCATGAGGCCGACGAGCTGATTGCGATCGCGCGCAAAAACAAGGTCAAGTTCACAATCGGCTATTCCCAGCGATTCAACCCGAAGTTCGCCTACGTCAAGAAATCGATCACCGACGGTACCATTGGCAAGCCCGTGAGCGCGCTCGTGAGCCGCCACATCACGCGCGGCCTGGGCAAGAAGATCACCGGCCGCACCAAGCTCTCCCCTGCCGCGATGGAAGCCACGCACGACCTCGACTTCGTTCTGTGGTGCCTTGAGCCGGCCAAGCCGGTGCGCGTCTATTCGACGACCAACTATGGGGCGATGAGAGAAACCACCGGCGCCGATATCCCGGATACCCAGCTCATCACGGTCACCCTGGACAACGGCATCTCGTTCGTCGTAAACGCTGGCTGGAGCCTGCCGCCGGGCTATCCGAACTTCTCGACGACGTGGATCGAGATGGTCGGCACGGAAGGCGCTCTTCTGGTGGACGACAGCCATCGCGACGTCGTTCTCAACACCATGCAGAACGGCATGCGCTTGCCGATGTCCTCCATGCCGGGCGAGTTCGTGGATCACGCCTACGCCGGCCCCATGAAGGCCGAGACCGTGCACTTCATCGAGGCCGTCGCCTGCGACCGGCCGGTGCTGGTGACGGCCGAACAGGCGCGCCAGGTCATGGAGGTCTACATTGCCGCCGACCTTTCGGCCGAGCGCAACGAGCCCGTAAACCTGCCGCTGCCTGAGTCGCGCGTGGGCGCGGCCGCCGCGGCGCGCTAGCGGTCAAACCACAGGGGCTTAGACTCTCAGAGCATAATCAGGGGCAGAACAAGAAACTCCGGCACCTGATTCCAATTTGTGTCCTGCGTTTCTCTGCAGTAGATAGGACTTGAAAATATGACAACGAAAAAACCCAAACGCATCGGCCTTGCCATCGTCGGCGCGGGACGCGTCGGACTCATCCGCGGCGAGCTCGCAGCACGCCACCCGGAAGTCGATTGGATCGGGATTGCAGAGACGAACCCCGAGCGCGCGAAGCTCGTTGCTGAAAAAGTCGGCGCGGACTTCGTCACGTCTGATTTCCGCGAGCTCATCAAGCGCCCGGAGGTCACCGCGGTCGTGGTCTCCACGGATGAGCACCTGCACGTGGACCCTGTCCTTGCCGCGGCGGAACGAAAGCTGCCGATGATGATCGAGAAGCCGCTTGCGACCGACCTCGCCGAGTCGGCGAGCGTGCTGGCGGCCATCGAGAGAGCCGGCGCCGATGCCGTCATCGGCTACACCCAGCGCTTTCGCC
This sequence comes from Betaproteobacteria bacterium SG8_41, assembly GCA_001303585.1. Lineage (GTDB taxonomy): Bacteria > Pseudomonadota > Gammaproteobacteria > Burkholderiales > SG8-41 > SG8-41. The sequence continues at coordinate 22,944 of LJTT01000003.1, forward strand.
GCCGCTGGCTCGTTGCCAAGGAGAAGGTTCGCACCGGGCAGCTGGGTGACGTGACGATGGTGACCTCGCGTGCCTTCATGAACCGGCTGGTCGCGATCGACAACTACAAACGAAGCGACAACCCGTCGGAGATCTCCCCGATGGTGATTTCGGGGACGCACGCGCTCGATATCGTCATGTGGATGATGGAAGTAAAGACGCCGGTAGAGGTCTATGCCCGCTCGGTAAACAAGGCGCTGGGGCCGGAGTGGCACGGAATCGACGGCACGGGCTACGTGATCACATTCAACGACGGATCCATTTATCACGGCGTCATTTCCTGGGCATTGCCGGTCGTCTGGCCGGGAGCGGTCTACAGCCTCGAGGTCGGCATCGTTGGGGTTGACGGCGTGCTAACTATCGACGATACGCACCGCGATATCGTGCTCGCCGTGGACACCGCCCAGGGCGAGGGCTACGCGCCGGATTCCAGCCGCCGGGTGGACTTCCTGACAAGTTATCCGGTGGGCGACATGGCGCTGGGCGAACTTCGCGGGCCCATGCGTGAAGAAACGAATTCCTGGCTGACCCGCCTTTCGCTGGGCCTGAAAACCCAGCACGCCACGGCAGCCGAGGGACACAATCGCCTCATGCTGACCAAGGCCATTGATTTGTCTGCGCGCCTCGGGAAACCGGTCAAGCTGCCAATCGCCCCGGGGGACGAAAAACAGGCGTGATCCAGACCCGCGCGGTAGCGCGGACGCAGGGGGACAGCGCCGCAAACGCGCGAATCGGCGGTCAGTATCGATTCCGTCCAAAACACGACAACTAGAATGAAGAAAGTTTCTCTGCCCCGGCACGATATCGTTATTGACAAGGACGTCGAGATCCCCGTGCGCGACGGCGTGCGCCTGAAAGCGGATGTCTACCGTCCGCGGCGCGGCGGCACGGTGCCCGCCATCATCAACACCGGCGCCTACCAGAAGGACAAGCTGTGGGTGCCTCCTGCCGATCTTGAGGAAAAGCCCAATCCCTACATGAACTGGGAGACGGTCAATCCGCTCTGGTGGGTTCCGCGCGGCTACGCCGCGGTGCGTGTCGACTCCCGCGGTTCGGGCAAATCGCCGGGCCAGACTGACCCATTTTCGCTGCAGGAAGCGATCGATTTTCACGATTCGATCGAATGGGCGGCGCGGCAGTCGTGGTGCAACGGGCGCGTGGGCACCAATGGCATTTCGTACTTCGCCATGACGCAGTGGCTGGTCGCCAATCTCAGGCCGCCGTCCCTGAAAGCGATGATTCCGTGGGAAGGCGCTGCGGACATGTATCGCGATTTTGCCTATCACGGCGGCATCTTCTGCTTCGGCTTCGTCAGCAACTGGTACAACAACCACATGGCGCACCATCTGCTCGGCCGGCGCGAGCAGGCGAGCCCGGACGCCTTCTCGAAACATTGGCTCTGGGAGTACATGCGTAACAACCTCGATTCCGACCATTACTACAGCCGCCAGGCGCGGTGGGACGAGTTGACGGTGCCCTTCTACAGCGCGGGCAACTGGAGCGGAATGGGCCTTCACCTGCGCGGCAATACCGAGGCCTACATGCGCGCGCGCACGCCGCACCGCAAACTGCGGATCCAGGCCGGCACGCATTACCACCCGTTTTATGCCGAGGAAGCCCGTCAGGACCAGTTGCGGTTCTTCGACTACTGGCTGAAGGGCGTGGACAATGGGATCATGGAAGAGCCGCCGGTGAAGCTTCTCATCCGGACGGGCGGCCACAAGAACTACAAATGGCGCAGCGAGCAGGAATGGCCGCTAGCGCGGACACGCTGGACTGAGTTCTACCTCCAGCCAGCGCCGCGGAAGCGCCGTGGCAATTCGGCCGAAGGGACGCTGACCACCACCGCGCCCCGGGCACGCGGCTCTCTTGCCTATTCAGCGAGCGCGGTAACAAAGGCTGGCGTCGCCTCGGCCTCATGGACCTCGACTGCCCTCGCTGGCAGCCTGCCGCGGCTCGGCGTGTCATTCGAGACCGAGCCGATGCGCGAAGATCTGGAAGTGACCGGGCCGGTGGTGCTGACGCTATGGGTATCCAGCACCACCGATGACATGGATGTCTTCGCGACCATTCGCAACATCGACGCCGACGGCAACGACGTCTGGGAGGTCGGCCAGCAGCAGCAGCCGGTGCCGGTCGCCAAGGGCTGGCTGCGCGCCTCTCATCGCAAGCTCGATCCGGAGCTCTCGCTGCCTTTCCGGCCGTACCACGCTCACAACGAACGCCAGTGGCTCAAGCGAAACCAGCCGGTCCGGCTCGACGTCGAGATCTGGCCGACCTGCATGGTCTTTCGCAAGGGTCACCGGCTCCGCCTCGACATTCAGCCGCGCGATGGCGTGGGCAGCGCGCCGTACACGCACTACAGCGCGGACTACAATAATGGCGAAAACACGATTTACACCGGCGGCAGCATGGCGTCCCTCCTGCTGCTGCCGGTCATTCCGAAACGATGACCGAAATTCGGCCTCCCGAAGGGCGCATAAACGCGAAGCGGCACCGGAGCCGGGGGTCCGGACCGGCGGCCGGTGCAATGCGTATTCCCACGATGGGCGCGCGGGGTTACGATATGGCTGTCGGCTCACGGAAGGGTTTGTCCATTACGCAGGACCTGCCCCGGCCAGATGTCGAGAGGCTCCATCAAGTCGGGCGCGCGGTGATGAAGAACCCGACGGTGATCAGGTTTTGTTCAGAGATAGTGGCGTCAACGTCATCACCAGCAAGTCCACAAGGGACTTCAGCGCATTTACTAGAAGGCGAAATTTCCCGTTTTTTGCGCGGGTGATCGCCAAAGGCAATATCCGGACGGATCAAGGGGTGATTTTCTGGGTTTCGAGTAACAACAGTGACTGGAGAGTGAGATGTCAGCAAACTTTGGGATAGCAGGACTGGATTGGCAGCAACGGGTCAACTGGGATCGTCTCCGCAAGTACCGCACCGAACGGGCCCGCGAGCGGATGAAAGCTCATGGACTGGGCGCGATGCTGCTGATGTACGACGAGAACTGCCGTTACGTGACCGGCACGCTCACTCCCGGCTGGAACCGCCTGAAGCCGGGGCTGCGTTACGCCCTGCTCTGCGGCGATGACGCCCCGGTGTTGTTCGAGCAAGGTGACATCGGCTTCCAGATCCACAAGCACTCGCCGTGGATTCCGAAGGACCACGTGCGCTGGTCGTATGCCTGGATCAAGGGCGCTGCAGGCCCCGCCTCGCTGCAGCAGGTGCGCAAATTCACCAACGCGATCAAACAGGAAATGAAGAAGGCCAACGTCGCAGGCATGAAGCTGGGCGTGGACTTCATCGACATCAACATGATGCAGATCTTCAAGGACGAGAAGATCGAGTGGACCGACGGCATGACGCCGATGATGGAGGCGCGGGCCGTCAAGAATGAGGACGAGCAGGAGTGCCTGCGTATGGTCGGCGCGATCGGCGACGCGGCGCACTGGGAGTTCATGAAGTTCCTCAGACCTGGCCGCACCGAGAACCAGCTTACCGCGCACATCATGGAATATCTCTACTCGGTGCCGGGGATGGAGGACGTGGAAGACGTGATCGTCTCTTCCGGTCCGAACACCTGGCCCAACTGGCGTAACTTCTCCGACCGTATCGTACAGCCCGGCGACATCGTGTTCATGGATCTGGCCGCCCTTACCTGGAACGGCTACAAATCCTGCTACTACCGCACCTACTGCTGCGGCAAGGAACCCACCCAGGAGCAAAAGGACATCTACGCGACCGCCCTGAAGTGGCTCTACGACTCGATCAAGGCGGTCAAGGTTGGAACCACGACCAGGGAGATTGCCTCGAAGTGGCCCTCGGCGAAGGAAGCCTACGGCTACGAGGAAGAGGATCAGGCAGCGGCAAACCTGTGGGGCCACGGTCTCGGGCTGGCGCAGTACGACCAGCCGGTGATTTCGCGCATCTGGTCGCTCGACCATCCGATCGAGATCAAGGAGGGCATGGTGTTCGCGCTCGAGACCCAGCACGGGAAGATGTACGAGTGGGGCGTGCGCATCGAGGAAATGCTGATCGTGCACAAGGACCGCACCGAGCTCATTTCGCACTTCCCGGTCGAGCAGATCACGGTCGTCGATCCGATGCCGGGCTACTCGAGCTACTTCGGCCGTTAGCTCTCGCCGGGACGCGATCCGAAGCCCCGAGCTGGCTCGGATAGGGCGTCAGGGTGACCGCGCTGTTCGGCGTTCAGTTCGCCTCCCCTCTCCGTCGCGATCGGTGGGGGGAGGCGTCGCTCTTCCTCTCGCGCGATAGCGGAGCAAGCAACGCCGGCCCAGCGCTCGTTTTTGATACCTGACACAGCGCCTGACTACTGGTAACAATCAGCGACAGGCAACCAGTCAACGACAGTAGGTAATCCATGCACGGTGACTACATCATCCCGTTGGCAACGCATGAGGCCGCGGATGCACAGCGGGTCGGGCCGAAAGCCGCGAACCTGGCCGCGCTCGCGCAGGCCGGCCTGCCCACCCCTGGCGGCTTCTGCCTGGACGCCGAGGCTTACCGCCAGCAAATCCGGCACGCCGAGCTCGAGACGGCAGCGCGCGGAACGTTCTCGACGGAAGACGGCCCCCAGGCGCGGCGCTATGCGCTCCAGATGAAGCTTGGCCTGATGGAAAAACCAATGGCGCCCGAGGTGCTGGAGCCCCTGCTCGCTGCATGGCGGTCGCTGCGCGAGCAAACAGCCGCGCCGTGCGTCGTGCGGTCATCGGCTCTCGTCGAGGACCGCTTCGGCTCCAGCTTCGCGGGCCAGTTCGAAAGCTTCCTGGGACTCGAGGACGAGACGGAATTCCTCACGGCTGTACGCGCCTGCTGGACTGCGCTCTGGTCGACGCGCGCACTGCGCTACATGGCAACGCATGATCTCGATCCCGCGGACACAGCGATGGCGCTTCTGGTGCAGCCGCTGGTGCAGGCTCGCTGCGCCGGCGGCGCGCTGAGCCAGACCGTGGATGGCGAGCTCCTGATCAACGCAACGTGGGGCCTCGGCTCCGCGATTGCGCAGGGTGAGGTCGCGCCGGACCGCTATGTCCTCGACCGCGATGGCGCGTTGAAGGAGTCGCAGGTGGGTATCCAGCAGCGCCACGACCCGAGTTGCGCTCATTCAAGCCGACCGCGTATCGGCAGCAGTCGCAGCGCTCCCACGCCTTGCCTCGACCGCACGCAGATCGCAGAGTTAGGTGGACTCGTGCGGGATACCGAGAAGCTCATGAACATGCCCGTGGAAATCGAATGGGCACTCGACGGAGCCGGATTCAAACTACTGCAGGCACGACCGCTTCACCTCAAGGATGCGCCGGTTCCCGACGAGCACTGGCGCCGCTACCCCCGTCTCAACGGCCAGCCCGCGGGCGTTGGCTGGGGCACGGGCCGCGCGTGCGTCGTGACTTGCGAATGCGAGCTGTCGCGGGTGGCGCCGGGTGATGTGCTGGTAACGCGGATGGCTGGTCCCGCGCTGGGCCAGATCCTGCCCCGGGTTGCGGGCGTGGTCGCCGAGCTCGGCGGAAGCACATCGCATCTGGCTTCCCTTGCGCGTGAGCGCGGCATCCCGATGGTCCTGGGCGTCCACGACGCGACGCACCGCATTCCGGAAGGATCGAATGTTGCGGTGGACGGTGTCGCCGGGGTTGTCCGCTGGATGGCTCAACAACGGTGAACAGCGAGCAGTCAGCGGACTATTGCACGGGTGAAGGCACGGCACGTTTACACAACTGAGCGCTCATAGGTTACGACTCACGACTTCAGGAATTGAGATGAGCCAGAGATTGCGCGGCATTTTGGACGACGAGGCAGCCGGCGCCGCAAAAGACCTGTTCGAGGGATCGAACAAGCTGCTGGGAAGAACGGCGAATTTGCTGCGGATCCTCGCCCACAGCCCAGAGCTCGCACGCTGGTACCTCGGCTTCGTTGCCGCCGTGCGCCAGCCCAGGGCCGGAGCCGTCTCCGACGTGCGCCTGCGCAACCTGGCCGTGCTCAAAACCTCGACGATAAATGGCTGCAAGTACTGAACGGAGCACAATTGGGTGCTTGGTCAAGCACTGGGGCTGAAAGAGGATGAATTCGCGGCGCTGCAGGGCGACTACCGTGCCAGCGCGCTGTTCAACGAACGGGAGAAGGCGGTCCTTGCCTGGTCGGAAGCGATGACGCTCAACACCGCCAAGCGCGACAAGGCGTCATGGGACGCGATGCGACGGCTCTTCAGCGATGCGGAAATAGTGGAGATCTCGCTCGCCTGCGCAATGTTCAACATGATCAACCGGCTGAACGACTCCTTCTGGACCGAGCTCGAGCCCGAGGAATTCAACCGGCGCCAACATGGCGCCGTCGGCGTCACGGCGGCCGCGCTGGGCGAGTTCGCCTGCCGCATCTGCGATGGGGTAGAAAAGCATGAGTCGAGGAACGGCGCCAGATAACCACGGTTGTAACAACGCGCACAATTCTATAGTTAGCGCCAATGGACGCCGATTGACTCTGGTACTGAACAACCAAGGCAGCCAGATCGGCGAACCTCGATTCACGATTCACCATTCACGATTCACGGTTTTCTAATGCGCCCAAAGATATTCATCACGCAGCCGGTATCGCAGAGCGCGATCGAGCGCCTGCGCGCCGTGGCCGACGTCACGCTGAATACGGATACAGCCCATATCGCCACCAAGAGCGAGCTCCTCAACGCAGTGCGTGATTGCGATATTCTCTTCTGCCTGCTCCATGACCGGGTGGATCGCGATGTTATCGCGGCGGGTTCGCGCCTCCGCGCCATCGCCTCGATGAAGATCACGCCATCCGACATCGATGTGGAAGAAGCAACCGCGCGGCGCATTCCAGTCACGGTGATCTCGCCCATCGTCACCGAGGCAACGGCCGATATTCATTTCGCCCTGCTGCTCGCCGTCGCCCGTCGCGTAGTCGAGGGCGATCGGCTGGTCCGTGCAGGCATCTTCCCCGGATCGCAGTCCGCGCACCTGCTCGGCGCCGGCGTGCACGGCAAGACCATCGGCCTCATCGGAGGCGGCGGGCGCATTGGACGCGCTGTCGCCAGGCGCGCTCAGGGTTTCTCGATGCGCACGTTGTACTGGACTCCGCGCCGCAAGCCCGAAAGCGAGGAGCGGGAGGCCGGCATCATCTATGTGCCCTACGACCAGCTGCTCGCCGAGTCCGATTTCGTGTCGGTTCACGCGCCACTCAATGCGGAAACCCGCCACCTCGTCGGCGAGCGCGAACTCCGCCTGATGAAGCCGACCGCCTTTCTCGTCAACACCGCGCGCGGACCGGTTGTGGATGAGAAGGCCCTGGTGCGGGCGCTCGAGGAGCGACGCATCGCAGGGGCCGGGCTCGATGTCTTCGAAAACGAGCCTCGAGTCGAGCCCGAGCTGGTTGCGATGCAGAATGTCGTGCTCACGCCGCATCTCGGAAGCGCGGTGAAAGAGCTTCGTAATGACATGGCCAACGTGGTGGTGGACAACATCATGGCGGTGCTGGAGAACCGGCAGCCGCCCAACTGCTGGAATGCCGAGATCTACCAATGATGCGCGAATTGTGACTGAAGGGTCCGCCACGCCGGCTTGCGCATGACGGTTTACAAGCCACGCTTCACGATTTGCATTTTACGATTCACGGGAAAGCAAAAAGGACACTGACATGGCTGCCAAAGCGAAAGTGGTACTGACGGATTACGTGTGGGAATCGCTGGATGTGGAGAAAAAGACGCTCGAGGGGCTCGCGGAACTGGTTCCGCTGCAGACCAAGAAGCCCGAGGAGTTCATCGCGCAGGCGGCGGACTGCGACGCGCTGCTCAACACCTATGCCGGCCCCATCACGGCCGACGACATGGCCAAGATGCCAAAATGCAAGATCATCGCGCGCTACGGCATCGGCGTGGACACGATCGACCTTGAGGCCGCTACCAAGGCAGGGATCATCGTGACCAACAACCCGAGCTATTGCATCGAAGAAGTCGCCGAACACACGATGGCGCTGCTTCTCGCCTGCGCGCGCAAGGTTGCCTTCTACGACCGGTTGGTCCGCGGCGGCCAATGGGCCGTGCCGCCCGGCAAGCCGATGTTCCGTCTCGCGGGAAGCACGCTGGGCCTGGTGGGATTCGGAAACATTGCCCGCGAGGTTGCGGTGCGCGCCGCAGCTTTCGGGATGCGCGTTCTCTACTCGGATCCCTTCGTCAAGGAAGGCCAGTTCAAGGAGCCTGGCAAGAAGATGGAGCTTGCGGCGATGCTGCCCGAGTGCGATTTCGTCTCGATTCATCCGCCGCTTACACCCCAGACGCGGAAGATGATCAACGACGACGCATTTTCCAAGATGAAGCCGACCGCGTTCCTCATCAACTGCTCGCGCGGTCCCGTAGTGGACACGGATGCCCTGGTGCGCGCGCTGGACTCGAAGAAGATCGGCGGCTGCGGACTCGACACGACCGATCCCGAGCCGCTGCCGGATCCTCATCCGCTGCGCGGCCGCGACAACGTCATCATCAATCCCCATTGCGCGTGGTACAGCGAAGCTGCCATGAAGGGCCTCCAGGCGGGTGCGCCGGGCGAAGTGCGCCGCGTCCTGACGGGCGAGTGGCCGGTCAATGTCGTGAACAAGGCGGTCAAGGGCAAGAGCCGAGCCGGCCTCTAGCTGAAACATCGTGACCGGTGAGTAGTGATCAGTGACCAGATGCTGAAAGGACCCATTCATCCGTCCGTTCTTCGGTCGTCTGTTACGGGTCGCGGGTCACGGGTCACGGGTCACGGGTCACGGGTCACGGGTCACGGGTCACGGGTCACGGGTCACGGGTCACGCAGTTAGATTGAAAGCATCGAGAGGTCGTTTCGGATGATTAATGCTGCAATTATCGGATTGGGCTGGTGGGGCAAGAACATCGTGGGCGCCGTGCAGGGCAAGAGCACGAAGCTGCGCTTCGTTCACGGCGTGAGCAAGGAGATCGATGTCGCGCTGCCGATCGCCGAGGCGAACGGATTCACGTTGAGCGACGACCTGGACAAGGCGCTGGCCGACCCCAAGGTGCAGGCCGTCGTGCTGGCGACCCCGCATTCGCTGCACGCGGACCAGATCGTGCGGGTTGCCGAGGCGGGCAAGCCGGTCTTCTGCGAAAAACCACTGACTCTCAAGCGGGCGGACGCTGAACGCGCCATCGCGGCCTGCCGCAAGGCAAACGTTCCGATCGGCGTTGGCCAAAACAAGCGGTTCTGGCCTTCCATGGCCGAGCTCCGGCGCGTCGCAAAAAGCGGCGTGCTGGGAACGGTCATGCACATCGAGGGTCACTACAGCAACGAGAACTCGGGGCTGCATTTCTCGGCCTGGCGCGAGCTGCCCAGCGAGTCGCCCGGCGGCGGCATGACGGGGACCGGCATACATCTGCTCGACGCCTTTACCAGCATCGCCGGCCCCACGGCCGAGGTGAGTGCCCAGGTCACCACGTTCCGCAAGGGACCGGATCCCCGCGACACCGTCTCCGTGTTATTCCGCTTTGCAAACCAACTGAGCGGGTTCCTCGGCGCCGTGCGAGCCTCGCCCGTTTACTGGCGCGTGCATGTTTTCGGAGACGGAGGGTCGGTGGAGGCCCTCGGCGAGGCCGAGACGATCGTCCGCTTGAAGGGGGGCAAGGTCGAGCGCCGCGAATTCGAGAAGATCGATTCCCTGCGCGCGGAGTTCGATGCTTTCGCCGACGCCGTCGAAGGCCGCGCACCCTACCCGATAACGCCTGAGGAAATGGTGAATACGGTCGCGGCGTTCGAGGGTGTAATCACATCTATGGAAACGGGCGCTCCGGTTCGGGTGAACTGAAATAGAAAGCGGGCCATGCAGCCCGCCTCCCGGTCACGGGTTACCGGTCACTGGCCTCAGAAAGCGCCGGCCAGCTGCGCGCGCAGCTCGTCGAGTTCTTTCGGCAAGCGCGCCTTGAGCTTCTCGAACAACTCGGCATGGTCCTTCAACTCCATGCCCCATTGCCCGTTGTCGATCTCCATCAGCTTCTCGAAACGGATGCGCTCGAAACCCTCGAGCCCCTTCCAGTCCAGATCCTCGTAGCGCGGGATGTTGCCAATCGGCGTCTGCGTAGCGTTGTCGCCGCCCTCGCAGCGCCGCACGACCCACTGCAGCACGCGCATGTTCTCGCCAAAGCCGGGCCACATGAATTTGCCCTGCTCGTCGCGCCGGAACCAGTTGACGCCGAAGATGCGCGGCGGGTTCTTTACGCCACGCCCGATTTCAAGCCAATGCTGGAAGTAGTCACCGAAGTGATAACCGCAGAAAGGCAGCATCGCGAAGGGATCGCGCCGCACCACGCCGACTTGCCCGACCATTGCCGCCGTAGTCTCGGAGGCCATGGTCGCCGCCATGTAAACGCCGTGCTCCCAATCCAGGGCCTCGGCCACCAACGGCACGGTGGTCGCCCGCCGCCCGCCGAACAGGAAGGCGCTGATCGGCACCCCATCGGGATTTTCCCAGTCCGGATCGATCGAGGGAATCTGGGTCGAATGAACCGTGAAGCGGGCATTGGGATGCGCGGCATTGCGTCCGCAGCCAGGCGTCCAGGCATCGCCCTGCCAATCGATGAGCTCTTTGGGCGCTTCGTTCGTCATGCCTTCCCACCAGACGTCACCGTCCGCGGTCATGGCGACATTGGTGAAGATCGTGTTGCGCGTCACTGCCGCCATGCAGTTCGGGTTGGTCTCCATCGATGTCCCGGGCGCAACGCCGAAGGCGCCCGCTTCCGGGTTGATCGCGTAGAGCCGCCCGTCCTTGCCTGGCTTGACCCACGCGATGTCCTCCCCGACCGTCGTGACCTTCCAGCCCGACAGCGCTTTTGGCGGAATGAGCATCGCCAGATTGGTCTTGCCGCAGGCGCTGGGGAATGCCGCCGCGATGTAATGCTTTTTCTTCTCGGGCGTCTCGATGCCGAGGATCAGCATGTGCTCAGCTAGCCAGCCTTGCTCGCGCGCCATGATCGAGGCAATGCGCAGCGCGAGGCACTTCTTTCCGAGCAGCGCATTACCGCCATACCCGCTGCCGAACGACCAGATTTCCTTGGTTTCGGGGTAGTGCACGATGTACTTGTGTTCCTTGTTGCTCGGCCACACCGCGTCCTTCTGGCCGGGCGCCAGCGGAGCACCGATCGAGTGAACGCATGGCACGAAATTACCGCCGTCACCCAGCACATCGAGCACCTTGCGGCCGATCCGCGTCATGAGACGCATGTTGACGACGACGTAGGGCGAGTCAGTGAGCTCGACGCCGATGTGGGAGATGTGCGAGCCGAGCGGGCCCATGCTGAAGGGAATCACGTACATCGTGCGTCCGCGCATGCTGCCATCGAAGAGCTTGCCGAGTGTCGACCGCATCTCGTCCGGCGCCACCCAGTTATTGTTGGGGCCGGCATCTTCCTTCACCCTGCTGCACACGAACGTGCGGTCTTCCATCCGCGCCACATCATCAGGATCGGAACGGGCCAGAAAGCAGCCCGGACGCTTCTTCTGGTTGAGCTTGATCAGCATGCCAGAGGCCACCATCTCGTCGCAGAGCCGGTCGTACTCCTCCTGGGAGCCATCGCACCAGTAAATGCTGTCGGGCTTTGTCAGGGCGGCGACCTCGGCTACCCACGATTTGAGCTTGGCGTGCCTGACGTAAGCAGGGGCCGCAGTCGCTTGTTTAAACTGACGCTTGGAAGCGGGTTGAGTCATACCGTTCCTCTCCGATACGCGGACTATTTTTTTATCTCAAAAACAAAGGCAAAGCAGCTCGCGAGGGCTGCCTTGCCACGGGAAGGTGCGATTTTACCTGAAAACGCCCGAACCAGGTTCCGGCCGTCACGCTAAACGCGAGGCGCGCTGACGCGCGGCGAGCCAGACAATGGCACCGCCGGCCAGCGCCAGAGCCGGCAACGCGTAATAGTTCATCGCCTGCCAGCCCTGAAAGCTGAACAACGCGCCCGACGCAAGCGAGCTCGCGACCAGGGTGATGAAGATTGCCGCATCGTTGACCCCCTGTACTTTTGCCCGCTCGGCGGGTTCATGCGTCTCGGTGAGCAACGTGGTCGCCCCGACGAACATGAAGTTCCATCCCACGCCCAGCAGGAGCATTGCAAGCCAGAAGTTCACGACCTCGACTCCCGACACCGCGATTGAAACGCAAACGAGATTGAGCAAGACCCCCACCAGCATTACCTGCGGCAGGCCGAACCGGCGAATCAGCGAACCCGTGAAGAACGATGGTGCAAACATGCCGACGATGTGCCATTGGATGACAAAGGCGGCGTCACTGAAGGGATGATGGTGAGCGACCATGGCCAGGGGTGTGGCCGCCATCAGCAGGTTCATGACGCCGTAGCTGACCATCGCGCACACGAGTGCGACAATGAACGCGGGCTGGCGCGCGATGACAGCGAGTGGCCGCCCGGCTTCCCTGCGCTCCGATTCCGAGAGCCGTGGAATGCTCAGCCATCGCAACAGCAGCACGGCGAGCAGTGCGTACACCACGAGCGAAAAGTACGGGCCGACGTACGTGCGCCCTTCGAAAAGGTCGATCGTGAGCTTGCTCGTCTCGGGTCCGATGAAACCGCCAGCGATCCCTCCCGCCAGTACCAGCGATATCGCCTTGCTCTTGAAATCGACTGACGCGGTGTCGGCCGCGGCAAAACGATAGTATTGCCCGGCGGCGAAGTACACGCCCAGCACCAGAACGCCGGCGCAGAGCATCCAGAAGTTTTTCGTATAAACCGCCGTCGCGCACACAAGCGCCCCGACAACGGCGCAAAGCGCGCCGAGCGTGAAGCCCGCGCGCCGTCCGGCCTGCTTCATCAGCAGCGACATGGGGATAGTGCTCAACATCGACCCGATGAAATACATCGTCACCGGCAGAGTCGCGATCGCCTTGTTGGGGGCCAGCGCATAGCCCGCGAGGGCGTTGACCGTGATGAGGATCGAATTGTTGATGAGCAGCAGCCCCTGGCATCCCGAAAGGACGGCGACGTTTCGTCTCGAAGGTTCCATCAACAGGGCATTGAAAATTGTCTGCGACGCAAGCCGCAATCGTCGAAGCGGCGGTGCGGCGGGGGGGTGCGCAAGGGTGCCACACGCCTTGCACCCGGTCAACAACTGGCGACTCATCCCGGCCGGAATCCATTTTCTGATACCGTTGCGTTATGGCGTGCGAGCCGGCTATTACGAAACGAGGGGGCTGTCATGAGTGAAACACCGGAAAGAATCGAGATCTATCGTGGGCTGAAAGGCGTGTACTTCGACCGCTCTCGCGTGTGCTATATCGACGGGCGCGAGGGCGAGCTGCGCTACCGCGGCTACTCCATCCACGACCTTGCACAACGCTCGAACTTTGAGGAGACCATGTACCTGCTCCTCAAGGGTGAGTTGCCCACTCGGTTGCAACTCGCTGATTTCACTGAGGAGCTGATGTCGGCGCGCAAGCTGCCCGAGCCGCTCTACGAGCTCATCCGAACGGTCAAGAATGCCCACCCCATGGACGTCCTTCGCACGGGCGTCTCCGCCCTCTCGGCATTCGATCCGGAGACCGCGGACAAATCCCCGGACGCGACGCTGCGCAAGGGCGTCCGGCTCACGGCCCAGGTGCCGTTGATCGTCGCGGCGCACGAGCACATACGCAACGGCCGCGAGCCGGTGGCGCCCAACCCGCGTCTTGGGCACGCCGCCAATTTTCTCTACATGCTGAAGGGCAAGGAACCCAGCGCCGATGCCGCGCGGCTCATGGATATCGACATGGTGCTGCACGCGGAGCATGGCTCGAACGCTTCATCGTTCGCCGCGCGCGTCGTGGCGGGGACGGATGCCGACCTTCACGGCGCGATCACCGCTGCGGTGGCGGCGCTCTCCGGACCGGCGCATGGCGGAGCAGCCGAAAACGTGATGCGAATGGCGCAGGAGATTGGCGATGCGTCGAAAGCTGCCGAGTACGTCAAGACAAAGCGCGCCAACAAGCAGCCGGTGATGGGCTTCGGGCATCGGGTCTATCGGGCCGAAGATCCCCGGGCACGCCACATGCGGGCCGGCGTCGAGAAGCTCTCGCGCGAAATGGGTCAGCCGCATTGGTACCAGATTCTCGAGGCCGTGGTGGAAGCGATGAAGCCCTATGCGCGCCACGGCGTGAACGTGAACGTCGATTTCTACGCGGGGGTCGTCTATTTCCTCAACGGCATCGCCGAAGATCTCTTCGTTCCAATCTTTGCGGTGGGGCGGGTGCCGGGCTGGACCGTGCAGGTGCTCGAGCAGCTCGAGAACAATATCCTGCTTCGCCCCCTCACCCTCTACAACGGACCCGAGCCGCGAGACTACGTCCCCATCGAAAAACGCTGAGAACCAATTTAACCGCAGATAAACGCGGATCAGGAACGCACTCCGATACGCCGAGCCGCCGCGTAAGAACGATTCGGCACGAAGGCCTACCTCGGCCTTTCTTCTTTTGTGTTGTTCTTTTTCGCCGCCGATGCGCACCGATAAATGCGGATGAAAACAACTCGCATGGGTTCATGCTGATTTTCTATCTGCGTACATCCGCGGTTAATTGGAGTTCCGATTTACGATTTACGAGCACTGATCGGCGTTCATCGGCGGATCAATACCCCGTTTACGCCTGAGCGAGCACGATTGCCGCGGTGCCGAGAATATCGTCGACAGTTGCGCCGCGGGAAAGGTCGCTCACAGGCCGCGCAAATCCCTGCAGCACCGGCCCGATTGCTCGCGCGCCGGCCATGCACTGTGTGAGCTTGTAGCCAATGTTCCCCGCATCAAGGTCGGGAAAGACGAGAACGTTCGCCCTCCCCGCCACCGCGCTCTCGCCTTTTACCTTCTTCGCCGCCACCGCCGGCAGCAACGCCGCATCAGCCTGCAGTTCTCCGTCAATCGCGAGGCCGGGCGCGCGCGCGCGCGCGATCGCAAGCGCGCGGGTCACCTTCTCGACACGAGCATGCTGTGCGCTGCCTCGGGTCGAGAATGAAAGCAGCGCAACACGCGGCTCCTCCCGAAGCAGAGCACGGCAGCTCTCCGCCGAAGCCAAAGCGATATCGGCGAGCATCTCGGAATCCGGTTCCACGTTGACCGCGCAATCGGCGTAAATGAACGTCTTTGCCTCCGCCCCTCTCTGCCCCGGGACGATCATGAGAAAGAAGCTCGACGGCGTCTTGATACCGTCGGCCAAGCCGACCGTCATCAATCCCGCCTCGACCACGCGCCCCGTCGCACTCGTTACGCCAGCAATCGTGGCATCCGCATCGCCAGCTTTGACCATCATCCCCGCGTGGAAGAAGGGCTTGCGCACCAAACGTTCGGCAACGCTCGCCTTGGCTCCCGGCCGCCCGGCGGCATAGAGATCGGCGTAGGCCTTCAAACTGCCGCTCTGCTCAGGATCACGCAGCTCGATGCCCTCGAGCAGCACGCCCGCGCGCTCGGCCGCCGCCTTTATTGCCGCTGGCGCGCCAAGCAGGATCGGTGCCGCGATGCCTTCGTCCTTCAGCTTTCGCGCCGCCGCGACGATGCGCTCGTCGTGCCCCTCTGGAAATACCAGCCGCCCGTTTCGCGCACGCGCCTGGGCGATACAGGCCTCCAGCACATCCCTTGCTCGATCCGCTCCCTGGTCCCGCGCCATCAGTCACCGGCCACTGAATTTAGTGTTTCTCGAACTGCACTTTCCCGAACATGATCTCCCACGACTTGTCATCATGCGGCGCCTGGGCCGCTGCTTGCACGTCCTGCAGCACTTGCACGCCGCGCTGCACCGCGGGCCGCGCATTGATCTCGTCGAACCAGCGCTTGACGTTGGGGTAGTCAGCAACGCTCACGCCTCGGCGCTCGGACCCTCGCAGCCAGGGAAAGATCGCGATGTCCGCGATGGTGTAGTCGCCTCCGGCGACGTAGCGTGATTCGCCAAGCCGCTTGTCCAGCACGCGCGTCAGACGGTTCGCCTCATTGGTATAGCGCTCGACCGGATAAATGAGCTTTTCCTTCGCGTAACCACGGAAGTGGGTCGCCTGGCCGAACATCGGGCCAACCCCGCCCATTTGCCACATCAGCCATTGCACGCACGCCCAGTAATCCCGCTGATCCCTGGGAGCGAATTTGCCGGTTTTGGCAGCAAGGTAAAGCAGGATCGCGCCACTCTCAAACAGGGACATCGGCTTGCCGCTGGGCCCTTCGGAGTCAACGATCGCCGGAATCCGGTGATTGGGGTTTAGCTTCAGGAATTCCGGCTTGAACTGGTCTCCCTGCCGGATGTTCACGGCATGGACGGTGTACGGCAGGCCAGTTTCTTCGAGCATGATATGCACTTTGTGGCCGTTGGGCGTGGGCCAGGTGTAAGCATCGATCATTGAGGACTCCTGAAAAACGGGCATCGTATCAACATTACCTCTTACCTCAAAGGCGTGACCAGTGACTGGAGCATGACATTTCCGGACGCCAAGCCCGCCATTTTCACCCTGACCACACGCGTTCGCATTTTTCTGGCGCACCTGTCGGTGAAAGGTTAGGCTTCCGGCACGATATGGCTCCGTTACCTCGCCTGCTGCCGCCGGGCACGCTGCACGATGCGCGGGTCCTGCTCTGGACGCGCGGCATGCGCGCCTTTGGCGATGGCTACATCAGTCTTCTGCTTCCGTATTACCTGACCTTGTTGGGCTTCGACGCGCTCCAGATCGGCGTCATTATCACGGCAACCCTTTTCGGGGCCGGCGGGATGACGCTCACAATCGGGCTCATCGCGCACCGATATCGCGCGCGCAGCCTGCTCATGGCCGGCTCGGCGCTGCTGGTCGCGGTGGCGCTCCTGCTCACTCGCGCGACCGACTTCTGGCCCCTGCTGATCATTGCGGCGTTCGGTGTGCTGAATCCAGCCTCAGGCGATGTGACCGTCTTTGCGCCACTCGAACATTCCATGCTCGCGCGCTCCGTTTCTTCGCAGTGGCGCACGGCACTCTTTGCCCGCTACAGCG
The DNA here is from genome assembly GCA_001303585.1 of Betaproteobacteria bacterium SG8_41. Lineage (GTDB taxonomy): Bacteria > Pseudomonadota > Gammaproteobacteria > Burkholderiales > SG8-41 > SG8-41. Next base: position 39,967 of record LJTT01000003.1, read on the forward strand.
TCGTCGGCTCTCTCGTCGGCGCGCTGGGCGCGCAGGCGGCGGGACTTCCGGCGCTGCTCGGCGCATGGGTCGGCCTTGAGCCCAAATTCGCAGTCCAAATGATGTTCGTCGGGTACGCATTGCTGGGGATCGGCAATCTGCTGCTTTACCGCTCGCTCTCGCCCAGGATCGAGGCGCCTGCCTCTACCGAGCGCGCTCCGCTGCACAAATCGAAGCAGACTGTCTATAAACTGGCGGCGCTTTTCAGCATCGACGCTTTTGGCGGCGGGTTCGCCGTGCAGTCCCTGATCGCCCTGTGGCTTTTCCAGCGCTTCGACCTGTCGATCGCGGCTGCGTCTACGATCTTCTTCTGGACTAACATTTTGGCAGCTATCTCATTCCTGGTCGCGGCGCGTATCGCAACCCGGATCGGGTTGATCAACACCATGGTGTTCACGCACCTGCCCGCAAACATCTTCCTGATCCTGGTGCCGCTGATGCCAACGCTGCCGCTCGCCATCTTCTTTCTATGCCTGAGGAGCGCCCTCTCCCAAATGGACGTGCCGGTGCGCTCGTCTTACGTGATGGCTGTGGTCTCGCCCGAGGAGCGTGCCGCCGCAGCAAGCGTCACGGCCGTGCCGCGCAGCTTCGCCGCGGCGATCAGTCCGAGCTTCGCAGGCTACCTGCTGACGCTCTCTCCTTTCGGCTGGCCGCTCGTTATTTGCGGCGCGCTCAAGATCGTCTACGACCTGTTGCTTCTCCGGATGTTCAGCGCGGTCAAACCGCCTGAAGAGAAACAGCAATGATGAATGTTGAATGCTGGATTTTGAATGCCGAGTGAAAACCCGCAGTGCCTCAGCGATCCCACATTACGTCGCTTTTTCGCTTTACGGCGGCCTCCAACAGTTCGATCAGAGGCAAAGCGCGGTTTGCCAGGCTTACCGGAGGCTCTTCTGCCTCGTCGCCCTGCGTGCCCGCAGCCGGAGTGTCGGCCCCGGCGGCCTTGTCGGCCGCGATCGCGGCCTTCAAGCGCTCAAGCGCAGCCGGAACATCCTCAGCCAGAATGGCGCTTGGCACCGTCCCACTGTGTCCCATCAGCTTGAGGAGCCTGATCGCGACGTCGCCGAACATCGTGATGTTCGCATACGCGTTGGTTCGAAAGGTGACCAGCATGGGGTCGTTAGCGGATTGTGGATCGGGACGATCTGTTTCTATGAAGCCAAACAGGGATTTTCGCAGGAAACCCAAGTGTACCCCTATTGCCTGGGTGCACGTAGCCCTTGGATTCCGCAGGAGTAACTTGACAGTCTACAGCGGAAAAATCAAGGCGCCCCATCGGACGCGTCTTGAAGTGCTAACCGAGCCTGGCGAGCGCAATTCGGCCCCGGGCCGTGAGCGTGACCCCATGAGTCGTGCGCTCAATGAGCCCTCGTTTAAGGAGCCTGGCCCTGATCAACTCGGGCATCGTCCCTTTCCGTCTTCTGGAGGTCAACTCCTGAAGCCAGCGCAGCTCGGAAAAACCAACCACCTGATTAGTCGCTCGGGCCATTTCAGGCACGCTCAAACCGGCGTGGCAAACCAGCTCGAGCGGGTGATTTCAAAAGCGAGCTTCGCATGACCACGGATCGTGATAATCAATACGCCTGCCTGATCTTTCGCAAATCCGCACCGAACCAGCTTTGCCCCATGCTCGGCGGGAATGCGCCTCTTCGCCGTTCCCAACGTGAGTCGACGCAGCGATTCGAGCTCGGCGGGCAGCAATTCCGTTCGGACGGCGGCCATGGGTATTCCTCAAGAATCGGCGCGCGGGGCAGACCCAGGTTTGTTCAATCCCAAGCCCCAGAAGGTGCAGTTGCGGGAGCAGCCCGTCACGGGACAGGCCCAAGGAGAGGAGACTAAAAGCCTGTCTTCTCATACGTGGGTACAGCGCGACCGGCAATCATTATTCTTTCCCCTTACCTCGCAGTAAAACATTTTCGAGCGTGCCCGTCGCAGCGCAGGACTATCGGCGCCGCCCGCGCTCCGGACGCGGCCGCGCCTCATTCACCTTCAGCGGGAGCCCGGCGAGCTCCTTGCCGTTGAGCCCGGCGATCGCGGCGAGCGAATGCTGCTTGCCGGGCATTTCCACGAAGCCAAATCCCTTGCCCTTGCCAGTGAACAGCTCTCGCACCACTTGCACCGACCCTACCTGGCCGAACGGCTTGAACAGCTCCTCTATTTCAGCTTCGGTCACGTCCGGACCGAGGTTTCCCACAAAGATGTTCATGTCGACTCCTCGAACAGATCGTTGAGAAATGCCCGCGGCGACTGCTTAAAACGAAACCCCGCCGAAGCGGGGTCTTGCCGTGGCCGCACGCTGCGTTTTCAGCAGACGCAAGGCATCAGACAGCCTTCAGATTGATTGCCGAGAACTTGCCATTGTTGCCCTTCTGCACGTCAAACGAGATTTTCTGGTTCTCGTTGAGCGTGCCAAGGCCCGCTTGCTCGACCGCGGAGATGTGCACGAAGACGTCCTTGGAGCCGTCATCGGGCTGGATGAAACCAAAACCCTTGGTAGGGTTGAAAAACTTTACTGTTCCGGTAGTAGACATATTGTCCTTCAGAGATGGCGTGGCCGCGCGCAACGTGCACGCGGCATCAAAATACCTGTGGGAGAGGACCGAAAATGCCAGCCGGAAGCGAACTGCAGACAGACCCAAAGTACGTTCGACAGCGCCATTATGGGCTTAAAACGCCTCCAAAGGAAGGAATATAAAAAGAATCCCGGAGAAACGCAGGACGGTCCTGCTGTCACCGTCTCTCCGGGTTGCGTCGATGGTTCAATCAGCTTACTTAAAGCACCTAACGGAATGACAGCCCGCATTTCTCCCCTCCTTTTCAAGGAGGGATGGATGCAAAGCGGGGGGCGATTGCTTGGGCATTTCTTGCTTCCACCCCCCACCCGCTTGCGCGGGCACCCCTCCTCAGGCAGGAGGGGATTCATTTTGTTGGATGTTCTTGGTGAATCACCCCGTTGCAGGTTCCTGCGATCTGTGGGCTCCCCGCCTCGCACAGCTGCGCGACTGATCTCCGTATCTCCAGTGGTGTGCACCAGATCACACGGGCGCCGAGCCGCTGACGAAAACCGGATAAAGCGTCGATGGGACAACGGTTGTCGCCATGCTGCATGAGAACCAGTTCCCCTCCCGACGCGAGACTCTCGGCAGTAATCCGGCCAAAACATATGGTTACTGAGCTTATTCCTGGTGAAGTGTGCGCTGGCATGGAACCTGCAGCAGCTCGGACAGGAAACGAGCGCGAATTGGGCCCACGCCATGGTCATTTGTTTGCACCGCTACTGGATGCTAAAAGAGGCACAGCGCCTCGCGCCGGTCGCTGGCTACGATGAAGAGCCATTGTGCGCAAACTGGAACCCGGAAGTGCCACCGCTTTTGCAATCCAACTGCCAGACCGAGCTGGGGCCGCGCCTCCAGCGAAACAAAACGGACATCTCACGCCAAAAAACAACGGACGACCGCGAGCGGATCCCGAACGGCAGTCCCTCGAGTAGAGCAGGCATCCGGCGCGCGAAGCGCTCTTATCGACGCCGGTAGATCAACGATCAAAAACAATTGCCAAAAAAAACCCCGCCGAAGCGGGGTTTTATCTTGGTTGAATGTGGATCTGATCAACTCATCTGTTTGAGCAGAAGTGATGGTACTACGTCGTTACGGGCAGGTGACCGCGACACCCGCTTCCCCTTGGGCGGGAGAACTGGACACGACGGCTTCTTTTGCGGCGTCGAACACACATTCCGCCGATGTACCGTATAGCTTTGACCCCGCCATTCCAGGAAGATTATAGCCGCCGATCACAAGGCCCCAGGAGTTGATGCCGATGATGGGACCGCTGCCTGACGTCGTGTCCATCGGCAGCACCCACGGACCGCCCGATGACCCCCCGGTGAGCCCGCAAATTTCCAACCACCAGTTGCGACCGTACATGGGCTCGTTCGTAAGGTTATCGGCGCAGTACATGAATTTCGGGTCTTCGCTGTACGAATAGCCCAGGGCGTGCGTGAAATCGAAGCTGGGTTGCGTAAAGCTGAGGGTCAAAGACTGAGCCGCCACATCGAGGGCGTCTGACGAGGCCGAGGTACCCACGTGCGCATCTTCGTCAGGAACGACGTAAAACGCGTAGTCCCAGGCCATGTTGTCAGGGAATGTCTCGTCCGTCCACCTGACATCGACGACACCGAACGATGGAATCCAGCAGCCCATTGGATCATTGCCGCAGTTGCCGTCTAATCCGCGACCGGTGGTGCCCGCCTGGTTGGGAATGAAGAGAGCATTGCGCGCGAACTTCTTGTTGACATCGTCGTAGACGCAGTGCGCCGCCGTAATGATCAAAGAACGACCCGCTGTGCCCTCGTCATCGGCGACCGTGGCGGAACACACGTAGCCCGACCACGTGGAGAGCGTCGCATCGTCCGGCATTTCGAAATAGAGGCGCCCGGATGCAGTTTGAATAATGCCCCCGGCCGTCCATTCATCATGACTGACCGGAACGTTGGCAGGACCGGTGTTGACGCTGAAGTTGACAGTAGTGGAGATTCGAACATTACCGGCACGATCTTGGGCCTCCACCCACCACTTCCAACCGCCGTTCGTAAAACCATGGAAGTTCGCGCCCCAGACACCGCCAAATGACTGTCCAGCGGGAAACGAATTCACGTAGGTCGAATCGTTCTTCTGGATCTTGAAGGTTACCGACGCGACGCCGCCGGAATCGGTAACCGTTGCCTCAAAAGTATGCGACTCGCCGATCGTGGTCCCCTCAGCGGGGTCCATGTTGCTGATCGACGGAGGAGTTTTGTCGCTCGATTTCTTGCCTCCACCGCGCCCACCCCTGCCCGAGGCGAAAGGCGAGATTGAATGACCGTTCGGCGTGATCTCTGGCGAGATATCGTGGCCGTGGGGCCGCAAAGACCCGTCTGGCCACTTCAGGTAGCCCAAGCCGCGCTGGTCAATGACCAGATCCCTCGGGATGGCCTTCGCGCGGCGCTCCTTGGTCCAGTGTTTGATAATGCGGACTTTGTCGACCTTGATTGGCTTTCTGTCTTGCACCACCGCGTCGGCGGAGTCCACCTTGATTGGCTTCCCGTCTTGCGCCGCCGCGTTGACTGAGAGCAGTGCGAGCGAAATCGCTGCCCAAAGGCAGGTGCTGATTCCCGCGCTTTTCATGCGACCACCTCCTCACCCCGTCTTATTAGAAGATCGGATGAACCACTGCTAAGCCAAAGCATCCGACCGAGTCTCTTCGAACAACTTATTTAAAATACAGCGTCCATACCCCGGGCAAAGTGGCAAAACTCGCAGTGCCGCGCTTTTTTTCCCTAATCCTGAAAAAGTTCTCTGTGAAATACCACACGAATCCCGGGAAGCGGGGTTTGTGGGCTGCGCTGGCGTTGCCGTGCAAGGTTTCCGCCACGGCGATACCTCTTCTTGACCTCGCCAGCCCGCTCTTCCCCCTTTAGCGCGAACCTAAACGCGATCCTACTGACCGAGTCGAGGCGGCGGTTGATAATCGATGCGTTGTGACACCGATCAAGCACAGGCACGCCCTCTTACCCTCTCCAGGGCCGCGCGCCCCCTTATTGCTCGAAAACGGACGGCCCGGAAGGCCGGATCTCGGCCAAGAGCGGAAGCTGCCTGACAGACAAAATCTGCGCGAATAGCACACAAGTCGCTTCGGGCAGCTATTTCTGTGCTTGGTCAATTCCTTCTGCTGGAGATGGGATACATTGCTCATTCCCAAGAGCAGATGGCAGTCATAAACTTTAATGATTGCATCGACGTGGTTCGGGGAAATTGATCATCTGCCGTGCGGGCAGGCAAGAGCAGCCGGGAATCCTCTTCCGGCCTCGACCAATGAGTCCGTAGATCAAGGAGGCCTTGAAGAGGGGCGCGGGATAGAGCGGGATGAGGATACCGCTGTTCAACGGACCGGATGTTAACCAGCTTAAATGTCACTGTGACACGCGCATCCGGCTGTGATTGGCTTGCGCAAACCTGGCGCATCAAGCTTGAGCGGCCGAAATGACAGGAAGACTGGCAGAAAGAAGACAAAACGAGCGGATCAATGTCGAGCTGCCGCTGATCCTGGAGAACGCGACGGGCGTTACCCGTGACGTCAGCCGGTCGGGCGTGTTCTTCTGGAAACGCGGCGTGTTTGCATACGGGGAGTCAATCCGCTTTTCGATAGAACGGAGAACCGACTCCGGCAAGATCATTCAGAAATGCCGGGGCGTCGTCGTTCGCACGGAGCCGCGCGGTCACGACGTTGGTGTGGCGGCGAGAATCCTCCAGTCGACGAGCGAGCCTGTGCCAAGCCCGCTCGGCAGCGCTGCCTTGCCGCGGGCGGCTCCAGAGCAGCCGCGCAATATCGTTGCGCCCGGAGATGACGCGCTCGCTGCAGCTATCGAGACAGTCGACCGCTGGTCATTGCTGCTGCGGAATAAAGCGCTTGAAGCCCGCGAAGAGCTGCAAGGCCAGCAAGTGCTCGAATGGAACGTTCCACCAATTGCAGACGCAATAACTCCTCGTCGTCGCCAAGTGACGGTGTGCTCGGTTACCGTAGCTGGTCCGGTTTCGAATTTATCTCGAGGCCTAGAGGACAATGAAGTTCACGGCGGTAGCTACCGAGACTGGGATCGATCACCTTCAAATGGTGAACTTGGCGCCCGCAAGAATGCAAGCGGCGTAGAGGTTGGCGAGAAAACCGGTTTTTTGAACTCGCGGAATCTGCATGACGGGCGCGGAGTCCGGATTGAATTGAACGTCCACATAGCGAATATATCGCAGAAGGACCGCGCGCCAGACGAAGCACCAGCGCCAAAAATCCTCATACGCACGGTGTCAGCGCGTAATGGCGACCGCCGTCAGGAACTCGACGAGAGTTGCGACCTGCAGAAATCGTACAGTGACCCGATGGAAGCCTTTGAGGCATTCGTGGCGCTTGCCGTTGAGAGCGCCATTCTGATGAATCTCGACTCGCAACCGCGCTGAAAGCCGGATGTTGAAAGGCAAGCGCAAGAAATACGATCAGGTTCATAATTCCGCTCAACCTTGAGACTGGAGCCTATCCCGTTCTTTTCTCGAGGCGAACACAGGGCTTTAACTTGCGGTGCGAGCGATGTCATGGAAGCGCTTCGCTACCGCAACGCATCCGAGCACGGCACCGATTTGATGACCTGCGAATTCGGCGCTAAGCTCGGGGCGGGTCGCAGAGGCTCGTATAACGATGAGGAGTAAGGCGGCCGGGCATGGATTGGACGATGTATTGGTTCATGTTCCCGGTGGCCATATGCGTTGCGACGCTGGCCAATCTAAGCGGCATCGGCGGCCCGGCGCTGTTCATCCCGATCTTCGTGATTGCCTTTCCGCTGCTCGGGCCGGAATACCCGATGACCACAGCGGCGGCAATCGGGGCCGCGCTATTTACGGGCGTGTTCGGTTTCTCGTCGGGCTTCCTGAGCTATTACCGCAAGGGGCTGATCGACTTCCGCAGTGCGGTGCCCTTTATCGGCGTGGCAGTGCCGATTGCGGTCATCGGCGCGCTGCTGCTCGCAGTCCTTAAGGAGCACGAGCTGCTGCTCAAGGGCAGTTACGCCGCGCTGATGCTCGCGCTCTGCCCAGTGATCCTTCGCCACGCACCCCCGCCGCCCATCGATCCGACGCATCCAGATAACGATCCGTCGCAAGAAAACCGACCGATTCGGCGCCTAATCGATCGTCGCGGCAACACCTATGTCTACCGCAAGCCGGAGCAGGGAGTAAGAGGCGGGCTCTTCACGGCGCTCGGCGCTTTTTTGACGGGGCTTCTCGGCGTGGGCATGGGCGAGGTCATCATGCCCCAGCTCGTGAAACGAAACCACGTTCCCGTGGCGGTAGCGGCGGCCACTTCGGTGTTCACCGTCATACTCACTTTCATCGCCGCCTCGTTCACGCAGGTCACTGCTCTCATCGCGACAGGCGGCGTCAACGCGATTCCCTGGAACGTCGTGTGCTACACCGTGCCCGGCGTGATCATCGGTGGCCAGATGGGTCCCATGCTGCAGGGACGATTTGCGCAGCGCACGATGGAGCGCTTCATCGCCCTCCTCTTCGGCCTCATCGGCCTCACGATGGGTTTTATCGTCCTACGCGGCCTCCGTCCAGCGGGCTGACCGGCCAATCCGGCAAGCCTCCCCGCATAAGAAAAACTCCCGGGGTTCGCACCGTGTCCGCCAAAGCAGATTCTGTTATCGGTGCCGCCTGCACGTCTGCCCCGGCTCGAAAGCAGACGTTTGCGGAGTTCTCCTTGCCGACCAATACAGATATCCGGCACATCACGCAGCACGCGGAACTGTATGAGTGATGGGCCTCGAAACAAGAGTGACCGAGCGCAGATGGCCCGGTCACTGCGGCTGACTCGCTACAACTTATTTGTCGGTTGGGTAACCGGCGTTCAGCCAACCCTGGGTGCCGCCATCCATGAAACAGACGTTCGTGAACCCTCGTTTCTTGAGCGCATGCGCGGCGAGGGCCCCCATCGGTCCGGCTTGGCAAGCCGTAATTATCGGGCGCGAGCGCGACGCGAGCTCTTCAGGCAGATCGGCGTCAAGGCTCTCGCTCAGTTTACCCAGCGGGTAATTGAACGCGCCGGGAATGATTCCCGTGGAAGAGCGGATGCCCGCGGCATCGCGCGGATCAATAAACAACGTATTCGGGTCACTGTCCCTGCGCTCTTTTGCTGCTTCCGGGCTAACTGCGGCGACTTCGGCCTTCGCCTCGGCGACTCGTTCACTGAAAGACTTTTCCATGGCTGTTCCCTCCTGGTTATGATGCTTGCGTTTAGACATGACTCTTCTGCCTTGCTGCGTCTTGTCCAAGATTGGACGGTTCCAGATTAGGCGGCCGGCACTTCCGGTGATAGTGCAAAAACTGTAGCAATCGACTACAGAAACTGTAGCAATGGCCGCGCCGCACGACCGCATGCCCGGCGCCCACCACTGATACCTGTCAGGCAACGGGCCTGCTGGAGCGTGCACCGCTAAAGGTCGACGCCATGCTCCTGGCGCAGGGCTCGCTGCTAAATGATGAACGGCGACGATCTCGATGGTGCAAGGCAACAATGTGTCTGAAGCGAAGATTCTGCCACTTCCCCGAGCGCAGGCCGCGATCCCCATTGCAAATTCGGCAAGTCCTCGCGCAAAATCCCCGCATTCAGAAGCTCGCCGCGAACCGTAGCGGTGCGAAGCGCTGCCATCGGCTCAAAACGTCAAATAATGAAATGAGCGGCATGGATTTTCCTCGACATTCATGATCGTGAAAAAATAGTCGTATCGTCGGCACTACTCGCGGGTGCCAAACCATAATTTCAAAGGGGGGGCGCGTTATGGAATTGCTGAACAAAGTCGTAGGCGAGATCAACAGCTTCGTGTGGGGACCGGCGATGCTGGTGGCTATTCTCGGCACCGGTCTCTTCCTGATGATCGGCCTCAGGCTGATGCCGCTCTTTAAACTGGGGGCCGGCTTCAAGCTCCTGTGGAAAGGCCGGGCCTTGGGAGAAGCGAGCACCGGCGAGATCAGCCCGTTCCAGGCGCTGATGACGGCGCTGTCGGCGACGATCGGCAATGGCAATATCGCCGGGGTGGCAACCGCGGTCTTCCTCGGGGGTCCGGGCGCCCTGTTCTGGATGTGGTGCACAGCGCTCGTTGGCATGGCGACAAAGTACTGCGAGGCCGTTTGCGCGGTGCGCTACCGCGAGGTCGACGAGCTCGGCAACCACGTCGGCGGACCGATGTATTACATCAAGAACGGACTGTCCAAGAAGTGGTACTGGCTGGCGCCGACCTTCGCGATATTCGGCGCCATCGCCGGCTTCGGCATCGGCAACACGGTGCAGTCGAACTCCGTCGCCGACGTCATGCATGCGACGTTCTCGGTGCCGCATTGGGTGACGGGTGTGGTGATCATGGTCCTGGTCGGCCTGGTGATCATCGGCGGCATCAAGCGCATCGCCCATGTGGCCGAGTACCTGGTGCCGTTCATGGCGATTTCGTACCTGGTTGTCGGTCTGATTATCATAGCCGTTAACATAGACGGCATACCCGGAGCCTTCGCGCTGATCATCAAGCACGCTTTTACTCCAGCGGCCGCGGAGGGCGGCTTCGCCGGCGCGGCCGTATGGATGGCGCTCCGTTTTGGCGTCGCCCGGGGCATCTTCTCCAATGAGGCAGGCCTCGGCAGCGCGCCCATCGCCCACGCCGCGGCAACGACGAAAGACCCCGTGAGGCAGGGAACCATCGCCATGCTCGGAACCTTCATCGATACCATCATCGTCTGCTCGGTCACCGGTTTCGCGATCATCCTGACCGGCGCCTGGACCTTGGGCAAGACCGGCGCGGCCCTGACCTCGGCGGCGTTCGAGTCGGCGGTGCCGGGCGCGGGCGCTATCATCGTCGCCCTGGCATCAGCGATCTTCGCATTCACGACCCTGCTGGGCTGGAGCTTCTACGGCGAGAAGTGCGTCGAGTTTCTGTTCGGCGTCAAGTCCATCACTCCGTTCCGGATAGCGTGGGTCGTCGTCATCCCCATCGGCGCCGTCGCCAATCTCGGCATCATCTGGCTAGTCGCCGACACGCTGAACGCGTTGATGGCGATTCCCAACCTGATCGCCCTGCTGCTGCTCAGCCCGGTAATCTTCAAGCTCACGCGGGAATATTGGGACGGTGGGGCAAAAAAAGACGCGTGACGGACGAGATTTGCTTGTTGTCGCGCTCCCGAGCGACTCGATCACGCTAATGCGCGGGACGTAGCGCTCAAAATATTTTGGGCACTATGAAGCGGGAAAGGGAGGCCGACCGTATTGCGGCCGACCTCCCGCCGCGGCACCTAGGGTGCCGGTCAGGCCAGAGCCAACCGAGCGATCGAGCGTGCCCCGCTTGATTTGCGAGCGAGCAACTCGCGTTGCTGATTTGCCGCCCGACATCAACGTTTTCAGTTAACGCCGCTAAGCCCGATGTCAGCCGGAGATCGCTGGTCACCGGTCAATGATTTTCAGTAGGGCGGATTCAGTCCGTCCAGCACTTGCTTCCACTTCGTCTCCTCCGCGCGCATCAGCTCTCCATGCTCGACCGCATTTGGATATCGCGCCTGAAGCCCCTGGGCAAGGAATAGCCGCTCGAGCTTCAAGGCGCGTAGCCCGCTAACCATGCCTTCGTTGAGGCGCGCGACAATCCCGCCAGCCGTGCCCGCCGGCGCGTAGAGGCCGAACCAGCTCGCGGCCTCGAAGCCCGGCACCCCTGCCTCGCTCAGCGTCGGCACCTGCGGCAACGTTACGTGACGCGAGGCGTCAGCGATGCCGAGCAGGCGGATCTTCCCCCCGGGAAGCGCCGGCAGCACCGCTGGCAACGGGAGGAAAGCGACGGGCACGTGGCCCTTGATGACGCCGTTCAAGGCGTCGTTGCCGCCGTTGTACGAGACATGGACCACCGACACGCCAGCGCGCTTCACGAACAATTCGCCAGCCAGATGCCCGCTGCGGAAATCCCCGGAGGAAGCATAATTTAGCGCGCCAGGCGCGGCCCGCGCCGCATCCACGAATGCGCGCACGCTCGCCGGTCCGCCTTGCGCGAGCGCAATCATCACGATCGGCATGCGTGCGACTGCGGCCACCGGCACAAGGTCGCGCCCCGGCACATAGGGCAAACGGTACAGCCGAGGCTGGGTTATCAGCTCCAAGTTGCTGCCGAAGAGCAGCGTATCGCCATCGCGGCGCGAATCCACCACGTGACGGGTGCCTGGAATGCCACGGCCATAAGCCCGGCGGTCGACTTTGACGATTCGATCGAGCGCGAGCCCCATCGCATCCCCCGCGCGCACTGCCAGCACGTCGGTCAACGCCGGCGCCGCCAAGGTCGTCATCAGCTTCAACATCTTGTTGGTCGCGGCTCGTCCCACGATGTCTGGGGGACCGTTGGGGGGGTACGTATTGATGATGACGATCGGCTTGTAGAGGTCGGCCAGCGCGGGCGCGAATCCGCCACCGCCAAGCACCAGCGCCGTTGCCATGAGCAGTGAGTGGAATACCGCCATATAACGCAGACCACGCCGGGCTCGAACCGTTCCCACGCGGGAGCACGCCTACCACACCTGAGAAAGAGTTGATCCCGAAGAGTGTCTCGAGCAGGACATCCTTGAATTCGCAACCGCGCCCGGACGGTCTTTCTTACTGCCGAACGTCGCCAGCCGTTCGCTAGCACCGAGAGTTATATCAACGCGCCGCGTCCCAAGGCGGATGGTCACACCCTGCGCGACGCGCCGACGCGCCTATCGGCAGCCCTTCTGTGCCCAGGTCATCCGGTTGACCCACCACCACGCCGTAACCGCGATTTGCTTCCCTCCGGGCATGGCTTGATACCACTCGCGATCCGCATGGCATTGGGCGCAAGGATCGGTGTCGCCAGCATCCGGCTTGGGGTGCTCGCGTTCGTAGAGGGCCTTACCGACGACGTAGGAGATGCCCAGGCCCACAGCGATCATGACGACGAAGACGCCGATGAGCACGAACAACGCAATCAGAAGCTCCATGGCTCACTACCCCTTTCCCCCCGGAAACGGGGGCAACGTGAGTGCTGTTTGCAGACCAAAGGTTAGGCAAGTCATCCGCGGCCCGCCATGCACAATGTCACGCTGAAGAGACCCGCACCGATGAGCGGCGCCGGGCATCCGCCAATCGGCGTCTTAGAGCGAGGGCGGGTCTTCCCCGACCACTTCCTCCGCAAGTCGCATGTCGACGCAGTCCTCGAACGCGTAGCGTTTGGTGATGAGCCCGCTGGAAAGGCCGGCGTCGCGCAGCCATTCGAAACCTTGCCGGACCATGACAGGAGTACGGTTCCACACCTCAAGGAATTTATAGCGCTCGCAGGACGCAGTGAGCACCGATTTCGAAATTCCCGCGAAATACGGCGCCACAACATCAACGAGCTCCGCCGTCGGCCTTGCCGCAATCCACTTCTGGGTGCGGTACATCGCGCGGCACATTCGCCGCGCCGTTTCCGGCTCCCGCTCCAGGAACGCCCGCGGTGCATTGAACGTGGTGTAGGTCGCGGGTCCGCGGCTTGCCGCGGCGTACCAGACGTGCCCCGCCCCCTCTTCTTCCAGTTGCGCTGCAAACGGTTCGAACACCTGGATGACATCGACCTGCCGCGAGCGCAGCGCAGACCCATTCTCGGACATGGTGCGGTCGCTGATCCTCGCCACTTTCGCCGGGTCCAGTCCTGCGAGCCGCAAATCGTGCTGAAGGCACATCCACGGTGTCGGAACTTCCGAGACCGTCGCGACCCGCTTGTCGAGCAGGTCCTTCAGGGCGAATTTCGGATTCGGGTCGCGTCCAATCAGGAAAAACGGATCCCGGCCAACCGACTCGCAGAATGCGACAGGCTGGCTCGCCGGATCTTTCTCGAGCGCGAGCATGATCCGCACCGGGCCGCCCCATGAGACCTGGCCGTTGCCGGACAACACGGATTCGAGCGTCTTGGATGCGTCCGACGACGTCTTGAGATCGACCTCGAGACCCTCGGCGCGGTATGCGCCGAGCGCGATCGAAGCATAGTAGGGAATATAGAAGACGGCGCGGAAATTCTCGATGAGGGTGATTTTCATGTCACGGCCTTGTCGTGAGTGCTTGCCGGAAGCTCTACCGGCAAGGCAAAAACTGCATTTTAGCCGCAGATGACTCCTTCTGACTCGGTTCGCTGATGACTGGACCGCCAAGTGACGTCGCGCGCGGCGCCCGAGCAGATACCACTACTCGCGAATCACGGAGTTTTGGCCCGCCCAACGCAACCAGACCCGCAGCCGGCGGAAATCCGCAACGCCCACATTATCCGGGCAAAGGATCACGTGGCGCATTTGACGTGTCGCGCGCGACTTCAGATTCAAGATCGTGAGGCGACGCGACACAAACGTCGATGGCAGCAACTCGCAATCGAGCCATTCGCCGCGTCGAGTTTGGCAAAACAGTTGCCCCTCCCGCGTGACACTGACTGCCACGATCGCGCCCGGGGCTCGCAGGAGAGCTGCCTGCCAGATGCAGTGTCTCAAGCTCCAAAGCACAGCCAGGATGAACATAGCCTTCCCCAGGGGCGATACGGGCAATATGGCCACCAACCCGCCTGCCCCGACGTGCAGGGCACTGAGAACCACCGTCAGGCAGGGGGACGCGGAAACGGCAAAGCGCACGGAAGACATCAACAGAATTCCCGTTAACCTCGTTGATCCGCACGTCACGCAGCCGCCGCTGAGCGCCGGAAACGTGTCGAGGGGCCTTACCCTCCAACGCACGAGCCGGGAAAAGGTTACGTATACTGCGCTGGCTGCGGCCCTGCAGGCCCCGTGCCGGCGAGGAGATCAAGCCGCCGGACTAAGGTCTGAACAACCCGTTGAAATGAGATTTCCGTCGTGAAGAGCGGGGCGACAAGCGCCCTCGCGGGAGCCCGCCCCGGGCCTTAGAAAAAAGCGAAAGCGCGGACCTCGATGCTCTGGCGCGGCGGCGCGCCCGGCGGCGAGGTGGGATCCTCAAACGAGCTGTGGGGGGCAAAGCGCGCACGGCCGTCCCGCTCTGACTCATAGACCTTGAACACCAGTGCCTCGTCGCGGCGCATCTGCGGGAAATAAAACCAGCGATGCCGCGGGCTGTAGGCGAGTCGATAGGTCTGCCCCACCCGGTTCGGATACTTGCGCTCCGCAACTAGAAAATCCTCCATTGCCACGCTCCCGGCGTCCGCAATCGCCAGGGGATTGGACTGGATCGGCTGATTGATCGCGCGCCATACCTGGATGATCGCGAATCGGCGTTCCAGCAGTGCGTCGGCCTCGTCCGGAAAGATTTCACGCACGCGCTGCGGGCCGGACCATTCGGTGTAGTCGTTGTGCGCCGAGAGCACCGGTTCGCGGATGAGCCGCGCCTCGCGCTCGCCCTCGTCGCCCGAGCGCAGCGTGTGGTCAAAGATCACGACGCGGCTTGCGCCCGAGGTCTCACGAATGAGGCGCTCGACCTCGGGGTAATACACGGAGCTGATCTGCTCCGGTTCGAAGAAGTCGGCCACCTTCGTTTGGTGCGCGACCAGGAGAAAACCCGTCCCGTCGAGCGAGAATTGCTCCTGGGTCAGCCGGCCATTCCGGATCTCCACACGCCTTAATTCCTGCGTCCCCGTCCGACGCCGGCGTATGTTGTTCGGGCCGAAGGTTTCGTTGACGAGCTTCTCGCCCGTGTTCACGATGTAGGGAATTTCCGCCAGCACGGCGGGCTGCAACCTGTCCATGGTGCGTCTCTTGAAACTGCGTAGGATCGAAGGGCGCAGTGTAGACCCGGCGGCTTCACATCGCCACCGGGAACGGCGTTTCCCGCAAGGCTGAAATGGTCTTCAGCTCCGCCTCTGGTCAGACCTTCGACACAGTCGCCCATTCGCGAGTCACGGCAAATTCGGTCTGGCGCCAGGCGCCCTTTTGTCCTGGACGTTCGCCTTCGATCACCATCGCACCGCTGCCGTTCCAGCAGGAGCATTCGTTTGGCGCGCGACGCGACCTCTCGGGGACCGCGTGGGGAACGCCGAGGATCGCGCCTTGACTAATCATTCCAGTGGCGAGTCTCCGACACGACGTCCTGCATTTCTGGAAGATCTTTGAGCGAGGGCCTTCTTGGAGGCTGACTCTTCGAGCCAAGGGCATCGAATGTTGCAAAAATACCGATCCCATGTTGAGAAATCTGTGGAAATAGTCTCACTAACCCTGTGTAAACAATCAAATATTTGCATACCGCCAGGATCTCTGGCAGGATTCTTGCAACACCGCAACTTAGGCAGCTTGGTTCGTAAAGGAGACTGTTGTCATGGATAAGCACCGTTCCTGCGGGGGTCTGGTGTCAGTCGTGGTCGCGGCTGCCATGATCGCTTGCGCCTTCGTAGCGCGCGCAGCGGATTTCGACACTGGCCCGGTCATGCTCGTGGCCAAACCCGCTTTGCAGGGGGATCAGCTCTACCATTCGACGATCCTCATCGTGAAGCCGATGGGCGATGACCAGCACATCGGATTCATCGTCAACAAACCTACACCCGTGACGCTCGGCCGGCTCTTCCCGGACCACGAGCCGTCGCAAAAGGTCACGGAACCTGTATATCTGGGCGGGCCGGTCAGCACCGAGGTGCTGTTCGCCCTGGTGCAGAGCCCAGAGAGCCCCAGCGACCGCTCGATGCAAATTACGCCGGATCTCTACGCGGTCGTCGACCGCGTGAGTGTCGATGACATCATCGAAAAGGAGTCGGACCACGCGCGGTTCTACGCGGGATTGGTGCTGTGGCAGCCCGGTGAACTGCGCACCGAAATCGACCGCGGTTTCTGGTACGTGCTGGATGCCGACTCGAGCCTTGTGCTTCGCAAGTCGACTGACGGCATGTGGGAAGAGCTTCTCGAGCGCTCGCGCAGGAATGCGAGACGTGTGAGGGCCAGTGCCCCGGGGTCGCATCACTACGCGCACCTGAACTGACCGGCTGGGGATCGCCGGCCAATGCCCGGTGATCCGCCGCGTCGCTCATCCATTCCCCTCAATCTTGCTCCGCCACGGGCGCTCTTCCCGTTTGGCCTGGCGCGAGAACCTTCCAACGGGATAGACCGGCCCGCCCAAGAACGACGTTCGAGCGGAGGCGCCGAAAGACATCACGCTTTGGAGGCTCGCTCCCGTTGCGTTGGTCTGGGCCCCGGAGCTCGTGTCCGCCTTCGCGCACCGATCATTTTCTAGCGGCGTGCGTGAAATTTCTCACGGAACGAGCGCCTGAAGCTGTTTGCCGGACGTTGCTTGCGTCACCGCACGTCACAGCCTGGTGTTAAGCTTTGCTGCGCAAGTTAGCGCTTGGGGCATACTGATGGACGACGGTGAAGTAACTCTGTGGCTGCAGGAACATGGCCGGGCAGGCAAGCTCAGCCTGGAGCTTGCCCAGCAGCTCGCCCGGGAATCCCACCTGGGGTGGTATGTCGCGCCCCACAGCCACAATCGATTCGCCATCGGCAAGCTGACCCTGGCGAAGGTCTCTTCCCGGCACATCGTGACGGATGCGGATGGAAACGCCCTGACGTTCGACAGTGTCGCGGATGCCAAGCAGTTTCTGCAGGACAAATTCGGAATAAACGCGTCGCAGGTGTTCGGCTACTAAAGCGTCCCTGAAGCAGCCGCAGATAAACGCACATGAACGCCGCTAGACGAGCGCCCCGAGGGCGCGGCTTTTCGATCTGGTAGGTCTCCATCGGCGCGAGAGTCGTTTACGCGCCGGCCTGCTCGACTCAATCGCTCAGCTGTCCGCGTCCGCGCTATCGGCGTCGCGTCGGCGCTGCTCGTGGAGCGCGCGCGCGGCGCGTCCAAATTCGAGCTTCGCCTCGTACGCTTCCCGCTCCCGCTGGTTCATGCGGCGCTGGGCGAGCTGCAATCGCGCCTCGCTCGCCCTGCGCTCGGTGTCGCTGACGTCCTGTCCAGCCCGAGGTTCGGCCGTTTGCACCAGGCGGCTGGTTTCGCGGCGGTAGGCTTCCCGCGCGAGGCGCAGCTCGCGTTCGCGTTCAGCGATGCGCTGGCGCGCCTCGCGAAGCTGCCTCTCACGCGCGATGCGGGCGGCGCGTTTTGTGTCGGCATCCTTGATAATCCCCCAGTCCTTCTCTGGGGCCACAACGCCTTTCGGCATCGCGAAGCGGGACGCACCCCAGCTCAAGAGAACCATCAGTTTCGTCATGGCCGCGCCCGTAACGGGCTGGCCGCCAGCTGTGGCCCCTGCGGGCCAGGCACTGGCCACGATACCCGACAACACCAAAATCAGCGCTCGATTCATGGCAGCCCCCCGGCACGCGCCTGCATCGAAGACATTTACATCCTAGTCCTATCGCCAGCAAAAAAGACCCGCCGCAAACCGGTTTCTGGAGGCGTTCGCGCACAAAATCACAGGCGATTTTCAGGGGTTTGCGGCAGAGGTCACGGTTTGGGGTTGCTCCCCAAAACGCGCCTTTTCACATCTTTTTTAGTAGCCAATTTGACACACGGACTGCAAAAAAAAGCCCCAAAAACGGGGCTTGATTAAGATCAAATCTCCTGCATTTTTCTAGTATTTCAGCTTCATCTTCGAGACTTGTTCCTTCGTCACGCCGGGCACGTCACCTCTCGCTTTCCACCGGTTGAGCACCCATCCGTCCTCGCCAACCCAGTTCTTAAAGAGCTTGAAATTCTTCTGCCGCTCTTCGTCGTTCGAGCCGAGGAAGTTATACATGTTGCCCGGCTTGCCGCTCTTCGAGCTCTTCCCGTCGTCGAGCCTGCGCATCATTGCGCCTGTGTCCGGCCAACCGATGAAGTAGATCGTATCGGCATAGGTGTCCATGCGCGGACCTTTCATGGCGGCCTTGTACTTCTTTGCATCCTCTTTGAAGTCGCCGTAGTACGGCGCGCTGGAACCGTGGCAGCCCAGGCATTTCTGCTCCATCAAAGGGCGGATATCCTTGCGATACGTCACGTCGGCGGCCAGAACGGGGAGACTGAGGGAGGCAGCCGCGAGCGCCACAAACCCAATTGCATGAAGTTTCATCGAATTCTCCTCCAGAAAAATTGAACCACGTCCGCATCCTTGGTGTTACCTGCGCACCAATAACAGAACCCGGCTGGGCTTTACTTGATAGGGATCAACCTTTACCTGATTCTCGGGCCGCTTGTGGCGGGAGAAGTCAAGGATGGTAATTCTCGGCGAGCGCCCCTTTCACCACAAAGCAGCATGAAGGGCGCTTGCCCAAAGAACGTCGTCGGGCCTTCAGGGCGCCGGGAACCGGGACCCGTTCAATACGTGCCGGGGTAGGTGCCGCCGTCGATCAGGAAATTCTGGCCGGTGATGTAGGCAGCCTGGGCGCTGCAAATGTATGCACACAACTCACCAAACTCGGCCGGATCGCCAAACCGGCCGGCCGGGATCGCATTCTTCCGTGCCTCGAAAAACTGCTCGAACGGCTGCCCCATCGTTTTCGCGCGCGCCGCCATGGTGTTCTTGAGGCGTTCGGTGGCGAACTGGCCTGGCAGGAGATTGTTGATCGTAACGTTGTGCCGTACGGTCTTGCGCGCGAGCCCCGCAACGAACCCGGTCAACCCCGAGCGAGCCGCATTAGACAGGCCCAGCTCCTCGATCGGCGCTTTCACCGAGTTCGAAGTGATGTTGACGACCCGCCCGAACTTGCGCGCGATCATGCCATCGACCGTCGCCTTGATCAGCTCGATCGGCGTCAGCATGTTGGCGTCAACCGCTTTGATCCAGTCTTCGCGCGTCCAGTTGCGGAAGTCGCCTGGGGGCGGGCCGCCCGCGTTGTTGACAAGAATGTCGGGTTGCGGACAGGCGGCGAGCGCGGCGGAGCGGCCCTCTGGCGTCGTGATATCTGCGACGACCGCGACCACCTTGGCCCCGGTCTCCGCCTGGATGTCGGCGGCAGCCTGCTCGAGCGCTTCCCGCCCACGCGCGATAATGGTTACAGTTGCGCCTTCGCGCGCAAGCGACACTGCGCAGCCCCTGCCGAGACCCTTGCTCGCCGCACATACCAATGCGTTCCTGCCCTTGATGCCGAGGTCCATGTCAATATCCTGAACAAGTTATCGCGAGAAAATCAAAGCGGGTAAATGCTGCCACAACCAAAAATGACGCGTGCCCGGAAACGGACACGAACCCCAGACTCTTTCAACTTCGAGACTTTTGGACAGAAAAAAACTTTCGCCCCGCCCGTTTACGCGCCAGTTCTGTTTCGCATCCGATCGCGCAACAAAAGTATCACGCGAATGAGTATGGGCGGGATAAACGCGATCGAACCGACATATCCCATGTATGAAATAAATTGACCGACCCCGATGAGAGGATAGAGCCCTCCGGCGAAAGCCAGCACCAGGTTTGCCCATAACCCGGCGGCAAAACCCAACAACACGGGTTGGCCCTTGAACAACGGCCCGCCCATGAAATCCTCCTGCCGCTGAGAGAAAAGCGTGACTCCGAACCCCACGATCATGACACACGCAGCTGCGATTGCATGTTTGGCGTCTATCGATGGGGAAAAGGCCAAGGCTACATCACAAATTGCCGCAGTCGTGTACGCAACGACCGAGACGACGACCAAAATCCGTCTCAAGCTGAGCTCGGGATTCATTAACGCTTTGTCTTCCGATCTGTTTCTCGCATGATGCCCAGGCTACATCGGACCGCGAGAGAAACGGCTGCCACTGGATTCCAGATGATTCAAAAATGACGAGTGCCTCCGGGGTCAGATCCGAACTTTCGCCAAGAAGCCGCTCGCGAATATCGGATCCGCCCCTCACGGGATTTCGGCCAGGAATATCGAGATAAGTTCTTCCGAACCGATTTGCGGCAGCGTTCCGTCACAGCCCCATTTCCCGGATGAGCTTGCGCCACGCTGCGATCTCCGAGCGCACGAATGCCTGAAACTCAGCGGGAGGATTACCCACCGGGCGGGCACCTTGAGCGTTGAGCCATTTCACGATCTCGGGGTTTCCAAGGGCCTGGACCGCTGACTTGTATATATGGTCGAGAATCGGCTGCGGTACACCGGCTGGAGCGAACAACCCGGCCCAGTATGCCTTGTCGAAACCGGGCAAACCCGATTCATTTAGAGTCGGCAGTTTCGGCAATGCCGGCGACCTTTCCTTCGACGTCACCGCAAGCGCGCGCATCCTTCCGGATTTTATGAAGGGCAATGCCGGCGTGATCGCAGGCAGCATTACCTGCACTTCGCCGCTCATGAGGGCAATCTGGCCGGGACCGCCTCCTTTGTACGGAACATGCAGCAGTTTGATTTTTGCCTCGTACGTAAAGAGCTCCGTGCTCAGGTGTATGTTGCTGCCCTTGCCCCCGGAACTGAAAAGAATTTCGCCGGGATGCTTGCGCGCCAGTGCACGCAATTGCCCGTAGTTCTTCACGGGCATCGAGGGATGCACCACTAGGACGTGCGGCACCGAGGCCATGATCGTAATCGGCGTGAAGTCCTTCAGCGCGTCGTAGGGGAGTTTCTTGCCGTAAATGGTCGGCGTGAAGGTATAACTCGGGGAGGTAAGCATCAAGGTGTAGCCATCCGGTGGCGTGCGCGCCGCAACCCCCGCACCCAGCGTGCCGCCCGCGCCGCCCCGATTGTCAACGATGATGTTGGCACCTAGAGCTTGCTCGAGCTTGTTCGCGAGGGCGCGCGCCAGCACATCAGTGGCGCCTCCCGCAGAAAATGGAACGATGAGCCGCACCGGCTTCTCCGGATAGGCGGCAGCAGCTGATAGCGCGAATAGCGCCACGACAAGAGCAAACAACGAAGCACACGCGGTGCGGAACATAAACCCCTCCTCTCTTGGTTTGCCCGGCGTCCCGTCGTCGGGCCCAGGTTCGGTGGCATCACGTCGTTCCTCGATCTGAACGCCGCGGAGCCAGAATAGCCTCGTTTTACCGTTGTTGGGAAGGGGGGTGGGAAAGATGTCGAACCTTATCGTCCGTGCCGCAGACGTGAAGCTGATTTTGTACCCGACCCGATCCTTCAGTCTCGATTGTCCGCACCGGAACTTGGCCGAGACTGAAACAGGGGGTCAACTACCCATTTCCGCTGAATCAACTACAAGCGATCCAGATATCGGCGTTCTCCCGTGCCGATGTAGCCGCGCCGCACGCTCGAGCACTGCCTGAATCGCACTGCCTGAATTCCCTACTTGAAGCGTTCGCTGCCCAACGGCCCAAGCGTCACCTTGTGTTTGTCACCGTGCCACGTGACGTGCCACAGAAAAACAGACCTGACCCCATTTTCGATAGTCGGACGGACGTCTTCCTATCAACCCTTGCGCAAATCCTCCATCGAGTTCTTCCGAGCCTGATCCACCATGCGCTCGATCTCGTTATCGACTTCGGCTTTGAGTTCCTCGTCATCCGGATAGCACACCCGCCAGAGGTCCGGAAACTTTCCCACTACGCGACGGCGCCCCCATAATGTCAGCTTGTGCTCCACACCGGTTACTTTTTCGCTCAGGGTTGTTTCTTCCGTATCGTCCCAAGCGATATCCAGCGTGCCTACCTTCACGCCGGATTGAAGCATGCGGATGATGCACTCCCTGCGGATGGCATGAATTCCCGCCGCCCGCCGTGCAATGATCCTCTCGGCCGGTAACGGCTCACCCGCGCGCAGCGCGCGAGCCTCCTCAGAGGACGTCAACATCGGGTTTGCCCCTCCTCGCGGGGACCACGTCGTCCAAAGTCTGCAAATCCGGATCTGGTAAAGCTTCAGATCCCATGGTACGGACCGGCGATCTGCTCCCGAGCGCCGTAACCGCCGCTATCCTGGTAGGCGTGAGCTGAATTCCGTGGACAAACCTCAAATCAGCCCATGAAGGCGAAGGTACTCCCTGCCTTTCTGCTGCAGGAAGTACTGGGGTTCTTCGCCAATCGCGCAGGGCCCCTGAACGAGGTCGAGGCGCGTGAGCTTGTTGAGGTGCCGCTCGACCAGCGCTTTTGGCATGGAAAGAACACTGGCGATTTCCGCTGGCGTTACGTCTTCGCTTCGAGAGACAAATAACAGAATTTCTTGCGCGTGCGGATTTATTGAATCCGTATTTGGGTGGTCGTCCGGACCGTAAGTCGCGCTCGTAGCGGGCAGCGGCACCAGCTTTTGCGAAGCCTCAAGTTGCAGCTTCAATATCTTGTTTTCACGCTTGAGAAAGTCATTTTCCTTCTCCAAGCGTTCCAGCTTGGATCGAAACGTTGCCGCAGGTGAGAAATCCTTCAGGAAATGCGAGATCCAATCCATCGTTCTTACCTCGAGCAATTTTTTTACTTATTTCCTGGTGCCCGGAACGTTTCGCCGAAAAGAATGCCAGGCAGCCGGCAAACAATCCGTTCTCCCTCGGAGGCGGACCGCAAGTGTTGCCGGCTGGCCTGGTGGCGAAGAAAGCGAAGAATGCAAATTCGCCAGAAACGTTCCCCCCGGATCATCAGAAGGCCGGCCCTCGAATGTGCCGAGAACCCTCTATCGCGCATTTTCTTGCCGGCACGCACCCCAATTGTGCCTCAGAAAAAGTTATCCACAGCGACTACTATCGTCATATATTCATAACGTTAGGAGCCTAAAAACCTCTCAAACTGATAGGTTTCGACGCATTTTTCGCTACTAAGTTGTTTTATGGGGATTTCTTGATTTTTGGAGCGGCCGCAGTTGATGCCCAAGAGCAAGGCCCCGGAGATTGCCGCCAAGGAACAAAAATGGGCGCGAGATCCTACTCACCCGAGACTCGTTCGCCAAGCCGGCGTCGGGAGTCTGTGCGAGTAAGAATGAACTAGTTCAATTGGTAGTGGCTTAGTGGCACGCCGCGGAGCCGGAATCTGAGAACAACGATCCCGG
>LJTT01000111.1 GCA_001303585.1 Betaproteobacteria bacterium SG8_41
GAAATGGAGGTTTGGGCGCTCGAGGCCTACGGCGCCTCGTACACCCTGCAGGAGATGCTGACCGTCAAGAGCGACGACGTGACGGGACGCACCAAGATCTTCGAGAACATCGTGAAGAACGACCACCGCATGGAGGCCGGAATGCCCGAGTCCTTCAACGTATTGGTCAAGGAAATCCGGGCGCTCGGTATCGACATCGAACTCGAGCAGGAATAGACGGCAAACGCACACGCCAGCGCGAACCGGAACAGCATACGCATCGCTTAAGCGAGCAGGAGACAACCTTGAAAGACTTGTTCAACCTCTTCAAGCAGCAGGCCAAGCAGGAAGATTTCGACGCCATCCGTATCGGGCTTGCATCGCCCGAGAAGATCCGTTCGTGGTCGTATGGCGAGGTAAAGAAGCCCGAAACGATCAACTATCGCACGTTCAAGCCGGAGCGCGACGGGCTGTTCTGCGCCAAGATCTTCGGACCGGTAAAGGACTACGAGTGCCTGTGCGGCAAGTACAAGCGCCTGAAGCATCGCGGCGTGATCTGCGAGAAGTGTGGTGTGGAGGTGACGCTTTCCAAGGTACGGCGCGAGCGCATGGGTCATATCGATCTGGCCTCGCCGGTTGCCCATATCTGGTTCCTGAAGTCACTGCCCTCTCGCATGGGGCTCATGCTCGACATGACGCTGCGCGATATCGAGCGCGTGCTCTACTTCGAAGCTTATGTCGTCATCGACCCGGGCATGACCCCGCTCGAGCGCGCTCAGTTGCTCTCCGAGGACGCCTACCTCAATGCGCTTGAGCAGTACGGTGACGAATTTGATGCACGCATGGGTGCCGAGGGTATCCGCGACCTGCTGAAGGGCATCCATCTCGAGGACGAGGCCAAGCGCCTGCGTGGCGAGCTCGCCGAGACCGGTTCCGAGACCAAGATCAAGAAGCTCACCAAGCGACTCAAGGTGATCGAGGCGTTCCTGAATTCCGGCAACCGCCCGGAGTGGATGGTGCTTGAGATTCTGCCGGTGCTGCCGCCGGAGCTGCGCCCGCTGGTGCCGCTCGACGGCGGCCGCTTCGCGACCTCGGATCTCAATGATCTCTACCGGCGCGTCATCAACCGCAATAACCGCCTGAAGCGCCTGCTCGATCTGAACGCCCCGGATATCATCGTGCGCAACGAGAAGCGCATGCTGCAGGAAGCCGTCGACGCGCTGCTCGACAACGGCCGGCGCGGTCGCGCGATCACCGGTGCAAACAAGCGCCAGTTGAAGTCGCTGGCCGACATGATCAAGGGCAAGCAGGGTCGCTTCCGCCAGAACCTGCTCGGCAAGCGTGTCGACTACTCCGGTCGTTCGGTCATCGTGGTCGGCCCGACGCTGCGCCTGCACCAGTGCGGGCTGCCGAAGAAGATGGCGCTGGAGCTATTCAAGCCGTTCATCTTTTCCAAGCTCGAGTCAAAGGGGCTTGCCACCACCATCAAGGCGGCCAAGAAGATGGTCGAGCAGGCCGGTCCCGAGGTATGGGATATCCTTGAAGAGGTCATTCGCGAGCATCCGGTGCTGCTGAATCGGGCGCCAACGCTGCATCGTCTCGGCATCCAGGCGTTCGAGCCACAGCTGATAGAAGGCAAAGCTATTCAGCTGCATCCGCTCGTCTGCACGGCGTACAACGCCGACTTCGATGGCGACCAGATGGCGGTTCATATTCCGTTGTCGGTCGAGGCGCAGCTCGAGGCCCGCGCCCTCATGATGTCGACCAACAACGTGCTCTCGCCCGCCAACGGCGACCCGATTATCGTGCCGTCGCAAGACGTGGTGCTCGGTCTCTACTACATGACACGCGAGCGCATCAATGCCAAGGGCGAGGGCAAGGCATTTGCCGACGTGGCAGAGGTGCACCGCGCGTATACCTCCGGTGCGGTGGCGCTGCAGGCCAAGGTCAAGGTGCGCATTCGGGAAGTCCGGTTCGACGACGCGGGCAAGCCCCACGAGTCGGCGAAGCTCTATGACACGACTATCGGCCGGGCGCTGCTCTCCGAGATCCTGCCGGAAGGGATGTCCTTCGAGCTCGTAAACCGAGACCTCAAGAAGAAGACCATCTCCGAGTTGATCAATGCCTGCTATCGTACCGTCGGGCTCAAGGAGTCGGTGATATTCGCCGACAAGTTGATGTACACGGGCTTTTCTTACTCGACGCGCGCGGCAGTGTCATTCGGCATGGACGACATGCAGATTCCCGCCGAGAAGGCCGAGATTCTGGGTCACGCCGAGACCGAGGTGAAGAACATCCAGAACCAGTATGCCTCCGGTCTTCTCACTGATGGCGAGCGTTACAACAAGGTCGTGGACATCTGGACCCATACCTCCGAGCGCGTCGCCAAGGCGCTCATGGAAAAGCTCGGCAGCGAAGAAGTGACGGACGCCAAGGGCCACACCGTCAAGCAGCCATCATTCAACTCGATCTACATGATGGCTGACTCCGGCGCGCGTGGCTCGGCAGCGCAGATTCGTCAGCTCGCTGGCATGCGCGGCTTGATGGCCAAGCCCGATGGCTCGATCATCGAGACGCCGATCACGGCGAATTTCCGTGAAGGCCTGAACGTGCTGCAGTACTTCATCTCCACGCACGGCGCGCGCAAGGGATTGGCTGACACTGCCCTCAAGACCGCGAACTCGGGCTACCTCACACGCCGCCTGGTCGACGTATGTCAGGATCTCGTGGTAACCGAGGACGACTGCGGCACCACCAATGGCGTGACCAAGTCCGCGCTGGTCGAGGGCGGTGAAGTGGTGATTCCGCTGCGCGATCGCATCCTCGGGCGTGTCGTGATCGGGGACATCAAGGAGCCGGGTAACGAAAAGCAGGTACTGATTGCCGATGGCACGCAGCTCGAGGAACGGCACGTTGCGCTGCTCGAGGAAAAGCACATCGATCAGGTGCTGGTTCGCTCACCGGTCTCGTGCGAAACACGTTATGGCATTTGCCGCGCGTGCTACGGACGTGACCTGGGGCGCGGGCATCTCGTCAATCGTGGTGAGGCGGTAGGTGTGATCGCCGCGCAGTCGATTGGCGAGCCTGGCACGCAGCTCACGATGCGCACGTTCCACATCGGTGGTGCGGCCTCGCGGGCGGCGGCGGTCTCGAAGATCGAAATCAAGACCACCGGCACCGTGCGACTGAAGAACCTGAAGGTCGTCAAGCACGCCAGCGGTAACCACGTGGCGGTGTCGCGCTCCGGCGAGCTCATTGTGCAGGACGAGCAAGGCCGCAACCGCGAGCGATACAAGGTGCCGTTCGGTGCCGTCCTTACAGTCGGTGATGGCGCCAAGGTAAAGGCCGGCGCCGTGGTCGCGAATTGGGATCCACATACCCATCCGATCATCACGGAGGTGGGGGGCAAGCTCGTGTTCGCGGACTTCATCGACGGCGTGACCGTCAATCGCCAGACCGATGAGGTGACGGGCTTGTCGAGCTACATCGTGCTCGATGCCAAGCACCGTGCCGGGGCCAAGGACATCCGGCCGGTAATCACGCTGGTAGACGGTCGCGGTAAACCGGTGACTATTCCGGGCACCGAAATTCCGGCCAAGTACATGCTGCCGCCGGGGGCGACGATCCAGGTCAACGACGGTGACAAGGTCGGCGTTGGCGATATCCTCGCGCGCATCCCGCAGGAGTCACTTAAGACCCGCGACATCACGGGCGGTTTGCCGCGTGTTGCGGAGCTCTTCGAGGCTCGTAAGCCGAAGGACCATGCGATCCTTGGAGAGACCAGCGGCGTGGTGTCGTTTGGCAAGGAGACCAAGGGCAAACAGCGCCTGATCATTACCGACAAGGCCAATACCGAGCACGAATACCTGATCCCGAAAGGGCGCCATATCACCGTGTTCGAGGGTGAGACGGTCGAGCAGGGAGACGTGATCGTGGACGGCGCGCCGGTAGCCTCGGACATCTTGCGGCTCCTCGGCGTCGAGGCGCTGACCGCTTACATCGTCGATGAAATCCAGGACGTTTACCGGCTGCAGGGCGTGCGCATCAACGACAAGCACATCGAGGTCATCGTTCGGCAGATGCTGCGCAAGGTGAAGGTCGTCGATCCGGGCGACAGCCTGCTGCTGCCGGGCGAGCAGATCGAGCGCTCGCGCGTCCAGGAAGAGAACGAGGAGATCGCCAGGACTGGCAAGAAGGAGGCGGTCTGGGAGCCGATGCTGCTTGGCATCACCAAGGCGTCGCTTTCGACCGAATCGTTCATTTCGGCGGCGTCATTCCAGGAGACCACGCGCGTGCTTACAGAAGCCGCTATCACCGGCAAGCGCGACCTGCTGCGGGGCCTGAAGGAAAATGTCATTGTTGGCCGCCTGATTCCGGCCGGTAGTGGCCTGGCGCACCACCTGGAACGCAAGCGCAAGCGCTCGGAGGCCAAGGAAGAGGCGGTGGAACTCCAGCAAGCCCTCTCCGCGTACTCCGGAACCAAGGCCGCGCGGGGCGGGGAAGAGGCGGTCGGATCCTAGCGTTTCCGGGCGGGCCGGTTCCGGGTGCCTGCCAAGGTGCCGGAACCGGCAAAAACCCCGGCAGGTTCGGCCACTTAGGGCCGAAATGGCCTTGACACTTTAAGGGGCGATCCCTAGAATCGCGCCCCTCAAATCAGGCCGGCGGTGCCGCCGGCCTGCTTGTTTTCTGGAAAGGATTTATGCCTACAGTCAATCAGTTGGTCGCCAGGGGGCGCAAGCGCCTGACGAGCAAGAGCAAGGTGCCGGCGCTGCAGAGTTGCCCGCAGAAGCGTGGGGTGTGCACGCGTGTGTACACCACGACGCCGAAGAAGCCGAACTCTGCGCTGCGCAAGGTCGCCAAGGTTCGCCTGACCAACGGCTACGAGGTAATTACGTATATCGGTGGCGAGGGCCACAACCTGCAGGAGCACTCCGTGGTGTTGATCCGCGGCGGGCGCGTGAAGGACCTGCCGGGCGTGCGCTATCACACGGTGCGCGGCACCCTCGACACCGCGGGTGTGGCGGACCGCAAGCAGGGCCGCTCGAAGTACGGCGCGAAGCGCCCGAAGTCTTCGTAGTCCGGATGGTTTGACGCCGCGCCCGCACGGCGCGGCGTTCTATTTACAGCACTTAAGGTTAGCGTATGCCGAGAAGACGCGAAGTTCCCAAACGGGAAATTACAGCCGATCCCAAGTTTGGCAGCGAGGCCGTTGCCAAGTTTGTCAACGTCCTGATGGAGAGCGGCAAGAAGTCGACCGCCGAGAAGATTGTCTACGGCGCGTTGGACATCATGGCCGAACGCTCCAAGAAGGATCCTATTGACCTGTTCACGCAGGCGCTTGAAAACGTTCGCCCGCTGGTTGAGGTGAAGAGCCGCCGCGTCGGTGGCGCCACCTACCAGGTACCCGTCGAGGTACGCCCCGCGCGCCAGACGGCGCTCGCGATGCGCTGGATCTCGGATGCCGCCCGCGGCCGGGGAGGCAAGTCTATGGGCTCGCGCCTCGCCGATGAGCTGCTCGACGCTGCCGAGAAGCGCGGCAACGCCATCAAGAAGCGTGAAGACGTGCATCGCATGGCGGAGGCCAACAAGGCCTTCTCGCACTACCGCTGGTAACGAACCGGCTCTCGCTCTTTATATATATAGAGGAATATCGTCGTGGCTCGCACTACCCCGATCGAACGCTACCGTAACATCGGCATCATGGCGCACATTGATGCCGGCAAGACCACGACCACGGAGCGTATCCTTTTCTATACCGGTGTCTCGCACAAGATTGGCGAGGTACATGATGGCGCGGCTGTCATGGACTGGATGGAGCAGGAGCAGGAGCGCGGCATCACCATCACGTCGGCGGCCACGACCTGCTTCTGGAAGGGCATGGACGGCAATTTCCCGGAGCATCGCTTCAACATCATCGATACACCGGGACACGTCGATTTCACGATCGAAGTCGAGCGCAGCTTGCGCGTGCTGGACGGCGCCATCTTCGTGTTGTGCGCCGTGGGTGGCGTGCAGCCCCAATCGGAAACTGTCTGGCGCCAGGCCAACAAGTACAAGGTTCCCCGAATTGCGTTCGTCAACAAGATGGACCGCGCGGGCGCCAACTTCCTCACCGTGGTGAAGCAGGTCAAGGAGCGTCTCGGCGCCAATGCCGTGCCGCTTCAGCTGCCGATCGGTGCCGAGGACAACTTCAAGGGTGTCGTCGACCTCGTCAAGATGAAGGCCATCTATTGGGACGACGCCACTCAGGGTATGAAGTTCGAGGAAAAGGAAATCCCGGCCGAGATGCAGGCCGCGTGCAAGGAATGGCGCGAGAAGATGGTCGAGGCCGCAGCCGAGGCCAATGAAGAGCTGATGGAGAAATACCTCGGCGAAGGCACACTGTCGCCCGATGAGATCAAGACGGGGCTGCGCGAACGCAACCTCAAGCTCGAAATTGTACCGGTGCTGTGCGGTAGCGCCTTCAAGAACAAGGGCGTGCAGGCCGCGCTCGACTCAGTGATTGAGTTGTTGCCGTCGCCGATCGATCGCCCGGCCATCAAAGGCCACCTCGATGA
>LJTT01000044.1 GCA_001303585.1 Betaproteobacteria bacterium SG8_41
GGCGGTTAAATGAACGCCCGAGGAAAACGCTAAACTTCGAAACACCGGCTGAACGATTTGCCCAATGTGTTGCGTCGATCGGTTGAAACCGCAGTCGGGAGCGGACATTGCCTGTCTGACTCGCCCGGCTGTTTCATTTTGTTACATCCGCATTTATCTGCGGCTGATTTAGGCGGTCTAGCTGAACGTCGATTCACGATTTAACATTCACAAATCACGGCGGTCAATGACGGACAGGGAATGCGTCGCGTTCTTGCAGGCGGTGCTTCCACGCCTCGGCCTGCGCTGGCTGGGTTTTCGCAAGGTGCACAAGCTGGTGTGCAAACGCCTTGGCAGAAGGCTGAAAGAACTGGGCCTGCCGGGGCTTTCCGCTTATCGTGAGTTTCTAGAGCGCGAGTCGTCGGAGTGGGCCAACCTCGATCGGCTCTGCCTCATCCCCATCTCGCGTTTCTACCGCGATCGCGGCGTCTTCGGAAACCTCGAAGAAATCGTGCTGCCTGCATTGGCTGGCGCTGGGCGGACGCGACGCGGGCTTTTATGCTGGAGCGCCTGCTGCGCCTCGGGCGAGGAGCCCTACACGCTTGCGGTCGTGTGGCGCTTGCGCCTCCAGGAGCGTTTTCCGGAAGTCGAGCCGCGAATCGTGGCGACCGACATCGACGCGCGCCTGCTTGAGCGCGCTCGTGCCGGTTGCTACAGCATTAGCAGTCTGAAGGAGTTGCCACCGGGCCTGCGTGCCATGGCCTTCACTCGTCAAGGAAACCGGCTCTGCATCAGGCCGAAGTTCCGCGTTGTCGAATTCCTCGAGCAGGATATCCGCAAGGAGGTGGCGCCAGGCCTGTTCGACCTCATTTTGTGCCGTAATGCGGTGCTTACTTATTTCGCGCCTTCCCTGCAGCGCGAGGCGATGGAGCGTGTGGTCTCACGTCTGCGGCCCGGGGGCGCTCTGGTGATTGGCGTTCACGAATCGCTGCCCGAAGGGCTGGCGGGCCTCGAGCCTTGGCCCGGTACGCGCGCGATCTTTCGAAAGCGAAGCGAAGAAGCAACCAGCCGCAGACAAGATAAGCAAATGAACCGCGGAGACGCGGAGAGAAGCAGGACCAAAATTAAACCGCCAGGGCGCCAAGCGCGCCAAGAGTCCGATTTTCCGTTCGCTTGCCCACTCGGCGTTCATCGGCGGCAATTACTACTACCGTGACCGATGGCCTGGGAACGGTCTGGAACCTCTATGCCGCTGAGTCGTGCCGCGCTAACGAGAAGCGCCAAAAAAGGAGGGCGGCGTTAGCCGCCCTTCCTGCTCTCAACCCGCGGGTCACCGGTCACGGCCACTGCGTCTAGACCTTTCCGGTCTTGCGCTTCTCGATGTGCTCGGTGACGCCCTTTTCCCCTTCTTTGGTTTCCGGCTTCCAGACGTTCTTGTGCTGCAAGAGATCGTCCTTCTGCCAGATGTGGGTCGCGTCGCCCATGTAGACGATGAAGACTTCGCACCCATCCGGATACTCATAGGGGCCGTGCGGAATGTCCCAGCCGAACACGTAGTCGCCAGGGCGCAGATCCTTGCCTGCGACGCACATGCGACCTTTGGTTACCAGAATCGAATGCCAGCTTGTGTGCGTGTGCGCGGGTTCGACATATCCCGGCGGAAAACGCTGCTTCATGTCGATACGCTTCATCACCGGGTCGTAGTTCAGCACTTTGACCTGCACGCCGGGCGGGAGCTTCAACAGGCCGCGAACGTCATCGCTTTCCCAGGGCACCTCGTGGTCGTGAATCGCCTTGAAGGTGTGGTCGTAACCATCGGCCGCCTTTGTGCCAGCTTTCGGTTGTGTCATGTTTCATCGCCTCCTTTGACGCGCAGTTTAGCGTGATACCGGGCTACCGGAAAATTCCGGGAATTCAATTCTAGTGCAACGCCCGCTCGTCGGGCGGGACATCCGGACCCAGATTGAGGATTACGACGCGGCGTCCGACCAATAACACGCTGCCTTTGATCCGGTTGTCGCCGGTGTCGCTGTACTCGAACTCGTAAGTGCGCTGCAGCGTGAGGCGACCCCGCTGGTCGCGGACCAGCTTCAAGGCGGCAATGGCGACGGTGTCGTCGAGGAACTGGAGACCTTCTGCCGCACACGCAGCTTTGGCTGCGCGGACGGCGCCTTCCCGAACCTTGATGCTGTCAAGCCAGAGCGCTGCGATGGCCGTGAGCACGAGGATGCTGACAATTTCCAGGACGGGCAAGGCGGTGTCTCGATGTGGCGATCATGGAGCGTTGTTGGCATTCTAAATGGAACGGGCGTGAGACGGAGAGATGAAGGATGAGGGATCGGGGGAAAAGGAGCGGTTCCTGTTGATAGCGCTGGCCGATGGTTACCCGTCAATCATTATTACGCGTGAATCGCCATCATTGCCCATTGCGCGCCATCCGTATTTTGGGGTCATCGCGGTGACGGATGAAGACAGGGCTTGATACGCTGAAGACGCGACCGAAGCTGCGAATCCACCGTATTTGTTGCCGCCGCAGGAAACGAAAGAGCGCCCGTGTTGTTTCATATTCCGGTAAACGATGCGCGACAGATGTAGTTGCGGTTGAATTCACTGAAGAATCTGTCACCTCTCGTTTAGCGCCGATAGTTGATCCAGGTCAATTGCCGGGACATGGCAGGAGCCGATCGAATTCATCATCGACTACAATACGGTTGACCGGTGCTTCATTCAAAAGCCGGTAACAATCAAGACAAACTCCAGGAGGCTGCAATCATGATCCGTCAAAATCCGGTATTGCGCCGCCGTGCGCTGATCATCGGCGCGACTCTCGCGTGCGTCTCGGCCGCACCGCTCGCGCTGGCGGCGGAAAAGTTTCCGAGCCAGCCCATTGAAATCGTCATTCACTCCAAGTACGGCGGCGGCACCGACACGACCGCGCGCATGATGATGATTCGCAGCCGGCGCTACCTCGGCGTTGACATGTCGGTGAATGCGCAGCGCGGCGGCTCCGGCGCCCAGGCGCATCAGTACGCGATGGCGAAGCCTCGCGACGGCTATACCGTGCTGGCGCTCACGCAAACCCATCTCTATACCATTGCGCGCGGCAAATCGCCGCTCAAGATCGGTGACGTTCAGGGTGTCGCGCGGGCGATGGATGACCCGACTTTCATCACCGTCTCGGCCAAGAGCCCTTACAAGACGCTCAAGGAACTCGTAGCGGCATCCAAGGACAAGGCTCTCAACTGGGGCGTCGCGCAGGTGGGCGGCACGGAGCACATCGGGCTTGCCACCTTTGCCAAGGCGGCGGGCATCAAGTTCAAGGTGGTGCCGTTCGGCAGCGGCGCGCAGATGGTGCAGGCGCTCATGTCCGGCGCCATCGACGCTACCCTGCCCAACGTGAGCGAGGGCGGGTCGCAGGTCCAGGACGGCACCTTCGTCGCGCTGGCGGTGATGGCGCCGAAGCGCTTGAAGGAGTATCCGAACGTTCCCACCACGTTTGAAAACGGCGCCTCCGTAAAGGTCTCAACGACGCGCGGCTATTGGGTGCTGAGCGGCACGCCCATGGACCGCGTCGAAATCCTGTCCAAGGCGATGGTGAAGGCGATGAAGCACGAGGTCTTCGCCAACTACCTGAAGAGCTCCGGGCTCACTGTCGAGGACAGCGTTGCCGGGCATGAGGAGTGGACCAAGAATATCCGGGAAGAGTACGCGCAGGCAGTCGAGGCGCTGACCGATCTCGGCCTTCTGAAGAAGAAGTGAACGGTAACATCCCGGGGCGCGACGCGCTCGCCGCCCCGGGATAGTTGCGTACCCGCGATATGATCAACCGCACCGATCTCGTTGTCAGCGTGGTCCTGCTCGCGGTCTGCGGCGCGCTTTATTACGTGACCTCGACCTTTGACGAGGTTTCCCCGCTTTTCGCGCAGGATGTGCCGCCCGAACGCTTCCCGCGCATGCTGCTATGGATCATCGCGGGGCTTTCGCTCGTTCTTCCGTTCGAGCAGCGGCTGCGCGGGAAACGTGGAGCAGTTCTCGACAAGGCGCGCTCCGAGCCCGTACATCCGGTTGTCTACCTGACTGGCGGTTTCCTGGTTCTTGCCGTGGCCGCGATTCAATTGATCGGGACGTTTCTCGTGCTGGTGAGCGTATGCCTCGGGCTGCCCTTGCTGTGGAACGAGCGTCGCTGGAAAATCATCGTGCCGTTTGTGCTGCTGTTTCCGGCGCTGGTGATGCTGCTCTTTGGCCATGTCCTCGGCGTCTACTTCGAGCCGGGGATCTTGGGAATCAAGCTTCCATGAGGATCGTCTGATGGACGCCGTGCTCCAGGGCATCTTGCTCATGGCCGACCCCATGAACATCGGCCTGATCTTCGTGGCCGTGTTGATCGGCGTCATCGTGGGTGCGCTGCCCGGATTGAGCTCGCCCATGGCCGTGGCGCTGCTGCTGCCCTTCACGATTTCCATGGAGCCGGTCCCCGCCATCTCCATGATGGCGGCGCTCTACTGCGCGGGCACGTTCGGCGGCTCGATCTGCGCGATTCTCATCAACGCGCCTGGAGCGCCGCCCGCCGTCGCCACGGCGTTCGACGGCTATCCCATGGCCAAGCGCGGTGAAGCCGGACGCGCGCTCGGCATCGCGGCTATCAGCAGCATCAGCGGCGGCATTTTCAGCCTGATCATCTTTCTGGTGGCGACCCCGCTTCTTGCGAAGATCGCGACCTCCTTCCGCCCCATGGAGTACTTTGCACTGGCGGTCTTCGCGCTGTCCATGCTGGCCTCGATCAGCGGCAAGTCGCCGGTGCGAAACCTGATCGCCGGCGCCGTCGGCGTGCTGCTTGGCACGGTGGGCATTCACCTGACCACCGGGGTCGAGCGTTTCACCTTTGATCTGCCGGTGATGACAGGAGGCATCGGCTTTGTCCCGGTGCTGATCGGTCTGTTCGCGCTGGCCGAACTGCTCAACCAGTCGGAGGCCGCCGACAAGGCCTACGAACGCATCAAGGCCGTGGTCGTGAAGCTGCCCACGCGCGAGGATTTTCGCCGCATCTGGGGCACGATCCTGCGCTCGTCCGGGATCGGCACTTTCATCGGCGTATTGCCGGCGGAGGGGGCCACGGTTGCGGCGATCATGGGCTACAACGAAGCGAAGCGCTGGTCGAAGCACAAGGAGGAGTTCGGCACCGGCTGCCCCGAAGGCATCGCGGGACCGGAAGCCGCAAACAACGCGGCGACCGGGGGCGCGATGGTGCCGACGCTCGCGCTCGGCATCCCCGGCAGTGCCACCACCGCAGTGATTCTTGCCGCGCTCATCATGCACGGCTTCCGTCCCGGACCCTATCTGATGAAGCAGACGCCGGAGTTCGTCTATGCAATCTTCGCGGCGATGCTGCTTGCCAACTTCATGTTCCTCGTGATCGGTCTGGCCGGTGCCAAGGTCTTCTCTCGCATCACCCTCATTCCGCGCAGCTTCCTGTGGCCGGCGGTGTTCGTCTTCGCGCTGGTCGGCTCGTATTCCTACGGAGCGTCGCTGATGGACGTCTGGGTCATGTTGATCGCGGGCTTCATCGGCTTCGTGATGTTGCGCCACAGCTTCGCGCCCGCACCGCTGGTGATGGGTCTCATCCTCGGCAAGCTCGTGGAGGAGTCGTTCTCCCAATCCATGATTCTTCTCGACAATCAGTGGTGGCGGCTGCTCGAGAGCCCGATCGTGGATTTCTTCTTCGTCCTCACCGTGCTCAGCCTCTGCTGGCCGCTTATTTCCACGCGTTTCGGCCGGGGCGGGTAACGTTTCACCTGCGAGATTCCCGCGTACGCTGGCGTGCGCCGCGGCGAGCAGTGCTGCTATGGACGAGGGTCGCGACATGTTCCCTTGCTCTTGTTGCGCGGCCCTTTGCCGCCTGTTCGGCGGTTCGGCACCGTGCAGGCGATTAGGTTGACGAAGATCAAGCTCACTGCGGGGTTCCCGGGTTAACAATCAGCAGGGCCCCTGACAGAGGGGACGTGGCTTGTGACGGGAGGATTGGCGCAATGAGCCTGACCATTCAGAAGGCGGTCAAGAAGCTCCAGACGGACGTGCTGGTGGTCGGTGGAGGGACGGCGGGCTTTGTGGCTGCGATCGCGGCGGCCCGAAACGGCGCGAGGGTCACGCTGGTCGAACAGCGCGATCACCTCGGCGGCACGCACTCCGGCGGAATGGTGATGATGATCCGCTCCATGCGGCACATGCGGGCCCCTCGTAGCGCTGAACACAAGAAGGTGATGATCACCCAGTACGAGAGCTCGTTCGACGACGAGCAGCTCGTGTTCTCAATCGCCCAGGAGTATCTCGACCGGATGCTCGAGATCGGCTCGGCGTGGGGATCGAAAGGGCAGGCGACCGCGCGCCAGCTCTTCGATCCGGAAATTGCGAAATGGGTGATCGAGCAGATGGTGGTCGAGGCCGGCGTGGACGTGTGGTTTTATTCGCAGACCACCGATCTGCTGCTCTCGAATGGTTCGGTCAATGGCGCGATCATCGAAAACCTCCAGGAGCGCATCGAGATCGCTGCCAAGGTCACGATCGACGCGACGGGCGACGGCAACGTGTGCGCGGCCGCGGGCGCCGGTTTTGAAATGGGTGATCCGGAAGCAGGTCTCTGCCAGCCCATGACCCTCTACTTCGTCATGGGAGGCGTGGCGCTCGATCGGACACTGGCGTACATCAAGGGGCATCCGGACGAATTCAATCACGAATATGCCGAAACCATCCTGCGACTGCGGCAGGAGGGCAAGCCGATCACGGTCTTGCCGTTCAAGGCCAAGATACGTGAAGCAGTGGAGCGCGACGAGTACCCCATCCCCTACGGCCTGGAAAAAGTGAATCCCGAGACCCTTACTTACATGGCGCGACCCATGTTCCGCAACGGCAGCTTCCGGTACGACCTCATTTCGCACAACATGGACATGGCCTACAACGTCGACGCAACGGACCGGCACGCGCTCACCCGGGCGACAATCGGCATGAGGGACGTTGCCGTACGGATGGCCGCGTTCTACCGCAAATATGTGCCCGGCTACGAGGATGCCTACCTGGTTCACACCGCGCAGTCCGTCGGGGTGAGAGACTCGCGGCGCATCGTCGGCGATTACACCCTCACCAAGGATGACGTGCTCTCCGGCAGGCACTTCGAGGACGGTATCGGCCGCTACGGCAGCGTTGTCGATGTGCACGACAAGGACGGTAAGCAATCTCTGCTTCTGGCGGAAGTCGGCGGATCGGGCTGGTTCCACATTCCCTATCGCTCGCTGCTGCCGCGCGGCATCAGGAACCTGCTCGTCGCGGGGCGTTGCATCTCGGCCGATTACGTTGCGCAGGGCTGCACGCGCTCCCAGGCGGCCTGCATGATGACGGGGCAGGCGACCGGGACGGCAGCTGCGCTGGCCATCAAGGCGGGTGTTGAGCCGCGCGCCGTGGAGATCGCTGCGTTGCAGCGGGTTTTGATGCAGCAGAACCAGATCATCTAGGCGATGACGACCGATCGGTGATATTAATGGCGCCACGGCGTGGCAAGGACGGGCGACTGGAAGGCAGCCGCAGCTGCCGGGATTCCGGTTGCGACGGGTCGCCGGCAATTGCCTTTAGCCGGGGGGAGCCGAAACGCTATGGATGCCGCAGCACTCGCGCGAGGGGCCGCATGTGTCGTCGGGGCGACCGCCCTGTGGTTGCCTGTCCAGGTGAGTGGTTCGGCTCCACTGCAAACGCCGCTGGAGGAGAGCGGTTATGCGCGGGTCACGTCGGCGGCTGAAGTTTCATCTTTCCTGAAGGTCGTCGAAAAACGCGAGCCGCGCGCCAGGCGCGCGACCATCGGCGTATCGGCTAGCGGAAAACCGCTCGATGCGCTTTTCGTGTCGGCAGCGCTACAGGCGCTCGCTGGCGGCAGCGCGCCGGGGGAGCTGCTGCGCGTAATGGTCGTCGGTTCCCTGCATGGCAACGAGCCCGCAGGCGGGGAGGCGATCCTGATGCTGGCGCGAGACCTCGTGAACGCTTCGCCGCGGGGGCTGCTCGGTCTGATGGAGTTCATTCTCGTCCCGGTCGGCAACCCGGACGGCCGGGAAACGGGGGAGAGGGTCAAAGCGGGGACCATCAACGTTAGCGCCCTGACCTCGCCCGAGAACCGGGCGCTGGTGGACATTCTCGTCCGCTGGCAACCGGACGTCTTCATCGACCTGCACGAGGCGACGAGTTACAAGCCCGAGACGCTCGCCCGGCAGGGGTATCTGACGGATTTCGAGGCGCAGATCGAGATTGCAAATAATCCGAACATCGACGCGGCGATCCGCGCGGTGAGCCGCGAACGAGTGCGCCCCGCGATCATTTCCCGCCTGCAACAGGACGGGCTGAGAGCCAGTGTCTACGTCGGAGAAATCCGGGATGTCGGGCAGTCCATCGCGCACGGCAGCCTGACGCTGCGGAATCTGCGCAACCGCGCGGGCATGGACGGGGCCTTCTCCCTGCTGGTCGAGACCCGGCTCGATCCCCCCGGGGAGCGCTATCCGACCCCTCACAACATCCGAGCGCGCACGGCGAGGCAATTCCTCAGCTTGCGCACGGTGATCCTGGTCTGCCTCGCCCAGCATCGCGAAATCGCCGCACGCAGCCGCGCTGCCCGACGAGCGTGGCGCAATCCGAAGGCCGGCGAGCGCGTATTTCTCGTTGCCAATTATGCGCCGGACCCCGCCCGCAAGACGATTTCCATACCGCTGCGGCGCATCGCCGATAGCCAGGTGGAGAAGCGGACCTTTCCGTATTCAGGGAAAATGGTGCCCTCCCGCGCGCTCGAGCTGCCCAGCGCATACGCGATCACCGCCCATCAGGACGCGATCAGGGCCGTGCTGGAGCGCCAGCATATCCGTTACCAGGTCCTCCGTGAGCCGCGGGAGTGCCGGGCCACGGTGCAAGACATTTCAATGCGTGAGCACGCCGGAGTTCAGCCACGCCGAACGAGCGCGAGTATCAATATCGAAGATCGTGACGCTCTCGTGCGCCTGGCTCCGGGGACGCTCTGGATCCCGCTGCGGCAGCCGGCGCGGCGGCTGATCCCGCTGTTGCTCGAACCCGGGTCGAACAGCAGCCTTTATGAGCATCGCGATTACGCGAATCTCGTTGAGCCGGGGAAGGAATTCTTTGTGCTGCGGATACCGGGGGAGTGCAGTGTTGGGCGTCGCTAGGTCGGGGAAATACCTGACGCGCTCGGCGTAAGGTTGTTGTTTTCATGGCAAATGAAGCAAGCGTGGCCGGACGCCCTATAATTCAGGACCCGTTTCCTGTCCGCTGTCCTGGCTGATGAGATATCTCGCGCTTCTCGATCGAGCGCTGGCGCACGCCGAAACGGGCGCCATTGTTCTGCTTTCGACCGTCGCGCTGGGGCTCGGCGTCATGCAGGTCGTTCTGCGCTACGTCTTCAATACCGGCTTTCCGTGGAACGAAGCGGTCTTCGTGACGCTGACCATCTGGGCGATGCTGTTCGGCGGCTCGCGGGCGGTGCGCGACGGCGTGCATGTCCGGGTCGATATCCTCGCAGTGATATTGCCCCGGGCCGGCGCCCGAATCCTCGACCTCATCGGCATGCTGGCCTCGCTCGCGCTGACGTCGTTCTTCTTCTACTGCGGCCTGCAGTACACGCAGTTCGTGCACCAGATGGGCATCCGGGATATCGAGACCAATGTGCCCGACGCGGTTACGTACGCCATCGTGCCCGTCACGATGGCGGCGTTTGCGATCCGCTACGTGATCCTGATCGTCGAGTGGGTGCGCAATCCCGATGCCGGTGGCCGGTCGAAGCACGAGGAAGGCGTCGCCTGACGGCCATGGAAGCGTTCGTTCTCTTCGCGACCTTTTTCGCCCTCATCATCATCGGCGCGCCTATCGCCGTGGCGCTGGGCGGCTCCGTGGTGGTCGCCTCGTCCTTGTTCAGCCCAATCCCCCTGGCGGTGCTGGGCCAGAAGGTCTACGCCAACCTGAGCCACTTTACGCTCATGGCCGTGCCGTTCTTCTTCTTCGCGGCG
Organism: Betaproteobacteria bacterium SG8_41; assembly: GCA_001303585.1. Taxonomy (GTDB): domain Bacteria; phylum Pseudomonadota; class Gammaproteobacteria; order Burkholderiales; family SG8-41; genus SG8-41. The sequence continues at coordinate 10,023 of LJTT01000044.1, forward strand.
GCGTTCATGGAGAGCGGCGGACTGGTGAAGCGGCTGGTCGGTCTGGCGAACGCGCTGGTCGGGCACATGCGCGGGGGGCTTGGAATGACGTCCGTCCTTGCCTGCATCTTCTTCGCTTCCATTTCGGGGTCGAGCCCCGCGACCGTCGCTGCGATCGGGAACATGATGTATCCGGCGCTGGTCAAGGAGGGCTACTCCCCGAAATATTCGATCGGGGCGCTCGCGACGGCCGGCTCGATCGGCATTCTCATCCCGCCCTCGATTCCGCTGGTGCTCTACGGCTTCGTCACGGAGACGTCGATACCGGATCTCTTCATCGCGGGGATCGTGCCCGGCATCGTATACGGGGCCGCGATGATGCTGGCGGCCCGGGTCCTGGCCCGAAAAGAGAAGTACGCGCTACGGGCGCGCGTCAGCCGCGCGGAGCGTTTTCACTCCGTCCGCGACAGCGTGCCGGCACTCACGCTGCCGCTGTTCATCCTGGTCGGCATCTACGGCTTTCCCGAGTTCGACGTCGGCACCTTGCATTTTGCCGGCGGCGCCATCTTCACGCCAACCGAGGCTGCGGTCATGGCAAGCGCGCTCGCGCTGGTAATCGGGTTTTTCCTCTATCGCGAGCTCAGGCTGCGCGACATTCCGCGGGCATTCGTCCACGCGAGCGCGCGCGTTGGCATGATCTTCTGGATCGCGGCGAACGCCGTCATGTTCGGGTTCTTCATCACCAAGCTCGGCGTACCGAAGGCGATCACGGAGGCGATCGTCGCGATGGAGCTCTCCCGCGTCGAATTCCTGCTCATCATCAACCTGTTCCTGATCGTGGTGGGCTTCTTCCTGGAGGGGGTGCCGACGATCCTGATCTTCATCCCGATCCTCTTCCCGGCGGCGCAGGCGGTTGGCATCGACCCCGTGCATTTCGGCATAATAACGGTGGTGAACATCGAGCTCGGGCTGGTGACGCCACCTGTGGGCTTGAATCTTTTCGTCGGCAGCGCCGTGTCCGGCATGCCCGTCGTTTCCGTATTTCGAGCGACGATCCCGTGGATGGTGGCGACGATCTTCACCCTGCTCCTGGTCACCTACGTTCCGGAGCTGTCGCTGTTTTTGCCGCGGCTCATGAATTTATGATGCCCAGGGGGCGTCCAAGTACACAGCCGCCGGCGTTTCCGCCGGCGGCGGTGGCAAGTAAGACCCTGAAAACGCATACCAAGGAGGAAACCATGTTGACACGCATTGCCACAAGCCTTGTCGGCGCCGTACTGTGCGCCGCAATGATGCTCGGCGTTCCGAGCGCGCTCGCCGCAGAGATCATCCTGTCGAACGACACCCAGCAGAAGAGCCTGAAGGGCCAGACCTTCGATGTGCTGAAGCAGGAAATCGAGAAGCGTCTCGGCAGCAAGGCCTCGGTCAGATTGCATCACAGCGGCACGCTCTTCGACCAGAAGACCCAGATCCAGGGACTGCAGCTCGGCTCGGCCCATATCATCTCGCCGACTGCGGGCATTTACTCTCCGGTCGCGCCGAAGATCGGCGTGCTGCTGCTGCCGTTCCTGCTCTCGAGTCCCGAGGCAATCGACGCCGCTCTAAAGGATGAGGTCGTGCGCAAGGCGTTCGTGCCCGACCTGGAAGCGAAGAACATCACGCCGGTTGCCGTGTGGATGAATGGCCCGCGCGACTTCGGCCACAAAGGCCGCGAGCCCGCGCTAACGCCGGACCAGTGGAAGGGCAAGAAGATCCGGGTGCAGTCGGCTCCGATCTTCGTCAAGACCATGGAGGCAATCGGCGCCAACGTCATCGCCATGAGCTGGTCCGAGGTTCCTTCCGCCCTGCAGCAGGGCGTGATCGACGCGGCCGAGCCGACGCCCAACGCCTGGCGGGCGGCCGGTATCTACAAGGTCGTCGACCACATCATCCTTAATGAATACGTCTACAGCTTCTACATCGTCGGCGCCAACAAGCAGTGGTGGCAGGGGCTGCCGGCCGACGTGCGCAAGGGCGTGGAAGGGGCGCTCGACGCGGCGAGCAAGTGGAACTGGGAAAACGCAGACAAAATGAACGCTGCGGCCCTGAAAACCATCGAGGCTTCCAACACGAAAGTGCATCGGTTGAACGCCGCGCAGAAGAAGGCGTGGCAGAAGGCGGTCGCCCCGGTGTGGAAGACGCTCGGCGAGGATGTGGTCGGGCCGGAAGTGATGGCGCGCTTGAAGAAGATTGGAGCGCAGCACGCGAAGTGACGCTTCGCGTCGGTGACCGGTGACCAGGGGAACACGGAAGGGCGGCTTAGGCCGCCCTTTCTTCTTGGATTGAAAGAGTGATGAGAAATGGTGATGAGTACTGGTGATGAGAAATGGTGACGAACACCTGAGATTTTGCGGCGTTTCCTTATCACCAGTATTCATCACCAGTACTCATCACCAGTAGGCGCCGAGAGGCGCCAGGCCGCAGAAGCGCGAGGAGTGAAAGACGAGGGGAGCGCCACCCGCGTGCTCATAGCGATCGACACGGGCGATGAAGATGACGTGATCCCCGGCGTCATGCTGGTCGCACGGCGTGCAGATGAAACGCGCGACGCCATCTTCGAGCAGCGGCACGCCATTGGGGCCGATGCTGCGGGTGAGCCCGGCGAAACGGTCGGCGCCCGGTGCGGCAAACCGGCGCGCGAGCGCTTCCTGGCCGGCAGAGAGCACGTGAATGGCGATGGTGCGGGCCACGGCGAAGTCGGCAAGGCTCGAGGACCGCCGCGACAGCGACCACAGCACGAGCGGCGGCTCCAGCGACACCGACGAGAAGGAGTTGATGGTAAGCCCAACGCTGCGGCCATCGCGACCGCGCGTGGTCACCACGGCGACGCCGGTCGCAAACTGACCCAGCGCTGCGCGCAAGTCGCCTGTCCCAGCACGGGGCTGCGCCCGGGCAACGGCAAGGGCGGCGCTCATCGGTCACCGTCGATGTCGAGGCCCAGCGCCACGCGAGCGGCCAGCTCGTGCTGAAGGCCTTCCTGCAGCGGATGGTAGCGCGCGGCCTGCACGTCGCGGAAAAGTCGCTCGAGGCCGTTGCCGCGGTAGAAAGCCGACCCGCCCGCGACAAGCATTGCTTGCTCCGCCGTCGCGATAGCCGAGCGCGCCACGAGCGTGCGGTCGGTGAAGACGCGGCTTGTCACCACGGGACCCGGCTCATTCAAGCCGGCGGCGGCAATCATGTCTGCCAGGGCGACCCGCGCCGCGGCGAGCTCGTTTTCCATGCCGCCGACGAGCTGGAGGAGGTGGTGGTCGCTCCGGCGCTTGGACGCGTAAGAGAGTGCCAGGTCGCGCGCGGCCTCGGCGACGCCGACGTAGACGCTGTAGATCAACGGAATCGCGACCATCGAAATGATGTGAAACAAGGGGTGCCACTTGCCCTGGGGCCGCTTGCCGCCCACGGCGGCGTCCGCCACGAAGAAGCCGTCTATTGTGACGTCGTGCGACCCGGTTCCGCGCATGCCCATGACGCGCCATGTGGACTCGATCCGAACCTCGCGCGAGCTCATCGGCACGGCGAAATGAAGCACCGTCGGGCCCGCCTCGGGGTCCTCATAGACTGCGCTGGTGAGAAACAGGTCGCCCGCGGGTGCACCGCTGGTAAATATCTTGCGGGCGTGGATGCGGAAGCCGCCATCCTCCCGAGTGGCAGTGCCCGAGCCCTGCAGCCAGTCCGAGCCCCCGCTGGAGAGCAGGATGATGCGCTCGGCGGCGACGCGCTTGAGCAGCCCCTCGACGGGCGCGTTGGCGTGGCGCCAGCGCCACGCGTTGGTCATCACCTGGTGCGTGTGCATCGAGAAGGCGAGCGCCGTGGAGCCGCAATGGCGCCCGAGCTCACGCAGGACCTCGCACATCTCGGCGTGGCTTGCGCCGCCACCGCCCAGCTCCGCCGGAACGCCGGCCGAAACCAGTCCGCTTGCTTTCAGCTCCGCGAAGTTTTCCGCGACGAACCGGTCTTCGTGGTCCGCGCTCGCGGCGCGCTCGCCGAACACCTTGCCAAGTTCGCGCGCGAGGGCAACCCAATTCGTCTTCCCCTGCTTAGCTGCGTGCCTCAGTGCAGTAACTTTCATCCCGCGTTCTCCTCTGGTAGTGAGCCGGTCCTCTCCACGCACGGCCGGCATTCAGGTTTTGTATTGTCCCGATCCGGGCTTCCCCGGTCCTCACCGCGCGTCCAGGATTTTTGCCTGAGGCTCCGGATTTGCCCTACCATCCGCGCGTGGATGCCCTTTCGGATGCCCTCGGGGTATTGCGCCTGACCGGGGCCGTGTTTCTCGACGCCGAGTTCACGGCGCCCTGGTGCGTGCTGTCCGAAGGCCGGCGTCCAGTCACGCACCCGCTCCCGCCTGGGGGAAATGTCATTTTCTTTCATCTTCTTACGGAAGGCCGCTGCAAGGCGCGGCTGGCTTCCGGGGGCGAGACGGTCGAGCTCGAAACGGGCGACATCGTCATGATGTCGCGGGACGACAGCCATCTCATGGGCAGCGATCTCACCCTGACACCCATTCCGGCGGCCAATCTCGTCCAGCCGGCGGCGGCCAACGGGTTGATGCGGGTGGATCACGGGGGCGGTGGCGAGAAGACCCGATTCGGGTGCAGCTTCCTGATCTGCGACGAGCGCTTGAGCGGTCCGCTGCTCGATTCGCTGCCGCGCATCCTGCGCATTCCACTCGGAGAGGGGCCCGGCGTAGGCTGGATGCGCAACCTGATGCAGGCGGGCAACCTGGAGACGGCGGCTCAGCGGCCCGGCGGCATCACAGTGCTCGCCAAGCTCTCCGAGCTGCTTTTCGTCGAGGGGCTGCGCCGTTACATAGAGTCGCTGCCCGACGGCACCACCGGATGGCTTGCGGGATTGCGCGATCGTTTCGTGGGACGGGCCTTGGCGCTCATGCACGAGCGCCCGGGGCACGACTGGACAGTGGACGAGCTGGCCGAGAAAGCAGGGCTCTCGCGCTCAGCGCTGGCCCAGCGTTTTACCGACATGCTCGGCCAGCCGCCAATGCAATATCTCACGCGCTGGCGCCTCACCCTTGCCGCGCAGCGGTTGCGCGAGGAGCAGACGAGCATCGCGCGCATCGCCGCCGATATCGGTTACGACTCCGAGCAGGCGTTCAACCGCGCATTCAAACGCGAGCTGGGAGAGACTCCAGCGGCGTGGCGGCGAAGTATGGCGGCCTAGGACGCGCCGGGTCCCTTCGTGGGCGGAGGAAAGTGCTCCGCCACAGGAATCTCGATGACGGCAGGGCCGCCCGATTTGAAAGCGGCCGTGACGGCATCGGCGATCTCGTCGGGGCGCGTCACGTGAAAACCGCGCGCGCCGTAAACCTCGGCGAGCTTGTCGAAGCGGGGATTGTCGAGATCGACGCCCACATAACGCTCGCTGAAGTTGTTCTTCTGCTGCGCTTTCTCGGAGCCGTGGCAGCGGTTATTCAACACGAGGCTCACCAGGGGAATGCGGTGGCGTACGGCGGTGTTGAGCTCGCCGGATGTATAGAGGAAACCGCCGTCGCCCTGGATGCTCAAGGCCGGGCGGTCCGGATTGCCAAGCTTCGTTCCAAGGCCGACGCAGTAGCCCATACCGAGCCCGCCCTGTCCCGCGTAATTGAAGAGGGTGCGCGGCCGCTCGAAGTGGAGGCGCTGGTATGCGAGCCCCGGTGCAACGCCTGCATCCAGCGTCACCATGCAGTCCCGGGGGAGCGCCTTGGTGAGCTCCGGGAACACGCGCTGCGGCATCATCGGGTCGCCTTTAAGCTCGAGCTCGGCTGCAAGCCGCGCCTTGCGCCGCGCGGTTAGCGACTCGATTTCCTTGCGCCAGGCAGGATCACCCTTGCCGGCTGAACGTTGCTCGCGCAGCGCCTCAAGCAACTGCTGCGCGACGGCTTTCGCGTCACCGACGATTCCAACGGCGACAGGATAGTTGCGGCCGATCTCCTGAGCGTCGATGTTGACCTGCACGATTTTGGTCTGCGGATTGACCACGCTATCGTCCCACGCCGTTGTCGACTGGCTCAACCGGCATCCGAGCGCCAGGATCACGTCGGCACGGTGGATCGCTTCGAGCGTCTCAGCGGCGCCGCGCCAGCCTGGCGTGCCGATATAGAGCCCATGGCTGTTCGGGATGGCGTCGTTATGCGCATAGGATGCGGCGAGCGCCATGCCGGCGTGTTCGGCGAGCGCGACCGCGTCCTCGCTTGCATCCGAATCGATCACACCACCCCCTGCCAACAACAGAGGGCGTTGGGCGCCCGCCAGGAGCTGGGCGGCACGCGCGATCGCTTCCGGGTCGCCCATTAGCCGTGCGGCAACCGGGCGGTACGACTCGGGCGGGGCGACTGGCACGTCGATCGTCTCGTTGTCCAGCAGGTCCCGTGGTATGCCCACGAACGCGGGTCCGCGCCCACCGGACAGAGCTGCGCGGAAGGCATCGTGCAACGTCGGGATCACGCGCGCCGTCGTGTGAACCTGGCGCGCAAAGCACGTGACCGGCTTGAAGATGTTCAGCAGATCGAAAGCCTGATTGCCGTCGCGATCGAGAAATTCCCGGGCAACATCCCCGGCGATGACGACTACCGGGGCACGGCCCTTGTAGGCAAGCGCAATCCCGGTGAGCAGATTGATCGTGCCCGGTCCTGAGGTCGTCATGCACGCGGTCGGCCGTCCCGACGCGCGCGCGAAGCCGTAGGCCATGAAGGCCGCGGCCTCCTCATGGCGGGGATCCACGAAGCGGATGTCGCTCCGCCCATAGAGCTCCGTGACCATGCTGTTCGTGGTGAGGCCCACGATGCCGAAGATATGATCGATGCCTTCGGCGCGCAGGGTTTCGATGACTGCTTGACCGGCTTTCATGTTGTTCCCTGTTCGAAGAAATGACTGCAATCGAATTGTAAGTCGTGACTCATGGTCCGCGACCGGTACCCAAAACCTGAAGCGAAATGTTCGGCCAGCTTAAGGCTCCGTCGCTCAACCCAAACCCGGCGGTTTCGGTGCCGCTCCCCGGCCGCCCGTGCTGACGGGGCAAAGCGATCCAAATGCAAATTTTCCGACAGACTTCGTGCGAGGCGCGATACGATTGCTATTGGGCTCTCCTCCTGCTCGCAAATTGACGGCCTGGGCGACAGGAAGCGAGAGATGATGGGCGATCAGCGGGAGCGAGTCAATTGCGGAAGCGGCCGTTTTTCCAGGGCGAAGCCATCAGAAATCGACGGCCGCGCCGGCGTCCCGTCGTCGAGCCTGGAATATGATGCAGTCACTGTCGGGCTTCGAGATCGCGTACAGCGTCGCGGTGGTGCTGCTGTCCTTCGGGCTACGCGGCAGCACCGGCTTCGGGGGCGCGGTTGGCATGCCGCTGCTTGCGCTGGTGCTGCCGCTCAAGATCTTGATACCGGTGTGGACGCTGCTCGGCGTTACCTCATCGATCGCAATCCTGGGGCACGACCGCGAGTATGTCGCCCGCCGGGACTTCATCGCCTTCATACCGTGGTGCGTCGCTGGCGTCGGGATCGGGCTCTATTTCTTTACGATGCTCGATGCGCGCACGCTGGCGCGCGGTCTGGGCGGATTGATTCTTGCCTACGCGGGCTACGTGCTGTGGTCGACGTGGAGGCCTGCCTCGTCGCGCCGGGCTCCACGCGGTTTCGGTCCGCTCGCGGGCACGCTCTCCGGAATTGTCGGCACGCTTTTCGGGACCATGGGCACGGTATTCTTCGCGATGTACCTCGATGCGCGCTCGCTGGCCAAGGAGGCATTCCGCGCGACCATGTCGGCCATGCTGCTGACTTTGAGCCTGGTGCGCGGTATCGGCTACTACGCGACGGGCGAGTTCACGCGCGACGCGCTGATCGTATTCGCGGCGATTCTTCCGGTAATGCTCCTGGGCATTTATATCGGCGATCGCATTCACGTGAGGTTGAGCGAGATCACTTTCCGTCGTCTGGTGGGTGCGACGCTCATCCTGTGCGGAGTGCCGCTTCTGCTCAGGTGAGGCCTGGCGCGCGCCCCGACTTAGCGGGGAGGGTGCTGAAGGGAGAGGCTGCTGAGCCGTGTCGTGGCAATGGCAGATGGGCGAGGGATGCGGCAAGTCCTGTGCTAGGATTTATCGATATTTCATCGAAGCGGCGCTCTGTGAAGGAGGGCGGAAATGAGTGGGGCGAAAGCAAGCCCGGTCATCCTGGTAAAGCCAGGGGAGGGTTCGACCGAGGTGGAACAGGTCTACGACGAAATTTGCCGGATGAAGGATCCGCGCTGGCTGGGCCCGCTTTTCGGGTTTTTCGCGAACGTGCCGGGGCTGCTCAAGGCGTGGTGGGAGCTCCAGAAGCAGCTCGAAGTTGTGAAAGGTCATGTGCCGCGCGAGCTCACGAATCGGATTGCCATGGTGTGCGCGGTGGCGACGGATTGCCCGCGCTGCGTGAACTTTCATAAAACGGACCTCATCGACCGCATGGGAATGGATGCGGCGGAGGTCGAAAAACTGCACGACTTCGAGAACGCGGAGCTCTCCGACATGGAGAAGGCAGTGTTCCGCGTGGCCCGCAAGCTCACGCTGAACGAGCAGATGACCGACGATGAGTTTCAGGCGCTGCGCGATGCCGGCTTCGATGATGCGGCGATCGTCGAGATCGTGTCGGTCGCGTTGCTCGAGGGGGGCTTTGCCCGCCACGCCAGCGTGTTCGCGCGATTCGAGGACGGGGTGAGATGGCCGGCGCGGCATACCCCGTCGGCGGATTACCGGAAGGTCATCAATCACTAGAAGTTCCGTGAATCATCAATCGTGAATTGTGAATCGAAATGGCGACCCTGAAAGCTCGTCCGCAGGACGTGGAGATCGATCTCCGGCGCACAGCGTTCATTGTGGTGGACATGCAAAATGCCTACGCCACCAAGGGCGGCATGCTGGACCTTGGCACGGGTATCGATGAGTCGCGCACACGGCCCGTCATCGAGGCCAACAAACGGCTGCTCCCCGCCGCGCGGCGGGCGGGCGTGAAAGTGATCTACCTGCAGTTCGGCTACAAGCCGGATCTCAGCGATGCGGGGGGTCCGCAATCACCAAATATTCGCAAGCAGATGGCGATCCGCATGATCAAGGAGCGCCCGGCCGACCGCAACAAGCTGATCGTCGAGGGCACTTGGGGCTGGCAGATCATCGACGAACTGAAGCCTGAGGCCGTCGATCTTGTGGTGAAGAAAACTCGTTATAGCGGTTTTGCCGGCACAAATCTCGAAAGCCTGCTGAACGGTCTCGACATCCGTCACCTTATCTTCACGGGCGTCGCAACCAACGTGTGCGTCGAAAGCACGGCGCGAGAAGCCTATTTCCGGGAGTTCTGGCCGATCCTGGTCGAGGACGCCATGGATCACACAGGGCCGGACTTCGTGCGTCAGGCGACGCTTTACAATTTCGAGTCGAAGATGGGTTGGATCACTCGCTCTGATGACGTTCTAAGCGTCCTCGCGCCGGCCGGAAAAAGCACGAGATGACGACCCTCCTTCCGGGTCAGCCTCGACGCTCCGTGATGGAAAATCGAACCCGACCCGCGGCCCACAATGGTTAGCCGGTCTTAGGCTTCCAGTTTTTCACCAGATTGCCGGCCCTGGCAAGCTGCTTGGGCTCAAGCTGCTTTTGTGCGAGATCGCGTATCTGCTCCATCTCCTTCTGCGCCGCGCCGCTGGCCGAGGCCGCGGCAATGCTGGACCACATGAAGGCGCGTTCCGGATCACGCTTGATGCCCGTGCCGTTGAAATACATCTGCGGCAGCGCCTGCTGAGCCGGCAGCCGGCCTTGTTGTGCCGCGCTCTCGAACCAGGGCACCGCCGCTGATGCGTTGGCCTTCCCGCCGATGCCGTCACGCAGCATTACGGCGAGCGCGCACTGTGCTTCGGCGACGCCGTACTTGTACCACAGGCGGATCTCAGCCGGTGTGGCGGCGATTTTCAGAAATCTGCGCGCCTTGGCGTAATCCTGAGCGACGCCTTTGCCGTCGCGGTAGATCAAGCCAAGCTCCAGCGCCGCGACGACGTTGCCGGCGTCGACCTTCTTTTCCAGGGCCTTGACTACGGCGGCAGGCTCGCCCGCTGCGAGCGCCTTCGCCGTCTCCTGTTCCAGGAGTTTCTCGGCGGCGTGCGCATTCTGTGACAGCAGGGACAACGCGGCGAATGCCGCGACGAGAATTCTCATTGCGCTCCTCCCGGACATGACCGTCATCTCCCTCGGGAATACAACCTGTAGGCGTAAGACAGAATACAGGGGCACTCTTACGAAGGTCTTACATAGCGGGTGCCGGCCGCTCATCGGGTCCGGGGAGCTGAAGTGCAACGCCACGGGCGCTGCCCGGTGATTTCAAGCCACCCTCAAAACTACGCAACCCCTTGGGGAAAAGGATTTATCTTCTCCGTGGCAACCGGGTGTCGGGTCGTGTCGGGGCTCAGGCTGACGTGAGGTCGCGAGCGCCGGCCTGATTCCAGGCCCGCCGGTGCTCCATCCGGTGATCGAGGCGTCTGAGCCCCGCTTGCTCCGCCAGCGTTAGCGCTTCCACATACTCCCGGCGTGTAAGCGCGCGGTCGAGGGTGGGGTAGTCGTCCGCGCGATAGCACGGCCGGTACTGGTCCATCAGGTTGAGATACGTGTCCCGCGAGATTTCGGTCGCCAAAAAGCGGACCACCTGTGCCGCGCGTCCAGCACGAGGTCGCCTACCTGCCGGTGCATCTCCTTCACGGCGGCGCGGTTTACCTCGACGTAGCCGCGTACTTTGGAATACTTGCGTGCCAGGGCCGAATCGCCGTACTTCATGTCCGGCATATAGATATCCACGATGCCGTCGAGTAGCGCCAGCGCCTCAGCGCTGTCGTAGCCGCTGGTGTTGTAGACAAGGGGCACGGTGAGACCGCGCTGCGCAGCGTCGTGAACAGCGGCGACGATTTGCGCGACGACATGGCTCGGCGTCACGAAGTTGATGTTGTGGCAGCCCAGTCGCTGCAACTCGAGCATCCTGTCCGCGATGGCGGCCGGCTCCACCTCGTGTCCGGCGCCGCGCTGGGAGATATCCCAGTTCTGGCAGAAAACGCAGCGCAGGTTGCACCAGCTGAAGAAGATCGTGCCGGATCCGGCGTGCCCGCGCAGCGGATCTTCCTCGCCATGGTGTGGCCCATGGCTCGCGACCACGGCCCGCATCGCCGTGTGGCACACCGCGCCCTCGATGCCTTTGCGGCGATCAACGCGGCAGTAGCGCGCGCAGAGGTCGCAATCTGCCAGGCGCTCATATGCCGCGTCGGCCCGTCGCCGCAGCTCGCCGGACTCGAGTAGGCGCCGATAGGCCGCAACAAACGCGCGATCTCGTATCGCGGCTTCGGTCATATCCATCACATCCCAGGTGCCGAGCAAAATCCTGTTGGCCGCCGATACACGCAGATCAACAACAATGTTTCCGACTACTGCAGGTTCTCTTATCCGCGTTCATCTGCATTGATCCGCGGCCAGATACGTTTCGCGTTTCACCGGCGTTTTGGTCCGCTCACCGCTCACCGCGGCAGTCAGCGGCGCACGTCGATCCGATTGAGCACGTTGTCCACCGCGAACAGGCACCAAGCGTCGTCCTCGGCGCGGCGCCGCTCTTCCTCGGTGCGGACGAAGCCGTTGAGTGTCACAACGTAATCGCGGCAGGTGGCTCGAATCTGGCTGGCCTGCACCAATGGGTCCATTTCGTGCACCAGCCGCAGGGCGTCCAGGATCTCGTCGTCGGTGTCGTCCTCGGGCGGCTGCACATCGAGCGAATTCACGACGTCGCGACAACCGGGCGCCCACCAGGCGAGCACGCCGGCGAGGCGCTTGTGGGAGAGGCTTACGACATGGCCTTCGAGACTCACGATGCCATCCTTGACCTCGACCTCGATTTCACCGCTGGCGCCCGCGTCGCGCAGCGTCTCCACACGGCCCTTGGCGCGCGAACGTATGGTGCAGTCGCGCAGCTCCGCCTGTGCCAGGAGCGCGCCATCCAGCGAATCTCGGATTGCACCGTCGCCCCTGCGCTCTGATGGCGCGACGTGAAGCCGGTCGATAACGCCGCGCACCCCTTCAATTGCCGCTGCGTGTTCGAGAGCGAGTTTCTTTGCTGCAAGGCGCTCGACTTCACCTTCCAGGATCACAGCGCCGTCGATGAAACCGATCGTGACCGGAAAGCGATGGAGATTGATGCGCGGCTCGAATTCGAGCGCCCGGTGCACCAGTTTGATCATTTCCTCCTTTGTGGGCATCCGTCGCTCCTCGAATGTTGGGCGACTTGTCAGCGAGGGAACCGAAGCGGCGCCCCGCGTGTGCAGCCGGAAAGAAAAGCCGCGCCAGTTCACGCTGCCGACCCCGAGCGCTTCTCAAGCGTCTCCGCCAAAAAGATATTTTGCGCCGCCTCGCGAGCCATCATTTGAGTTAAATCAAGGATCGGCTCCGACGGTCGGGACTGCATTGCCGGAACGTTCAACCGGCACCGTCAAAGAAGCAGAATATCGGGATAAAACGCGCACGGGAGAGGCCGGTGCCTTGCTCAGAGCCGGCTCCTGGCTCCTATACAGGCTCCAGGCCTTTCGCCGCGAGCACGCGCGCGGCATTGGGCGTGAAGAGGAAATCGAGCAGTTCCTGCGCCGCGTCGCGGTGCTCTGCTCCGGAAAAGATGCCGGTCGCGGAGACAGTCACCTGTTGCAGTTCTTCCGGCAACGGACCCGCCAGTTCAATCCCTGGCACGGCCAGGAGTTCGGGGATCTGCTGCACCGCCATTTCAACATCGCCGGCAGCGACCAGTTCGCCGACGAGCCCTCCGGCCGGGATCTTCGCCTTCGCTCTGATGAGATCGGCGATTCCCAGTCGCTCGATTATTTTCGCGAAATGGATCCCGCTCGCCCCCTCCCGCGAGAATGCAATCGATCGCGAGCCGATCAATGTGCGCTTGAATGCCTCAACCGAGCCGATGTCCGGCCTGGGTGCCCCGGCGCGCACGGCCAGGCCCGAGCGCACCCGCGTGAGAGGACGACAGGTGGCTCGGTCGATCTTGCCCTGCAGGATCAGCTGGCTAACCGCGGCGTCGCCCAGAATCACGACATCGGCCGTCTCGCCGCCCGCAATACGCCTGAGCATGATCTGGGCCGGATCGTAGCTGACCGCCAGGCGATGCCCGGTTGCGTGTTCGAAGCGCGGCGCGAGTTCCCCGAACACCGTGCGCATGCTGTTGGAGGTCAGGACTTCGATGTGAACAGGCATTTAATTCGAGTGATGAGTGATGAGTGATAGTGTATTAATCAAGCGATGACATGATCAAGTGCAGGGATGGCTCAAGAGCCGCGCCTGATCAGTCATGGGGTAGCGGAGGGCTTCATTAGTCAAGGGGCTGCGGCGTTGATCGAGAGCAGGGTTCCTGGCGTCGCGCCGGGCTTCGATGTACAGTCCGGCAGGCATCGTATGGCGCGGCCCGGCGTTGCGCAACGATTTGCCGACAGAGGCTTGAGGGCCATCGCGATCACACCGAAGGATTGGTCGACACGCCTCGCCCGCGAGCTGATGAAGCGGGGTCGCAGGATAAACGAAAAAGCACGCGCAAGGATTGATGAGCGACGAAGTTTCCAAGGAGAAAAACGTTCTGGGCGGCCCGTTGCTCGCGTGCAGCTATGACCCCTTGACCGGTTACTTTCGTGACGGCTGCTGCGCGACGCATGGGGTAGGGGCCGTGGCGCACCTGGTGTGCGTCAAGGTGACCGCCGAGTTCCTGGAGTTCTCGCGTGAGCGCGGCAACGATCTCATCACGCCTCAGCCGAAGCTGCGGTTCAGAGGGCTAAAGCCGGGCGACCGCTGGTGTCTCCACGTGCTGCGCTGGATCGAAGCGTGGGAGGCCGGCAAGGCGCCGCAGGTCATACTCGAGGCGACGCACGAGAACGTGCTCCGGTACGCGCCGCTCGCCGCGCTCAAGCGCCATGCGCGCGATCTTCATTGATTCGAAAATTGGTCGGCCAAAACCAGACGGTAACCACAGAGCAAACTAATCAAGAGACGCAAAACCCTAACAACCGAATCAGCCCAGATTTTCTGCCGATGAACGCCGATAGACATCGATCAACGGCCGTAAATCTCCTTTTGTGATCCTTCTGTTTTGAACGGAAACCGTTTCACGACTCACGATTTACGATTCACGGCTGCGTGGTTTCATTAACCACTCACACCGTTCGACCATCAGAAGACGCCCAGCGCGAGCCCCGCCGCGATCGCCGTTCCGGTCTCCTCGCATTGGTAAAGATCTTCCTTTCCGATCGTCTTCGGGGCGAGGATCGCCTCGGGTGTCTGGGCGTGAGTGCAAATGATGATGGGCTCGCGGATCTCTTTGAGCCGCCAGCCGGTGCAGATGCGCTCGATCTGGCGCACGGCACTGCGGCCGTCGCTGCCGGCGCAGACGAGCGTCGCGTATGGCCGACCCGCAACGCGATCGAGCGCCGCATAGTACGTGCGGTCGAAAAAATCCTTCATGATGCCGGACATGGCCGCAAGGTTCTCCGGCGTCACGAAGACGTAGCCGTCCGCCTCCAGTACATCTTTCGCCGTCGCCTCCGAGGCGCGAACGAGCCGTGATTGAACCCCGGCTTCTGACTCTGCGCCGCGCAGCACGGCGTCCGCCATCTGATGTGCTCCGCCAGTCATCGAGTGGAACACGATGAGCAAACGTTTCATCGTTGCCTTAGATTGAGGAAAAAGCGGCGAAGAGTGAGGGCCTGTTTTGGCAAATGGTAAATCAGTGCGCAGCGAGTTGGCGGACGGGACCCTTAATGTGCGGGAGTCCGCGGTCGTCCCGTCAGTATTGATTGGTCATGAAATTCTCCGGCTGGTATTCCTCGGGATTCTCCTTGCTTACGCACTGATAGTCCGTCTTGCACCGCGTGAGCGTGCAGACGCTGCGCGTTTGGACCGCGAGCTGTTTGCGTTGCGCGCACAGGTTCTCCGCGCTCCGGCGGGCCTTTGCGGCCGCGGCATCGTTGAAAGCGTGATCGTAGGTGAGATAGTTGTCCGCGGCGACAATGAGACCGCTGCTGCAGCCCGCGACCGCGAGGGACAACGCGATCAGCAATGCGCAATACGTCATGCGTTTTGAATGGTGACTCATGGTCTTGGTCGATTCATGATTCACTGGAAGCCGTCTCGAAATTCGTGATACGGGAATCCCTCTCCCCCGACGAGGGAGAGGGACTGAACGTCGATAAGGCAGGGCTGTATTTGCTTGCGCGGGTTTTCTGTCCGCGCATATCTTCGCTCAAGAGGAGTTTTGGATTCTCAAGATTTATTCTATTCGGCCGTGGTTCAAGGCTCAAACGCCTCGCCGTTGATCTTGATCGTGCTGACCAGCGGAACGGGCCTGACCACCATCTGTTCGGCGAAGCAGCCCTTTTTCGCGCATCGCACGACGTGTCGCACCTTGTCGGGGTCGTCGTCCGATTGAACCTCCAGATGCGTTTGCACTTCGTTGCAGCCGCTATCGATGGTTCCCTTGATCACGGATCCTTTGAGGAACCAGTCGAACAGGACCCGAACCTTTGCGTGCTGGATCCTGGTTTTTGTCATGGTCGCGTACCGCGACACCTGGGTGAGCAGTCAAGCGCCCAGGCCGGCCGCGACATAGATCAGCGGCTGGGGGTGCTGATCATCGCCCTTGAGGTGCGCGGGCTCGTCCACGTGGATCTCGAACTTGCGGTGCCGCGCGACCTTGTGCATCTTTTCGAGCGACTCGACCTCGGTTTCCATGACGAACTCGTACGGCCGGCTCGGCAGATCCGGCGCGTCGATGCTTGGTCGCTCACCCCGGACGACGACACCAGGGCCCGCGTCAGGCTTGTTGGTCATCATTTCCTCCTTCCTTGTCGGTTGTCGGTGATGAGCGTCGAGTATACCGCCGCGGCGCATCGAGGAAAGGAGGGTGGCGAAAAGAATCCGGGGCGCGGATTGCTGGATGATTGAACCGCCGGCTTGCCGAGCTTCTCGAGGAAATTCAAGGGAGAATCACAAGGCGTCGTCGCTCTGGTCGCCGGTCACCGGTCATTGGCGAGCTCCTGGGAGCGAGAGTTGATATCGTGTTGCAGTGTCGGTTACGCTCCGCGGGCGATTAATGGTGCCGACACACCAGGCAAGGAGACCTGCATGTCGCTCGAAGAGAACAAGAAGCTGATCCGGCGTCTGTACGAAGAGGGGCTTAATCGTCAGGACGCGGCGGCTGCCGCTGCGTTCTACGCCGTCAACGCCAAAAATCATGGACGGGAAGTCGGACGGACCGGCATGCAAAAGGTGTTCGAGGCGCTCTTGAGTGTCTTTCCTGACTTCAATTACCGAATCGAGGAGAGCACGGCCGAGGGGGAGCGCGTCGTGTGCAAGGTGACGATGACCGGAACCCACCGGGGCCAGCCGACGCTACCCGATGTGTTCGGTGGCATGCTGGCGGGCGTTTCGCCCACCGGCAAGCGCGTCAAGGTCCTTCAGTTCCACAGTTTCAGGGTCGCCGGCGGACAGATCTTCGAGCATGCCGCAGTTCGCGACGACCTCGGCATGCTGCAGCAGCTCGGCATCGTCACCCGCCCTGCCTAACAACGGCCGAGAGGAGTTGTTCAAAGTTCCGAGTTCAAAGTTCAAAGTTCAAAGTTCGAAGTGAGGAACTTCGCAAGCAAGAACTGCCCAATCTTGCTGGAAACTGGAAACTGGAAACTGGAAACTGGAAACTGGAAACTGGAAACTGGAAACTGGAAACTGGAAACTGGAAACTGGAAACTGGAAACTGGTCCGTCATGCCGCCGGCATGAGCTGTCGCAGGAAGTCAGGAACCGGTTGCGGCTTTCCGCTCTCCCGGTGCACCCACACCATGATGGCTTCGCCCTCCGCAACCTTCTCCGGGCTCCCGCCTGTCGTCCAAATTTCCGAATATGTCGGAAAACTCGTCCGCCCCGGCTTGCCGAGGTACAACCTGAGTTCCAGCGTCGCAGGATGACTGACCGGAAGCATATAAGTGCAGCTCGCTTTTTTGACGACCGGCCCATGGCCGTCCGGCGTCGTCTGGGCGGCGATGGATTGCAGCCACTCGATGCGCGTCTGCTCGAAGTAGGTGAAGAACGCCGCGTTGTTGACGTGACCGTTTGCGTCCATGTCGGACCAGCGAACATTCAGTTGCTGAGTCCAGACGAGAGTCTTGTTCATGGTATCCATTGCGCCGCCTGATTCGGCTTTGGAGCAAAGGTTGCTATGGTAATACAGGGATTCTAAAGAACCTGCGTCCTTTTCATTGCTTCACGCCGTCACGTTTTGCGGCGTTTGCGGATCCCGTGTCGATAAGAGACCCCGCTCCAACGCGGGTTTTTGCGTTGCATTCCGCTCCCTGCCGCGTTTCCGCATTCGATTTTGGCCCTGGTCTCTGTTATTGTTGGTGTACGGGCCTAGGTCCGGCATTTTCTGTTACGGAGTCTTTCGCGTGGGCAAAAAGCTTTTCGTCGGCAATCTGAGTTACAACGTCGGTGACAGCGACCTGCAGCAACTGTTCGCGGCGCACGGCAGTGTGGCGTCGGCCCAGGTCATCATGGATCGCGATTCCGGCCGCTCTAAGGGTTTTGGTTTCGTCGAGATGGGCAGCGAGCAGGAGGCGCAGGCAGCGATTGCGGCGCTCAATGGCGCGGCGCTCGACGGCCGCAATGTGACGGTGAGCGAAGCTCGCGCCCAGGAAGGGCGCGGCGGCGGCGGACGCGGTCCGTTCGGGGGCGCTGGCCGCGGCGGTGGCGGCCGACGCTACTGATTCGCGAATCACAGCGGGCCGCGCGGCGGCTTCAAGTTCGCCTTTCGTCCAATCCCATTCACAAAGCGATCACTGCACCTTGGAGGAGCGTCTTGGCAAAGACAAACTACCGGTTCGAGAAGCGGCAAAGAGACATGGCGAAGAAGCGCAAGCAGGAGGAGAAGCGCCAGCGCAAGCTTGCTGCGAAGGCCGGGTCGGGAAGTGACGCTGATGCCGGCGAGGGCGGTGCACAACGGCCCGAGTCACCGCCATCCGCTGCGCCGGGTGATAACGGGGGGACAAATTCGTCCCCGGACCGCGAGCCGTGACGGGGACGGTCGGGCGATCAATCCGCCACGATCTCGTGATCACAGGCAAGCGAGCGGGTTCGTTACTTCCCGTGCCGATGCGTGTATCATGCGGGTCGTGCGCCTATCTGGACCAATGGCGCTGGGTTTTGGCAAAGGAGTCGAAGGGGTTGTCGCACCATTCAGAAGAACGCGCTCGTGTGAGGACGTGCCCGTGAGATGCCATCATTGCGGCAAGCTGACCACCGTGCGCACCGTTGGCAAGGGCAATGAGTTTCTGTACCGTTGCCAGCATTGCAGCGGCTTCCACAAGTTTACCGCCACCGGGCGCCACGGTTCTGGCGCCATCAACTATCGGGTCACCAAGGTCGAGCCGGCATCACACGAAAAGTAGCGGGACCCTCGTCCGCGTGTGTCCCGCGCTTTTCTTTGACCGGCGGCTGCCATCAACCGCACATCTTTCGCGCATTCCATACTTGTAACGGAGGTTCCCGTGCCGACTGGAACAGTGAAGTGGTTCAATAACACCAAGGGCTTTGGCTTCATCCAGCCCGATGATGGATCCAAGGACGTCTTCGTGCATATCTCGGCTGTTCAGCGCGCGGGGCTCGGAACGCTGGCGGAAGGCCAGAAAGTCCAGTTCGAATTGGCGCGCGGCAAGGACGGCAAGACTTCCGCCGACAACCTGAAGGCGCTCTGAGCGCGCCGGAACGGGTCCATGCACGGGCGGCGCGAGCCGCCGGTGGTGGCGTTTGATCCGGCAAGCCGTGAACCGCGGTGCGCGCGCTGGCATTGCTGCTGCGCTGCGCGCTGCAGGCGTCTGTATCTCCCCATTCTTTTGAGTGATAATTCCGGCATGCTCCGAAGGATCGTTCTCGCGGGTGCCGTGATGCTGGCGGCGGCGCTCGCTCATGCGCAGGAAATCAAGATCGGTTTTGTCGACGCACCCCGTTTGGAAAGGGAATCGGTGCAAGGCAAGCGCCTCGTCGAGACGCTGAAAAGGGAGTTTGGGCCGCGCGAGCAGGAGATCTTGGCCTTACAGGCCCAGATCGCGGATGAGCGAGCGCGGTTCGACGCCGAGCGCAGCGCGCTGGAACGAACGGAGCTCGTCGCAAGGGGTAATGCGATCGCCGCGCTAATGAAGAAATCCGATCGAATGGTGATGGCCATGCGCGAGGACGTTCAAAGGCGTCGCAACGAGATTGCTGTTGATTTTGTGAAAGATGCAAGGGCCGCGATCGATGCCGTAGCGAAGGCGGGCAACTTCGATCTGGTCGTGCAGGAAGCGAAATTCAGCAGTACACGCATCGATATCACCGATCAGGTGCTTGCGGAGATGGCGCGGCTGGCCGGGACAGCCGGGCAGTAATTTCGCGCGTCGCGCGCCTTTCACGCGGGGACTCTAGCCCGAAAAGCCGAGGCACTTATCCTGGGCGACAACGACGAGCGCGCCGCGAGGCGCAGTCAGCGCGTGCGCCATTCCTTTGGGCACGTGCAGCAGGCAGCGCTCGTTTACCGTCATGCGGCCGCTTTCGAGTTCTGTCTCGAGGGTGCCCTCGGCCACAAATGCGAACTGCTCGTTGTCGTGCGCATGACGAGCGATTGCAGCGCCGGGCGCAAAGCGCAGCACGGCGACATGGAGTTGCTCGCCCGTGAGCAGGTTGCCGCTGATTCCGGGCGGCAATGCGAGTTCCGCGCCGGATTTCACCGTAGCGCTCCCCGGCCCTGACCGCGAGTCGAGCGGCTTGCTCATGTCGTAGACATAGCGCTTGCCCGGTCCAGGCGGCAGCCGCTTCGCTTCCGCGATGGCATCTGCGGTTGTCTGCGCCGGCTCGTCCGTCCGGCTGCCGAAGCCGGGAAAGCAGTTCGGCCCGTCGTGCTTTCCATCAACGGGCGGACCGGTGATGCCGTGACGCGTGTCCTTGATGGCGAGAAACGAGAGGTCCTCATCGGGGCAGGCGAGTCCGGTGTGCACGACCATGCCCGGCGTATGCAGAATCATCCCCGGCGACGCAAACACCCGGTCGCCCTCGATGTCGCTCATCATTATTCCCTGCAATATGAAGTTGAATTGCTCATTGGGGTGGGTATGGGCTTTCGCTCCGGTGCCTCGCGCCTGCCTGCCCAGCGTGCAAATGATATGGCCGCCCGAGAGCACGGCGCCAACGGTTGATGACTTTCCGCTTTGCAGGTTCGGCCCCGAGAGCAGGCGCCGCGCGGTGACCTTGAGACTCGTCGGGCCTTCCGGCACATTGTCGAGCGTTGCGAAATCGTACACGTGCTGGGTGCGGGCCTGGGTTTTTACCGAGCTCATTGCGAATCTCCGCGCAAAAGGCGCCAGCGAGTCTAGCACATGGTGGTAACCGCAGTCGGCAGCAGGCGCGACATCTCGAATCGGCTTTTCCGATGCGACCTGCGCGGGTAAGCTTCGCCTGAAACCGTACGATTTTCCGGATATTGCGATGACTGATACGCGCGCTGCGGACTGCCACGCCCATGTCTTTTGCGGCGAGGATTACCCTTACTCGCCGGAGACCGTTTACAGGCCGCATCCAAGCCAGGCGGGCACGGCGGCCAAATTCCGCGCGGTGCTCGATGCGCACGGTTTTACGCACGGCCTGCTCGTCGGCGCCGGACCGTACGGAGCGGATAATCGCTGCATGCTCGAAGCCATAGCGGCTTCCCGGGGGAGGTTCAAGGGAATCGCGCTGGTAAAGGCGAACATTGCCGAGCCGGAGCTCGCCGCACTGGCCGGACAAGGCGTGGTGGGCATTCGCATCAATCTGATGAACCACGGCATGCGACCGCTTCTCGAGCCGGGGGCGGATCGGCTCCTGGCGCAGGTCAAGGAATTGAGATGGTTCGTCCAGATCCATTGCCAGAAGGACGAGCTCGCCGAGGCGGCGCCGATCCTGCGCAAGGCGGGCGTGCGGGTAATGATCGATCACTTTGGTCGGCCTGACGTGAAGCGCGGAGTCCCGCAGCCGGGCTTCCAGACGCTGCTCGAGTTTGGCCGGTCGGGCGATGCGGTGGTCAAGCTCTCCGGTCCCTTTCGCTGCTCCGCGGAGGGCTACCCTTATCGCGATGTCGATCCATTCATCGCAGCCGCGATCGAGGCGTTTACGCTCGAGCGCTGCGTATGGGGCTCGGATTGGCCGTTCGTGCGCCTCGATGAGCGCATGGATTACGGGCCAGGTGTCTCGTGCCTGACGCGCTGGCTGCCTGACGCAAGCGACCGGCGAAAGCTCCTGTGGGATGCGCCGGCGCGGCTGTTCGGTTTTTGTTAAGTTCGGCATCGAGCGCCGCGAATAAGCGGGACCTGGCCCGTTTTGTTTCTGCTGGGCGCGTTGCGTTCGCGCTTTTGCCGCCGTGATGCGAAAGCTGGTCCTGCGACGCCGGTCACCAAGCCCGCCGTTAAAATAGGGGGGTGAAGCCCGCCCCATACAGCGATCTCACGCCTGACCGTTCGCTCGACGCGCTCGCGAGCGTCGGGCTCCGGCCTGACGGGCGCCTGCTCGGGCTGAACAGTTACGAGAACCGTGTCTACCAGGTCTGGATGGAGGAGGGGCCCCCGCTTGTCGTGAAGTTCTATCGCCCGGAGCGGTGGAGCGATGCGCAGATCCTCGAGGAGCATGCGTTCGCGCAAGAGCTGGCCGATCGTGAAATACCGGTCGTCGCGCCGCTTGTAATTGCTGACGGTACGCTGCACACGTTCGAAGGTTTCCGCTTCACGGTATTCCCGCGCCGTGGAGGGCGCTCTCCCGAGCTCGAAGACCGGAAGACACTCGAGTGGATTGGTAGATTCATCTCGCGCATTCATGCCGTCGGCGCCACGCGACCTTTCCGCGAGCGGCCGGCGCTCGATATCGACAGCCATGGCACCGAGCCGCGCGACTGGCTGCTCGCGAGCGGCCTCATCCCCCAGGACATTCTGGCGGCCTGGTCGAGTGCCGCGGCGCTTGCGCTGGACGGCGTGCAGCGGTGCTACGAGCGCGCGGGCAACGTGGCTGTCCTTCGGCTTCACGGCGATTGCCATGGCGGCAACATCCTGTGGACGGATGAGGGCCCGCATTTCGTGGATTTCGACGACGCCCGTACGGGGCCTGCGGTTCAGGACCTGTGGATGCTGTTATCGGGCGATCGCGCATCCATGGCGCGCCAGCTGCTGGACGTGCTCGCAGGCTACGAGGATTTTTGCGATTTCGACCGGCGCGAGCTTTGTCTCATCGAGGCGCTGCGCACGCTTCGCCTCATTCATTACTCGGCGTGGATCGCGCGCCGCTGGGACGATCCGGCTTTCCCCGCGGCTTTCCCTTGGTTCGGCACGCAACGCTACTGGCAGGACCGGATACTCGAGTTGAAGGAGCAGATCGGGTTGATGGATGAGCCCCCGCTTTACATCTAAATTCGTGACCGGTGACCGGTGACGGGTCGCTCGTTAAATTTTAAACGTGAATCGTGAATCGCGAGTGGTGGTAGTGAATGGATGAGGCGCGTCCTGTAATTATTGTCATCTTTTCCAGTCGCCACTGACGCAGCAGATTCAAGGGGAATAGAGACGTGGCATACGATGTCGTGATCATTGGCGCCGGGGCCGCCGGTCTCGCGGCTGCTTCTGAGATTGCCGAGGCGGGGCGATCAGCGCTCGTGCTGGAGGCGCGTGATCGAATCGGCGGGCGCTGCTGGTCGCTCCAGGTGCCGGGCCTGGCGGTGCCGGTCGAACTTGGCGCCGAGCTTATTCACGGGCGTCCCGAGGCAACGTTCTCCCTTCTCGATCGAGTGGGCGCCGCTGCAATCGACCGTACCGGCAGCGGCTGGCATTTGGAGCGTGGGCGGCTGAAGCGCACGGGCGACGTTTTCGATGAGATCCGCAGGGCTTTGCGCAAAATCGCGGTTCCCAGGCGGGACGTCTCTTTCGAGATTTTTCTCAAACGCGAATTGCGGCGCGTCTCGGCGAGGGCTCGCGCGTTCGCCCAAAGGCGCGTCGAAGGATATGACGCCGCCGATCCGGCGCGTGCCAGCGCGCGCGCGATCGTCGAGGAATGGTCGGGTGAGGACGAGGCAACAGCGTCCTCGCATTTCCGGCCGCTGGGCGGCTATGGCGCCTTACTCGAAGGGCTGGCGCGAACGCTCCCGGGATCCAGCGTCGAGATGCGGTTGAGCGCAGTGGTGCAGCGCGTTCATTGGAAGCGGGGACACGTCGAAGTCCGGGGTGTTCGAAACGGAAAATTCTTTAGTGCAACTGCGCGCCGCGCGATCATTACGCTGCCGCTTGGAGTGCTGCAGCTGTCTCTCGGCGCCGCAGGTGCGGTCCTTTTTACGCCGGCGCTCGATGCGAAAACGCGCGCGCTGCAGGGACTAGCCCCGAGTCCGGTAATCAAGGTCGTGATGCGGTTCCGCACTGCGTTCTGGGAAGCGCTGGACGGCGGGCGCTACGAGGATGCGGCCTTCTTGCGTTCAGTCGATGCGCCGTTCCCGTCTTTCTGGACGGCGCTGCCGGTGCGCGCGCCCCTGCTCGTCGCATGGGCGGGCGGGCCCAGGGCCGAGCGTCTTTCCGGCATTGCGGCGCGCGACGTGGTCCGGCAGGCGACGGCGAGCCTCGAGGCGATGTTCGGCAGGCGGGCGAGGGCCGCGCAACAGCTGGAGGAGGTCTGGTTTCACGATTGGCAGGAGGATCCGTTCGCGCGTGGCGCCTACAGTTATGTGACGGTCGGCGGCTCCGGCGCGCGCAAGGCACTGGCGGCACCGCTGCAGAACACGCTGTTTTTCGCAGGCGAGGCGAGCGATTTCGAAGGCGAGCACGGCACGGTGGCCGGCGCGCTGCGCAGCGGCACGCGCGCGGCGCGGCAGGCTCTCAAGGGTCTAACTAGGTAACTAAGTGACTAAGTGACTAGGTGAATAGGGGACTAAGCGAACGCCGCTATTTGGCGACGTTTGGCTTGCGAACTAGTCACCTGGTTGGTTACCTAGTCGCGTAGTCACATCAGGGATTCTTGTCGCGCCGGCCTGGGACGGGGATCTTGGGCGGCTTTGCTGGCTTAAGGGGCCCCCAGACACGGCTGTAATAGGTGTCGGCAAGCTGCAGCGCGGCGACCGGATTGTGACCGAGCACTCGATCCTTCGCGACCAGCACGGTCGTGAGCCCCTTAGCGTGCTTGAAGAAAAGACTGTCGTGTCCGATGCACAATCCCATCACAACATTGAACTCGCAGCCATGCGCATTGAGCAGCTCGGCCTGGCAAACGGGATTGCACAGTGACTCGAATTGCCCGGGGCGGACCTTCTGGCTGTCGGAAATGCCCATGTCTTCCTTGGGGATGCTGCCGGTCTTGCAGGCGACCGAGACCACTTCGAAGCCATGGCTCTCGAGGATGCCGCTGAGGACATAGGCGTGATCGACGAAGCTGATGCAATTGGCGATGCCGATCTTCTTGTAGCCCATGCGCTTGGCAAACTGGACGATCTCCTCGACCCGAGTCCACTTGCAATAGCCTTCCGATTCCACGATCGCTGATTCGCGGGAAATCCTGCGCACTTCAGGGTCTTCGTAAAGGCTGCGCGCGTCAGCCTGCGTCTCGGGGTCGACCTTGGTCGGGCAGAAACCGGGCCCGCGCTCGGCGGACTCGCCCTGGCGGCAGGCCCTGACTGTCGGCGGACAGTACGCGCAGGCGGGGTCTTCGTATTTCATGGCCGATCCTCCTTCCGGAATGCTCTAACGACACTCTATTGGGCCTGCCGGCTTGAAGTTTGCTCTAGATCAATCTTTCGGCCCAGATTTTATGCCACCGCACCCGACTATCGTGACCAGTGACCTGAGCTGCTTGGTTCCATACTGATTATCCATCACGCATTACGAAAAAGCCTACAGGAGAAGAAAAGCTTTACCGCCAAGAAAGCGGTGGGAATGATCATTGTATTTTAACCGCAGGAACGCCAAGGCCGGCTTGGACGGAAAGGCCTTGGTCATCCCCGGCTCGCCTTTGCGCCTCCTACCGCTGACTTCCGCCCTGGGGCGGCCCACATCGCCGGTCACTCGTGACAAGGTGTCCCTGTAGAATGGTGCGCCCTACATTCTACGCTGGCTCATGCCGTGAACATTCGTTTGCTCATCATGCTGGCTGCCGGCGGCATGCTCCTCTCGTCGGGAACGTTGGCCGAATCGAACTATCCGACGCGCCCCGTGCGGCTGCTGGTCGGATTCTCGCCCGGCGGGACGACCGATATCATTGCACGGCTGCTTGCGCCTGAGCTGAGCTTGTTTTTCAAGCAGCAGTTCTATGTCGATAACCGTCCCGGCGCCACGGGGAACATTGCTGCCGGTCTCGCCGCGAGAGCAGCGCCGGACGGCTCGACATTGATCGTTGTGCCTGCCGCGTTTTCGAGCAATATCAGCGTCTACCGGGGGATCGGGTACGATCCGCTGCGCGATTTCGTGCCCATTGCCCGGGTCGCCGCGGTTCATAACGTCCTTGTCGTGCATCCGTCCGTGCCAGCGACCGGCGTCGGTGAGCTCGTTGCGCTTGCCAAAAGACGGCCCGGCGAGCTCGCGTTCGCATCGCCTGGCCACGGCAGCACGCCGCATCTTGCGGTGGAGATGCTGAAGCTCCGTGCCGGCGGATTGAACGTTCTGCATGTGGCCTATCGCGGGATGAATCCCGCCGTGCTAGAGGTGCTCGGCGGTCAGGTGCACGCGATCATTTCCACCCTGCCGCCGGCGATTGCCCACATTCGCAGCGGCCGGTTGCGCCCGCTCGCCGTGGCGAGCCTGAAACGCGCTCCCGCACTGCCTGAAGTCCCGACCTTCGACGAGGCCGGCTATCCCGGCTACGAGGCGGCTGCCTGGAACGCCGTGCTGGCGCCGGCAGGAACGCCCTATGACGTTCAGACCCGTCTCAATCTGGCAATCGTCCAGATTGCGCGGGCGCGTCTGTTCCAGTCGCGGCTTGCCAGGCTGGGCGCGGACGTGATCGCCGATACGCCCGATGAGTTCATTGCTTATCTTCGCGTCGAAATCGCGAAGTGGGCGCAGGTTGTCAAGGCTGCCGGCGTTCGGATCGAGTAAAGAGCGGTCCATCATTAAATGTTGAATGATGAACGATGGGCAACGACCGAAGAGTGAGGAGCGAGGAGGCGAAGTCAGAATGAGCGCGGAACCGCAACTGGTGGGAATCGTCGGGCTGGGCCTGATCGGCACGGCGCTTGCAAAACGTTTGATCGGCGCTGGCTTCGCCGTGCGGGGTTACGACATCGAACGCGAACGCTGTGGCCGGCTGGCGGAGCTGGGCGGGCAGCCGGCGGCATCGGTTGAGGACGTCGGCAAGAGCTGCAATCCTGTTGTCGTGGCCGTATTCGACACCGACCAGGTGGAGGCTGTGGTGGAAGGCGCCGGCGGTGCGGCATCCCTCGGCCTGTCGCCGGGCCAGGTTGTGATCTGCACCAGCACGTGCGAGCCCGAGCGCGTCGTCACTCTGGCCGAGCGCGCGGCGCAGCGTGGCATCCGTTTTCTCGAGTTTCCGATATCGGGGAACAGCAACCAGATCGCGCTTGGCAATGGCGTCGGCCTTGCAGGTGGCGAGGTCGAAACGATGGCGGAAGTCACGAAGGTTCTGGATGCGATCTGTCCACGCCGCCATTACCTCGGGCGCGCGGGCGCGGCAGGGCGGGCCAAACTCGCCGTCAATCTGGTCGGGGGGCTGAACCGGGCCGTGCTCGCTGAAGGCCTTGCTTTTGCCGAAGCGATGGGGCTCGAGCTCTCGTCGTTCCTCGAGGTGCTGAAGGAATCAGCGGCGTATAACCGCGCGATGGACACGCGCGGTCAGAAGATGGTCCAGGGCGACTTCGCGCCGCATGCCAAGATCTTCCAGTCGCGCAAGGATTTTGCATTAATGCAGAAGGCGGCAGAACGTGCCGGCCAGACGCTTCCGCTCGCTACCACTTACGTCGACTTGATCGAAGGATGCCTGGCTCACGGCGAGGCCGACCTCGACAACTCCGCGATCATTCGGGAAATCCGGCGGCGCCGGCGCTGAAGGCAACGGCAGGACAGGACAGGGCACAAACGTCGGCGGGTCGCACAGTGCTTTGAGTTTGATCTCGCTGTCGGAGCCGGCGCGGCCGAGGGCGGTCAGTGTGACCGCGAGGAGGCGCCCCAAGGTAACGACAAGAAAAAGGCCCGCTGATGCGGGCCTTCGTTTTGCAGAACCGTGGCGAGCGCTGTCAGCACTTCTTCTTGTAATGTCCTTTCGCCCAGCCCTTGCCAGGGTGCTTCTTGTGCTTCCATTTGTAGCAGTCGTCGTCATGACCGTAGCGATTGCCGCGATAGCTGACTTGCCCGCCCGGCGCGTGAGGTGCCTCACTCGAGCTAACAGCCGTGCCGCTGCTGGTGCTTATGTTCTTGCCGACCACCGCGCCGGTCGCGCCGCCGACGCCGGCACCGACAACGGCGCCTGAACTGCCGCCCACCGACTTACCCACTGCGGCCCCCGTAGCGCCGCCGACCGCGCCGCCCACCATCGCCCCGGTTTGACCTTCGCCTGGCGTGCTGACCGCGCCACCGACCGCGCCGCCGACCGCGCCGCCGATCACGGCACCGTTTTTCTTGCTGACAGATTGGCCGATTGCCGCGCCGGCTGCTGCGCCGAGGCCGCCGCCAAGCGCCGTTTCCACGTCGCCCGCTTGCGCGCCCGATGCCATCAGACTCACCGCCAGCGCTGCCAGAATTCGCTGCTTTGCCAAGCTGCGTCTCATCGCCTTTCTCCTTTCGCAGAGCGGTCGTTTTCGACCCCCCTCACAGTGGGCTGGCCGGGACCACAACCGCACCTATCCTGCTACAAATAAAGCGAAAATGCTGTGAAGGTCCTCACAGATGCGCCGAGATTAGGTAACCGGGAGATTTCGCGACCGCAGCGGGCATGTGCAGGCCGCGAAAAGCGGCACTAAGTCTCGCTCGCCGGTTCCTTCCGGTTGATGCTAGGCTCCGGCCAGGACGTGCTTAATCGAAAGGAGTCCCCTTGTGGCGGCTTGGCTGACTGCATTCAAGGTCATACCTTGGGCCGATGTGATCGCTGCGGCGCCGACTGTCGCCCGCGGTGCGAAGAAACTCTGGCATTCGGTCAGGGACCAGCCGCCCGATTCGAAGTCAGGCAGCGTGGCGGGCAGCCCGGAGGGCCGTCTCGATGCACTGGAGGCGCAGCTCGATGATTTGAGGAAAGAGCTTGCCGCCTCGTCTGAGCTGATCAGTTCCTTGGCCGAACAGAACGCGCGGCTCGTCGAGGCGGTCGGGATTCTGCGCGTCCGCACCCGGACCCTGCTGGTGGCAACGATCGTCGCGTTTGGCTTGCTCGTGGTGCTTGGCGCGCTGATCCTGCCCGCGTGAGCCCCGTGAATGGTGAATAGTGAATGGTGAGCGGCGAATTCAGTGACCTGTGACCAGTATTTGCCCGCGTGTTGATGGGCGCGGTGTCGCCTGCTCGGACACGCGGATTTAAACCGGCGCATCGCGTCCGGATTTGACGGTGGTTCATCTGTGGTTGGAAATATCGCTTGACGGAAAGTAGGAGGAGTCGCATGGCGCTCAAGCTCAGGCGGCTTTCGCACGCGCTCGGTGCGGAGGTTTGTGAAATCGATGTCTCGATGCCGATGAGTGAAGCATTCTTCGGTGAAATCTATCGGGCCTTTCTGCAATACGGTGTTCTGCTTTTTCGCGATCAGGACATCGGCCGCGAACAGCACATCGAATTCAGCCGGCGCTTCGGCGAGCTCGACCGGCACGACGCATTGCCGCGCGACCGGCATCCCCGGTATTCCGAGCTGCTGATGGTGACGAACGAGCCCAAGCCCGACGGCAGCCCCTCGGATACGAAGTACACGGGCCGGCAGTGGCATTCCGACATGTCCTTCACCACTGCGCCGTCTCTCGGCTCCCTCTTGCGCTGTTACGCCGTTCCCGACGTCGGCGGCGATACCCTGTTTGCGAACATGTACCTCGCCTACGATGCGCTCTCGGACGGCATGAAGGCGCTCATCGCCGGTCTTCACGGCATTCATCACTCTGGGACGCGCAAGATCGCCAACAGCGAAAGTGGCGTTCCGCGCGCCGATGAGCAAAGGCGTCTCAATCCTCCCGTCGCGCAGCCGGTCGTCCGTGTGCACCCCGAGACCGGACGCAAAGCGCTCTACATCGGCGAGAAAGTGAAACGTTTTGACGGTATGACCGAGGAGGAGAGCAAGCCGCTGATTGATTTCCTGGTGCGCCATGCGACGCGTCCGGAATTCGTGTATCGCCACCAGTGGAAGAAGAACGATATCCTGGCCTGGGACAATCGGTGCGCCATGCATCAGGCGCTCGGTGACTTCGACGAGACGCAGCTGCGTCATCTCGAACGGACCACGGTCCTGGGGACGCCATCGGGCTACGTTGTTGCCGGGGGTTGATCAGGAGGCCGTGAGTTGACGATGGCGCGCCTGCAATGTGTCGGTTGTTGCGTGCGGGTCTTTCTGGATCGAAAGTAAGGGGGCGCAATGGCGGAACGCAAGACGGAAGCCACTTCCAGCAATCTTGTCGACGAGATGGCGAAGCGGCGCGGGAAACGCTATCCCGCCCATGCCTGGATCGCGGAAAAATTTCCCGATTACGTCAAGGTGCTGGTTGACCTCGACGAGGTGATTCGGCTCAAGCCGCGGCGCTTCGACCAGAAGATGCACGAGCTCTTTCACATCGTCGCGCTCGCGGTCGAAATGTCCAATCCGCCGAATCAGCCGCACCTTAAGCAGCACATCAAGCAGGGGCTCAAGCTCGGCCTGGCGCCCGAGGAAATCGCCGAGGCGCTCATGGTGTGCGTCAATCCCTGTGGCGCGAAGGTGCTGACCTACGGCGTCACCTGCATGCTGGAAGCGATCGAGGAGATGAAGGTCGAAGGCCAACAGCCGATTCCGTGACTGGAACGTATCTCAAAAAAGCGAAAAACCTGTTCACCGCAGATAAACGCAGATAAGCATAGATATAGAGAAAAGCGGGGATCCGTGCCGGCCGCCGATGGTCGTCGAGTAACGCCGGTAAAGCGCGTGGACCACGAGCGGTGAAATTCTCTGATGGGAGCGCCGTCGTTTTTCCATTCATCGTTCGTCATGCGACGAGACGCGCGCAACCGGCGGAGCGGGTTTCCGCTCCGCCGGTTGCGCGGAACGATCCGTTACCCGCGGCCGTGCTAGCCGCGGTGGCGAAAGCCGCGGTGGCCCCGGCGCGAGAACAGCTCGTCAGCAATCTGCTGCTGCTCGGGCGAGAGCGCGGCATAGAGCGGCTTGGCGGCGATGAGCATCTGGTTGAGGCGCTCGGCTGCCGCGGCAAGGCGAGCCTGCCGGTGCTCAATACGCTCGATTGCGGTAGGCCGAGAGCGTTTCACGCGCTCTTGGCGCCGCGCGTGGCGCGTCTTGAAACGCTCGTCAGCGGCGCGCGCTTGCTGGCGGAGGGTGTCTGCAAACCCGCTCCATTGCGCCTCCTGCGCATCGGTGATCTTCAGGGCAGTCTTGAGGTAGGCGAGTCGGGCTTCGACGCGCTCACTCGGAAGCCGCATCGCGCGCTGCCCGTGACCGTGCCGGTGCTCGGTGCGCAGCCCCTCAGCGCCGGATGAGGCGCTCTGGGCGAGGACCAGCGGAGCGGTTGCGGCGGCAAAGCTGGCTGCAACGACGGTGCGAATCAAGAGTTTGTTCATGATGTTTCTCCAGTTCCATTCAAGGGAAGTTTGCACTCCCCATCCAGGAACCGGGGAGCTCACTTTCTCCGACCGTGGTGCGGTTGGGCTCGTTCCGTCGCCAGTTGGTAACAGTTTGTGACAGGTGTAACAGTGCGCAAACGCCCAGGGCTGCCGGCGTCCTCGATCGAGGCCCAGTTGAAATCGTCGTCCGCAGGGAGTACTGTCTCGGTGTCTATCTCACTTTGGGAGGCCGTCGACGATTATGATGCGCGAGATTCTGGGCCTGGCGCCGGACCCGGCGGCGCGCCGCCGCTGGTTTCACGATGATTACTTCGACTTGTTCGTGTGGCAGGTGCCGAGCGGCGAGGTCACTTCTTTCCAGCTTTGTTACGGCATTGACTCCAGCGAGCGCGCACTCGTGTGGCAGCAACAGCGCGGCTTCTTCCACGACGGCGTTCGCGGCCGGTCCGCGCCTGGCGAGATCATCGGCAGTATTCCGGAGCGCGGCGATGCGGCGACAGCCGATCCCGTTGTCGCGCGCTTCGATGCGGCGGCGGGCGGTTTGCCGAGCGACGTGCGCTCGGCGGTTGCTGCACGGATTCGCGAATACGTCGAGAAGCAGCCTCCGGTTCAGGCGCGCCGAGAGAGTTTTCGCCGCGCTGATTGGCAGAAACGGCCCGGGACGGCCTCGAAGCCGGCGCGAAACCCGAGCGCGCCAAAGGCGCGGTAGCCCGCCTGCCGCGGGCGGCGGTGTCTCTCGCGGCCATGGCCGGATTGTCATCGCGCCACGCAAGCGCCCATTTCCAACCGAGGAGGCTGCCCGTGATCACTTCCAGCACCGCCCGCATGCTCGCGCGCTATAACGCGTGGGCGAACAAGGTCATGTTTGACGCCGTCGCGGCTCTGCCTCCGGGCGAGGCCGAAAAACAGCGCGTGAGCCTGTTCAAGAATATCGTGCACACGCTGAACCATAATTACGTCATCGCCCGTATCTGGCAAGGCCATCTCGAGGGGCGCGACCACGGCTACACCGCGCGGAACACGCCGGGTCACCCGCCGCTGCCCGAGTTGTGGCGGACGCAGCAGGAAGTTGACCAGTGGTATGTCGACTGGAGCGACTCGACCCCGGAAGCGGCGCTCGATGAGAAGGTGCGCTACACGCTGATCGGAGGCAACGAGGGCGAGATGACGCGCGGTGAGATTCTGCTCCACGTCGTCAACCACTCGAGCTACCATCGCGGCTTCGTTGGCGACCTTTTCTTCCAGGTGCCCGCCCGGGCGCCACA
>LJTT01000112.1 GCA_001303585.1 Betaproteobacteria bacterium SG8_41
TTGTTTGGTGCCGACGGGGAGACTCGAACTCCCACGGCTTTCGCCACTACCACCTCAAGGTAGCGTGTATACCAATTTCACCACGTCGGCAGAAGCACTTGGGCCCGCGACCGTGCGCAGGCGAGAAATCTATTCTACTGCTACTTCGGCACTTCCGGCGCCTTCGGTGTCTGCTGCTCTGGCACGGCAGGCGCGGCAGGCTTGGGCGCTTCCTGAACCGTCTCGGTAATGCTCTTCGGCGCCACCGACTTTCCGGCGAGATAGGCCAACCCGAGATTCGAAGCGAAGAACACGATGGCAAGAACGGCCGTCGTGCGCGTAAGGAAGTTGGCGCTACCGCGCGCGCCGAACAGCGTCGAAGAGGCGCCGCTGCCGAACGCCGCGCCCATATCCGCGCCCTTGCCCTGCTGCAGGAGCACGAGGCCGATGATGCCGACGGCCGAGAGGATGTCGATTACTACGAGAATCTCATGCATGACGATTCACCAATATCTGATCAGATGACTAGTCTGCCGCCCGGCAGATCGCGAGGAACTCGTCCGCAACCAGCGACGCGCCGCCGATCAGCCCGCCGTCAATGTCCGGCTGACCGATGAGCTCCCCTGCGTTGGAGCCCTTCATGCTGCCGCCATAGAGGATGCGCACCGCATCGGCGACGCCCTTGTCCTGCTTGGCAATCCGCTCGCGAATAAAGCGATGCACATCCTGCGCCTGCTGCGGAGTGGCCGTCTTACCGGTGCCGATCGCCCAGACCGGCTCGTAGGCGATGATCGCATTCTTCAGGCTCGCCACGCCGTGCTTGGCGAGCACGGCATCAAGCTGGCGCGCTACCACCGCCTCGGTCTGATTGCCCTCGCGCTCGGCGAGCGTTTCGCCCACGCACAGAATCGGAATCAGCCCGTGCGCTTGGGCGGCGCCATATTTTTCCGCCACCGTCGCATCCGACTCGCCATAAAGCGAGCGGCGCTCCGAGTGGCCGACGATGACATAGCTGCAACCAAAGTCCTTCAGCATCGGGCCGGAGATCTCGCCCGTGAAGGCACCCGACTTGTTGACGTTCAGATTCTGCCCGCCCCAGGCGACCGCGCTGCCCGCGAGCTTCTCGGCGGCGAGCGGGATGAGGATGAAAGGCGGGCATACCGCCACTTCGGCCTTGGAGGCATTGCTGACACCGGCCTTGACGCCATCCAGCAGGGCCGCGGACTCGGCGCGCGAGCCATTCATCTTCCAGTTGCCTGCAACAAAAGGCCGGCGCTTGGACATCTGTACTCCTCGGTATTTCTAGGCGGAAAAGAGGGCGCGATGTTACCGACCGTGGGGGGAGAATGCAATCCGCTCCCGGCCGCTTGCGCGGCCGCAGGCGGCAGGAAACTTGGATATTTCTAGGCCGCTTCGTCGGCCGCGCGCCGCACGATGCTGGCAAGCTGCTCGGCCAGCCGGTGGATCTGCTGCATCTCGCGCCCCTCGATCATGACGCGCACCACGGGCTCCGTCCCCGACGGGCGAAGCACCACGCGCCCCTGGGCACCGAGCTCGGCCTCCACCTCGCGCAGCGCCTCGCGCACCGGCGACGAACCGTTGAGGTCGAAACGCCGCGCCATCCGCACGTTGATCATGGTCTGCGGATATACCGTCATTCCGGCCTTGAGCTCGATGAGACTCTTGCCGGTCTGCACCATGGTGGCCAGCACCTCGAGCGCCGCGACAATGCCATCGCCGGTCGTGCTCTTGTCGAGCAAGATGATGTGGCCGGAGGTCTCGCCGCCGAGCTCCCATTTTTCCTGCTGCAGCATGCTCATCACGTACCGATCGCCGACCTGCGCACGCTTGAACGGAATGCCGCGCTCCCTCAGCGCTTGTTCGAGGCCGAGATTGGTCATC
Organism: Betaproteobacteria bacterium SG8_41; assembly: GCA_001303585.1. GTDB lineage: Bacteria > Pseudomonadota > Gammaproteobacteria > Burkholderiales > SG8-41 > SG8-41. Next base: position 1,882 of record LJTT01000112.1, read on the forward strand.
AGCGTGCCCACCACGCCGCCATGCAACCGGCCGTTGCCGTGGCGCGCCATGGCGGCGATATAGAGCATCAGGTCGCCATCGATGATCTGTCCATTCGCATCGACCAGGATAACGCGATCGCCGTCTCCGTCCAGCGCGATGCCCAGATGCGCCCTCTCCTCCACCACGGTCTTTTGCAGCAGCTTCGGATGCGTCGAGCCACACTCGCGATTGATGTTGAATCCGTCCGGCTCGTTGGCGATGGGTATGACCACTGCGCCAAGCTCGCTCAGCACCAGCGGCGCGATGTGATAGGCGGCGCCGTTGGCGCAATCCACGACAATCTTGAGTCCTTCGAGGCTTACCCGGTGCGGAAACGTGCTCTTGCAGAATTCGATGTAGCGGCCGGCGGCATCTTCGTAGCGCTTTGCCTTGCCAAGCTCGCCCGGCGCAACGGTGCGCAGCGGTTCCTTCATGGCCTCCTCGATCGCGAGCTCCACGTCGTCCGGAAGCTTGGTGCCCTCGGCCGAGAAGAACTTGATGCCGTTGTCCTCGTAGGCATTGTGCGACGCGCTGATCACGATTCCCGCGCGGGCGCGCGCAGTGCGCGTCAGATAGGCGATGCCGGGCGTCGGCATTGGCCCGAGCAGGCGAATATCCACCCCGGCTGCGGAGAGACCCGCTTCCAGCGCCGACTCCAGCAAATAGCCGGAGACACGCGTGTCCTTGCCGATGAGGATCTTGGCGTGCCCGTTGCCGCGCTTGCCGAGCACACGGCCCGCGGCCCAACCGAGCTTCAGGACGGTTTCCGGCGTGATCGGCTCCTCGCCCATCGTGCCGCGCACACCATCAGTACCGAAAAACTTTCTCGCCATGCCTCCTCCTTGTTCGGCCTCAGCTCTCGCTTGCCGGCCACACGGCCTCGTACATCCTGAGCGCATCATGCGTGGCCCGCACGTCGTGTACCCGCACGATCCGCGCCCCGCGTTGCACCGCCATGAGCGCCAGGGCGACGCTCGCGTGCTGGCGATCGTCCAGCGCCAACCCGAGCGCCTTGCCGATCATAGACTTTCGCGATAGCCCGACAAGTAGCGGCACACCAAGGCCGGCGAATTCGTCAAGACGGCGTAACAGTTCGAGATTGTGCTCGAGGGTCTTGCCAAAGCCGAATCCGGGGTCGATGAGCAGTCGTTCGCGCGGGATACCGGCGCTGACGCAGCGATCCAACCGCTCACCAAGGAAATTGGTGACGTCCCGCACGACATCGCCGTACTGCGGACTCTCCTGCATGGTGCGCGGCTCGCCCTGCATGTGCATGAGACACACCGGCACACCAAGCGCGGCCGCCGCCTCGAGCGCGCCCGGCAGGCGCAGTGCGTAGACGTCGTTGATGAACCCAGCCCCCGCGACTACCGCGGCGCGCATTACCTCGGGCTTGCCGGTGTCGATCGAGACCGGGATATCCAGCTCGCGACGCAGCGCTTCGATCACCGGGATGACGCGCGCCAGTTCCTCGTCGACCGACACCGCCTGCGCCCCAGGCCGCGTGGACTCGCCCCCGACATCGATGATGGCCGCACCGTCGGCAACCATAGCGTGGGCATGTACCAAGGCGTGCTGCAGATCAACAAATCTCCCGCCATCCGAGAAGGAATCGGGCGTGACGTTCAGAATGCCCATGATCACAGGGCGCGCGAGGTCGAGCGTGTGTGTGCCCACGCGAAGTCGGGTGACACCGCGCGGGGGCAATGGCGCTGGCTGCGCGTTGACGGCTTTCATCGGATCACGAGAAATGTCGTCCTCAAAAACGGATCGGCGACCAGCCCCAACCGGAACTGATCGCCGTATCCTGACCGGAACGCGCGCGGACTAGTGCTCGCCGGCCGGCGTGTCGAGACGCGGTTTGGCTTCGCTGCGGTCGGACGGTTTGGTCGGCGCCGCACCGCCACCCTTGGCGTCCGGTCCGCTCCATCCTTCCGGCGGACGCGGTGTCTTGCCGGCCATGATGTCGTTGATCTGCTCGCTGTCCAGCGTCTCCCATTCGAGCAACGCCTTGGCCATGACCTCGATCTTGTCGCGGTTGTCCTCGATGATGGCGCGCGCCCGCGCGTATTCCTCATCGATGATGCGACGGATTTCCCGGTCGACTGCCTCGGCCACCGCATCCGACATGTTCTTGTGCGTCATGACATCGCGCCCCAGGAACACCTCGCTCTGGTTGTCGCCGTAGACGCGCGTACCGAGCACGTCCGACATGCCCCAGCGCATGACCATGTTGCGCGCCAGATCGGTCGCGCGTTCAAAGTCGTTGGCCGCACCGGTGGTCATCTGGTTCATGAACACCTCTTCCGCGATGCGCCCGCCCATCAGCACGGAAATGCGCGACAGCAACGACTCGCGGTCATGACTGTAGCGATCTTCCTCGGGCAGCTGCATGGTCACGCCCAGCGCGCGACCGCGCGGGATGATGGTGACCTTGTGCACGGGATCGGTCGCGGGCAGGAGCTTCGCCACCACCGCGTGACCGGACTCGTGATACGCCGTGTTCATGCGCTCCTTCTCCGGCATCACGATCGAGCGGCGCTCGGCACCCATGATGATCTTGTCCTTGGCCTTCTCGAAATCCTCCATGTCGACGAGGCGCTTGTTGGAGCGGGCCGCAAACAGCGCGGCTTCGTTGACGAGGTTGGCGAGATCGGCCCCCGAGAAGCCCGGTGTGCCGCGTGCCAGGATGTTGGCATTCACGCCATCCGACACCGGTACCTTGCGCATGTGAACCTTGAGGATCTGCTCGCGACCGCGGATATCCGGCAACGGCACATATACCTGGCGGTCGAAGCGACCGGGACGCAGCAGCGCCGGGTCGAGCACGTCCGGACGGTTGGTCGCGGCGATGACAATCACGCCCTCGCTGCCCTCGAAGCCATCCATCTCGACCAGCAACTGGTTCAGGGTCTGCTCGCGCTCGTCGTGCCCGCCACCAAGGCCGGCACCACGCTGGCGGCCAACCGCGTCAATTTCATCAATGAAGATAATGCATGGCGCGTGCTTCTTGGCCTGATCGAACATATCGCGCACACGCGAAGCGCCAACGCCGACGAACATCTCGACAAAGTCGGAACCGGAAATGGAGAAGAACGGTACCTTGGCCTCGCCGGCGATAGCCTTGGCGAGCAGCGTCTTGCCGGTGCCGGGATTGCCGGTCATCAGCACGCCCTTCGGGATACGCCCACCGAGCTTCTGGAACTTGCTCGGGTCGCGCAGGAACTCGACCAATTCACCGACTTCTTCCTTGGCCTCTTCCACCCCGGCCACATCGGCGAACGTAATCTTGTTCTGCTCCTCTGTAAGCATGCGCGCCTTGCTCTTGCCAAAACTCATGGCGCCGCGGCCACCCACGCCGCCCTGCATCTGACGCATGAAGTACACCCACATGCCGATCAGCAACAGCACCGGCAGGATGTTCAGGAAGATCGTCAGCAGCAACGACTGCTCTTCGGGCGGCTTGGCGTCGAACGCGACCTTGTGGTCGAGCAGATCGTTGACCATCTGCGGGTCGTTCGGGGAATAACTGGTGAATGACTCACCGCTGCGCAGCCGACCAATGACCTCGCGGCCCTGGATGGTGACGCGCTCGACCTCGTTATTGCGCACCTTCTGAATGAAGGTGGAGTACTCCATCGCGCGGCTTGGCGCCTGGCGGGTGCCGAAATTGTTGAATACCGACATCAGCACGATGGCGATGACGAGCCACAGCAGCAGATTCTTGGTGAGATTGTTCAATGTTTACCTCAGCAAAACGCGTCGCCATCGCGACATTTGATCAGCACAGAGCGCAAGTGCATTGTCCTACGCTACCCAGATGCATACAACCGCGCTATCTCTCAGGCCGGAATCCCTTCCCCAGAAGGTAGATTTCGCGGCTCTCGGCCCGTGAGGCGCGCGGCTTGCGCGACAACACGTGTTCGAAACGCTCCATCATGCGCTTGCGCAACTCGGGAAAACCCGCCCCCTGAAAAGTCTTGATCAGCAGGCTTCCACCGCGCTTTAGCGTTTGGCCGGCAAAGTCCAGCGCAAGTTCCGCAAGATAGATCGCCCCAGCCTGGTCAGCCGACGCGATACCACTAATATTGGGCGCCATATCCGACAAAACAAGGTCGACTGCCTGCCCCTTGAGGCGCTCCAACAATGAGTCTAGCACTGCGTTTTCGGTGAAATCGCCCTGCAGGACGTCGACTCCCGCGATCGGCTCGATGGTCAGGACATCGAGCGCCAACACCCGTCCCGACGGCCCAACCCGTTCGGCGGCATATTCCGACCAGCCGCCCGGCGCGGCACCGAGGTCCACCACCAGCATCCCCGGCCGCAGCAGACGATCCTTCCGGTCGATTTCCTCTAGCT
>LJTT01000113.1 GCA_001303585.1 Betaproteobacteria bacterium SG8_41
TCCCCCGCCGCAGCCCTGCAACAGGAACACGAACAGGAACGCACCCCAGCGCACGGTCCAGCCACGCCGGAACCACAGCAATCCCAGCAGCGTCACCGGGAACAACACGTAGTAGCCCATGTCACGCCAGCGCGCGGTCTCGTCCTCCTGTTGTACCTGCCGCAGGTGACTCTGCACGCGACGCCCAACTTGTTGCACGTCGCAGTCGTCGACCGTGATACTCGCGACGTACACACCCGCTCTACCGCGCAGCGCTTCCAAGCCGGCGCGATCGAGCGTTGCCAAAATGCGGCGTCCCCTCGCGTCGGTCGCGAAGCTGCCGTCGGGCCGGCGCACCGGGCCGCCGGCCTCGGTGCCCACGGCGAGAACGATCACCTGGTCCTGACTCCGCGCGTCGTGCGCCGCGAAGGCCTCGGCTTGATCCTCTGCGATCCCGTCGGTGAGAAACAGGATCGTGCCGGCGACAGAATCCGTTTCCAATAGCGACTCGGCCAACGCGAGCGCCGCCGCTGCGTTCTTGCCCGACCCGGGCATGATGTCGGTAGCAAGCGCAGCGAGGAAACTGTCGAAGATCGACGGGTCGTCGGACAAGGGGAGCACGGTGTGCGCGGTGCCACTATAGACGATCAGTGCCGTGCGGGCGCCGGGCCTCGTGAGCAGCAGGTCGCGCACCTTCTGTTTGGCGCGCTCGAGGCGCGACGGCTGCACGTCGACCGCGTCCATCGAGGGTGACAGATCCAGTGCCACCACCATTGGTGCCGCGTCTTCGGCAAACGGCGATACCTCACGCTCCCAGGTGGGGCCGGCGGCACCGATACTGCCAAGTGCCGCGAGCCACGAGATCAAATGGATCGGTCGGAACCACACGCGCCCTTTGGTGCCGGTCTTCAAGTGTCGCAGCAGGTGCGGTTCGATCACGCCCTTCCACTGGCGTTCGATGCTGCCCTGGTAGCGGACGACGACGTAGAGCAGCAACGACGGCACCAGACCGAGCAACCACCAGGGGCGCAAGAAGTGCAGCGCGTCAAGATCAAGCATGACGCTCCCTCACTGGGGACAGCGACATGCGCAGCGCCATCAAGCTGTGATACAGGAACACGAGCACCACCGCAGCGCCGAGTGGCCAGAAGAACAGTGGACGCGTGGGGCGGTACGAGGTTGTCTCGATCTCTTCGGGCGTTAGCGCGTCGATCTCGCGATAAACGGACTCCAACTGCTCGCGGTTGCCCGCGTTGAACAGCTGGCCGCCGGCGGCTCGTGCCATGTCTCCTAGCGTCTCCAGATCCATCTCGCCTTCGCCCACGCTCGAGGGATCTCCCACCGCCACCGGATAGATCGTGAGATCGTTTTGTGCTGCAATCTCGGCGGCTTTGAGCGGCGGCATCTTGCTACCGGTGTCGTTGCCGTCGGTCAAGAGGATCAGCACACGGTCACGCGCGGTGCTCTGCTCGAACGCCTTGATCGTGAGTCCGATGGCGTCACCCAGCATCGTCATCGGCCCGGCCATGCGCGGCTCGGTTTGATCGAGCAACGTGCGCACCAGGGTGTGGTCCTGCGTGAACGGTGCCTGCACGAACGCCTGGTTGCCGAACACGATCACGCCGATGCGGTCCGCCTCCCGGCGTGCGATGAAGTCGTCGAGCACGAGTTTCACCGCGTCGAGCCGAGTGATGCGGTTGCCGTCGGGATCGAACATGTCGCGTGTGTCCATGGAGCCCGACAGGTCAACCGCGAGCATCAGGTCGCGGGCGGACTCGATCTTTTCGATGGGTGGCTCCACGAACTGGGGACGCGCGAGACCGACTATCAACAACAGCCACACCAGTGGTGCGATCAGCTTCTGCAGCAGGTTGGTGCGGAGCAGCGCGCCACCACGCCGCGGCGTCTCGCCCAGCGCTGATGCCATCTGCTCGAAGAACGGAATCCGCACTGCCTCAACCTGCTCGCGATAAGGCGGTAGCAGCCACCATATGATGAGCGGTGCCGGCAGCAGCACGAAGGCCCAGGGCGCGCCGAACTCAAACACGATGCTTCCTGATCCAGGTGGCCACCAGATCACGCAGATCGGCAGATGAACGCTGATCGATCGCGGAGGGTTCAAACGACAAGGACGCTAGCGCCCTCCCGGGCCCGTCAGAAAAACCGTCGCCGCCGTAGGAGCGGTCGAGGAAAGCCAACCAGTCGTCACCGGTGAGTGACGCCACTTCGGCGCGTGGCGCAGCGGCGAGGGCAACGCGTTTGACCAAGGCGGGCAGCGAATCGAGCGGTGTCGCCTCCACCAACATGAGTGCCTCACGGCGGTAGGCGTTGCGGCGGTAGCGCCGCAACGCCAGCACGGCGAAGGTGACGAGCAGCGCGATGGCAACAACACCGAGAGCGATCCAGCCGGGCGCCTGGGGCAACAGCGACACTGGCTCGGGAACGACGATGTCGTTCAAGCCTTCGAGCGCTTGCGCGCCTGCTGCTTGCTGCGCCTGCAATGTCATCGCCTGCTTCCGCCGCGCCGCATGCCGGGCAGCGCACCGAGCATCTCGCGCACCTGATCGAGTGGGTCACGCTCGGTACTGAGCGGCAACACCGGCACGCCGAGTTTGTCTTGCCAGCTCATCACGCGAGACACGCGTTTGTCTACCACATCCCGCATGCGTTGCTCCACCGATCCGCGCGCAGTGTCGATCTCCATCTGCAGCTCGCCGCCGCTCACCACCAGGCGTCCGCCAGGCAGACCGGTCTCCGCGCTGGGGTCGTATATCGGTACTGCCAGCACGTCGTTGTGTCGCGCCAAACGGGTCAGCAACCGGTCGGACTCTTCGTCGACGCCGTCGAAGTCGCTGATGATCGTGATCAGGTGATCGTGGCCGGTGCGCTGATTGACGGTCTCGAGCACGCGATTGAGCATGGTGGGGTTGGACGGGGTTGCGCTGTCGGCGTTCAGCGCATGGTTCTTCTCGACGATGGTCTCGAGGATGCGCATCACCGTCTTGCGACTGCGGTGCGGTCGAATGACCTCCCAGCCCGCGTCGTCGAACACCACCGCGCCGGGCCGGTCGCCTTGATCCAGAATGCGCCACGCGCTCGCAGCCGCCGTCTCGGCTGCAACCACTGACTTGAGTGCGCGTCGTGTGCCAAAGAACATCGCGCTGCGTTGATCGACCACGGTGAGCGCCGGGCGGTCGCGCTCCTCGGTGAACACACGCACGTGTGTCTTTTGTGTGCGCGCCGTGACCTTCCAGTCGATGGTGCGAACGTCGTCGCCCGGCAGGTAGCCGCGGATCTCCTCGAAGTTGAGACCCCTGCCGCGCATGCGTGAGGCATGGCGGCCGGACAGTATCGAGTGTACCGGTTGTTTCGGGAGGAAGGTCATGCCCTGCACGCGGTACTGCAGGCGCACGAGATCGTCGAGTGAGGCGTAGACACCCGTCGTATCAATGGCGTCGGCAGGCGCCTGGCGGATTACACCCGAGCGAGCTTCGTCCGTGCGCATGGTATTGCTCAGGCCACGGCTACGTGTTTCAGCAGTTCGTCAACGACGGCGTTGGCCGAGACACCGGATGCGTTGGCCTGGTAACTCAGCATCAAGCGGTGGCGCAGCACATCGTGCACGATTGCCCTCACGTCGTCGGGTGTGACGTGATCCTGTCCTTTGAGCCACGCGTGTGCCCGCGAGCATTTGTCCAGTGCAATAGCGCCACGCGGACTCGCACCTACATCGATCCACTTGGCGAGGTCCTCCGAGTACTTGTCCGGATAGCGCGTCCCGTCTATCAGGTCCACGATGTATTGCTCGATCGACTCGGCGATGTGGACCTGGTGGATCTCCTTGCGGGCCTCGAAGACGGCGTCTTGGGGAATTGGCGCGCCGGGAGCCGGCTGTGCTCGATCTCCTTCCCCTGCTTCCCCTGCTTCCCCTCCTCCATCTGTCTTCGTGTTCCCCGGGCTACCGCCCGGGGTTAGCAGTGTTTCTTCGCTACGCACCAGCCGTAACACCTGAACTTCATCGCTCTTCCCCGGATACTCGATTAGAACATGCATCAGGAACCGGTCCATCTGCGCTTCCGGCAGGGGGTAGGTGCCCTCTTGTTCCACCGGGTTCTGTGTCGCCATCACCAGGAACAGCGGCGGCAGCTTGTGCGTCGTGCCGGCCACGGTTACCTGGCGCTCTTCCATTGCCTCCAGCAGCGCCGCTTGCACCTTGGCCGGTGCGCGGTTCCCCTCATCCGCCAGCACCAGGTTGGCGAAGATTGGGCCCTGCTCGAAGCGGAACTCGCCTTTGCCGTCCGCCTGATAGTACACCTCGCTGCCTGTCACGTCCGACGGTAGCAGATCGGGCGTGAACTGGATGCGCGAGAGATCGACCTCGAGGTGTTTGCCCAGGCTCTTGATGGCGCGGGTCTTGGCCAGACCGGGTAGACCTTCGACCAGCAAGTTGCCGTTGGAGAGCAGTCCGATGATGATGCGCTCGAGGATGTGTTCCTGGCCCACGATGTCTTGGGACATGCGGAACTGGAGATCGAGGATGGTGTCGCGTGTTGTCATTGTATTGCCTGTCACAGTCGTTAACTGCTTGCTGCCGGGGATAAGTAGCTACAAGTATGATGCGGGCTTTCAGCCCCCCTGTCCTCGGTCCTCGAAGCCAAACACCCTGTTCCAATCGTTCTTGATCGAGACGACCGTCCATCCCCGCTCCCGCGCCTCATCCAGGCCAGCATCGAGCCGCCCGATGTGCGATGCTCGGTCGTAGGCCCACTCGCGCTCGGCGTCGTCATGATGGATGTAGACCATCAACTGTGCCCCGGGTCCGCTCGCCGTGTATTGCAGCATGGCCAGGTCACCGTCCGAGTTACCGAACGCTGCGATCGGCCGCCGGCCAATGAACCGGGCAATCCCTACCGGCTTGCCTTCCTTGTCGTCGATGAAGTCTATGCCGGGCTGCTTCACCAGCGCTGGGCGCCCATCCCGCATCTCGAACGCGAGTTTCCCCATCGATCCGACTGTTTGCTCCGGAGGGATGCCATAGACCTCCTCCACGAACACGCGCATGAAGTCGATCCCGCCGCCGGAAACGATGAAAGTCTTGAAGCCGTTCGCTCGCAGATAGTCGAGCAACTCGAGCATCGGCTGGTAGGCAAGCTCCGTGTAGGGCCGGTCGAACCGGGGATGTTGCGCAGTGGCAAGCCACTCGGCGACCACCGTTGTGAACTCTGCGGTGGTCATTCCCGAGTGGGTCAGCGTGATGATCTCAACGAGGTCGTGCACCGTGAGCCCGCCGAGCGCGTCCGAATCACCACTCAAGATCGTGCGGAACGGATCCTGATCGCTCCACTCCGGGTGCTCCGCGCTCAGCGCTCGAACCCGGTCGATCGCAAACGCCAACTGGAAATACATCGGTTGCTCGGCCCATAGCGTCCCGTCGTTGTCGAAGACGGCGATCCGCTCGTTGGCCGGAATGAACTCCGCTCGAGTCGAATCAGTGACCTGTTGTACGAAGTTGATGATGTTGGTCTTGGCCGCTCCGTCATTCCATGATGGCAGCGGATCGGATGGTGTCGCAGAGTCGCACGCGACGGTCATGCATACAGCCGTAGCAAGCGCACCAGCGTGGAGAAAAGAAGTCGATGCCACGAAGCCTCCAAGTAATCTGTGAGTCACATCGTTGAGGGCGATTCACCAGCAAGCATCGCTGCTCACGTCCTCGTTGGATTCAACGGAGGACGCGCGTTGTGGGAACGAGACGGTGCCGCCAAACGCTTGCGCGCGCACCTGACCGCTGTCAGCAGGGTCGCTGAATCCCACTGCTTCTCCGCCGTGCCTTTGCCGTCCGCCTGATAGAGAATATCGAATGCCGAACGACGAATGTCGAATCGTGCATCTTCTGCACTGCGACATTCGACATTCGATATTCGATATTCAGACTTCGATAACTACCGCCCTGTCCCCTGCTGCAACAGCTCCTGCAGCACGTTGTCTACGCTGAGTGATGAACCGCGCACCGGTGGAAACTCACGGAACGTTGCGAGGAACTCGGCCACGTACGTCTGCGCCGGCACGAACGTCCACATGTTATCCGCCATCCAGCGCATGTACCTCTGCGATTCCTCCCACATCACCTCGTACGGATCGGCACGTAGGTTGATGATCACCGGCCATGCGCGCTTCACGCGAACCGCCTCGTTGATGGGACCTTCCAGCAGCGTGAAGTGCAACTTCCAATTCCGGACGCGCACGGCATTGAGGCCGCCGG
>LJTT01000087.1 GCA_001303585.1 Betaproteobacteria bacterium SG8_41
GGAAACTGGAAACTGGAAACTGGAAACTGGAAACTGGAAACTGGAAACTGGAAACTGGAAACTGGAAACTGGAAACTGGAAACTGGAAACTGGAGCCGTCACCACTCACGCAGCAGAGGATGTTCGAGCCGATGCATTTTTTCCGACTAGCAGTGATCGCGGGCCTGCTGGTTCTGGTGGGTGGCTGTAACGGCATCGGCTATTACTGGCAGTCGGTAAACGGCCAGCTCGACCTGTGGGGCCGGCAACGGCCGGTCGCGGAGGTGATCGGGGATCCCGGCACTGACGAGACGCTGCGGAAGAAGCTCGTCCGCGTGGCTAGAATTCGCGATTTTGCGAGCCGCGAGCTCAAGCTCCCGGACAATGCCAGTTATCGCAGCTATGCCGATCTCGAGCGGCCGTTCGCGGTGTGGAATGTCTTTGCGGCGCCGGAGTTTTCCGTCCTTCCGATGCAGTGGTGCTTCCCGGTCGCGGGCTGTGTCGTTTACCGGGGCTACTTTGATCGGGCGGACGCCGAGCGCTTCTCCGCGGGCCTGGCCGCACAGGGTCACGATGTTTACGTAGGCGGGGTTCCGGCTTACTCGACGCTCGGCTATTTTGCGGATCCGTTGCTCAACACGTTCATGCATTTTCCCGACGTCGAGATCGCGCGACTCCTCTTCCACGAGCTTGCGCACCAAGTGGCCTATGCGCGCGACGACACCGTTTTCAACGAGTCCTTTGCCGTCGCCGTTGAGACCGCAGGTATGAAGCGCTGGCTCGCGAGCACCGGCAGCCAGAAGACCCTGGCCGACTTCGAACGCCGGCAGCGCGCGCGCGAAGTATTCAAGGAAATCGTCGAGCGGTGTCGGCAACGACTCGACACGCTCTATCGCTCGGGCCTGGCCCCGGACGCGATGCGCATCCGCAAGGTCGCGATACTGGAGCAGATGGCCGAGGAGTACCGCGCCTTCAGCGATGGCGCCGGCTTTGCGGGTTATGACCGCTGGTTCGCCCAGAGGCCTAACAACGCGCAGGTCGCGTCCGTCGTAATCTATACGCAGCTTGTGCCGGAATTCCTGGCGTTGCTCGACCGCGAGGACGGCGACCTCGGGCGTTTCTATGCGCAGGTGAAAAGGATCGCCAACTTGCCGAAGGATGAACGGGCCGGTGCGTTGCGGCTGGCGGCGCCGCAGGCGCAAGCACGGGCTCCGCGCTAGGTTGGAGGGGATCCCGACGATATAATCCGGTGCGAACACAGGAGGAACGATGAAGCTGACCAGCAGCAGCTTTCTGGATGGCGCGCGCATTCCGGAGGCTTTTGCATTCGGCAAGCTGGATCCCAAGACGCACATTGCGCTTTCGCAGAATCGCAATCCGGATCTGGCGTGGGCCGATGTGCCGTCCGGGACGAGGTCGCTCGTCCTGATCTGCCGCGATTACGACGTGCCCTCGAGGCCGGACGACGTGAACCAGGAAGGCCGCGTCATCCCGGCCTCGCTGCCGCGCGTGGACTTCTACCACTGGGTGCTCGTCGACCTCGATCCGAAGTCGGGGCCCATCAGGCCCGGCGAGTTTTCCGATGGCGTGACAGCGCGCGGCAAAAAAGGGCCGGACGGCCCGCGCGCCACGCGCCAGGGCAGCAACGACTACACGACGTGGTTCGCCTCGGACCAGGACATGTCGGGCGAGTATTTCGGCTACGATGGGCCGTGCCCGCCGTGGAACGATACCATCGTGCATCACTACGTGTTCACGCTCTATGCGCTCGATCTCGACAGGTGTCCGGTAACCGGAGTGTTCAAGGGACCGGACGTGCTGGCCGCGATTCGGGGTCACGTTCTGGCCGAGGCCGAGATCACCGGGATATACAGCCTGAATCCCAAGGTCAAGAGCTAGCTGCATCGTTCGTGAAACGTCGCCGATAAACGCAGATAAACGCGGATGAAAGATGCTGACAACTCGATGAACCGTTCTGTCGTCGGCGTGTATCGACGTTCATCGGCGGCTGCGGTCGGGTTTCGGCGGTAGTTAGCACATTTCGCCGTTGGTAAAGGCCGGTTGCAACCGGCCTTTCTTGTTTGATGTCGACGTGATCGAATCATCTGCGTTCATCTGCGGCTCAAATGGTTTTCTGAGTGTTTTTGAGTATGACAAACGAAGCGCGCCGCCACCGCGTGTCATTGAGCCCGGCCGATCTCGAGCGGCGCAGGCAAAATCTGCCGCGCCCGCGCTATCCCGAAGAGCTCCCAGTTGTCGCAAAGCGGGAGGAGATTGCGCGCGCGATCGACGCCAGCCAGGTGGTCATCGTCTGCGGGGAGACCGGATCGGGCAAGACGACGCAGCTGCCCAAAATCTGCCTCGAGCTCGGGCGTGGCGTTGCCGGCATGATCGGCCATACCCAGCCGCGCCGCATCGCCGCGCGCACGGTCGCCGCGCGCATCGCGACGGAGCTCGCGAGCCCGCTCGGGCACGCCGTCGGCTACAAGGTGCGTTTCTCCGACCGCGTCTCTCAGGACACCTATGTCAAGGTCATGACCGACGGAATACTGCTGGCCGAGACGCAAAGCGATCGGCGGCTCCGCGCGTACGACACGATCATCATAGACGAGGCGCACGAGCGCAGCCTCAACATCGATTTTCTCCTCGGCTACGTGAGACAGCTGCTGCCGCAACGGCCCGACTTGAAGCTCATCGTCACTTCCGCGACGATCGACGCGGAGCGTTTCTCGCGTCATTTTGACGATGCGCCGGTGATAGAGGTGTCGGGCCGTCTCTACCCGGTTGATATTCGCTACCGGCCGCTCGCCGGGCGCGAGGAGGGCGACGAAGAGCAGGACATGATCCAGGCGACGCTCGATGCCGTGGACGAGCTCGCGCGCGCGCCGGGCGGCGGTGACATTCTCATCTTTCTGCCGGGAGAGCGCGAGATCCGGGAGATGGCGGATGCTTTGCACCAGCACCACCCGAGGGGCACCGAGATTCTGCCGCTCTATGCCCGGCTTTCCTTCGAGGAACAGGAGCGCGTGTTCCGGCCCGCCGGCGCCCGCCGCGTCGTGCTCGCCACCAACGTTGCAGAGACCTCGCTCACCGTGCCCGGCATCCGTTTCGTCGTCGATACGGGGCTTGCGCGCGTCAACCGCTACAGCTACCGGAACAAGGTCGAGCAGCTGCAGGTTGAGGCCGTGTCTCAGGCATCGGCGAACCAGCGCGCCGGCCGCTGCGGGCGGGTGGCCGCCGGCGTATGCATCCGCCTCTTCTCGGAGGAAGACTACCGTGGCCGGCCGCAATTCACGGATCCGGAAATCCTGCGCTCGTCGCTGGCGTCCGTGATTCTGCGTATGAAGTCATTGGGGCTGGGTGATGTCGAGGGCTTCCCCTTCCTCGACCCGCCGGCGCCGCGCATGATCGCCGATGGCTATCAGCTTCTCGCCGAGCTCGGCGCCGTGGATGAGTCCAACGCCCTCACGGCGCTCGGGCGGCAGCTCGCGCGCTTCCCGATCGACCCGCGCGTCGCGCGCATGATCGTCGCGGCGGAGCGCGAGCACTGCCTCGCCGAGATGCTCATCATCGCCGCCGTGCTCGAAGTGGATGATCCGCGCGAGCGCCCGTTCGAGCGGGCCGAGGCGGCGGACCGGGCGCACGGACGTTTTCACGACGAGCAATCGGACTTCCTCGCGCTGCTCAAGGTCTGGCACCACCTGCAGGAAGCAATCGAACACAGGAAGTCGAATCGCAAGCTTGCGCAGGACCTGCGCGAGCAGTTTCTCTCGCAGCGGCGGGTGCGCGAGTGGCGCGATGTCCACCACCAGCTCGCGTCGCTCGTCGCCCAGATGGGCATGCGCGCGAACGAGAAGCCGGCGACATGCGAGCAGGTGCACCGCGCGCTCATCGCGGGCCTGCTGGGCAACATCGGCACCAAGGGTGAAGAGGCGGGCGAGTACCTCGGCGCGCGAGGCGTGCGCTTCGCCATTTTTCCCGGCTCCGGGCTGCGGAAGAAACAGCCGCGATGGGTCGTTGCCGCCGAGCTGGTCGAGACCACGCGACTCTATGCCCGCTGCGTTGCGCGCATCGAGCCGGACTGGGTGGAGGCAGCTGCCGGCGAGCTCGCGAAGAAGCACTATTTCGATCCGCACTGGCAGCGCGAGCGCGCAATGGTGTGCGCCTACGAGCGCGTGACGCTCTATGGGCTCACGCTGGTGCCGCGGCGGCGCGTGAATTACGGACCGATCAACCCCAAGGAAGCGCGCGAGGTGTTCATCCGCGGGGCACTGGTGGCGGGCGAGTTCGACACGCGCGCGCCGTTTTTCGAGCACAACCGCCGCCTGATCAAGGAGATCGAGGCGCTCGAGCACAAGGCGCGCCGGCGCGACGTGCTGGTGAACGAGGAGGTGATTTTCGGTTTTTACGACGGGATCGTCGCGCCCGGCGTCTTCAATGGCGCCGGCTTCGAGCGGTGGCGGGCCGAGGCCGAGCGCAATAATCCGCGGCTGCTCTATCTGACGCGCGACTACCTGATGCGCCACGCTGCGTCGGACATTACTGAAGCGCAGTTCCCGGAACGCTTGCGTGCGGGCGATGCGGAGTTGAAGCTTACCTATCGCTTCGAGCCCGGGCATCCACTCGACGGCGTTACCGCGACGGTTCCGCTCGAGCTGTTGAACCGCTTCGAGCCGGCGCATTTCGAATGGCTGGTGCCGGGGCTCGTGCGGGAGAAGATCGCGCATCTCTTCAAGGGCCTGCCGAAGCAGCTGCGCCGTCATCTCATCCCCATGCCGCAGCATGTTACGGCTTTCCTGGAAGAGCAGGATTCCGCGGAGAGCAGGCCGCGGCTGGCCGCGGCGCTGGGGCGCTATGTCCAGCGCGCGGCCGGCGCGCCTGTCGCCGCCGACGTGTGGGACAGCGTCGAGCTGCCGTCGCATCTCAGCATGAACTTTCGCGTCGTGGATGAAGCGGGGCGAGAGCTGGCGAGCGGCCGGGACCTGGCGGCGCTCAAGACACAGCTTGGACAGGCGGCGAGCCTGACATTCAGCGCGGACGAGCCGGGGATCGAGAAGAGCGGAATCCGCGTCTGGGATTTTGGCGATCTGCCCGCCGAGATCTCTTTCACGCGCGGCGGTCGCCGCCTCACCGGCTACCCCGCGCTCGCCGACGAAGGCGAGAGCGTCGCGATCCGGCTGTTCGACACGCGCACGGCGGCTGACGTGGCGATGCGGGCAGGCGTGCGGCGGCTGATGCGGCTCGCGCTGAAGGACCAGATGCGCCAGCTCGAGAAGAGCCTGCCGGGGTTCACCCAGGCCGCGCTGGCCCTGCGCGCTGTCGCCTCGGCGGACGATCTCAAAGGAGATCTGCTGACCGCGATCGCCGACCGAGCGTTCATAGGGGAGGACGAGCTGCCGCGCACGGCAAAGGCGTTCGAGGCGCTACGGGCGCGCGCGCGCGCGCGGCTTCCTGCTGTCAGCCAGGGAGGGTGCCGGCTATTGAGCAACATCGCTGAGGAGTATCAGCGCGTGCAGCAACGGCTCGCGGCCGCCGCGAAGGCGTTGCCGCGTCCGGCGAGCGACATCCGCGCGCAGCTTGGCCGGCTCGTGTTCAAGGGCTTCTTGACTGATACGCCCTGGGAGCGGCTGCAGGATCTGCCGCGCTATCTGAAGGCGATGCAGGTGCGGCTGGAAAAGTATGTCAACAATGCCGAGCGCGACGAGCGGCATGCCGCCCACATCGCCGAGCTCTGGAGCCGGTACGAAGAGCGGGCGACCAAGCTGCGGCGCTCGCACGAGTCGGACCCGCGGCTCGAGGATTTCCGCTGGCGCATCGAGGAATTGCGGGTCTCTCTTTTCGCGCAGGAACTCAAAACGCCCTATCCGGTTTCTTTCAAGCGACTTGATAAACTTTGGCGAGAGATCACCCGATAGCTGATGGACTATTCAACGTTCAAAGTTCAACCTTAAACCTTGAACCCGGAACCTTGAACCCGGAACCTTGAACCGGGAAAAGCGATGCTGATCCACGCGACTGTCACTATTACAGGGGCTTCCGAGGAGCGAGAGGCGTGCGAGGCAGACCTGAGGCGCGTGCTCGCGGACGAGCTGCGCCGCAGTGATGTCACCGAGCATCATGGCAAGGATGCCCTCTGCTACGACCTGAAGGTGGAGGGTGGAATTCCGTTTCCGTTATTTGCGGAGGCTTCCGAGGAATATCCGGAGCTGGAGTTTGCGATTGACTGGGTGAACGTGGCCGCGGGCGAACGCGGCACCGCGCGATTCATCGCCGGCCGCCTCGCTGCGCAGACGACGGAACGCATCGGCGCCGTCTCCGCCACCAGCCATCCCGTATACGTTGCCGTGGCGAAAGATGGAACACTCACTCTAGGCTTGACGCTGGAGCGGGTAGGAAGCAACGAGTGGCGCGGCTATGGTGTGACTGCAACGCGCGATACGCTGCTGCGCGTGCGGCACGATCCCGCATCCAATGCCGTTGAGCTCCACGTAACGGATGGGGCGCCGGAATGGGCTGCGGCATGGACGGGAAGGTTCCCGGGGCGACGCCTGGTGCCGGAGCGCCTGAAAAATCCGATCGCGATCGAAGATCGCATCTACCAGGAGCTGGAGCGCGTTGCGCGCGACTTTGCCGGGGCGTGGATCTGGTTTGCGAATGCCGCGGAGCAGGAAATCGCTATCGAGCGTGAGCGCTACGCGAGCTACGGCTACAAGACATCAGACGCGAACGTGCGCTCGGCGCGCCTGCACACGATGCGTCTGAACGCGGGAGAAGGCAAGCCGCTGGAGCACTCCACGTTCCTTGCCGAGGATTCCTGGCTCAAGGACCTTGTCTTGGCGACATGGGCAAGGAACGAATGATTAATGTTGAATGATGAATGATGAATCAAAATCAGGGGGCAGCGTTTGTCATTCAATATTCAACATTCATCATTCGTCAGTAGCGTGGCGGGCGCCGGCGCCAGTAGCGGATCATCAAGAATCCGCCCAGCATGCCACCGAGATGCGCGAAGTGGGCGACGCCCTGCTGCGTTCCCGTGACGCCGAGGTAGAGCTCGATCGCGGCGTAGACGAAGACGAACACGCGCGCCGGCATCGGGATCGGCGGGAAAATCAGAAGTATCGTGCGATTTGGAAAGTAGAGGCCGAAAGCAAGCAGAATGCCGAAGACGCCGCCAGATGCTCCGATCGTGGGGTAGGGCGGACCTCCCGAGACAGCGGACATGACGAGTTGTGCGATGCCAGCAGAGACGACGGACGCGAAGTAGTAGATGAGGAAGCGCTGGCGTCCAAACAGGCGCTCGACATCCGAGCCGAACATGAACAGGCCCAGCAGGTTGAAGAGCAGGTGCACCAGGTTGCCGTGAAGGAAGCTGTAAGTGACGAGCTGCCACGGCAGAAAACCTACCTTCACGCCGGGACCCGCAGCCGTGGTGCCGAACGGCCATAACGCGAACCAGATGTAAAGAAGATCTCCGGTCAGCAATTGCAGCAGAAACACCGCCCCGATCGTCGTGATCAGCGCGCGGGTGACGGGCGGAATGAGCTGCCACATGATCAGGCCTCGGAACAAGCAACGTGAAGAGGCGAAATGCGCAATCCGGCAGACGCGCTGAGGAAGGCGATCCCGGCTCGGGTGATCAACCGAGCATGGTATCAAACATCATCATCGTGATGAACCCGAGCACGAGCCCTGCGGAGGCGAAAGTCTCGTGTCCTTTCCGGTGCGACTCGGGAATGATCTCGTGGCTCACCACGAATAGCATCGCGCCGGCGGAAAACGCGAGCCCCCACGGAAGAAGGGGCTGGGCCAGCGCGACGACGCCCGCCCCGAACAGGCCCCCGAGCGGTTCCACGAGTCCGCTACCGAGTGCGACGAGCGCTGCGCGCGCCGGGGTGAGACCCGCGGTGACGAGGGCCAGTGCGACAACGAGCCCTTCCGGGATGTTCTGCAAGCCGATGCCGACCGCGAGCGGCAGGGCGCTCGCGGCCCCTTCTCCGCCGATGGCGACGCCCACGGCCAATCCTTCCGGCACGTTGTGGAGCGTGATGGCAAGAACAAAGAGCCAGATGCGCGAGGTATGCCGGGCGCCGCCGCCTTCGCGCCCCTTGATGAAGTGCTCATGCGGCAGCCACCTGTCGGCGGCGAGCAGCGCCGCCGCACCGAGCGCGAGAGCGGTGCCTACGACCAAGCCTGCCGTCACACCCTCGCCATAGATCGTGGCGCCGCTTTCCAGCGCAGGGAGAATCAGAGAGAAACAGCTCGCGGCGAGCATGACGCCAGCCCCGAAACCGAGCAGCGTGTCTTGATTGCGTTGAGAGATGTCCTGCAGGAAGAGCACCGGGAGGCCGCCGAATCCGGTTGCAGCCGCCGTTGCTAGCGTTGCGAAAAGTGCGAGCGTGAGCGGCCCGGTGCTGCGGGCCGCGCCGCTCACTGCCTCGATGGTCGAGGGGGCAAGCTGCAGAGCAGCGAGCAGCAACATCGCGCTGGCTACGCCAAGCACCGTCAGGGTGCTTCCCTGGTCCAGCCAGCGCCGGGCCGAGATTGCAGCGCTCGTCATCTCATGGCTCCTTCAGGCTCGCAATCGGCTAGGCGTCGAGCAGGCTGCGCAACATCCAAGCCGTCTTCTCGTGCGTTTGCATGCGCTGCGTGAGCAGGTCCGCCGTAGACTCGTCATTGACTCGGTCCACGAGCGGAAATACCGTCCGCGCGGTGCGGACCACTGCTTCCTGTCCTTCAACCAGTTCCCGGATCATGGCCTCGGCCTTGGGAACGCCCGGAGTCTCCTTTATCGAGGACAGCCTTGTGTACTCCGCGTAGGTGCCCGGGGCGGGATGGCCCAGCGCGCGAATGCGTTCGGCGATCTGGTCGACGGCGAGCGCCAGCTCGTTGTACTGCGTCTCGAACATGAGGTGCAGCGTCTGGAACATGGGTCCGGTTACGTTCCAGTGGAAGTTGTGCGTCTTGAGATAAAGCGTGTAGGTGTCCGCGAGCAGGCTCGACAGACCCTGCGCAATCGCTTTGCGGTCCTGCTCCTGGATGCCGATCTCGATTCTCATGGTTCCCTCCTGTCGTGGGTTAGCGGGCTGGGCCCGCATTTCCGAGGCGCCATGGTGACAACCGGGACAGGATCGATCCAACGCAATTATTTGAGCAGACTGATCGATAATATCGATCAAAGATCGGCGCAGCCGGGTCGGGCAAGCCATTGAAAAAAAAGCTTAATGGATCAGACGACGGGGTTGGCCGGAACTGGCGCCAGGGATAGCGGCCGACAACCGGGCCGGCACAGTGTCAACCGTCGTGAATTACTTGTACTTGCGGGTCATGAGCTCGGCCAACGAAGCGCCTTTGTCGATGTCGGTCTTTCGCCTCGTGTCGCCGGCATCGATCTCGAGTGCGGCGTCCAGGACCTCCACGGCGCGCTCGCGCGGGATGAACGCGACGCCGGCCTCGTCGGCGCATACAAGGTCTCCCGGATTCACCTGGACGCCGGCGATCTGCACCGTGCCGTTGATCTCCACGGTTTGCATGCGCCACTTGCCCGTGATCGGCGTGAAGCCGCGGCACCACACAGGCCAGCCCATTTCCCGGTATTGCTGCGGATCACGCACCGTGCCATCGACCACCGCGCCGATGAAGCCTTGCCGCTGAGCGATGGTGGCGGATTGCCCGCCCATGTTGGAACAGCCCATGACGCCCTCGATAACGAGCACGTCGCCGGGCTCGGCCAGGTTGTGCGCCTCACTCTCGCCTTGCGTGTTGGTTTTGTCGAGCGCGGCGCGGTGAATCTGTGCCGTGCGCTGGATGTTGCGCACCGTCACCGCAGGCCCGACGATCCGGGTGCCGGTGGCCACGGGCGGCAGCGCGTGCGCCGGCACGACCCCGACGATTCCCAACTCGTCCATCGCGTCCGAAACCGTCCCGGTAAGGTCCACGAGCGCCCGGTAGGCTCCAAGTATCTCAGAGGGCAGGCGCGGCAGTTCGAGCATCCGAATCGCTTCGCGGGGCAATCTGCCGAGTGGTGTCTTCGCCATGGATACCTCCCTTGAATCGGTGCGTCGTGCCGCGCAGGGATCGTGGATTCTAGGGACGCGTTTCGTGTTGCGTCAACCAAGTCGTTAGGCTATCGTCGCCGATTGGTCACCAGGATCGATCGCAAAGTGCCCGATACACCGTCGGGCCATTAGCCACGGAATCACACGGAATGACACGGACGAACACCCGAAGTGGGCAGTGCGGTTTTTCAGAAAATAGGTTCCGTGTTTTTCCGTGTGGTTCCGTGGCTGGGATCTACCGGGTCTAGGAGTGGCGATGTCGAAAAAGCGCGGGATGCGCAAGAACCTCACCGCGTACGGCGATGAAGGGTTCTCGCTGTTTTTGCGCAAGGCGTTCATCAAGGCGATGGGCTACACGGATGATGCGCTCGACCGGCCAATCATCGGCATCACGAATACCTTCAGCGGCTTCAACGCGTGTCATCGGACCGTGCCCGAGCTGATCGAGGCGGTGAAGCGCGGCGTCATGCTGGCCGGCGCGCTGCCGGTCGAGTTCCCGACCATCACGCTGCACGAGTCCTTCGCGCATCCCACCAGCATGTACTTGCGCAACCTCATGGCGATCGACGCCGAAGAGATGATTCGCGCGCAGCCGGTCGACGCGGTCGTGCTGATCGGCGGTTGTGACAAGACCGTGCCGGCGCTCCTCATGGGCGCCGCGAGCGCAAACGTCCCGGCAATCCTGATGGTGACGGGGCCCATGGTCACCGGCGATCACAAAGGCCAGCGGCTCGGAGCGTGCACCGATTGCCGGCGTTTCTGGGCGCAATATCGCGCAAAGGAGATCGACGAGGAGGAGATCGGCGAGATCAACGCGAAGCTCTGTCCTTCGGCGGGCACCTGCATGGTGATGGGGACGGCAAGCACGATGGCCTGCTGCTCGGAAGCGCTCGGCATGATGCTGCCTGGCGGCGCGTGCATTCCGGCGGTGCTTGCCGAGCGCCTGCGAAACGCGGAGGCGACAGGCGCTCGGGCGGTGGCGCTGTCAAAGGAGAGGCTGACGCCCGACAAGATCATGACCCCGGCCGCGTTTGAGAACGCGCTGCGCATGCTGCTGGCAATCGGCGGGTCAACCAATGGCATCGTGCATCTGGCGGCGATCGCCGGCCGGCTTGGCATCGCGATCGACCTCGATGCCTTTGACCGCATGGGTCGAGCAACACCGGTGCTGGTGGATCTCAAGCCCAGCGGCCAGCACTATATGGAGGACCTATACAACGCCGGCGGCGCGGCGACGATTCTGCGAGAGCTGAAGCCCCTGCTCAACCTGGATGCGCTCACGGTGAGCGGCCGGACGCTCGGGCGCAACTTGGCTGATGCGCCGGCGCCATTTGCGCAAAGGGTGGTCCGCAGCTTCAAGAATCCGATCTTTCGGGAGGGCGGCATCGCATTTCTGCGCGGCAATCTGGCGCCGGATGGGGCCATCATCAAGCAGTCGGCGATGGACCCCAAGTTGATGAGGCATGAGGGCAGAGCAGTCGTGTTCGAATCCCTCGAGGACCTCGCGAACCGGATCGACGATCCCCGGCTCGATGTATCGGCGGACGACGTGCTGGTGCTCAAGAACGCGGGGCCGAAGGGCGCGCCCGGCATGCCGGAGGCAGGCTACATCCCGATCCCGAAGAAGCTTGCGCAAAGGGGCGTGAAAGACATGGTGCGCATCTCGGACGCGCGCATGAGCGGAACGGCGTTCGGCTCCATCGTGCTGCACGTGACGCCGGAATCGGCGCTGGGCAGTCCGCTTGCGCTGGTGAAGAATGGCGACCGCATAAGGCTTGATGTCCCGGCGCGCCGCCTCGAGCTGCTGGTCGCCGGCGCGGAGCTGAAGCGGCGCGGCAAGGCCTGGAAGGCGCCGAAGGCGTCGAAGGAGGACCGCCGTGGCTATCGCAAGCTTTTCCTGGAGACGGTGACGCAGGCCGACCGCGGCTGCGACTTCGATTTCTGCGTGCCGGAAGCTAAAATGCGCGTTCCGCGGCTGAAGAAATAAATTTAGCCGCAGAT
>LJTT01000114.1 GCA_001303585.1 Betaproteobacteria bacterium SG8_41
CTCTCGTGGCCATTCGTGCCCCTGATGGTGCGTGGCCTGGGTGTGCGGGAGAACCTGGAGACCTGGGTTGGGCACATGCTCCTCGTGTTCTACCTCGTGAGCTTCGTCGTCAGTCCCATCTGGGGCGGCATCGCCGATCACTTCGGCCGCAAGCTCAACGTGATGCGCGCCATGGTCGGGATGGGCGGCGCGATGATGCTCGTGCCCTTCGCGTCCACACCGATCTGGTTCGCGAGCCTTTTTATGTTGATCAGCGTGTTCAATGGCTACACCCCGGCGGGCGTGGCGCTGCTGGTGGCCAATACGCCGCCCAAGCGTATTGGCCGCGCGGTGTCGCTTGCCCAGACCGGCGGCATGTTGGGGCAAACACTGGGCCCGGCGGTCGGCGCTGTGCTGGCGGCGACAATCGACCGTCAGCACTGGTTGTTCTGGATCAGCGGTGGCCTGATGCTGAGCGGCGGCCTTCTCGTCGGACTCTTTGTGAGCGAGGTGAAACAGCTCGCCCCCGGACAGTGGCGTCCGCAATGGGTTGGCAGCCTGCTGCAGTTGCTGGCCGTGCCGCGCATCGGTCTGCTCTACATGCTGGCATTCCTGTTCTCGGTCATGTGGAACGGCAGCATAACGAACATCACGGTGTTCATGCTGCAGTTGCTGGCGGCAGGGGGCGTGGATCCCGGCGAGGAGGCGTTCTGGGTGGGGGCGGCAGCAGTGGCATTGGCTCTATCCATGCTAGTCGCACTGCCGCTGTGGGGACGCTTGCTTGACCGCATTGGGGCGGGCCGCGTGCTTGCGTTCGCCGCTGCCGCCACGGTTGTCACGCACCTGCCGCTGCTGGTGCTGGAGACGCCGCTGCAGCTGGTGGTCGCGCGGATTGCGTTCGGACTGACCGCGGCCGGGATGCCCACAGCCATCTTTGCGCTGCTCCGAGTGCACGCGCCCGTGGGTATGGACGCGCGGGCGATTTCCTATGCGAGCGCCGCCCAGTTCTTCGCGATGGGCCTGGCGCCTTTTACGGCGGGGTTGATCGGACCGGTTCTGGGTCTGCGCGCCTACTTCGGGCTGACGATCCTGCTCATGCTCGGCGGCCTCGTGCTCTGGCTGCGTTCGCAACGCGCCAGCGCTACGTGAAGGCGGGCGGCGCAAGGCAACAGGGGCGCGGCTGATCGCCCGCGAAAACCGGACCGGCGTGATCTGTCTTTAGAGTTGTTACCAGAGTCGCGGGGGCCGGCCGGACATCTTTCGGGAAGCGACGTGAAACACGTTCTCTTGGCGTTGATGGCGTCGATGGCCTTTGCGCTCTGCGTGAGCGTCTCGCTTGCCCGTCCGCCGCTGCCGCCGCCCGACGTGCGCGCGGCTCCTGGAAAGGCTGGCTGGTCTGTCGATCAGCGTACGGGGTGCTGGGTCTGGAACGCGAGGCCAGAGCCCGGTCAAACGGTCCACTGGAGTGAAGGTTGCAGCCCGGTCGGGCGCGCGACGGGGCGCGGCATCCTCGAGTGGCGATCTGCCGGCAAGGCGTCTCGCTACGAGGGCGAACTTCGCTACGGCGAGCGGAATGGCCGCGGAATCTACACGGCGCCGAATGGTGATCGCTACGAGGGTGAGTTTCGCGACGGCGAGCGGCACGGCAAGGGGATCCTGACGTGGGCGGACGGCGAGCGCTACGAAGGCGAATTCCATGATGACAAGATGCACGGGCAGGGCGTGTACATAGAAGTGATCGGCAACCGGTACGAGGGTGGGTTTCGTGACGGCCAGCGCGACGGGGCAGGCGTCTATACGTGGGCCAACGGTGATCGGTACGTCGGTGATTTCCGCGGCGGCAAACGGCATGGCCGGGGGGTGTACACCTGGGCGAATGGGGAGCAGTACGTGGGCGATTTTCGCGACGGCAAGATGCACGGCGAGGGGGTGATGACCAGGCCGGATGAGGATCGCTACGAAGGCGAGTGGCGCAACGGCAAGCGGCATGGCCGAGGCGTGTGGACAGCGCGCACCTTCCGCTACGAGGGTGAGTTCAGCGAGGGTAAACCGAATGGACGGGGCGTCACGACCACGAAAAGCGGCCAGCGCCTGGAGGGCGAGTTTCGCGACGGCGTAATGCATGGGCACGGCGTATTCACGTCGGCCAAAGGCAACCGTTTCGAAGGACAGTGGCGCGACGGCCGGGCAGATGGTCATGGCGTCTACAAACAGAAGGACGGTGAAGTGGTCGAGGGCAAGTGGGTCGACGGCTGCTTCCGGAGAGGCGACGCGCGAATCGCCATTGGAAGGCCGGCGAACGAGTGCCGCTAGATGGCATCGCGGTTGGGGGCTCGTAATACTTCAATGGCAAACGGACCTGTCCCCATTTATCATGCGTGGCAGCGACCCGGATCCAGTCGGAGAGAATAGCCATGAACAAGGTTTTCGAATCACCCGCGCAAGCCATCGCGGACATCGGTGACGGAGCAACGATCGCGATCGCCGGCTTCAGCGTGGGGCACCGTTTTGCCACGAGCCTGATCGTCGCCCTGCGCGACAAGGGCGTGAAAGATCTCTGCCTCGTCTGCAATTCGCTGGGCGATCCGGGCGCGCTGCGCGGCCAGATTCTCGCCGAGAACAAGCAGGTGAAAAAGCTTGTTGCCGCCTTTTCCGTGCGGCCGGGCACGCCCACGTCGAGTGAGGACCAGATTGCCGCCGGGGATATGGAAGTGGAGCTGGTGCCACAGGGCATCCTCGTCGAGCGCTGCCGCGCGGGCGGGGCGGGGATACCCGCGTTCTATTCGCCGACCAGCGTCGGGACCGAGCTCGCCGAGGGAAGGGAAATCCGCGAATTCGATGGCAAGCCCCACGTGCTCGAGTCGGCCATACGCGTGGACTACGCCTTTCTGCGGGGATATCGCGCCGACCGCCTGGGCAACGTCCAGTTCCGCGGCGGCAGCCAGAACTTCAATCCCAGCTTCGCCAAGGCCGCCCGCGTCGCGATCGTGGAGGTGGACGAGATCGTGGAGCCCGGCGCGATTCCGCCGGAGCTCATCAATCTTCCGGGAATTTTCGTGTCACGTATTGTGAAAACCGCCCAGAGCGAGGACGGCAAGGCCTGGCGTCGGCCCGAGCGGCGCCCCTCGGACAAGCCGCGCCTTTATCATGGCAAGCCGGCGCTCACGCGGGCCGGCATCGCGAAGCGTGCCGCAGCGCTCGTGAGGGAGGGCACCTACGTGAATCTCGGCGTGGGTATTCCAACCATGGTTTCGAACTATCTGCAGGACCGCAACGTGATTCTTCACGCGGAGAATGGCGTGCTTGGCTACGGCCACATGGTGAGCGCCGATGACGAGATCGATCCGGACATCTACAACGCCGCTGGCCAGTTCGTGTCGCTCAAGCCGGGTGCGTCCTTCTTCGACAGCGTCACATCGTTCGAGATGGCGCGTGGTGGCTGGATCGATACGGTGATCCTCGGCGCCTACGAGGTCGACCAGACCGGCAGCGTCGCCAACTGGAGCACGTCAGATGCGAAGCGGGGCGGCATCGGCGGCGCTATGGATTTGCTTTCGGGAGAGGGCGATCTGGTCATCGTCATGGAGCACTGCGACAGCAAGGGCCGGCCGAAACTGCGGCGCAAATGCACGTATCCCCTGACGGGCAAGGGTTGTGTCGACTACGTGGTGACCGATCTCGCGCTGTTGCGGTGGCACGACAATCGGTTTGTGCTCGAGGAGGTCGCGCCAGGGTTCACGCCGGGCGAGGTGCTGGAGCTCGCCGAAATGGAGATTGCCGTCGGGCCGGACGTTCGCGCGATGGAGTGAGAGAAACTTCACCGCCAATACGCCGGGGAGAATCAATGCGATTTTGCCGCAGATAAGCGCAGATACACGCAGATTATCCATCAACTGAACCGCTGAAGCCGGGACGCCCCGGCAACCAAGCAAGAGAATGGTGGTGAAAGTTGTTGATGAAAAGTGGCGACCTAAGTTGGTGATGTGCAAGCCGCTTCTCGTCACGAGTATCCCATCACCATTACTCATCACCCTTTCGCACCACCAGTTCCGCTAAATGGGCTTGCCGCCCACCGCCACGCAGGCTATCGTGGGCCGCTCGGGTGGACTATGGCTGCAACCTATCTTCTGCGTTTGATGGCGACCGGCGCGTTGCGGCGCGCGATTCTCGCGTCGACCCTACTTCTGGCCGCCGCCCCCTGCATGGCGAACCCGTCTTCGGCGCTCGGCGAGTATCCCGTCAGGCCCATCCGGATCGTTGTTGCCTCGTCGCCTGGCACGGCGGACGACTTCTTCGCCCGCTCGCTCGGCGACGAGCTGCAAGCCTTCTACCGGCAGAGAGTCATCATCGAAAATCGCTCCGGTGCGGGCGGCCTGATCGGCAATGCCCTGGTGTCGAGGGCCAATGCCGACGGATACACGCTGGGTATGGTCGGAGTCACGCGCATCATCACCGAGCTTTTGCGCGAGGAGCCGCCGTACCGGGCTCTGGCCGACATCGTTGGCGTGGCACACGTCGCCTCGATCACGAACGTGCTGGTGGTGAGCCGCGCGATTCCGGTGCGCACGCCGCGCAGGTTCGTCAGCTATGCGCGCGTGCGCGTGGGCGAGTTGAACTACGCCTCCCTCGGCACCGGCTCGGCGTCGCACCTCGCCGGCGAGGTATTCACGCGCGCGCTCGGCATCGACGCGGTGCACGTCCCGTTCACGAGACTGACCGACGCTTTCGTCGAATTGGGGCTCGGCGGGGTGCATTATGCGGTTCTGACGCTGCCGGCGGTGATGGGGCCGGTGAGCGAGGGACGGCTGCGCGCGCTCGCGGTGATGACGCGGCAGCGCAGCCCCGCGCTCCCGGACGTGCCGGCGATCGCCGAGGTCGGGCTGCCCGAGGCGCAGATTGACCG
The DNA here is from genome assembly GCA_001303585.1 of Betaproteobacteria bacterium SG8_41. GTDB lineage: Bacteria > Pseudomonadota > Gammaproteobacteria > Burkholderiales > SG8-41 > SG8-41. The sequence continues at coordinate 4,883 of LJTT01000114.1, forward strand.
ATGGTCAGGCATCGTCGCGCCGAAGGGCACGCCGCGGCGCATCGTCGAGCAGTTGCACGGCGACATCGTGCGCGGGCTGCGCAAGGCGGCGCTGCGCAGGCGGTTCGTGAGCCAGGGCGCGGAGTCCACCCCGGAGAGCACCCCGGATGGTTTCATGCGCTTGATGCAGGAGGAGTACCTGCGCTACGAAGCTGTCATCCGCGAGGGGGGCATCCGGGCAGATTAAATGCAGCGGCGCGGCCCCGGTTCGAAAAGCTGGACCGCCAGGACGCCAAGGACGCAAAGGAAAAGACAAGCTTCACCGCAAAGGGCGCAGAGGAACTCTGCTCAAAAAGCTGTCACCCAAGATCTCGGTGGTAACGCCCGGCGAGGTATAAACGAAAAGTGCTCGGTTTCCTTTCTCCTTTCTCCTTTCTCCTTTCTCCATTCGCCATCGGCCCTCGGGTAACCTTGCGCCATTCGACTTGCTTTTCCCGGTCACTGGTTTTACTTTCGCCTTTCGCCATCCGGAGAGAGATATGCCCACACTTGAACACAACGGCGCGACCATTTACTACGAAGAGCACGGCAAGGGATTCCCGATCCTCACGTTCGCCCCAGCGGGCGTGAAGTCGACCATCGCCGTGTGGAGCACGCCGTCCGCGCCCATCAATCCCGTCACCGAGTTCGCCTCGAGCTACCGGGTGATCGTGATGGACCAGCGCAATGCCGGCGGCAAATCGCGTGCGCCGATCACGGCGAAGGACGGCTGGCATTCGTTCGCGGCGGATCACATCGCGGTGCTCGACCGCCTGGAGATCGAGCGCTGCCATCTCTACGGCCAGTGCATCGGCGGCTCCTTCATCATGAGCCTGCTGAAGGCGCAGCCGCAGCGCATCGCGAGCGCCGTGCTCGCGCAGCCCATCGGGCGGGTGGGCCCCTTGAAGCCCGGCCGCGCCGCCCGCTTCGACGAGTGGGCCAAGGGCCTGACGGACCACCCAGAGGCGACCGACGAAGTGCTCGATGCGTTCTACCAGAACCTGTACGCGCCCGGCTTTCTCTTCAGCGTGGACCGCGCGTTCGTCTCGAGCGTCAAGACGCCGTGCCTGGTGCTCGCGGGCAACGATGAGGCGCACCCGTACCCGATATCCGAGGAGACCGCTAAGCTGCTGCCCAGCGCGGAATTCATCCCGGAGTGGAAGACGGGCGCGGCGCTGGAAGCGGCCAAGAAGCGGGTGAAGGA
>LJTT01000004.1 GCA_001303585.1 Betaproteobacteria bacterium SG8_41
TGACCGATGCCCTTGCCAAGATCCGCCAGTGCGACAAGTGCAACAGCTACGCGGAAGAACCGCTCTGCGAGTTGTGCGGCTCGGCGCGCCGCGATCCGGCGCAGCTATGTGTCGTCGAGACACCGGGCGATGTCCTCGTGATGGAACAGGCGCAGTGCTACCGGGGCCTGTATTTCGTGCTGATGGGTGCGCTCTCGCCGCTGGACGGCGTCGGCCCGAAGGAAATCCATCTCGAGCGGCTTCTGAAACGCGCCGCCGACGGGGTCGTCCGCGAGGTGATCCTGGCGACCAACTTCACAGTAGAGGGCGAAGCGACCGCGCATTACGTCGGCGAGCTGCTGCGCCAGCGTGGACTGAAGGTCACGCGAATCGCACGCGGCCTGCCTGTGGGGGGCGAGCTCGAACATGTCGACACCGGTACGCTCGCTCAGGCCGTCATGGAGAGGCGGGATGTCTGAGCGCAGGCGCAAACGTGCGGCACCGGCTGATCGGGGCGCTGAGAGCGGGCCGCAAGGAACGCAAAAGCTTCAGAAGGTACTGGCCGATGCCGGACTCGGTTCGCGCCGGGAGATGGAAGCGCTGGTGCAGGCGGGCCAGGTTAGCGTGAATGGCAGTCCCGCGCGAATCGGAACCCGTGTCGGTCCGCACGACCTGATCAAGGTCAAAGGGAAGATTGTGCGGCGGTCTTTGCAGCAGCGCCTGCCGCGGGTGCTGCTTTACTATAAGCCTGAAGGGGAGATCGTCAGCCGCGCGGATCCCGCAGGCCGGCCCAGCGTGTTCGACCGGCTGCCGCCAGTGCGCGGCGCGAAGTGGCTGACCATCGGCCGCCTCGACTTCAATACCTCGGGCCTGCTGATCCTGACGACCTCGGGTGAGCTCGCCAATCGCATGATGCATCCCCGCTACGCACTGGAGCGCGAATATGCGGTGCGTGTTCTGGGACACCTGCGCGCCGAAGAGCTGGCGCGCCTGGCTGCCGGCGTGCGCCTGGACGACGGTGTGGCACGCTGTGACTCGATCCAGGACGCGGGCGGCGAGGGTGCCAACCACTGGTACCATCTGGTCATACGCGAGGGTCGAAAACGTGTGGTGCGCCGCATGTTCGCGGCGGTGGGACATGCCGTGAGCCGCCTCATCCGTGTGCGCTTCGGGTCGGTAACCCTGCCGCGGCAACTGAGGCGCGGTCACTTCCTCGAGCTTGCGCCACAGGAGACGCGCCGGCTTCTCGCATCGCTGGAACTCAAGGTCTCCTGAGCCGGCAGTCCCTCGCGCTCGATTAGAAAAACGGCGGCTCCCGCATCCGTTTCAGCCCAAACAAAAGGAATTTTGCTGAACATGCGCTCGAGGCGGCGGCGGCCGCGCCCGACCTCAACCACGAGCATCCCGTGTGGCCGCAGATGCGCGCTGGATTCCAGAACGATGCGCCGCACGACGTCGAGCCCGTCGGCGCCGCCGGCGAGCGCGATTCCGGGCTCGTGTCTGTACTCCGCGGGCAGCCGGCGCATGCTGGACGTGGTCACGTATGGGGGATTGCAGAGGATGAGGTCGTAGCGTTTGCCGTGCAGCGCAGAATAGAGATCTGACTTGACCAGTCTTATCCGACGGCTGAGCCGATGGTCACGCAGGTTACGCCGCGCAACGGCCAGAGCGGACGCAGAAATGTCTGCGGCGTCGATCCGCGCATTGGGAAACGCATGCGCCGACAGGATGGCGAGGCACCCGGAACCCGTGCAGAGATCAAGCACCGACCTTACGTTATGGCGTTTGGCCACCCATGGCGCGAGACCGTCCCGAAGCAGGGGGGCGATGTGCGAGCGTGGCACGATCACGCGCTCATCCACGTAAAAAGGCAAATCGCCGAGCCACGCTTCGCGCGTCAGGTAAGCGGCCGGTTTGCGCTCCCGAATGCGCTGCTCGAACAATCGGAGTACTCGTTCCGCGGCGGCAGGGGCGATCACGCGCGACATCACGGCAGAGGGCGCGTTGAGAGGTAAACGAAGCGCGTGCAGCGTGAGCCAGGCAGCTTCTTCCGTTGCGCTGACGCTGCCGTGCCCGAATGCGAGTCGGGCACGCAGGAAGCGGCGCGCACCCTCGCGAATCAACGCGCCAACGGTGCGCAACGACCGCGCCGCTGTGGTTTCAGTCTTGAGTGTTGACTTTTGAGTGGCGAGTTTCGACCGAAGCTTTTTCGGCTTTCCACTCAACACTTAGCACTCAACACTAAACACTTGCTTAACCGAGCGCGTCCAGGTTGAGCTTGATGCTCGAAAGATCCTCCGCCGGCTGCGTGACTCTCGAGTTTGGCGAATGACCGTTAGCCGCGCCGTTGGGTGCCTTGGCGGCATTGTTGATCAGCCAGTGCAGGTTGGTCGGAGAATCAGCGTTCGCCATCGCTTCCTCCAGGCTGATCTTGTTATCCGAATAGAGTTCAAAGAGCGCCTGCTCGAAGGTCTGGGAGCCAGGCGCGAGGCTCTGCTCCATCGCGTCCTTGATCCGGCTGATCTCACCGTCCTTGATCAGCTCGGCGATGTGCTTCGTGTTGAGCATGACTTCGACAGCCGGCAATCGTTTTCCGTCAACAGCCCGCACCAGACGCTGGGATATCACCGCCCGCAGCGAAATCGACAGGTCGGAAAGGAGCGCCGAGCGCGTCTCGAGCGGAAAGAAATTGATGACACGGTTGAGCGCGTTGTAGCTGTTATTGGCGTGCAAGGTAGACATGCAGAGGTGGCCGGTCTGCGCGAACAGCAGGGCCGTTTGCAGTGTCGGCCGGTCACGGATTTCCCCCATCATCAGCAGATCGGGCGCCTCGCGCATGGCATTGATGAGGGCATTCTCATAGCTGGTGGTATCGATCCGCACCTCGCGCTGGTTCACGATCGACTTCTTGTGCTTGAACACGAACTCGATGGGGTCCTCGATCGTGAGGATATGTCCGGTTTTCAGCCCGTTGCGATAGTCGATCATGGACGCCATCGTTGTGGACTTGCCGGACCCCGTCGCGCCAACGACCAGGATCAAGCCCAGCTTCTCCATGATGATGTCTTTGAGAATAGGCGGTAGCTGAAGGCTGTCGATTGCCGGGACGTCCGGCTTCACGAACCGGATGACCATCGCGACCGTGTTGCGCTGGCGGAAGATGTTGACGCGGAAGTTTCCCAGCTCGCCAGCGGCCAGCGCAAAATTCATTTCGTGGGTGGCCTCGAACTCCTTGATCTGCGTCTCGCTCATCACCTCGTAGCAGATCTTTTTCACCTGCTCCGGGTCTAGCAGCTGATTGTTGATCGGCATCACTACGCCATTGATCTTGATCTGGATCGGCGCGCCGGCAGTGAAGAAGAGGTCCGATGCCTGTTTGTCGGACATCAGCTTGAAGAGCGGGGTCACGAACATCACCGTCCTCCCTGGCAACTATCGGTGCGGGATCACCCCGCTGGCGGGGTCCGGAGCCGGCCCTCTGGCAAATACTCGAAAATCGACGCCCAAGGGACCCACGACTCCGGCTATTGTGCCAACTCCCCCGCACATAGGCTAGCCAAATTAGTCACTTCGGAGCAGATCATTAATGCTGGTCTTGGCGCGTGTTTTGGCGTCAACCTGCTTGACAATGACCGCACAGTAGAGGCTGCAGCGGCCATCCGGTGAAGGCAGGCTGCCTGGGACCACGACGGCGCCTGCAGGAACCCGCCCGTAGAGAATCTGACCCGTCTGGCGGTCGTAGATTCGGGTGCTCGCGCCAATGAAGACACCCATCGAGATCACGGCGCCTTCTTCGACGACAACGCCTTCGACAATTTCGGAGCGAGCGCCGATGAAACAATTGTCCTCGATGATCGTGGGATTGGCCTGCAGCGGCTCGAGCACGCCGCCAATGCCGACGCCGCCAGACAGATGGACGTTCCTGCCGATCTGCGCGCAGGAGCCGACTGTGGCCCAAGTATCGACCATGGTGCCCTCGTCGACATAGGCGCCGATATTCACGAAGCTGGGCATCAGCACGACGTTCTTGGCGATGTGCGCGCCCTTGCGCACGGCGGCTGGCGGCACCACGCGAAAACCCCCTTGCTGGAAAGACTGAGCGGTATAGCCAGCAAACTTGGCGGGCACCTTGTCAAAGTATTGGGTGTAGCCGTCCTGCATCACGACGTTGTCATGCAACCGGAACGAGAGCAGCACAGCCTTCTTGGCCCACTGGTGCACGACCCATTGTCCGCCGACCTTTTCGGCTACGCGCAGTCTGCCTTGATCGAGCAATTCGATCGTGTCGGCCACGGCCTGCTTGTGTTCCGCGACCGCATTCGCGGCGCTGATATCGCCTCGGTGCTCCCAGGCCTGTTCGATGACGGCTTGCAGTCTTTCCATGGCAACGTTTCCCCCCGAGGTCACAAGTTTTCGACAAAGGCGCGGATCCGCCGCGCCGCCTCCGCACATTCATCGACCGAGGCGACGAGCGCGATCCGCACTCGGCCGGCGCCCGGATTGACGCCGCGGGCGGTGCGCGCGAGAAAGCTCCCTGGCAGCACGGAGACCGCCTGCTCCTGATAAAGACGGCGCGCAAACTCCGGGTCAGGCAACGGCGTCCGGGGCCAAAGATAGAAAGCCGCTTCGGGCATCTCGACATCCATGACCGGACGCAGGATGTCGAGCGCCGCGGCGAATTTCTGACGGTAGAGACGTCGGTTCTCGATGACATGCGCCTCGTCTTTCCAGGCGGCGGCACTTGCGGCCTGAACCGGCGGGCTCATCGCGCAGCCATGGTAGGTGCGGTAGAGCAGGAATTTCTCCAGGATAGCGGCATCCCCCGCAACGAAGCCGGAGCGCATCCCGGGCACGTTCGAGCGTTTTGACAAGCTGGAAAACATGACCAGGCGCGGCCAGCCCTTGCGCCCCAGCTGGAACGACGCCTGCAGGGCGCCGAGCGGGGCTTGGGTCTCATCGAAGTGGATCTCCGAGTAGCATTCGTCCGAGGCGATGACGAAACCATGCCGGTCCGAAAGATCGAATAGGCGCTGCCATTCCTCGAGCGACATCACGTGGCCGGTGGGATTGCCCGGCGAGCAGACATAGACGAGCTGGACGCGCTGCCATACCGCATCCGGCAGCTCCGCGAAATCGAAGGCGTAACCCCGTTCCGGCAACGTGTTGAGGTAGTGCGGATTGGCTCCAGCCAGAAGCGCCGCGCCTTCGTAGATTTGATAGAACGGGTTGGGACACACGACGACCGGATCGGTTTGGGTCGGGTCGATCACGGCCTGCGCGAAGGCGAACAACGCCTCCCGGCTGCCCGTCACGGGGATGACTTCCCGGCGCGGATCGACCGCGTCGAGACGGTAGCGCACTCTCAGCCAGTCGGCGATTGCGCTGCGCAAAGCCTCTCCCCCTGCAGTGGGCGGGTAGCCAGCCAGTCCGTCCAGATTCTCGACCAGTGTTTGCCTGATGAACGGAGGGGTCGGGTGCTTGGGCTCGCCTATGTACAGCGCAATCGGGTCCTTACCGGGCGGGGGCGCGATGCCATCAAGCAGGGCGGCCAGCTTCTGGAAGGGATAAGTCTGAAGACGATCTAGATCGGGGTTCACTCAGGCTCGCCGGACACGGGATAGGGTGTTGGGCTGGGGCAAAAGGCCTCGATTATAAGGGGCCTTTCGACCCGCGCGTCAGGTGGCTGGGTTGACCGGTGCCGAGGGAAGCGAGGCCAGATCAAGGCCAGCGCCCGGTTGCCATCGCGGCTTTCTGTGCTCGACCACAACCGTGGTGTAAATGCCGCCTCGGACGTTGAAGCGCGCGGCGAGGCGCATGAAGCGCGGACGGCTTGCCCGCACGAGATCTTCCAGGATCCGGTTCGTGACCGACTCGTGAAAGGCGCCCTCGTTCCGATAGGACCAGACATAGAGCTTGAGGCTCTTCAGCTCGATGCAAAGCCGGTCAGGTACGTAGTCGAGCACGAGCGTCGCGAAATCGGGCTGGCCTGTGCGCGGGCACAGGCAGGTAAACTCCGGTATTTCCATATGAATCCGATAGTCGCGCGCCGGATTGGGGTTCGCGAAGGTCTCCAGCCGCTTCGAGGGCTTGCTTGGCATTATCGTTAGCGCCTAAATCCGTTACAATCCGCCGTTAATGTTGATGCCCAAATTATAACTTCCCCCTTACACGAGTGCGCCTCAAGCAGATCAATCTCGCCGGCTTCAAGTCCTTTGTAGATCCCACTCACATCCCTGTCCCCGGACAACTGGTAGGTATCGTCGGCCCCAACGGCTGCGGCAAGTCGAACGTGATCGATGCCGTACGCTGGGTCCTCGGGGAAACTTCGGCGCGGCACTTGCGCGGCGAAACCATGCAGGACGTGCTGTTCAATGGCTCAGGTCAGCGCCAGGCGGTGAACCGGGCTAGCGTCGAGCTCGTCTTCGATAACAGTCTTGGCAAGGCCGGGGGCCAGTGGGCGAGCTATGCCGAGATCTCGGTTCGCCGCGTGCTCAATCGCGACGCGGACTCGTCGTACTACATCAACAATATTCATGTGCGGCGGCGCGATGTCGCAGACATCTTTCTCGGGACGGGCCTTGGCAGCCGTGCTTACGCTATCGTCGAGCAGGGAATGATCTCGCGGGTAATCGAGGCCAAGCCGGAGGAACTGCGCGTATTTCTGGAGGAAGCGGCCGGCGTGTCCAAGTATCGCGAGCGACGCCGTGAGACCGAGCTCCGTTTAAGGGACACCCGCGACAACCTGTTGCGGGTGGAAGACATTCGCCAAGAGCTGGACAAGCAGCTCGAGCACCTTCAGTCCCAGGCCGAGGTGGCCACCCGCTACCACGAGCTGCAAGGGCAGTTGCGAAACACGCAGCACCTCCTGTGGTTGCTGCGGCGGCAGGAGGCTGCGGCCCAGCGGGCGCGTCACGCGCGCGAAATCGAGAGGCTGGGTCTAGAGTTGGAGGCCGAGACCACACGGTTACGCGAGATCGAAAACCGACTGGAAGGGATGCGGGCACAGCATTACCGCGCGAGCGATGAGGTGCAGGCCGCGCAAGGAGCATTCTACGAGTCCAATGCCGAGACGGCGCGGCTCGAGCAGGAGATCGCTCACCAGCGTGAAAATCGCCATCGCGTCGAGCGAGAGATTACGGAGCTGCAAACGCAGCTCGAGCAGGATCGCGGCCAGATTGCCGCGGCGCAAGCAGAGCTTCGCGAGTGGCAGGGGTCGCTGAGCGAGGCCGCGGAGCGTGTTGCGAAGACTGAAGAGGCCGTGCAGGCTGAGGCCGGCAAGCTCCCCGTTGCCGAGGAGACGTTCCGGGCGACGCGCAATCGCCACGACGAACTGCGCCGTGCATTGGCCCTGGCGGAGCAAGGGCTGGAGGTCGAACAGACAAAGCGGGCCCATGCCGTTCAGCTGCTGGAGCAACTCGGCCAGCGCGCGCAGCGACTGCAGGACGAGCGCGATGCACTTGAGCCGACCGATGCGGAAAGGCTGGCGCGCCTCGACGACGAGATTTCCAGCTTGGAGGCGACGCTCCGGGCCGCGCGCGAGTCGCTGGCGGCGTTGGAGGCGGAACTGCCCCAGGCTGAACAGGCCGCGCGTGAGGCCGACGCGGCGCTCGAGGCCGGGGTGCAGCGGATGAGCGGACTCGAGGCGCGGCTGCATGCGCTTTCGCAACTTCAGGAGCGCCTTGCTCACGGCGCCAATACCGAGGGCTGGCTCGATGCCCATGGTCTCGACCAGTCTCCGCGCCTGTGGCAGAGCATCAGAATCGAAGCCGGCTGGGAAGATGCGCTGGAAGCCGTGTTGCGCGAGCGGCTGAATGCGATCGCCCTGGAGCATCTCACCCAGACGGAGACGTGGTTTGCGGATCCGCCTCCAGGAAAAATAGCCGTGTATGCGCTGTCGAATGTGGCGTCAGGGACAGCGCAGGCGTGGTCGGGTTATGAGCCGCTCCACCGCTATGTGAGCTGCACCGATCCCCGTATTGAGGCGGCGGTAGGAGAGTGGCTGCACCAGGTCTACATCGTGCCGAGCGCGAGCGACGGTCTCGCTGCGCGGGGCGAGCTGCCGGCCGGTGCGATGCTGGTGACACGCGACGGGCACGCTTTTATGCGGCATTCCGTTAGTTTCCATGCCCCGGACACCGAGCTGCACGGCGTGCTCTCGCGGCAGCGCGAAATCGAGGAGCTCGAGGGCACCATGGATGCGGTGCGCGGGGAAGTCGCGTCGCTGCGCGAACAGGCTGGCTTGGCCGATCAGGAGGTTGGCAAGCGCCGGGCGCGGCTGGACGAGCTGCGCCAAACTATCAGCGACCACCAGCAGCAGGGACACGCGACGCAGATGGAAGCGCTGCGCCTCGCGCAGATAAACGAGCGTGTCGCCGAGCGCACGCGACAGATTGCAGACGAGCTCGCGGAGGTCGAAGCGCAGACCCAGGCGGCCGATGAAACCGGCTCCTCGGCAGGGGCGCGGAGTGCGGAGCTGCGCGTCGAGGCGACCGAGCTTGGCAATCAGGTGGGGCTGGCGAACGACCTTTATCGTCGCTCTGAAACCGTTCTTGATCTGCAGCGGCGCGCGCTACAGGAAGCCCGCGACGCAGCACAGCAAGCCCTGTTCAGTCAGCATACATGCAACAATAAAATCAATGATATAGATAACTCTATTAAAGCTGTGTCTGAGAGCGTGGAGCGATTGTCAGGCACGCTTGTGGCGCGGCAGCAGGAACTGGGTCGCTATGACGAAGCAAGCCTTCAGGAGCAGCTGCAGAAGGCACTCGCATTGCGCGCCGAGCGGGAGCAGACGCTCGCACGCGCGCGCGATGCTCAAGAGGGGATGGAAGGACAGCTCAAATCGGCCGACGAAGAACGCCACGCGTGTGAGCAAAAGCTCGAACCGCTCCGCGAGAAGGTCGCCGACACCCGCCTGAAGGAACAGGAGGCCCGCCTCAACGAGGCGCAATTCGCGCAGCAGCTGGTCGAGGCGGCGGCCGCTGAGGAAGAACTCGCGGCGTCGCTGGAGAAAGGCACTCGCCCGAGCGCACTGCAGGCGGAGATCGGGCGGCTCAACGAAGAGATCTCGGCGCTGGGGGCGGTGAATCTCGCTGCGCTTGAGGAATTGCAGGCGGCCCGGGAGCGCAAGGATTACCTCGACGCACAATCGCGCGATCTGACCGAGGCCATGGCCACGCTCGAGGACGCAATCCGCCGCATCGATCGCGAAACACGCGAGCGGCTCCTGCAGACCTTCGACGAGGTCAATCGCCATTTCAGCGAGCTGTTTCCCGCCCTTTTCGGCGGCGGAAACGCGCGCCTGCTGCTGACGGGCGAGGAAATCCTCGACGCGGGAATACAGGTGACGGCCCAGCCGCCGGGGAAGAAGAACACCTCGATTCACCTGCTCTCGGGTGGAGAGAAGGCCTTAACCGCGCTGGCGCTCGTGTTTTCCCTGTTCCAGCTCAACCCGGCACCTTTCTGTTTGCTGGACGAGGTAGACGCACCGCTCGATGATCACAATACGGGGCGTTTCTGTGACCTTGTGAAGAAAATGTCGCAACAATCGCAATTCTTGTTCATCAGCCATAACAAGATCACCATGGAAGTCGGGGAACAGCTGCTCGGGATCACGATGCAGGAGCCGGGCGTATCGCGGGTGGTCGCGGTCGATATTGAAGAGGCGATGAAGCTTTCCGAAGAAGCGGCCTGAGTTCCGGAAACGTGCAATGAGCGACCTGCAGATCAGCTTGTTGGCGATCGGGGCGCTAGTGGTGGGTGCCGTGTTCCTGTACAACTGGTTCCAGGAACGGCGCTTCCGGCGCCGGCTGGGCGAGGCCTTTGGCGAGAAGCCCGAAGATGTCCTGCTGGAACGCGAGGATGTCGCCACGCCAGCGGAAGGGCGTCTCGAGCCGCAACTGGAGGCGGAGGCCCTCGATGCGCCGCCGGCTGGAATGATGCGCGATGCCACCAGCCCTCCGGCGGCCGCGACGCCCGCGCGCGAAGCGCCTGCCGAGACCGAATTCGACGCCGTTCTCGACTGTGTTGCCGGGATCGAGGCCGATCGCGCCATACCAGAAACGGTGGTCAGCGAGCTGATGAGCAAGATCGCGGCTTGTGGCAAGCCGACGCGCGCTGTGGGCTTCCATTCGGAGACGCGATCGTGGGAGCTAATCGACCGCGGCGCCGGGGCACGTTACACTGGATTGAGACTGGGTCTGCAGCTGGTGAACCGATCGGGACCGGTAAATCCTGCGCAGCTGGCCATGTTCAGTGACGCCGTAACCAGTGCTGCTGACAAGATCCACGCCCGGGTCAACATGCCGGATCCGCAGGCGACGCTCCAGGCTGCGCGCGACCTCGATGCATTCTGCGCGACCGTTGACGTCGCCATCGGCGTTAACGTGGTTGCAACCCAAGGCAGGCTTTTTTCCGGGACAAAGATCCGTGCGCTGGCAGAGTCTGCCGGCTTTAAGCTGGAACCGGACGGGGTGTTCCACTTCCGCGACGAGCGGCGGCGGACGCTTTTCACGCTGGATAATCACGAGCCCGCGCCGTTTCTCCCGGAGCAGATCAAAACGCTATCCACCGGCGGCGTCACGATGCTGCTCGATGTACCGCGGGTCGCTGACGGACTCGACGTCCTGGAGGGAATGGTCGAAATCGCGCGCAGCCTGGCTTCGGCGCTCGGTGGGCACCTCGTGGACGACAACCGTGTGGAGCTAAGCGAGGCCGGGATCGCCCGGATTGGTCAGCAGCTGAGCTCCATTCGCGACGCGATGGAACGCCACGGTATTCCCGCAGGCAGCCCGCGCGCCCTACGACTCTTTTCCTAGGATGTCCGCGGTCCCCAAAGCGGTGGCCGCACGCGCGGCACGTTTGCGCGCCGAGCTCGAGCGCGCCAATTTCAACTACTACGTTCTCGATGCTCCGACCATTCCTGACGCGGAGTACGACCGCCTCTTCCGCGAGCTGCAGGAAATCGAGGCGAGCTATCCCCAGCTCATCGTTCCGGATTCTCCAACCTCGCGCATTGGGGTGACGCCCGTTACGGCCTTTGCGCAGGTGACCCATGCGATGCCCATGCTGTCGCTCAACAACGCGTTTTCGGAGGACGAAGTGAACGCCTTCGACCGGCGCGTGCGCGAGGGGCTGGAAACCTCGGGCGAAGTGGAATATGAGGTCGAGCCCAAGTTCGACGGTCTGGCCGTCAGTCTCACCTACGAGCGCGGCGTTCTGTCGATGGGCGCTACTCGCGGCGATGGCTACACGGGCGAAGACGTCACCGCCAACTTGCGCACGGTGCGATCCATCCCGTTGCGCCTGAAGGGCGACGGGGCGCCTTCCGTGCTCGAGGTCCGGGGAGAAGTCCTGATGCTCAAACGGGATTTTACGCATTTGAACAGCGAGCAACGCAAGAAAGGCGAGCGGGAATTCGCCAATCCCCGCAATGCGGCAGCGGGTTCGCTGCGGCAGCTCGACTCACGCGTCACCGCCGCGCGACGCTTAACCTTCTTCGCTTACGGGTTGGGACGGGTCTCGGGTGGTCGCATTCCTCACGACCGACATAGCCGGCAGCTCGATCACCTGGAAACCCTCGGCCTTCCCGTCAACGCGCAACGCCGCGTGGTTCATGGAGTCGGGGCGCTGCTCCGCTACTACCAGACGATCGCAGAGCAGCGCGCCGGTCTGCCTTACGAGATCGATGGGGTGGTATACAAAGTCAACGACCTCCGGCAACAGGACCAGCTGGGGTTCGTCTCGCGGGCACCACGCTTTGCGGTTGCCCACAAGTTTGCCGCGGAGGAGGAGATCACGCAGGTAACCGGGATCGACGTGCAGGTGGGGCGCACCGGGGCGCTTACGCCGGTGGCGCGCCTGGCACCGGTTTTCGTGGGCGGGGTGACGGTGACTAACGCAACCCTGCACAACGAGGACGAGATCCGGCGCAAGGACGTGCACATCGGTGACCACGTCATCGTGCGGCGCGCGGGCGACGTTATTCCCGAGGTGGTGAGCGTGGTCAAAGAGCGCCGTCCCAAGCATGTGCGCGCGTTCCACATGCCCGACAAGTGCCCTGAGTGCGGTTCACGTGTCGAGCGACTGGAGGACGAGGCCGTTGCGCGATGCACTGGGGGGTTGTTCTGTCCGGCGCAACGCAAGCAGTCGCTGCTGCATTTTGCCTCGCGTCGCGCCATGGACATCGAGGGCCTGGGCGACAAGCTCGTGGACCAGCTCGTCGACGAGGGTATTGTCGAGACACCTGCTCGCAGCGCTCGAGCGCATGGGACGGAAATCGGCCGAGAATCTCTGTGGCGAAATCGAGAAGAGTAAGGACACAACACTGGCGCGCTTCATCTATGCCCTGGGCATCCGGAACGTCGGCGAGGCAACGGCCCGCGACCTGGCGCGCCATTTCGGCAGCCTGGACGAGGTGTGCGCAGCCGATGAAACTGCTCTTCAGGAGGTGGCGGATGTCGGGCCTGTGGTTGCGCAGAGTATTGCGCGCTTCTTCCGGGAGTCGCGTAATCGCGATGTCGTCAAGCAGCTGCGCAAGCTTGGCGTGCGCTGGCCGGAGGGCAAGCCGGGAAGCGCCCGGCTACCGTTGCGGGGCAAGACCTTCGTCTTGACTGGAACCCTGCCACACCTGAAGCGCGAAGAAGCGAAAGCGCGCCTCGAAGCCCTCGGAGCCCGGGTAAGCGGAAGCGTCTCGAAGAAGACCGACTACGTTGTGGTGGGCAGCGAGCCGGGAAGCAAATACGAAAAGGCACGTGATCTGGGCGTCGCGCTGCTCGACGAGGACGGACTACTCAAACTGCTGGACAAGGAGGGTTGACGAATGGGACAGATCACCAAAGCCGTATTTCCCGTCGCGGGAATGGGTACGCGCTTTTTGCCCGCAACGAAGGCAAGCCCGAAGGAAATGCTGCCGATCGTGGACAAACCGCTGATCCAGTACGCCGTCGAGGAGGCGGTGGCCGCGGGCATGACGGAAATGATCTTCGTCACCGGTCGTGGCAAGCGCGCCATCGAGGATCATTTCGACACCGCATACGAGCTCGAGACCGAGCTCACCGGGCGCGGCAAGCGGGAGCTGCTCAAGGTGGTGCGAGAAGTCATTCCGCCGCATGTTTCATGCACGTACGTGCGGCAACCGCAGGCGCTCGGGCTCGGCCATGCGATTCTTTGCGCCATGCCCGTCGTGGGAAACATGCCTTTTGCCGTTGTGCTCGCCGACGATTTGATCGATGCCAAGACACCGGCGCTCGCGCAAATGGTCAAGGTCTACCGCGATATGGGCTGTTCCGTCGTGGCCGTGGAAAATGTACCGCGGCGCCAAACCCGGCAGTACGGCATCGTGAAGACGGTCGCGCGCTCGCGCTCGCCACACCGTATGGTCGGTATTGTCGAAAAACCCGAACCGAGCAAGGCGCCGTCCACACTGGGTGTCGTCGGGCGATACCTGCTCACTCCTGCGATTTTCCGACATCTGCAGCGGATCAAACCCGGCGCAGGAGGGGAAATTCAGCTGACTGACGGCATCGCCTCGCTGATCCACGAGGAACACGTATTCGCATACGAGTTCGAGGGCGTGCGCTACGACTGCGGCAGCAAGCTCGGTTATTTGCAGGCCAATCTTGCCTATGCGCTCAAGCACCCGGAAGTGGGCGCGGATGTCAGGAAATTTCTCAGGAAACTTGGCTGTCACGACCTCTAGCCGCCCCAATGCCTTCGTCACATTGTAAGATGGTGAATATGATGCAGAGCGTTTCGGCAGGGACGCCGACATGGCGGAAACATTGATGAGCGTAATGGTCAACACCGATCCAAAGATTGCGACGGAGCTGGGCGCGCCGTTTTTCCAGGCAACGGTTGCGACCGCGATGGAGTTCGACGTAGAAGTCATCCTCACCGCCCGGGCTCGGGAATTGGCCGAAAAGGGCGTGGCGGAGAAGCTCTACGTCAAGGAAGGCCCGCCGAAAAGCGCCCACGACTTCATCAAAGACGCCCATGAGGCCGAAGTCCACTTCAAGGTGCGCACGCCCGCGCTCGAGCGGTGGTGGAACGACCTGATCCCGGAGATCGAGGAGACCATCGGCGGCGCCTATGTCATCCAGCAGGCGATGGACGAGCGTGTCGTTACTTTTACTCATTGAGTGAGCTTGTCACCTGAAAAAGCGCGGCAGCTGCTGGACACGGCCGATCTCGTGGTAGCGGCGCCCGCGGTGTCCGAGGCCGTAGCCCGTCTCGCGCACGAGATCTCGGCGCAGCTCGCCGACGCCTTTCCTCTGGTGCTGTGCGTGATGCGGGGAAGCGTGGTCTTCGCGGGGCAGTTGCTGTTGCAGCTTCGGTTTCCGCTCGAGGTGGACTACCTCGAGGTTACCCGCTACGGTAGCGCGACGCAGGGGGGCGAGATCGCGTGGAAAGTAACGCCCGGTACCGGCGTCGCGGGTCGCGTCGTGATGGTGCTCGATGACATTCTGGATGAAGGCAAAACGCTTGCCGCGATTCGGGATAAGGTGCTTGCCGCGGGTGCCAGCCGAGTGTATAGCGTTGTCTTGGCGGAAAAGGATACGGGAAAGCCGAAGCCCGTTAGCGCCGATTTCGTCGGCTTTCACGTTCCCGACCGGTACGTCTTCGGATTTGGAATGGATGTGTACGGGGTTTGGCGCAACCTGCCCGGAATTTATGCGCTCAAGTAGGGCAACGATAAACGCTAAGCGGACCCCAGGCGCATGAAAATGAATCGCTTCTCGGTAGGGAGAACTCCCGCACCAAATTCACGGGTGCGCAGGTTCAGGCGCTGGAATGACGGCGCCTACGATCCACCGTTTACCGATCACCGCTTACTCGAATGCTAGCGATCATTGGCGGCAGCGGGCTGACTCAGCTCTCCAATCTCAACATTACGCGGCGCCAGGTCGTGCGGACGCCCTACGGGGAGCCGTCAGGCGCTCTGACGTTCGGCACGATAGAGGGGCGCGAAGTGGTGTTCCTGGCGCGCCATGGCTATGGCCACACGATTCCCCCGCACGAGGTGAACTACCGTGCAAATATCTGGGCGCTGCATGCCGAGAACGCGCTGGATGTCGTCTCGATCGCTTCTGTGGGAGGCATCCGCGCGGACCTCGTCCCTGGAACACTGGCGCTGCCGGACCAGATCATCGACTACACGCACGGCCGTGATCAGACATTTTCCGATCAGACATACCGCAGCGTAACGCACATTGATTTCACATACCCTTATAGCGATGCAATGCGAAAGCGTTTGCATAGGGCGGCTGCAACAGCAGGGGTGCCGCTGGTGGATGGCGGTACCTATGCGGCGACACAGGGACCCCGCCTCGAGACCGCAGCAGAGATCAATCGGCTCGAACGGGACGGGGCCGACATGGTCGGCATGACGGGCATGCCCGAAGCCGCGCTGGCGCGTGAGCTCGGGTTGTCCTACGCTGCGGTCGCAGTAGTGGTCAACTATGCGGCCGGCCGGGGGGCGAGCGCGGCCGGCGTGCGCTTGGAAGAGATCAACGCGGTGTCCCAGGCCGCGATGGCGCGCGTGCGCAAGGTGCTGGACAGCCTGCTGATTCTCGATGCCGATTAGGAGCGTCCTGCGAATGGGGGATCCGCGGCTGTTCCAGGTTGCACAGCCGGTGCAGCATTTTGATGCTCCCGAATTGCATTCGCTGGTCACCGACATGGAGGATACGATGCGCGCGCTCGATGGCGCCGGACTCGCAGCCCCTCAGATCGGGGTGGGGCTTCAGGTGGTCATCTTCGGTGTCGGGCATAACGCGCGCTACCCCGATGCCGAGGAGGTGCCTTATACCGTGCTAATCAATCCCGTCCTTGCTCCGGTCGGAAATGAGATCGAGGAGGGCTGGGAGGGGTGCCTGAGCGTGCCGGGCATGCGTGGCCTGGTTCCGCGCCATCGCACAATACGCTATCAGGGTTTGGACCAATACGGCGAGGCAATCGATCGCACGGTGAGTGACTTCCATGCGCGTGTTGTGCAACACGAGTGCGATCATCTCTCGGGCATTCTCTATCCAATGCGCATCCGGGACCTGCGCAATTTCGGCTTCAGCGCGGAGCTCTTTCCGGGGCAGGATCTTCAGGATGAATAATTTTCAATGTTAAGGTTTGAATTTTGAATGATGCTTTTTGAATGACTTGACCAGACCCTACGCCATTCAACATTCAACATTCCGTTAGGTACGGAGTTGCTCGAGCAAGGCGCCTTCCAGCCGGATGACCGTCTTAGGATTCTTTAGCCCGGCGCCGGCCACAAGGAACACGTCTTCGGCACGGGCGCCGAGCGTATTGATCTTCGCGGTGTGCAAATTGATATCGTAAGCCGTCAGCACGCGAGCAACGCGGGAAAGCAGGCCTGGCCGGTCACCGGCAATGATGGAAAGCACCCAGTAGACGCCCCTATCATCGGGCTGGATATTCACCTCCGGTGAAATCGGAAAGTGGCGCAGCTGGCGGCTCAGGCGCGGCTTGGCGAACGCTGGAAGCGGCGTCTTGTTTTTGAGTCGATCGGCGAGCTCGTATTCGATCAGACCGATGACGTCCCGGTATTGCGGGCGCCGATTATCCGGATCCTGCACCTGGAAGGAATCAAGCGCATAGCCGTGCCGCGTGGTATAGATCTTGGCCTCGAAGATGTCGTAGCTAATGCTCTCGAAAAAACTGCAAATGCGGGCGAAGAGCTCTTTCTGGTCCGGAACATAGATCATCACCTGCAGCCCCTCGCCCGCCGGTGACAAGCGCGCCTTCACGACCGGCTCAGGTGACTCCACTCGGTAGTAGAGCAGGCGCGTGTGCCACGCGATTTCCTGAGATTCATGACGCAGGAAATAAGTGTCGTCGAGCTTCGCCCACAGCTTGTCGTGGGCGTGTTCCGGGACCGCGTAGAGGCGAAGTCTTGCCCGCGCTTCCTCCTGCCGCGTTTGGAGGCTGCTGGCGAGCGTGGCGTGGTGGCCGGCGAGCCGTCGTCGCGTCGCTTCGAACAGGTCCTCGAGCAGCTTGGATTTCCATGCGTTCCATACCTTGGGGCTGGTTCCGCGAATATCAGCGACCGTAAGAAGATAAAGCGCAACTAGGTGGCGCTCATCGCGCACGCGTTGCGCGAATGCTGAGATTACTTCCGGATCACTGATGTCCTGCTTCTGTGCGGTGGCGGACATGACGAGGTGGTTCTCAACGAGCCAGGACACGAGTTCGCTGTCATCGGCGCTAAGCGAGTGATCGCGACAGAAGCGGCGTGCATCAACCGCGCCCAGCTGCGAATGATCGCCGCCGCGCCCTTTGGCAATGTCGTGGAACAACGCCGCAACATAGAGAATTTCCGGCCGCTCGAAATTGCTCATGAGACGGCTGCACAACGGGAACTCATGCGCGAGTTCCGGGATCGAGAAGCGGCGAAGATTGCGCACCACGCGCAGGATATGCTCATCCACCGTGTAGACGTGGTAGAGGTCGTGTTGCATCTGACCGACGATCCGGCCAAAGCGTGGGAGGTATCTTCCAAGAACCCCGTTTTCGTTCATCGCGCGGAGCGCGCGCTCCACTCGTTCCGAGCTCTTCAGGATTTGCATGAACTGCTGGCGGTTGTGCGGATCCCGACGGAATGCCGTGTTGATCAGGCGCCGCGCGCGCCACAATGAGCGCAGGGTAGGGGCATTCATGCCCTTTAGCTCGTGATGTTGTTGCAGGAGCACGAAGCTTTCAAGAATCGCGCGTGGATAGCGTTTGAAAACCCGCTCGTCGCGCGCCTCGAGCCGTTCATCTTTCATCCCAAAACGCTCGTTGAGCGGGTGGTATTCCTTGTCGTGCACCGGGAGTATTCGGGTGGCCAGATTCTGCAAAAGGATGTTGTTCAGTTGCGACACCGCCTTAGCCGTACGGTAGTAGCGCTGCATCAACTGTTCGCTCGCCAGACGCTGCGGACGGTCGTGCAGACCGAGTTCGCGGGCTAACGAAGACTGGTAATCGAAAAGCAACCGGTCCTCGCGGCGCCCGGCGAGATAATGCAGGCGGATCCGGATTGACTGAAGGAACTGTTCATGCTGCTCGATTTCGCGTGCTTCACCCAGCGAGATGAGACCGCGGCGGGCAAGTTCCCGCCATGATATGCCGAGGTCGGCTGCGCGCGAGATCCAGATGATGTTCTGCAGGTCACGCAATCCCCCTGCGCTCTCCTTGATGTTGGGCTCGAGATTGCTCTCGGCATAGCGTGCGTGCCGCTGCTGCTGCTCGAGAAGCTTCGCCTGGAGGAATTCGCCCGGGTCCCGCATGTCACGGATACGCTTCGTGAAGCGGCTGAAGAGCTGGCGGTTGCCGGCAAGGAGGCGCGCTTCGAGTAGCGTTGTCTGTACCGTGAGATCGGTCGCGGCGAGGCTGACGCACTCCTCGACGGTGCGCACGCTGTGGCCGACCTCCAGGCCAATGTCCCAAAGGATTCCGATCAGATTTTCAAGCTTGCGAGCGAGCTCGGCCCCGGGCGGCGCGGAGAGCAGAATCAGCAGATCGACGTCGGACGACGGGAAGAGCTGGCCGCGACCATACCCGCCAACTGCGGTAAGGGCTGCGACCCCAGGCATGGCCTGGGCAGCCCAGACTTCCTTCAGCTGACGGTCGATTACAGCCGAATGCCGCCGCAGGAGCTCCATTGGCGCCTTGCGCGCTTGAAATTCCAGGCGCAAGCGCTGCTTGCGGTCCGCGAGCTTTTCTTTCCAGGTGGCAATGCGGGCCCGCAATGACTGCGCCGCTTGGGCGCCCGGGTCCTGCGCGATTGTCCGGTCAGGCATGTAGGGGCGGCTTCTGGGGCGCTTTGGCTGAAAGGGTCAAGACTTCGTACCCGCTATCGGTCACGAGCACCGTATGCTCCCATTGCGCCGACAGGCTATGGTCCTTGGTGACGACCGTCCACCCGTCCGCAAGCTGCCGGATCTCCGGTTTTCCCGCGTTGATCATGGGTTCAATGGTGAAGGTCATGCCAGGTTCAAGGCGAAGGCCGGTGCCCGGCCGGCCGTAATGCAAAACCTGGGGTTCCTCATGGAACTTGCGGCCGATGCCGTGCCCGCAGAACTCCCGCACCACGCTGTAGCCGTGCTCCTCCGCGTGTGTCTGTATCGCATAGCCGATATCGCCAAGACGACCACCGGGCTGAACCGCGTCGATGCCCAGCCACAGGCACTCATACGTGACATCGCATAAACGCCGAGCCTGGATCGAAGGCTGGGCCAGGTAGAACATTCGGCTGGTATCCCCATGATAGCCGTCTTTGATGACCGTGATGTCGAGATTGACGATGTCGCCGGCTCGCAGCTTCTTTTCGCCGGGCACGCCGTGGCAGACGACGTGATTCACAGAGGTGCAAATGGACTTTGGAAACGGCTGGTAGCCGGGCGGCGCATAATTGAGCGGGGCGGGCGTCGCAAGCTGGACATTCAAGATGTAGTCGTGGCACAGGCGGTCCAGCTCCCCCGTTGTGACACCGGCGCGCACGTGGGGGGCGATGAAATCGAGCACCTCGGCGGCGAGGCGACCGGCGACGCGCATCTTGGCGATCTCTTCGGGGGTCTTGATGGTGACGGACATTAGAGCTCGGTTTTACGCCGCGCAGGGACACCCCGAGCGCGTGGTAAGCGGCTGGTTTTTCAAGGAGAGCGGATTTTAGTCCAGAATGCCGCTCGACGCATCGGCGGGGGCGTGGGTTGAGGCCGGCGGCTTTTGCGTGTTAAACTAACAAGTTAGCTCCGGGAGCCTTTTCTGCTTTGCCGGGGCAATTCGCACATTCGCCAATGTGAGGGTGGTCGTCGTTGCACGGCGGCCTCTCGGCGGATGGAGGCTCAACCCTTACCGGAGATACGCAGTATGTCAGTCACGATGCGCGAAATGCTCGAAGCGGGCGTTCATTTCGGCCACCAGACCCGCTTTTGGAATCCGAAGATGGCGCCGTACATCTTCGGACATCGCAACAAGATTCACATCGTTAACCTGGAAAGTACTCTTGCGCTCTACCAGGAGGCGACGAAATTCGTGCGTCAGCTCTGCACCAACAAGGGCACGGTGCTGTTCGTTGGCACCAAGCGGCAGGCACGGGACATTATCCGGGAAGAGGCCCAGCGCTGCAGCTCTCCCTACGTCGATTACCGGTGGCTGGGCGGGATGCTTACCAACTACAAGACCGTCAAGCAGTCGATCAAGCGGCTGAAGGACATGGAAGCCATGGTGCAGGACGGCACCCTTGACAAGCTGCCCAAGAAAGAGGCTCTGCAGTATCAGCGCGAGATTGCCAAGCTCGAGCGGAGCTTGGGGGGAATCAAGGACATGAACGGCTTGCCGGACGCGATGTTCGTGGTCGACGTAGGCTTCCAGAAGGGCGCGGTTGCCGAAGCCCGTAAACTGGGGGTTCCTCTTATCGGCGTCGTCGATACCAATCACTCGCCCGAGGGCGTGGACTACGTCATTCCGGGAAACGATGATTCGAGCCGCGCGATCAGACTCTATGTTCGCGGCATTGCCGACGCGGTGCTCGAGGGCCGCCAGGACAGCTTGAAAGAAATTGTCCGCGGCGGGGAAGAATTCGTTGAAGTCGAAGAGACTGAGGGCGGTTGATCCGTCCGGATGCGAATCATCTGGGGCGTGAGCCCCTTTTTTTTAACCAGTGAGGACAGGAATGGCGGAGATCACCGCAAACCTAGTGAAGGAGCTGCGCGAGAAGACCGACGCGCCGATGATGGAGTGCAAGAAGGCGCTCGCAGAAGCCGCTGGCGACCTGGGCAAAGCGGAAGCGATCCTGCGGATAAAGCTTGGCAACAAGGCGAGCAAGGCGGCCTCGCGCCTGGCTGCCGAGGGAGTGGTTGCGGCCCATATCGCGGCGGACGGCAAGGTGGGCGCACTCGTGGAAATCAACTGCGAAACCGATTTTGTCGCGAAGAATGAGGAATTTCTTGCTTTTGCCGGCGCGCTGGCCCAGTTGATCGTGGCGCGCGAACCGGCGGATGTCGATGCCTTGTCGCGCCTGCCGTTCGACGGGTCTAGTGTGGACGAGGTGCGCAGGGCCCTGGTGGGCAAGATCGGGGAGAACCTGGCGATCAGGCGATTTGTGCGACTGGCGGGACGGGGCAGGCTGGCGAGCTATATTCACGGCGGCGCAAAAATTGGAGTGCTGGTCGACGTAACCGGGGGCGATGAGGTGCTCGCCAAGGATCTCGCCATGCACATCGCGGCAAGCAAACCGATCGCCTTGAGCGCTGACGAGGTTCCTGCCGCCGCAGTCGAAAAGGAGCGCGAGATCGCGACCGCCAAGGCGGCCGATTCGGGCAAGCCTGCCAATATCGTGGCAAAAATGGTGGAGGGTTCGGTGCAGAAATTTCTGCGCGAAACGACCCTGCTGGGACAGCCTTTCGTCAAGAACGACAAGCAGAGCATCGAGCAGTTGCTCAAATCCAAGGACGCCACGGTTACTGCGTTTGCTCTTTACGTCGTTGGTGAGGGCATTGAAAAGAAGAAGGACGATTTTGTTTCAGAGGTAATGGCACAGGTCGGTCAGGCGCGCTGAGCGCCTCGTCGGGCCGCGGTAACTGGCCATATTTGAACGGGACTAAACATGCCACAGACGCCCGCATACAAGCGTGTACTGCTGAAGCTGAGCGGTGAGGCGTTGATGGGCGATGACAGTTACGGCATCAACTCCGGGACCGTTGACCGGATTGTGGGGGAGATTGCCGAGGTCCTGAATCTGGGAGTGGAGATCGCGGTCGTGATCGGCGGCGGCAATATCTTCCGAGGCGTTACGCCGGCGGCATCACACATGGACCGGGCCACGGCTGATTACATGGGCATGCTGGCGACGGTAATGAACGCGCTGGCGCTTCAGGATGCGATGAGGCGCGTGAACCTGGTGAGCCGCGTCCAGTCGGCGCTCAACATTGAGCAGGTCGTGGAGCCGTACATTCGCGGCAAGGCCATGCGCTACCTGGAGGAAGGGAAGGTCGTGATCTTCGCCGCGGGCACGGGTAATCCCTTTTTCACGACCGATACGGCGGCTGCCCTTCGGGGAATGGAGATGAACGTTGACCTCGTGCTCAAGGCGACAAAGGTCGACGGCGTTTACACTGATGACCCCAAAACACACCCGGATGCCATGCGCTATCAGCGCCTGACATTTGACGAGGCGATCATCAAGAACCTCAGGGTGATGGACGCCACGGCGTTGACCCTCTGCCGCGACCAGAAACTGCCGATCAACGTCTTCAGCATCCTCAAGCCTTTGGCATTCAGGCGCGTGGTGCTGGGCGAGGACGAGGGAACATTCCTGCATATTTGAGCAAGCCTAGCTGAAGCGGGAGGATCACCATGATTGCTGATGTCAAGAAGGCCGCTGAGCAGAAGATGAAAAAAACGGTCGACACCTTGAAAAGCGACCTTGCAAAGGTTCGCACCGGCCGCGCGCATACGGGGCTGCTCGACCACATCACGGTCGATTACTACGGCACACCGACGCCGCTTTCCCAGGTGGCGAATGTCACGCTGATCGATGCCCGCAACATCGGAGTCACGCCATGGGAGAAAAAAATGGCGGGAACCATCGAGAAAGCGATTCGCGATTCCGATCTCGGGTTGAATCCCGCGACGAGTGGCGATACCGTGCGGGTACCGATGCCCCCGCTGACCGAAGAAAGG
The DNA here is from genome assembly GCA_001303585.1 of Betaproteobacteria bacterium SG8_41. Taxonomy (GTDB): domain Bacteria; phylum Pseudomonadota; class Gammaproteobacteria; order Burkholderiales; family SG8-41; genus SG8-41. The sequence goes on from LJTT01000004.1 coordinate 22,657, forward strand.
CGCAAGGAGCTGATCAAGGTCGTGCGCCACGAGGGCGAGAACACGCGTGTCGCCGTGCGCAACGTGCGGCGGGATGCAATCCATCAGCTGAAAGATCTGCTCAAGCAGAAAAAAGTGGCGGAAGACGAGGAACGACGCGCGCAAGATGACGTTCAAAAGCTCACTGACCGCTTTGTCGCAGAGATCGACAAGATCCTCCAGCAGAAGGAAGCGGATTTGATGGCGATCTGACAGTCCGGATGGCAAGCACGACTCTCGAGATACCGGAAGCGCGCCGAATCCCCCGCCACATTGCCATCATAATGGATGGTAACGGGCGCTGGGCGAAACAGCGTTTCTTTCCTCGCATAGCGGGCCATCGGCGCGGGGTGGAGGCGGTGCGCAACGTGGTGCGGGCCTGCATCGAACGCGGGGTCGATTACCTGACGCTGTTTGCCTTCAGCAGCGAGAACTGGCGCCGGCCCCCTGATGAAGTGTCGTTCCTGATGCAGCTGTTTGTCTCGGCCTTGGAGCAGGAAGTCGAAAAACTGCATGAAAACGGGGTCCGGTTCAGAGTCATCGGCGAGCTCGACCGGTTCGAGCCGAAGCTCACGCGCCTGATACGCGAGGCGGAAGCGCGCACATCAAAGAACCGGAAGCTGAACCTTACCATTGCCGCCAACTACGGCGGGCGGTGGGACATTCTTCAGGCGGTTACCCGCATGCTGCGGGAGCGCCCAGAGCTCGCGAGCGGATTTAGCGAGCGGGACCTAACGCCGTATCTCGCCCTGGGCGACGCCCCGGAGCCCGATCTTTTTATCCGTACCGGGGGTGAGCAGCGCATCAGCAATTTTATGCTCTGGCAACTCGCCTACACGGAACTCTATTTCACGGACGTGCTTTGGCCGGATTTCGATGCGGCGGTGCTTGATCGTGCGATCGTCTCTTATCAGCAGCGCGAGCGCCGTTTTGGTCGTACAAGCGAGCAGTTGCCCGGGGGCGCTGGTGTCCCCGTTTACCAGGCCCAAGACGTCGGCGATGCCGGTTAACGGCGACGCGACGGACTCCTAATCTCGATGTTCCTTGCGCGCTTGGTCACCGCGGCAGCGCTACTGGCTGTCTTCGTAACCGCGTTGCTGTACCTGCCGAACGTTTGGTGGAACGTGCTATTGATGCCGGTATTGCTCGGCGCAACCTGGGAATGGGGGCGCTTGGCGCGATACACCTCTTTCTCACAGTTTGCATTCAGTGCGCTCGTGCTGGGGTCGGCGCTGGCTCTGCAGCTGGGAGCCGGGCCCAAACTGAGCGCGAGCGTTTTCTCGATCAGTTGCGCGTTCTGGCTCGTGGTCGCGCCGGCGTGGCTCGCGATGCGCTGGCGCGTGGACTCTCCCTTGGCGCTGACCATTACGGGATGGGTGGTGCTCGTGCCCACGTGGCTGGCACTCGGTCGATTGCAGGCCCAACCGGGGCAACTCCTGGTGCTTCTCGGCGTCGTCTGGCTGGCCGATACGGGCGCGTATCTCGCCGGCAAGGCGTGGGGCAAGCACAAGCTCGCGGTTGCTATCAGTCCCGGCAAAACCTGGGAAGGAGTCGCGGGGGGCGCTGTGGCAGTGGCAGTGTATTATGTCGCCGTGTCGCGGGGGTTGCCCGATTGGGATTGGTGGAGTGATGCGCGGGGTGTGGCCTTGTTCGCCGGCGTGGCGTTAGCGAGTGTAGTGGGCGACCTGTTCGAGTCATGGATGAAAAGACGGGTTGGGGCGAAGGACAGCGGCACGCTGCTGCCGGGACATGGCGGGATTCTCGACCGGATCGACAGCATGACATCGAGCATGCCATTCGCTGCCGCGCTTTTACTCTACATGAAGTGAGTCAGGCACTCGGGCTATGGGAAACATGCGGCGTCTAACCATCCTCGGCTCAACGGGCAGCGTCGGCGTGAACACGCTGGACGTCATAGCGCTCCATCCCGGCAGGTTCGAGATCGTTGCGCTCACTGCGCGTAGCCAGACGCAATTGCTGTTCGAGCAATGCCTGAAGTTCCAGCCGCGGTTCGCGGTGGTTCTTGAGCCCTCGAGCGCCGAGGATCTTCGCCGCCGAGTACGGCAGGCCGGCTTGAGCTGCGAAGTATTGTGCGGACTTGAGGCCCTCGAGGAAGTCGCCGCGCTGCCAGAGGTCGACACGGTCATGGCGGCAATAGTGGGGATCGCGGGTCTGCGCTCAACGCTGTCGGCAGCGCGCGCCGGCAAGAGGGTCCTGCTGGCCAATAAGGAGTCGTTGGTGACCGCCGGACCACTCCTGATGGATGCGGCGCGTTCGAGTGGCGCGCAGTTATTGCCGATTGACAGCGAGCACAACGCGATTTTCCAGGCGCTTCCGGCGTCCTACTCGGGGCATCCCGATGTGGCGGGCGTGCGGCGCATCTTGCTTACCGCGTCAGGCGGACCGTTTCGTCTGTTGCCGCTGCATCAGCTTGAAAAGGTCACGCCCGAGCAGGCGTGCGCCCATCCGAACTGGGTCATGGGGCGCAAGATCTCTGTCGACTCGGCAACCATGATGAACAAGGGCCTGGAAGTTATCGAGGCCCATTGGCTCTTCAATGTAGCACCGGAGCAAATCGAGGTCGTTATTCATCCGGAGAGCGTTATCCACTCCCTGGTGGAGTACATCGACGGTTCTGTCATCGCGCAGCTGGGCAACCCGGACATGCGAACGCCGATAGCTCACGCGCTGGATTTCCCGCAGCGCATTGCAGCTGGCGTGCAGTTTCTTGATCTTGCGCGCGTGGGCGCACTCCACTTCGAGAAGCCCGATCTGCAGCGCTTCCCGTGCCTGCACCTCGCCTACGAGGCGTTGGCTGCGGGCGGGGCGGCGCCCACGGTGCTCAACGCGGCAAACGAAGTGGCGGTTGCGCACTTTCTCTCGGGATTGCTGAGTTTTTCCCGGATTCCTGAGGTCATTGAAGGGGTATTGGCCGATACGGATTTGGGCCACGCACGGGATCTCGAGGAGATTCTCGCTGCCGACGCCGCCGCCCGCGCCAGAGCCGAGCGCAAGCTTGCTCGTGCCCGTCCTTTCCCGGTTTCTGGCGCGAGGCGCCGCGCCGCGCGTTCCTGAGCGGCGACGTCCGCAACACGCCAGACCAGCATGTCACTGATTACAACCATCCTCGCATTCGTCGTAGCGCTTGGTTGCCTGATCGTGGTGCACGAGTTCGGGCACTATCTGGTTGCGCGGGCATGCGGCGTAAAAGTTCTGCGCTTTTCCGTGGGGTTCGGACGCGCGCTATGGTCACGCAGGCTCGGGCGCGACGCGACCGAATGGGTCATAGCAGCCTTCCCCTTAGGCGGCTACGTCAAAATGGTCGACGAACGCGAGGGCCCCGTTGCGCCTGAAGACCTGCCACGGGCCTTCAACCGGCAATCGGTATGGCGCCGCATCGCGATCGTGATTGCGGGGCCGGTTGCCAATTTTCTTCTGGCAATCGCGCTCTACTGGTTTCTCTTCGTGAGCGGCGTGCCCGGAATCAAGCCGGTGGTCGGCCCACCACCCTCCGGGACGCCAGCGTTCGTCGCTGGATTTTCCTCGGGCGATACGCTGGTGCAGATTGGCGACGAGGCGATCGCGACATGGCAGGATGCGCGGTGGATTCTTCTGCAGTACGCGGTGAAACGGGAACCCGTGAACATAAAAACGCGCACCGCCAAAGGTGATGTCAATCTACGCCGGCTTGACCTTTCCAGCCTGACGACAGCCGATCTCGACAGCGATTTTCTGCGGGTGCTCGGGCTCGTCCGATACCGTCCCCCGCTGAAGCCCGTTATAGGGGAAGTTGTGCCGGATGGCGCGGCCGAGCGGGCGGGGCTGCAAGCCGGTGACGAAATTGTCGCCATCGACAACCAGCGGATCACCAGCTGGCATCAACTGGTGGCGTCGGTCCGCAGCCACCCGGGCACACCCCTTACAGTCGAGGTCCGTCGCGCCGGAGCGCTGATACCTGCAATTTCGATCACGCCAGCCACCGTGCTCGAGGGCGAGCGCACCATCGGTCGGATCGGAGCGGCGCCCCGGATCGACCCTGCCGCATTTTCCAGCTTCATGGTCGAAGTGCGCTACGGAGTCTTCGAAGCTCTCGCGAAGGCCGTGCGCAAAACGTGGGAGACGTCGCTTTTCAGTCTACAAATGCTTGGCAAGATGATTGTTGGAGAGGTATCGCTGAAGAACCTTTCGGGGCCCATCACGATCGCGGATTATGCCGGACAATCGGCGCAAAGCGGACTCTCGTCCTACCTCCTGTTCCTGGCCCTGATCAGCATCAGTCTCGGCGTGCTGAACCTGCTGCCCATTCCCTTATTGGACGGCGGGCATTTAATGTATTATACGATCGAGGTTTTCAAGGGCAGTCCGGCATCCGACCGGGCCATCGAGATCGGTCAGCACGTAGGCATTGCGCTGCTGTTCATCTTGATGGCCTTTGCTCTGTATAACGATATACATCGTCTGATAAGCGGCTGAACTCATGCGCTGGTCTCGTGTTGCCGTGCTGCTAATCGCGCTGCATGCAGCTTCGGCGGCCGCGATCGAGCCGTTCGTCATCCGCGACATTCGCGTCGAAGGCATCCAGCGCACCGAGGCAGGCACCGTCTTCGGCTACCTCCCGGTCAAGGTCGGCGACACCATGACGGAGCAGAAGGCCGCGCAGGCGATCCGAGCGCTTTTCGCCACCGGGTTCTTCCAGGACGTCACGATCGAGCGCGATGGCAATATTCTTGTCGTCTCGCTGCGAGAACGCCCTTCGATTGCGCAAATTGATTTTGTTGGAACCCGCGAGCTCAAGAACGAGCAGCTCATGGCGGGTATGCGGCAAATAGGCCTGGCTGAGGGAAGGATCTTTGACCGGGGCGTGCTCGAGCGGGCGGAGCAGGAACTCAAACGCCTGTACTTGAGCCAAGGCTATTACGCCATCAAGGTCGACACCACCGTCACGCCGCTCGAACGCAATCGGGTGTCCCTGAATTTCAATGTCGAGGAAGGCCAGATCGCAAAGATTCGGCAGATCAAGATAATCGGGGCCAAGTCGTTTTCCGAAAAGGATCTGCTGAAGCAGTTCGTGCTGACGACACCGGGCATGATGACGTGGTACACGAAGAATGACCAGTACTCGCGCCAGAAGCTCTCCGCCGACCTTGAGACCCTGCGCTCGTACTACCTTGATCGGGGGTATGCCGAGTTCGTGGTTGACTCGACACAGGTATCAATTACGCCGGACAAACAAGACATCTTCATTACGATCAATGTCACGGAGGGACCCAAGTATACGGTGGCAGACGTGAAGGTTGCGGGCCAGCTGCTGATTCCCGAGGCCGAAGTGAGAAAGCTGATCAAGGTCAACCCGGGCGACGTTTTTTCCCGCGCGCGGCTGACGGAGTCGAGCAAACTGATCACCGACCGTCTCAGCAACGACGGCTATGCTTTTGCCAACGTCAATGCCGTGCCCGAACTCAACAGGCAGAAACAGCAGGTCGGGTTCACGTTCCTGATCGATCCGGGGCGACGCGTGTACGTGCGCCGCGTCAACATTTCGGGCAATACCCGCACACGCGACGAAGTGATCAGGCGTGAAATGCGGCAGCTCGAGGGTGCTTGGTACTCGGCAGAAAAGATCAGCCTTTCTCGTCAGCGGATCGACAAGCTGGGCTACTTCCAGCAGGTCAATGTCGAAACGCCCGCGGTTCAGGGAGCTAACGACCAAGTCGACCTCGATGTCGCGGTCGTTGAGAAGCCCACTGGTCGATTGCTATTCGGCGCGGGATTCGGAAGCAGCGAGGGGTTGGTTCTTTCAGGCTCGGTCGCACAGGAAAACATTTTTGGCTCCGGGAGGCACGTCAACATCGGGGTCAACACGAGCAAGATCAACACCACCTATGCGTTGGGTTACACGAACCCCTACAGCACGGTGGATGGCGTGAGCCGGGGTTTCGACATCTATTACAGGAAGCTTGACGCGGCAGACAACAGCCTTGGGCGGTACAAGACCACGACAGCGGGTGGCGTGGTCCGTCTCGGCGTTCCATTGACCGAGTTTGACAGCATTCGATACGGTCTCGGCTACGATGACACCAAGATCGAGCTGTTCGACAACAGCCCCCTAATTTACAAGGACTACGTCGAGACCTTCGGTTCGAACCCGAACAACGTCTTCATCAACGTGAACTGGCAGCGCGACCGGCGCGACAGTCTGATTTATCCAACGGAAGGCGCCTTCCACCAGGCGAGCGGCGAAGTCGGCCTGCCGGTGGCTGATCTGGAGTACTATAAACTCTCGTACCGGTATCAGCGCTATTTTCCGCTGACTCAGGCTTTTACAGTGATGCTTAACGGCGAAATCGGCTACGGTGACGGCTATGGCAGCGCTCCGTTGCCATTTTTCAAGAATTTTTACACTGGCGGGGTCAGTTCGGTGCGCGGTTTCAAGGCATATACTATTGGTCCGAAGGACAGCAACGGCGACCCGCGAGGCGGATCCCGGAAGCTGGTCGGGAATGTCGAGTTCCTGTTTCCCTTTCCCGGGCTCGGAAACGACCGTTCAGTGAGACTGAGCGCCTTCGTCGACGCGGGGATGGTCGACGACAAATGGGATACGCAATTTTTGCGTTATTCGGTAGGGTTGGCGGGGTTGTGGGTATCGCCATTCGGTCCTTTAAAGATCAGCGCGGCAGTGCCATTCCGCTCGGATCCCCTCGACCGCGAGGAGCCGTTCCAGTTTACGTTTGGCGGCGTCTTTTGATCGAACAACGCATCGCACGTGAGTGCGCAGACAATCAGCTAACTGCAAGGAGCTAGCATTGAAGTACGGCTATTGGATAGTGGGGGCCGCCGTGATGCTGTGCAGCATCGCCGCGAGCCAGGCTGCCGATATCAAGATCGGTTTTGTGGACGTTGAGCGTATCCGCCGCGAGTCGGCACCCGCGGAGCGCGCCAGCAAGCAGCTGGAAAAGGAGTTCGCGCCGAGGGCGCAGGAGCTTCAAAGGCGCGAGGCCGAAATAAAGTCGACGCAAAGCGGACTGGAAAGAGATGCAATGACGATGAGCGAGAGCGATCGTCGCGCGCGGGAGCAGGAACTGGCCCGCTTGAGCATTGATTTCCAGCGCCTGCAGCGCGAATATCGGGAAGACTTGAACCTGCGGCGAAATCAGGAGCTTGCTTCGCTGTTCGAACGCGCTGACCGGGTGATCAAGAAGATTGCCAATGCCGAAAAGTACGACCTGATCCTGCAGGAGGCGGTGTATCGCAGCCCGCGCATAGACATCACGGACAAGGTGCTCAAGGCGCTGGCCGAGAGCAATTAGCGGCACCGCGGTTCCCGGAGACGCAGTCATGGCCGGCGAGCCACGCACCTACAGCCTGCAAGAGATCGTGGAGCGCCTGGGCGGCGAACTGGTTGGCAATCCGCAAACGAAGGTACGGCGAGTCGCAGCGCTCGATAGCGCAACTCCGGATTCGATCACGTTTCTCGCCAATGAGCGCTATGCATCCCGGCTCACTGGCAGTCGCGCCGGCGCGGTAATCGTTGGCGAAGCAATGCGGGAGGCAACTCGCCTTCCGCGTGTGGTGTGCTCCCATCCCTACGCATATTTTGCCCGCGTATCCGTCTTGTTCAATCCTCCTGCCGACGCTCGGCCTGGAAGGCATCCAACGGCCGTCGTCGACCCGTCGGCGGTCATTGCCCCCGACGCAGAGATCGGACCTTTGGTGGTCGCCGGGCGCAATGTGCAAATTGGGAGGGGCAGTGTCATTGGTGCCGGATGTTTTCTCGGCGATGACACGCGCGTGGGCGATCATGCGCGCCTCTTCGCGAACGTTACTGTCTATCACGGGTGCGCAATCGGGGATCGCGTCATCGTGCACGCCGGGGCGGTCATCGGCGCTGACGGGTTTGGCATCGCCCTGGAAAATGAACGTTGGGTCAAGGTGCCGCAGATCGGCGGGGTCGTGATTGGAAGTGACGTCGAGATTGGGGCCAATACGACCATTGACCGGGGCGCGATCGATGACACGGTCATCGAGGAGGGCGTCAAGCTCGACAATCAGATACAGATCGGTCACAACGTCCGCATCGGTGCGCACACCGCCATTGCCGCCTGCACCGGGATCGCGGGCAGCACGAAGATCGGACGCCACTGCAGGATCGGCGGCGCGTCAGGCATCGCCGGCCATATCGTGATTACGGACAACGTGGAGATCTCAGCGTACACAGCCGTCACGAAATCGATCGATCGGCCGGGCAGATATACCGCAGTCTATGCCTTCGAGCCACACGCCCAATGGCTCAGGAATGCGGTACAGTTGCGGCACCTCGGCGAACTGGCCGACCGTGTGCGCGAACTGGAGAAGAAGCTGGCGAATCCCAAGAGGAGCGGGTCTTGACCAATATAGAAATACGGGAAGTGCTCGAGTACCTGCCGCATCGATACCCGTTTCTGCTGATCGATCGCGTGCTGCAGTGCGAGCCCGGCAAGCGTGTGCTGGCGCTCAAGAACGTCACCATCAATGAGCCTTTTTTTCAGGGGCACTTCCCATACTACCCGGTCATGCCGGGCGTTCTGATCGTGGAAGCCATGGCCCAGGCAGCGGCGATCCTGACGTTCCACTCGGAGAAGGCGAAGGCGGATGAGCGTTCGGTCTATTATTTCGTGGGCATCGACAATGCGCGCTTCAAGAAGCCGGTTGTACCGGGCGATTCGCTTCGACTCGACGTGAGCATTAACCGCGTTTTGCGCGGCATATGGAAATTCGACGCGAAGGCACTGGTCGACGAAGCGGTCGTCGCTGAGTCGCAGCTGATGTGCACGGTGCGAAAAATCGACGAGAACGCCTGACCCGACACAACACCGCTGTTCCATGGCATGCGGCCCGCCACCGTGAAACTCCATCCCACTGCCATCATTGATCCCCGCGCCCAGCTCGCGCAGGACGTGGAAGTCGGACCCTATAGCGTTATTGGACCGGATGTTGTGATCGGCCCGGGGTGCTGGATCGGGCCGCACGCGGTCATTACCGGGCATACTCGCATGGGCGCGCGCAACCGGATATTCCAGCATTCCTCGCTTGGTGAGATACCCCAGGACAAGAAATACGGTGGGGAGGCAACGCGGCTGGAAATCGGCGACGACAATACGATCCGGGAGTTCTGCACGTTCAACTGCGGAACAGCACAGGACGTCGGCGTGACGCGTGTCGGAAACGGCAATTGGATCATGGCGTACGTGCACGTTGCTCACGACTGTCAGGTGAGCAATCACACGATCCTCGCCAATGGCGTGCAGCTGGGCGGTCATGTTCACATCGGCGAATACGCGATTCTCGGCGGCTTGACTGGCGTGCACCAGTTTTGTCACATCGGCGCCCACAGCATTACCGGCGCCGGGACAGTGGTCCTGAAGGATATTCCGCCGTTCGTCACGGTCTCGGGCAATCCCGGCAAGCCCTACGGGCTGAACGTCGAAGGGCTCAAGCGCCGGGGTTTTGCGGCACCCACCATTACCAAGCTCAAGCGCGCATACAAAACTCTTTACCGGTCCGGGCTGACGATCGAGCAGGCAATGAAGGAGCTCGAGCGCCAGTCGCGGGGGTGCCCCGAAGTGCGCGTGACGATGGATTTCCTCGCGGCAGCCACGCGCGGGGTCGTCCGCTAGTGTCACTCGCGGAACCCCTGATCATCGGCATGGTCGCCGGTGAGCCGTCGGGGGATACCTTGGGGGCTCATCTCATTACTGCCTTGCGCGAGCATCTTCCCAACGCAAGGTTCACGGGCATCGGCGGGCCCAAGATGCAGACCGTCGGCTTCGAGCCCTTGTTCCCGATGGAAAAGCTGTCTGTCCTGGGCATCGTTGAAGTGTTGCGTCACTTTCCCGAGTTGCTCGGCATCCGGCAGCAATTGGCCGCGCACTTCTTGCACGAGCGTCCCCGAGTATTTATCGGAATCGATTCGCCCGACTTCAATCTCGATCTCGAGGTCAAGCTCAAACGCGCCGGCATTCCCACCGTGCATTACGTCGGCCCGACGATCTGGGCATGGCGACGCGGGCGGATCGACAAAATCCGGCGCGCAGTCTCCAAGGTGCTGGTGCTGTTTCCGTTCGAGCCGCCGCTTTATGAGCGCGCCGCCGTGCCCGTTGCGTTCGTGGGCCATCCCTTGGCGGATTCACTGGCAAAATTTCCTTCCAGGGAAGTCGTGCGCGAGCAGTTGCGCTTGCCGTCGTCTGCAAGGATCGTAACCCTGCTCCCGGGCAGCCGGGTAAGCGAGCTCAAGCAGATGGGTGACTTGTTCGTGGCGACAGCCGACATCATCGCCGAGAACGTCCCCGAAGTTTTGTTCCTGGCGCCGTTCGTGAGCCGCCAAACCCGGGAAATGTTCGAGCAGGCGCTCTATCGCGCCGAGTCGCGTACGCGAAATATCCAGGTCCTGTTCGGACACTCCCACGAGGCCATGGCGGCGGCTGATGTCGTGCTTGCGACATCGGGCACGGCCTCCCTCGAGGCGGCGCTGCTCAAGCGCCCGCTGGTGATTACTTACAAGGTTGCGCCGATTACCGCGTTCATTCATCGCAGGCAAACCTATCTGCGGTATATCGGGATGCCCAATATTCTGGCCGGTGAATTCATCGTGCCGGAGTTCCTGCAGGAGGAAGCGACGGCCGAGAACCTCGCGCAGGCTGTAACCAATCTTTTGTTCGATGCCACCGTGCGCCAGCGGCTTGAAGGCCGGTTCGCCAACATGCTGGCGGAACTGCGCCAGGATACCGCCACCAAGGCGGCGAAGGAGATCCTGCCTCTGCTGGGAGGCGCCCCCGCGTGATTCCGGCAGATACGCTGCGCTGTGGCGTCGACGAGGCGGGGCGCGGTCCGCTTGCCGGACCGGTGATAGCGGCCGCGGTCATATTGGATCCGGCACAGCCGATCAAGGGGCTTGCGGACTCGAAGCAGCTGAGCGCGAGCAGGCGCGAAGAACTTGCCGTGGCAATCCGGACGCGGGCGCAAGCATGGGCGGTGGCCAGCGCAACCGTTGAGGAAATAGATACCCTCAATATTCTCCAGGCGACATTGCTTGCAATGCGCCGTGCGGTCGCCGGGCTGGCAATTGCGCCGCAACTTGTCCTCGTCGACGGACTGCACTGCCCGCCGCTTGACGCGCCTGCTCGCGGGGTCGTGCGCGGAGACTCAACAGTTGCAGAAATTGCTGCCGCTTCCATTCTCGCCAAGGTGGTACGAGATGCGGAGATGCAGATGTTGCACGGTCTTCACCCGCAATACGGCTTCGACCGCCACAAAGGATACCCGACCGCGGCGCACCTGGCGGCGCTGCGCGCGCACGGCGCCTCAGCGGCGCACCGACAAAGCTTCGCGCCCGTGCGCCTGGTGATGGAAGGAGAGCGGCGAACATGAAGATCGCGTTATTGGCGCATTTCCTCGGTGCGGTGGTCTGGATCGGCGGGATGTTCTTTGCGTATTTTGCACTTCGCCCGGCCGCGGCGGGGCTCGACCCCGCGCAGCGCCTGCCACTCTGGGCCGGCACGCTTGAGCGTTTTTTTCATTGGATATGGGTCGCCGTCGCACTGATTCTGGGCAGCGGTTTTTATATGCTGACAGTCATCACGGAAGGCGCGCGAGTGCCCCTTAATATTCACCTCATGCTCTACGTCGGCGTGCTCATGTCGTTTATATTTGCCTATGTTTTTTTCTCACCGTTTCCTGCTCTCAAGCGCGCCGTGGCAGCGCAAGATTGGACGGCGGGCGCCGCGGCGCTCAACGGGATCCGCAAGGCGGTGGCGGCAAATCTGGCGCTCGGCCTGGCAAACCTTGCCATCGCCACCCTGGGGCGCCTGTGAAGCGAATCGATTCCCGCGAGAACGCCAGCTTCAAGGCGTTGCGGCGCCTGGTCGAATCGTCCCGCGAACGCAAGAAGACCGGGCTATCGCTCCTTGATGGGCCTCACTTGGTGAGCGTCTATCGGGAGCATGTGGGTGCGCCCGAACAGCTCGTTGTGAGCGCTGCCGGCCTGGACAATCCGGAGATCCGGGCTATCGTAAGCCAGCCTCCAGCAGTGGACACGCTGGTGCTGAGCGATGTCCTGTTCAGTGATATTTCGCCGGTTATGAGCCCGACTGGCATTTTGGCGCTGGTGAAGACTCCGTCGCCTCGTCCGGTACCCACAAAGCTCGATGCCTGCATCATGCTCGAGGACCTTCAGGACCCCGGCAATCTGGGCTCCATTCTGCGATCAGCAGCCGCAGCCGGCGTGAAGCACGTGCTGCTTTCCAGGCAATCTGTTCATGCCTGGTCGCCGCGCGTCCTGCGGGCAGGCATGGGGGCACACTTCATGTTGCAGGTCTACGAGCGGGCAGACTTGGAAGGGGCTGCTGGCGCCTTTACCGGAACCGTAGTCGCCGCCCGCGCAGGTGCGGCGTGCTCGCTGTTCGAGACGGATTTATCCGGCAGGGTCGCGTTGCTATTTGGAAACGAAGGAGCCGGTCTCTCAGCGGCACTGAGAAAGAAAGCTCACGCCGAGATCAGCATTCCGATGCCAGGCAAAACCGAATCTCTCAATGTCGCCGCGGCGGTCGCGGTGTGTCTGTTCGAGCGCGTGAGACAGTTAGCGGCAAGTGGCAAGGGCTAAGCGGCTGGATGCGGTCGTTCTCTGACGCTTCCGCTCCCCCTAAGCGCTCACGCCTTGTTCAGTAGATGCGCCGTATAAGTCTGGCTTCCTGCAGAATCGTGGTGGCCAGTTCTTCCACGGATTTTGTCGTCGCGTCCAGGTAGGGAACACCCTCCCGCCGCAGCAGCGCCTCCGCCTCGCGCACCTCGAATTCGCAGTTAGCGAGTGTTGCGTACTTGCTTCCAGGCCGGCGCTCGGTGCGGATCCGATGCAGGCGTTCCGGGCGAATTGTCAAGCCATAGAGCTTTTTGCGCAAAGGCTGCAGCTGCTCGGGCAGTTGCATGCTTTCAAAATCCTCCGGAATAAGCGGGTAATTGGCGGCGCGAATTCCGAACTGCATGGCCAGGTAGAGGCATGTCGGCGTCTTCCCAGAGCGCGACACTCCGGTCAGGATGACATCGGCGTCGGTCAGGTCGCGTGAGGAAAGACCATCGTCATGCGAGAGCGTGTAATTTACAGATTCGATGCGATGATGATAGTTCACGAAATCGGACACATTGTGGGTGCGCCCAATCACGTGGGACGCACTTTTTCCGAGCTCGCGCTCGAGCGGCGAGATGAAGATCTCGAAGCAGTCGAGGAACAGGGCGTTCGCCATGCCAACAACCTGGGCAATCTCGGTGCGGGCCAGCGTGCTGATCACGATCGAGCGAGCGCCGTCGTCCACCGCCTGCTCATTGATACGTCTGACGGCCTCGTGCGCCTTATCGACGGAATCAACGAATGGGAGAGTGACTTCGTTAAAGGACACTTCATCGAATTGTGTCAGCAGGCTGTGCCCGAGCATTTCCGCGGTTATCCCGGTGCGGTCCGACACGAAGAACGCTGTGCGCTTTTGCGCCATAAATGCTGCTGCCGTAGAGTTTGCCCGTAAATTATCCTTTTTTCAGGCGAACCTCAATTCAAATCGCGGGCCTCGGCCAGGGATGCGGTTCCCGAGAGTCCGGCTCTCGTGCGGCGTTGTCGACGAAGGAGGTGGTCAATATTGACCACAAGAATGCCTCGCGGCAGCGGTAGTGAAGGCGCTCTACCGAACCGCGGTCGCGCAATATGACCGCAGAAGGAGAATTCAATGACTGGCTTTCGCGGTGCCGGGGCCCGCCTGGACGGTTATTTGCACGAACGCCTGTCGCGCGAATGCCATCCCTTTGGACGATTGGTAAGGGCGGCCAAACGGGGGTTCTAGCTGTCACAACGACCTGCCACGGGGATGCTTCGCGCTTGACCCCGTTTCTGGGCTGGCCGCCGATGTCCGCCGCGATCGGAACCCGGGCGATGCTGATCCAGCCATCCCGCCTTGCCGCGGGGCCAGGAGAGCCTCCCGCGACCCTGCACCTTGGTCGAGACGATGCCTTGCCTGGCGCGCAGGGCCGAATCCCTGAGAGCGCCGCGGTAATGCCCGAATCACGCGCGATTCATTGGACGCGGAGCGGTTTTTGGATAAAATACGGAAACCGTCGGCTTATGCGATGACCAAATACATCTTTGTCACGGGTGGTGTAGTTTCCTCTCTGGGCAAAGGCATCGCTGCCGCTTCTCTGGCCGCCATTCTCGAGTCGCGCGGCCTCAAAATCTCGATGATCAAGCTGGACCCCTATCTGAACGTGGATCCGGGGACCATGAGCCCGTTCCAGCATGGGGAGGTGTTTGTCACGGAGGACGGCGCCGAGACCGACCTCGATCTGGGCCATTACGAGCGGTTTCTGCACGCCAAGATGTCGAAGCGCAACAATTTCACCACGGGCCAGATCTACGAAAGCGTCATCAGGAAAGAACGGCGCGGCGACTACCTGGGCGGCACGGTACAGGTGATCCCGCACATCACGGACGAGATCAAGCTCTTCATCCGTCGCGGGGCGGGCAACGCCGAGGTGGCGATCGTGGAAATCGGGGGCACGGTTGGCGATATCGAGTCGCTACCGTTTCTGGAAGCGATTCGGCAGATGGGGATCGAGCTTGGTCGCGACAATTGCTGCTTCATCCATCTCACGCTGGTTCCATACATCGCGTCTGCTGGCGAGATCAAGACCAAGCCCACCCAACACTCCGTCAAGGAGTTGCGCGAAATCGGCATCCAGCCCGACGTCTTGTTATGCCGCGGCGACCGCCCCGTTCCGGACGACGAGCGCAGAAAAATCGCGCTGTTTACCAATGTGAGCGTGGATGCAGTGATTTCTGCGACTGATGTGGACAGCATCTACCGGATCCCCGCGATGCTTCATACGCAGAAGCTCGACGATATCGTATGCCGCAAGCTCGGCGTAAGCCCCCCTCCGGCAAACTTGTCGAGCTGGGACAAGCTCGTCTACGCTCTGGAGCATCCGCAGCGCACGGTCAATATCGGGCTGGTCGGCAAGTATGTCGATCTGACGGAATCCTACAAGTCGCTCACGGAAGCGCTGATCCATGCCGGCATTCACACCGGTGCCAGAATGAAGATCCATTATATGGATTCGGAAGCCATCGAGAAGAATGGTACGGCCTGTCTGCAGGGCATGGACGCCATTCTGGTCCCGGGCGGCTTCGGCAAACGCGGTGTCGAAGGAAAGATCAAGGCGATACGCTACGCGCGTGAGAACAGCATTCCCTATCTCGGAATTTGTCTCGGCATGCAGCTTGCGGTGATCGAATTTGCACGTAATGTCGCCGGACTTGCCGATGCCCACAGCACCGAGTTCGACCCCGATACGCCCCATCCGGTAGTGGCCTTGATAACGGAATGGCAGGAGCGGGACGGCAAGGTCGAGCGACGCGATTCACATTCGGACCTGGGCGGGACGATGCGGCTGGGCGGGCAGGAAGCCGCACTCGAGCCCGGCTCGACCGTCGCCCGCGTCTACGGACAGGAACGGATCATGGAACGCCACCGCCACCGCTACGAAGTCAACAACCATTATCTGCCGCGCCTGAAACAGGCTGGGCTGCTGGTAAGCGGTGTTTCCATCAAGGAGGGGCTCTGCGAAATGATCGAGCTCCCGAGCCATCCCTGGTTCGTTGGCTGCCAGTTCCATCCGGAATTTACCTCCACGCCCCGCGACGGACATCCGCTGTTCAAGGCATTCGTTCTCGCGGCACTCGCCAACGTATGCGCCGACCAGGGCGAAAGGACGGGCGATTCGGGGCGATTGAAGAGCATCGCCTGATCGTCATGGAGCGTTCCAACACGTCCGCGATGACCGGAAGCGGGCATCGTCGCAAGGGCCTCGTGGCGTCCAGTCACGCGTCGGCGCGCGACATCGGCGGACGTGAAGTGGCGGGGGCGGGTGGCGGCGCAAGGCCCGCGGCTCCTGAAAGGTGGCGGTAATGGACCTCTGCGGCTTCAAGGCGGGGCTGGACCAGCCGCTGTTTCTAATAGCCGGGCCCTGCGTCCTCGAATCTCGCCAGCTCGCGCTGGACACGGCGGGCGAGCTCAAAGAAATCTGTGCGTCTCTCGGGGTTCCGTTTATCTACAAATCGTCTTACGACAAGGCAAATAGAACTTCTATAAAGTCGTTTCGGGGTATGGGGATAGACAAGGGCCTTCAGATTCTAGATGAAATACGGAAATCACTGCAGGTGCCCGTCTTGACCGATGTCCACGCACTCGACGAGATTGAGGCCGCGGCGGCGGCAGTAGACGTGTTGCAGACTCCCGCGTTTCTTTGCCGGCAAACCGACTTCATCTGCGCGGTCGCGGCGACCGGCAAGCCGGTGAACATCAAGAAGGGCCAGTTTCTTGCCCCGGGCGACATGAAGAACGTCGTCGAAAAAGCAAAGTCGGCCAGCCATCGCGACAACATTCTCGTGTGTGAGCGGGGGGTATCGTTCGGCTACAACAACCTTGTATCCGATATGCGTTCGCTCATGATCATGCGGGAGACCGGCTGCCCGGTCGTCTTCGACGCAACGCATTCGGTACAGTTACCCGGCGGACAGGGTTCGGCCAGCGGTGGCCAGCGGGAATTCGTGCCGGTGCTGGCGCGGGCGGCGGTTGCCAGCGGCGTATCGGGAGTGTTCATGGAAACCCACCCCAATCCGGAAAAGGCGCTCTCGGACGGCCCCAATGCCTGGCCGCTGAAACTCATGCGACCACTGCTCGAGACGCTGAAGTCGCTCGATGACATGGTCAAGAGCAGAGAGTTTGCGGAAAACCTTCTTTAGCGATAATCAGGTTACAAATGATCGATCAGGACAGGAACAACTAATGAGCGCAATTGTTGATGTCATTGCAAGAGAGATCCTGGATTCCCGCGGCCAGCCAACTGTAGAAGTCGACGTGCTGCTCGAGTCCGGGGTGCTCGGACGGGCGGCGGTTCCGTCGGGAGCGTCGACGGGCAGCCGTGAGGCAATCGAGTTGCGCGATGGTGACGCCGCGCGCTATGGCGGAAAAGGCGTGCTAAAGGCCGTGGAAAACGTCAATACCGAAATTTGCGAGGCGGTAATCGGCGTCGATGCCACGGAGCAGGGGTTCGTGGACAAAACCCTGATCGACCTAGACGGTACGGAGCATAAATCCAGGCTCGGCGCGAATGCGGTTCTGGCCGTATCACTGGCGGTGGCGAAGGCCGCGGCCGAGGAATCCGGGCTTCCGCTGCATCGCTACCTGGGCGGGGCAGGCGCGATGGCGATGCCGGTGCCCATGATGAACGTGATCAATGGGGGCGCTCACGCCGACAACAGCCTCGACATGCAGGAGTTCATGCTGGTTCCGTTAGGCGCGCCCTCTTTCCGGGAAGCGTTGCGTTATGGGGCCGAGGTTTTTCAGGCGCTCAAAAAGCTCCTTGCCAGTCGTGGCCTAGCGACTGCGGTGGGTGACGAGGGAGGGTTCGCCCCCCGGCTGCCCAAGCACGAGCAGGCCATCAAGGTGGTGCTGGAAGCCATCGAGGCAGCTGGCTACGAGCCCGGCAAACAGATCGCGCTGGCACTGGACTGCGCGAGTTCCGAATTCTATGAGGACGGTGAGTACACGCTGAGCGCCGAAGGATTGTCGATGAACTCAGAACAGTTTGCCGATTATCTGGCGGGATGGGTGGAAAAATATCCCATCATCAGTATCGAGGATGGCATGTCGGAGGATGACTGGAAGGGGTGGAAACTTCTCACCAGCCGGCTCGGCAAGAAGGTGCAACTGGTGGGCGACGACCTTTTCGTGACCAATACCCGATTCCTGAAACAAGGCATCGACATGGGTGTCGCCAACTCGGTGCTGATCAAGCTAAATCAGATCGGAACGCTCACCGAGACCCTTGCTGCCATCGAAATGGCCAAACGTGCCGGTTACACAGCGGTTATTTCGCATCGTTCTGGTGAAACCGAAGATACAACGATTGCCGACATCGCGGTGGCAACCAATGCTCTTCAGATCAAGACCGGTTCGCTGGCGCGGTCCGACCGGCTCGCGAAATACAACCAGCTCCTGCGCATTGAGGAAGACCTGGGCGACACCGCGACATATCCGGGCCGTGACGCTTTCTATCAGTTACGTTAGAAACGGTCGGTGAAACAGCTCGCGCTGGTGCTTGCAATGCTCATGCTGCTGATCCAGTACCCGCTGTGGCTCGGCAAAGGCAGCTGGTTCCGAGTGCGGCAGGTCGACCAGCAGATCAATGCCCAGCGCGAGGTCAATCGGCGCCTTCGCGAACGTAATGCGGCGCTGGAAGCCGAGGTGCAGGATTTGAAAATCGGCCTCGAGGCGATCGAGGAGAGAGCTCGCAGCGAGCTCGGCATGATCAAACGCGATGAGATTTTCTTTCAGGTGATAGAACAGCCGTCGAAACGGTGACGGCGCGCTTTGCATCATGCGATACTTCGCCAGTCGTGTGCCAACACGGCTTTTATTTCATGCGATCTGATTGCCAATACAGCCGCCTCGAGCGGCGCTTCTGATCGATGGCGGCGATCGTTATCGAGGGAGCGGCCGCAGCCCGCGAGGTGTACGCCGGCCTGAAGGAGCGTGTGGCGCAACTCGCCCTTGCGAACGTGCGTCCTGGGCTCGCCGCGGTTTTGGTGGGGGACAATCCCGCCTCGAAGATCTATATCCGTAACAAGGTCAGGGCGTGTGCCGAGGCGGGAATTCATTCAGAAGTGCATGCCCTTGCCGCCGGCACCTCTCCAACCGAGCTGGTCGAGACGCTTGCGCGCCTGAACCATGAGCGCGATGTTCATGGGATCCTGGTGCAGCTGCCCTTGCCGGCCCATCTCGACGAGACCCTGGTGGCCCGCACGGTGGCGGCGCAAAAGGACGTCGACGGGCTGACATGGCAAAATTTGGGCGCCTTGATGGCGGGGCATCCCGGGTTTGAACCCTGCACGCCACGCGGCGTCATGACGATGCTCGACCGCGCCGGGATATCTGTTGAGGGCCGGCATGCGGTTGTGGTTGGTCGGAGCACGATTGTGGGCAAACCCATGGCGCTGATGTTGACGTCGCGGAGCGCAACGGTGACGGTCTGTCACAGTCGTACGGTTGATCTGGGAGCCCACACGCGGCGCGCCGACATCCTGGTGGCCGCAACAGGGCGCGCAGGCCTCATCACTGCCGAAATGGTCAAGCCAGGCGCTGCGGTAATCGATGTCGGCATCAACCGCAGCGCGGGCAGGATCGTCGGAGACGTTGATTTCGCCGGAGTGAAGGATGTTGCCGGGTGGATCACGCCGGTGCCAGGAGGCGTAGGACCGATGACCATTGCAATGGTGATCTCGAACACCGTGCTGGCTGCGGAGCGGGTTGCGGCAAGCCCAAGGGCGTCATAGCGCGCATCAACCTCCGATCAGCAGCGAAACGCATTTGAGAAGTTGATCAGAAGCTCGGGCGACAGGTAGCCGCGGAACGCAATATAGGTGAGCAATGCGGCGAGCGCACCCAGCACCAGCCACAGCACAATGCGCTTTGCCTGGCTCACGCGCGCATTCAGCATGTCGATTGCCGCTCCGCGGGATTTGATTCCCCGAATTATTATTACACACGCCATCACCTGGCGTTTAGCCGCCCCGCAGGTCACCGAGTGTCTCAGCCCGGCGCTCAGCCGCGTTGTCGCGTAGCGGCGGCGCATACGCAAAGAACGCACCGCTACAAGCGCTTCCCGAACCGATTGATATAATTCTTTGTTTTATCCAGGGCGATATTGTCTCACCGTGGCTGATCAGATCATCCCTGCGTCCGAATTCGGCCTCGCCTTCGCGGACCTGTATCGCCGCGAGGGTCTGACACGCCTCGACGGGTGCTTCTTGAGCGCGCTAGCGCAAGGCGACGCCGAACTCCATGAACGGCTGCTGCGCGCGCGCAGCCAGCCGGATGCGCTGTCAGCCAAGGAGGAATCGGCGCTGTTGCTGGCGCTGGGACCCCATATCGAGCGCTTCATTGCGCGGCTTTTCGGCGTCGAGTCGGAAGCGGAGGCATTGGCGCGCCGGCATCATGCCCTTGCGCCGCTTTATTCAGTCAAGCGGTTGTTCGTGCAGCGAAAGGCCATGCACAAATTCAAGCCTACCGAAGCGGAGGGCTTCGATGGGTTGGGTCTGGAGCGGGCGCTCGAGCGCGCGTTTGGCGAGCCATTTACGGAACTTGCCTTCGCGCAGCACGTGACGGCGTGGCAGAAAAACGAAGAAGCGCACGCAGCCGAGCTCGATGCCGCGCTGCGTTACGCAGCATGGGCGTCCCATTCCGCGGCGGGGCGTGAGCGGAATCGCAAGGGGGTCTTGTTCAAGGCTCCGGGGAAGCTGGACTACCAACGTCTGGTTCCGGTCGTGACCGACGAGTCGCCCGGCTACAAGGCGCATCGTCTCGACGCGGCTCACCTGCGCCGGCGCCGGGGCTTCAAACTGACTGACGCGGGGACAGATCTGGTCGGCGCGCTGGACGAGGCGAACTATTGCATCTGGTGCCACGAACAGGGCAAGGACTCGTGCTCCAGGGGCCTTCCCGAGAAGAACGCTTCCGGCAGTGGAGCGGCAAGCTTCAAGAAAAGCCCCTTCGGCGTCATTCTTGCCGGCTGCCCGCTCGAGGAAAAAATCTCGGAGTTTCAACAGGCCAAGGCGGAGGGCATGCCGATCGCAGCCCTTGCCATCATCGCGGTTGACAATCCAATGGTCGCAGCGACTGGTCATCGCATCTGCAATGACTGCATGAAGTCGTGCATCTACCAGAAGCAGGAACCGGTCAACATCCCGCAGGCTGAAACACGCACCCTGAAAGACGTGCTCGAGCTGCCCTGGGGTTTCGAGATCTACTCGTTGCTGACACGCTGGAATCCGCTCAACTTGCGCCGACCGTATCCGGGGCCAGCAACCGGAAAGCGCGTATTGATTGCGGGCATGGGGCCCGCTGGGAGCGCGCTGGCGCATTACCTGATGAACGATGGCCACACGGTGGTCGGCATCGACGGGCTGAAAATCGAGCCGCTGCCGCCGGAGGTCTCCGGAGTTGATGCAAGGGGCGCGCGGGTTGCATTCCGCCCCATTCGAAATATCACTGAGCTGTACGAAGAGCTCGACGAGCGCGTGATGGCGGGATTCGGCGGCGTCGCCGAATACGGAATCACCGTGCGTTGGGACAAGAACTTCCTAAAGGTCTTGCGGTTGCTCCTTGAACGGCGGGCGGAGTTTGCGCTGTTCGGGGGGGTGCGCTTCGGGGGGACGATTTCGTCAGACGACGCGTTCGCGCTCGGTTTTGACCATGTAGCACTTGCCCTTGGCGCCGGACGCCCGACGGTGCTCGATTTGCCAAATGGCCTCGCCCGCGGCGTCCGCACCGCATCGGATTTCCTGATGGCGCTGCAGCTGACGGGCGCCGCCAAGACCGAGTCGGTGGCTAACATGCAGGTGAGACTGCCGATCGTCGTAGTAGGGGGCGGCCTGACCGCAATCGACACCGCAACGGAGGCGCTCGCCTATTACCCCCTGCAGGTGGAGAAATTCCTGCAGCGTTACGAGCGGCTGGCCCGGGAGCATGGTGAGGCAGCTGCCCGTATCGCGTGGACGAACGACGAACGCGAAATTGCTGACGAGTTTCTCGCCCACGCGCGCGCCATCCGCGAAGAGCGCCGCGAGGCGGCAGCCGAGGGGCGGGAGCCTCGGATATTGGAGCTGCTGCAGGCGTGGGGCGGCGTCACGATCGCGTATCGCAAGCGGCTCATCGACAGCCCCTCATACACCCTCAATCACGAGGAGGTCCACAAGGCGCTCGAGGAGGGGATCGCGATCGCGGAAGGACTGACGCCGATAGCGATCGAAGTGGACGAGCGCGGACAGGCTCGCGCCCTGCGCGTATCGGCAAGGGACCTCGCGGCCGATGGCAAATGGGTGGAGCGGGCGCAGCACGAACTGCCGGCGCGGACCGTCCTGATTGCCGCGGGCACGCAACCCAACACCGTGCTCGCCCGTGAGGAACCCGCTAATTTCAGGCTTGACGGGCGTTACTTCCAGGGCTGTGACGAGAACGGCGAGCCGGTAACCGCCGAGAAGGCCATTTCCAAGCCGACCCAAGTCCGCGTTTTGCTCGCAAGGCGCCCCGACGGGCGTTTTATGAGTTATTTCGGGGACGTGCACCCTTCCTATTTCGGCAACGTCGTGAAAGCTATTGGAAGCGCCAAGCAGGGATACCACTCCATCAGCCGCGTCCTGGGCCAGATCAGTCCCGCCTCGATGGACAGCGATGACAAATTCCTCGCCCGCTTCAACGACGAGTTGCGCGCCACCGTGCACAACGTGCTGCGGCTGACGCCAACGATTGTTGAAGTCGTGGTGCGCGCGCCGCTGGCGGCGCGGCGTTTTCGGCCCGGACAGTTCTATCGGTTACAAAATTACGAGACAAACGCCGCGCGCGCGGAAGGCACGCGCCTGGCCATGGAAGGATTGGCTCTGACCGGCGCCTGGGTCGATCCGGGACGCGGCCTGATCTCCACGATCGTTCTGGAGATGGGCGGTTCCTCCGATCTCTGCGCGCTGCTCAAGCCGGGCGAGCCCGTCGTGCTGATGGGACCAACCGGCGCCCCCACCGAGATTCCGAAGGGAGAAACGGTGGCGCTTGTTGGCGGCGGTCTCGGCAACGCCGTCTTGTTCTCCATCGGACAGGCCATGCGCCGGGCGGGAAACCGGGTGCTGTACTTCGCGGGCTACAAGCACATGGCGGACCGTTACAAGGTGGCCGAGATCGAAGCAGCAGCCGACGTCGTCGTGTGGTGCTGCGATGAGGAGCCGGGCTTTACGCCAGACCGCCCCCGGGACCGAGCCTTCGTTGGCAATATCGTGCAAGCCATGCACGCGTACGCGAATGGGCAACTCGGCGACCAGCCCATCCGGTTTGAAGAGGCCGACCGAATCATTGCCATCGGTTCCGACCGGATGATGGCGGCAGTCGCGCGCGCCCGGCACGACGGCCTGAAACCTTTCCTCAAACCCCATCACTTTGCTATCGGCTCGATCAATTCTCCGATGCAATGCATGATGAAGGAAATCTGCGCTCAATGCCTGCAGCCGCATATTGACGCCAAGACCGGCAAGGTACACTACGTATTTTCCTGTTTTAACCAGGATCAGCCAATGGACGAGGTGGACTGGACGGCGCTGGAATCGCGCTTGCAGCAGAACTCAACGCAGGAGAAGCTGACCGCGGAATGGGTCGATCATTGCCTGTTAAACCTCGGACAGCGCGAAATCCAGCGCGTCTAGTCGAACGGCGTAACCCGCAGCGCGGCAAAGGCGCGAAGAGCAGGCAAACTCATCCCGGTCATTGCTACCGAGATATTCCTTTGCGAATCCCGGGCGTCTTTGTGCCTCCCCGGTCAGAGTTCTCGCATTCAGAGCTCGCGCAGCACGGCGCCGAGCGTTCCGACAAGCTCGTCGATCTGGGTCTCGCTGATGATCAGCGGGGGCGACAGCGCAATGATGTCGCCGGTCACTCGCACCAGTATTCCTTTTTCGAAACAGCGGAGGAATGCCTGGAACGCGCGCGTCCCCGGTTTTCCGGGCGCGGGTTCGAGTTCGATCCCGGCCATCAGACCGAAATTGCGCACGTCGATTACGTGAGGCAGGCCTTTCAGGCTGTGCACCGCTTGCTCGAAGCGAGCAGCCATTGTGTGCGCGCGATCGAACAGTTTCTCTTCGTGATACAACGCCAGCGTCGCCTCGGCCGCGGCGGTCGCAAGGGGATGCCCGGAATATGTATAGCCGTGGAACAGCTCGACCGTGTCCGGCGGCGCCTGTTCGACGATCGTGTCGTAGATCTTGCGGTGCGCGATCACTCCAGCGAGGGGAACAGTCGCATTGGTCACGCCCTTCGCGAAGGTGATGAGGTCCGGCACCACCCCTAAAGTCTCGGCGGCAAAAGCCCGGCCGGTCCGGCCAAAGCCCGTAATCACCTCGTCGAAGATCAGCAGCAGACCGTATTTATCGCAAATTGCGCGCAGCCGTTCGAGGTAGCCCTTGGGCGGTACCAGCACGCCAGTCGAGCCCGCGACCGGTTCGACAATGACCGCCGCTATGTTCGAGGCGTCATGCAGAGCAATGATCCGGGTCTCGAGATCTTCGGCGAGATGGGCGCCCCATTCGGGCTGGCCGCGGCTGAATGCATTGCGCTCGAGATTGTGCGTGTGGGGAAGGTGGTCAACGCGCGGCAGCAAACTACCGAACGCTTTGCGGTTAGCTGGAATGCCTCCCACGGAAATTCCCCCGAAACCGACGCCATGGTAACCGCGTTCACGCCCGATCAGAACGTTACGATGACCTTCCCCTCGCGCGCGCTGATAGGCCAGTACGATCTTGAGCGCAGTGTCGACCGCCTCGGAGCCCGAGTTGGCAAAGAACACACGGTCCAGACCGTCAGGCGCAAGCTCGGCAATCAATCCCGCCGCACGAAACTCGCCGGGATGCCCCATCTGGAACAGCGGTGAGTAGTCCAGCGTTTCCGCCTGGCGCTGGATCGCCTGGACGATTCGTGGACGGCAATGTCCGGCATTGACGCACCACAGCCCTGCTGTTCCGTCGAGTATCCTGCGCCCGTCCTCGGCGGTGTAATGCATGTCCTGCGCAGAAACGAGAATACGCGGTGCCGCCTTGAACTGGCGGTTGGCGGTAAACGGCATCCAGAAAGGTTCTAAAGGGAAGTCGCGTGGTGGCATGGGTCGTGCCCTCGGGATAATGAGTTCATTTTGCCAGCGAGCGCCCTCATCGGCCATACTGCGTGCAGCGCCCGCACTATCCACTATAGACCGAATTGCCGATGTCGCGGCACATTGCCTGCCTGACCTTTGATTTTGACGCCATGTCCGGGTTTATCGCCCGGGGCATGACCTCGCCGTCCGCGATTTCGCGCGGGGAGTTCGGCGCCGAGGTCGCCGCACCGCGCCTGCTCAGCCTGTTGGCTGATTACCGCGTCCCGACGAGCTGGTACGTGCCCGGACACACCCTCGAGACTTATCCTCTTCAGTGCCAGCGCGTGGTCGATGCCGGACACGAGATCGGGCACCACGGCTGGGCGCATGTTCCGCCAGCCGCCATGACGCGGGAGCAGGAAGAGCGGGCCCTGGTACGCGCCAACGAGCAGATTCGCAAGCTGACCGGGCAGGGGGCCCGCGGTTACCGCTCGCCGTCATGGGATCTGAGCGCGCACTCGGTCGAGTTGCTCATCAAGCACGGATTCCACTACGACAGCAGCATGATGGGAAATGACTACACACCCTATCGCGTGCGAAACGGAGACGTCATCGTTTCCGATGCGCCGGCACGGTTCGGCGCGACAACCGGACTCATCGAGATGCCGGTGAGCTGGACCCTCGACGATTTTCCCCATTTCGAGTTCCTTAGAACGGCCTCGAGCGTGCTTCAGGGGCTGATGAACGCCAACTCGGTGCTCGAGAACTGGGCAAACGACTTTCTTTACATGAAACGCCATCTCGAGTGGGGCGTAATAACCTACACTTTTCACCCGTTCGTTATCGGACGCGGACACCGGATGGTCGCGCTCGAGAAGCTGATTCGGGCGCTAACCGATAATGGCGCGACCTTCATGAAGGTGGAGGACGCCGCCATCGAGTTCGAGCGCCGGTCGCCGCTCGCGCCGAAGTCATCGCAACCGCGGCGCGTCTGAGGCCCCGGCGCGTGCGCGCGACATGGCTTCTTCTGCTGTTCTTGCCGCTCGTCGGCTGGGCACAGAACTCGGTCCAGGTCGGATCCAAGCGATTTACCGAATCCTACATACTGGGGGAAATTGTCGCGCAGACGGTGAGCGCCACCGGCAGTGCGCAAGCGGTGCACCGTCGCGGTCTCGGCAACACCGGCATTCTTTATGCTGCACTGGAGAGCGGCGCCATCGACGTCTATCCGGAATACACGGGCACCATTGCTTTCGAGCTCCTGGGTCTGAAGCGACCGCACAGCATCGACGAGCTCAATCGTCTCCTTCAGCCCCGGGGCCTGGCAGTCGGGGTGCCGCTGGGATTTAATAATTCCTACGCGCTCGCCATGACCGAGCGGCAAGCGGCGGCCCTCGGCGTCCAACGCATCTCCGAGCTTGCACAGCTTCCCCAGCTGCGTTTCGGATTGTCCCAGGAATTCGTCAATCGCCGCGACGGCTGGCCAGCGCTAAAAGGAGCGTACGGACTGCCCGGCGGCAATGTGCGCGGCCTCGACCACGGGCTGGCCTACGAAGCGGTCGCGGGAGGCCAGGTGGATGTCGTTGACGTCTACGCGACCGACGCGAAGATCGTTCGCTACGGGCTTCGGGTGCTGATCGACGATCGCGGTTTCTTCCCGACCTACGACGCCGTGCTCCTCTACCGGCGCGACCTTCCGGAGCGTTTCCCCCAAGCGTGGCCGGCATTGCAGGCGCTGGAAGGCCGCATCTCTGCCGCGCGCATGACGGCCATGAACGCGGCGGCTGAGATTTCCGGGCGCCCCTTCGCGCGCGTCGCTGGCGAGTTTCTTGAGGCCGTGCCCGCCGGCGATGGCAGAGAAAGCCGGAGAACTTTTTTGCAATCCCTTTTTGGCGGCAACTTCTGGGGTCTTACCGGGCAACATTGCGTACTGGTCTTCGCGTCCCTGGCCTTAAGCGTCGGCGCCGGACTGCCGCTCGGAATCGTCGCCCAGCGCGCGCCGCGCTGGCGTCACCTCATTCTGGGCGGCGCCGGCATCCTGCAGACAGTGCCCGCGCTTGCGCTACTGGCCTTTCTCATCGCGGCGCTTGGCCGCATCGGGACGCTGCCGGCGATCATCGCGTTGTTCCTCTACGCTCTGCTACCGATCGTGCGCAATACGTACACCGGTCTGGTCGAGGTTCGGCCCTCACTGAGGGAATCTGCAGTTGCCCTCGGGCTGCCCCGGAGCACACAATTGCTGCTGATCGAGCTGCCCCTTGCGGCGCGCGCCATTCTGGCGGGTATCAAGACCTCGGCCGTGATCAACGTTGGCACGGCTACCATCGCCGCCTTCATCGGCGCCGGAGGCTACGGCGAGCGGATCGTCGCCGGATTGGCCGTAAATGACAGCGCCATGTTGCTTGCCGGTGCAATTCCCGCTGCAGCGATGGCGCTGATCGTGCAGGGGGGATTCGACGTGCTCGATCGTGTCGCCATACCGCGCGGGCTGCGGGCACAGGCTGAAGGCGGGTCTCGCTGAACGCTGGCACCCGCCCGGTCACGGTTGAGGCCGGGATGAAAGATCAACCACGCTCGCCGGGCCAGATAGCGATGGCGAGAGACCGGGTAAACGGGCCGATTTCGCAGTGCGAAACCCTCGTATTCCGGTCGGGCATTCGAGGCGGGCGAGGAGGGGCCAGGCGGAATAACCCCGCTTGCCAGTGAACTAATTTTTTTCTGCCCTGTCAGTGCAGTAACGACCCGGCTTCGTGCGCTGGGTAGGCTGGCCAGGCAGGTATACTGTGATATTTTTCCTGCCGGTTGGGCCAACCTGACCGGACAAGAATTTCAAGGTCAGGGACGGGTTTGATGAGCGATCGCGAAGTCGACCAAAAACTGGTCGAGCGCGCGCAGCGTGGTGACAAGCGGGCATTTGACCTGCTGGTAAGCAAGTATCAGCGCAAGCTCGCACGATTGTTGTCGCGTTTCATCCGGGACGCGGCGGAGGTCGAGGACGTCACCCAGGAAGCCTTCATAAAGGCTTACCGGGCGTTGCCCTCGTTTCGGGGCGACAGTGCGTTCTACACCTGGCTGTACCGGATCGGAATCAACACCGCCAAGAACTACTTGGTGGCGATGGGGCGCAGGACGCCGACGTCGACGGACGTCGATGCAGAGGAAGCGGAGGGTTTCGAGGGCGGGGAGCAGCTGCGGGACCTTAACACGCCGGAGAACGAGCTCATGAGCCGGCAGGTGGCCGACAACGTGAACCAAACGCTGGCGGAGTTGCCAGAGGAGTTGAGAACTGCGATCACGCTGCGCGAGATAGAAGGGCTGAGCTACGAGGATATCGCGAACATAATGAATTGCCCGATCGGGACAGTTCGGTCGCGCATCTTCCGCGCGCGCGAGGCAATTGCGGTTAAGCTGAGACCGTTGCTCGGCACCCGGACAGACAGGAGATGGTGAAATGGAACCTATTTCGGCATTGATGGATGGTGAGTTGAGCGAAAGCCAGATGCAGCAACATCTGGCAAGATTGAAGGAGGATCCAGAACT
The DNA here is from genome assembly GCA_001303585.1 of Betaproteobacteria bacterium SG8_41. Classification (GTDB taxonomy): domain Bacteria; phylum Pseudomonadota; class Gammaproteobacteria; order Burkholderiales; family SG8-41; genus SG8-41. Next base: position 50,953 of record LJTT01000004.1, read on the forward strand.
GCTTCATTCCTGGGATATGTTCCACTTGATCGGCGATGTGCTGCGTGGCGAACGGTTACTGCTCTCCGGCGCATTCAGGCGCGGCATTATCGAGAAACTGGCTTCCGAACCGACGGTACTGGCGCCGCGCAGAACGAAAAAGAAAGTCTTTACCTATGCGCTTTCAGCCGCGGCCTCGATATCGGCAGTCGCGGCGGTCGGGTGGCTCGCCTTTTTCAACAATCCGCTCGCCCCTTCATCCGAAATTGCAAGAGCCCCTCAGAGCCTTCCGGTAACCGCAGCTCCGTCTCCACAGCTATCGAGCGTTCCCAGCGATGGCACGATGAACGAATATCTCATTGCTCACCAGGAGTACTCGCCCAGCACAGCGATCCAGGGGCTTGCCCCGTATATCCGCACCGTTTCGGGTGCGCCAGCGGCCGCGGGGCGCTAGCGTGAAACACGCGTGGCTCCTTGTCCTTTTAGGACTGTCAGCCCCGGCGCTCTGCACCGATCTCGACGAACAGGAAAGCGGTTTGTCGTGGCTCAGAAAAATGGCCAGCGCATCGCGCCAGCTGAACTACACCGGAACCTTCGTCTATCGGCACGGGAACGATATCGAGGCATCCCGTATCGTGCATTTCGTGAATGCCGCCGGGGGCGAGTTTGAAAAACTTGAAACGCTCGACGGACCTCCCAGGGAGGTAATACGGACAAACGATCAAGTCACGTGCTACCTGCCCAACACCAAGACAGTGCTCATCGAAAAGCGCAGGGGCCGCCGCTTCCCGTCGTTGCTGCCCGCGCAACTGACCAGCGGTATCGCTGAGTATTACACCGTACGTCAAACGGGAATGGATCGGACGGCGACATATAGCTGCCGCATCTTGGTGCTCACACCCAAAGACCGCCTTCGCTACGGCCATGAGTTTTGTGCAGAGGCCAGCTCGGGGCTTCCGCTCCGCGCCAAGACATTCAACGAGAAGGGCGACGTGCTCGAATCCTTCGCGTTTACCGAGCTCAGACTGGGCGGGAAGTTTGATCACGATAAGGTTCAGTCTCGCTATGCGGCAGAGAGCAGGGACTGGAGAATCGGGCGCGCAGCAAGCCCCTCGTTCGAGAGCCCCGGCCCGACCGGCTGGGGCCTGGCGCACGAGCTGCCCGGGTTCAGGAAGGTGACCGAGTCCAAACGATCCATCGCAGGACGGGGGGCGCCGGTTTCTCATCTTGTATATTCGGACGGTCTGGCGGCGGTATCGGTATTCATCGAGCCATTGCCTCGGAGCCGCCCGCCACGAAGCCTTTCGCACCAGGGGGCCGTCAACATTTACGTCCGTCTGGTCGAGGAGCATATGGTGACCGCATTGGGCGAGGCTCCGGTCGAGACCGTGATGAGGATTGCGAACTCTCTGGAATACCATGGCACGGCGAACAAGTAGCCGCGCCTGCTTCGCGCAACGCCTTTTCCGCCCACGATGATTTTCTGCAGTAACCGAGGTTTGCCCATGTTCACGCGCTTGCTCTTTGCGATTTTCCTGATCGCGCCGCTTTCCGTTTTTGCCCAGCTTCCGGACTTCACCAATCTGGTGCAGCGGGAGGGGGCTGCGGTGGTCAATATCAGCACCACTCAATCGGTCCGTAATCCTCTGCTTCCGCAGATCCCGAATCTCCAGGAGGACGACCCGTTCTACGAGTTCTTCCGGCGATTCATGCCGGAGCCGGGGCCGCGGGAGTTTCAGTCACAGTCGCTCGGCTCCGGCTTCATCATCAGTCCTGACGGCTACATCCTTACGAACTCCCACGTCGTCCAGGCCGCGGATGAAATCACGATCAAACTAGTCGACAAACGCGAATTCAAGGCCAAAGTAGTCGGGGCCGACCGCCGCACCGACATTGCGCTGCTCAAGATCGACGGCCAAGACCTGCCGGCGGTGCGATTTGGCGACCCGAACAATCTCAAAGTCGGCGAATGGGTGGTGGCCATTGGATCACCCTTCGGCTTCGAGAATAGCGTGACCGCCGGTATCGTCAGCGCCAAAGGCCGGTCATTGCCACAGGAGAACTATGTTCCGTTTATCCAGACGGACGTTGCGGTCAACCCCGGCAACTCGGGCGGGCCGCTATTCAATCTGCAGGGCGAGGTCGTCGGCATCAATGCCCAGATCTACAGTCGTACCGGCGGCTTCATGGGCCTGTCATTTGCGATACCGATCGACGTGGCCAACGATGTCGCACGGCAATTGCGCACCACGGGAAAGGTGACGCGAGGCCGAATTGGTGTCGTCATCCAGCCCTTGACGAAGGAACTGGCCGAGTCTTTCGCGTTGCCCAGTACGCGCGGCGCGTTGGTGAATTCGGTGGAGAAGGGTGGACCGGCCGAGAAGGCGGGGATCGAGGCGGGGGATGTGATTCTCAAGTTCAACGGCAAAACCGTAAATTCTTCCGAGGACCTTCCGCGCATTGTGGGCGCGACAAGACCGGGTACTCCAGTGACCATTCAGATCTGGCGGAACAAGGCGCTTCGCGATATCCAGGTTACCGTCGGACGAATGCCCGACGAACGCACGGCCCGCGCGGGCCAGCCGGGGGCGCCAAAGCAGGGCCCGGCGGCGACCCAGTATGGATTGACACTGTCCGATTTGAGCGAGGCACAGCGTGGCGAACTGAAGATCTCCGGCGGCGTGCTCGTAGAGAACGTCAAGGGCGCGGCTGCGCGTGCGGGTGTGCGACGCGGGGACGTGATTCTCGCCGTCAACAATCAGGATATCTCGTCGGTAGAGGAGTTCAATCAGATCATGGCGCAGTTCGACAAGGGCCGGATCGTGGCGCTCCTCATTCGGCGCGGACCCAATGCGCTCTATATCCCGTTTCGCGTCGAGGCGAACTAGCGCGCCAGAGAGCTGACCCCTTCGGTTCCGGAACAGGTGGCCGTTACTGCGTAACAGTCTAAATTCCGTTAAAATATGCCGCTTTAAGTAGCGGGAAGGGCACCGGAATCCGCTGCCTTGCGGAGTCCCGACGTGCCCTTTTCTATGCAGCATATTCGCAACTTTTCCATTATTGCGCACATCGACCACGGCAAATCGACGCTGGCCGACCGCTTCATACAGCTTTGCGGAGGTCTGTCGGACCGCGAGATGGAAGCGCAGGTCCTCGATTCCATGGATCTTGAGCGCGAGCGCGGCATCACGATCAAGGCGCAGACCGCTGTCCTCGAATACCGCGCGCGGGACGGTGAACGCTACCTCCTCAACCTGATCGACACGCCGGGCCATGTAGACTTTTCCTACGAGGTATCCCGTTCCCTGGCTGCGTGCGAAGGCGCGCTGCTTGTGGTCGATGCATCGCAGGGCGTCGAGGCCCAGACCGTGGCCAACTGCTACACGGCCATCGAACAAGGCGTGGAGGTGGTCCCGGTCCTCAACAAAATGGACCTGCCCCAGGCCGATGCTGAACGGGTAATGGCCGAGATCGAAGACATCATCGGAATTCCCGCGCGGGATGCGCTGCGGGTGAGCGCAAAGACCGGAGAAGGCGTCGCCGACATACTTGAGGCGGTCATTTCGCGAATCCCGCCCCCCAAAGGTGACCTGAATGCGCCGCTGAAGGCGCTGGTCATTGACTCGTGGTTCGACAACTACGTCGGAGTCGTCATGCTTGTGCGCGTGGTCGATGGCGAGTTGAAGCCCGGAGACCGGATCCGCTTGATGTCGACTGGCGCCGTTCATCTGTGCGAGCAACTGGGTGTGTTCACGCCCAAGGCGTTAGCAAAGAACGTGCTCGGGGCCGGCGAGGTCGGTTACGTGACCGCCGGGATCAAGGAGCTCACGGCGGCCCGGGTCGGCGACACGCTGACGCTGATGGATCGGCCCGTCGCGCAGCCGCTGCCCGGTTTCAAGGAAATAAAGCCCCAAGTATTCGCCGGCTTATACCCGGTCGACGCCAGCAACTACGGGGCGCTGCGGGAAGCGCTGGAGAAGCTGCGCCTCAATGATTCCTCGTTGCGGTTCGAGCCCGAGTCTTCCCAGGCGCTCGGTTTTGGCTTTCGTTGCGGTTTCCTAGGGCTGCTGCATCTGGACATCGTCCAGGAACGGCTCGAGCGCGAATACGGAATGAATTTGATCACCACCGCCCCAACGGTGATCTATCAGGTCTTGCTGCAGGACGGTGCGGTGACCGAAATTGAAAATCCGTCGAAGCTCCCTGATCCAAGCAAGGTTGCCGAAATCCGCGAGCCGATCATTACCGCGTCGATTCTCGTTCCGCACGATTTCGTCGGTCCTGTGCTCACTCTGTGCAACCAGAAGCGGGGCATCCAGCGCAACATGCAGTACCTCGGGCGCCAGGTGATGCTTTCGTACGAACTGCCGCTGAACGAAGTGGTCATGGATTTCTTTGACCGCCTGAAGTCGGTGTCGCGAGGCTATGCGTCTCTCGATTATGACTTCCTCGAATACCGCGCGGCGGATCTCGTGCGACTCGATATCCTGATAAATGGAGACCGTGTCGATGCGCTGTCGCTGATCATTCATCGTGAAAATGCCCAGCACCGGGGCCGTGACCTCGCGGTGAAGATGCGTCAGCTCATCCCGCGCCAGATGTTCGACGTGGCCGTTCAGGCAGCCATCGGCTCCCACATTATTGCGCGGGAGACGGTAAAGGCCATGCGCAAGAATGTGCTTGCGAAGTGCTACGGCGGCGATATTACGCGCAAGAAAAAACTACTGGAAAAGCAAAAGGCAGGCAAGAAACGCATGAAGCAGGTAGGAAGTGTCGAAATTCCTCAGGAAGCGTTTCTGGCCATCCTGCAGGTGGAAAAGTAATGGTCAGCAGCAAGCAGTCAGCGCTAAGCGGTCGGGTGGAGCAGTTTCTTCCGCCGCCCGCCTACGACTCGCCGCTCACGGGTGTTGAATGAATTTTGCGCTGATCATGTTCCTGCTGCTGGTCGCCACCGGCGCGATCTGGCTGCTCGACCATTTCGTTCTGCGCGCGCGCCGAGCGGCGGGCCGCCCCGAGCCTTGGTGGGTCGAGTACCCGAAAAGCTTCTTTCCCGTCATACTCGTCGTGTTTCTGCTGCGCTCGTTCCTGGTGGAGCCGTTCAAGATTCCCTCCGGTTCGATGTTGCCGACACTGCTAATCGGTGATTTCATTCTGGTGAACAAGTACACGTATGGAATCCGCGTGCCCATCGTTAACCGCAAGATCGCCTCGATCAATTTTCCGCGACGCGGTGAAGTCATGGTCTTTCGCTACCCGGAAAATCCGTCGCTCGATTACATAAAACGTGTCGTGGGTCTCCCTGGCGACAAGATCGCCTATCGCGACAAGCGCCTCTGGATCAATGGCTCGCCGGTCAAGATGGAGCCCGATGGCGAGTACACCTATGTGGAGTCGGGTCCCAATTTCGTCTCGGCCCAGCGCCTGACGGAAACACTCGGCGACCGACATCACGCCGTGCTGGTTCAGCGTAACGTTCCGAGCGTGCATCCCGCGGGTGTGCGAATGTTTCCCTTCCGAGAGAATTGTGCCTACAATGAGACGGGATTCAGCTGCACGGTACCGCCAGGGCATTATTTCCTCATGGGTGATAACCGTGACAGCAGCAGCGACAGCCGTTATTGGGGATTCGTCCCCGAAGCGAACATCGTCGGAAAGGCATTCGTAATCTGGTGGAACTTCGACGACTTCGGACGAATTGGACAGGTGATCAAGTGAGGGGATTGCACATGCACGGGCAAAGAGGCTTAACTCTGTCAGGATTTCTCCTTTGGGCAGTCGTGGTAATCATCGCATTGTTGCTCGGTTTCAAGCTTTTTCCAGCGTACTACGAATACTATTCCATCAAGAGAACGTTCAATGTCATCGCTAAAGACGAGACGCTGCGCGGGTTGACCAAGAGAGATGTCGAAAGCTCGTTTGTGAGGCGCGCGACAATGGAGAATATCCAGGCCCTTGGTCCTTATGACCTTGCGATCAACAAGGTGGGCGACCAATGGGTCATCGAGGCCCAGTATTCCGTGCAGGTGCCGCTGTTCGGGAATCTCAGCGCGTGCATGGACTTCGCCCCGCGTTCCGACAACAATTAGGCGCGCACGGTCTGGTTATCGCCGAATGGACCTTGAGGGCTTCGCGCTCCAAATAAATTATCGCTTCAACGACCCCGGGATATTGCAGCGGGCGCTGACGCACCGCAGTTTCAGCGCGATTCACAACGAGCGTCTGGAATTTCTGGGCGACAGTGTGGTCAACTGTGTCGTCGCTCTCGAGCTTTATCAGAAGTTTCCACGTCTTGCCGAAGGCGAGTTGTCACGGTTGCGCGCAAGCCTCGTCAATCAGCACTCCCTTGCGGCGATCGCGTATCGACTTGAACTGGGCGAGCAGCTGCGGCTCGGCGAAGGCGAACTGAAGAGCGGCGGGGTGCGGCGCCCCTCCATTCTTGCCGACGCAGTCGAGGCATTGGTCGGCGCCGCATTTCTTGACGGCGGCTTCACTGCGGCCCGCAGCGTTGTCATAACGATTTTCGGGAATGCACTCGACTCGATCGACCCCGCGACCTTGGGCAAGGACCCCAAGACGCTGCTGCAGGAATATCTGCAAGCCCGCAAGATCGGCTTGCCTCAGTACACGGTGCTGGCGACGCGGGGGGAAGCGCACGAGCAGCAGTTTCAAGTGGAGTGTCTGATACCCGATCTCGGCGTGCGCTCGCAGGGGGAGGGCAGCAGCCGGCGCAGCGCCGAGCAGGAGGCTGCGCGGCAGGCTTATGAACTCGCGACACGCGCCTGAGGCCAAGGCCAAGCACCGGGCTGGCTATGTCGCCATCGCCGGGCGCCCCAACGTCGGCAAGTCGACCCTGCTCAACCGGCTCGTTGGTGCCAAGGTAAGCATAACCTCGAGCAAGCCCCAAACGACGCGCCAAAGGATCACCGGGATCGTGACCCGGCCCGACGCCCAAATTGCATTCGTCGACACGCCGGGCTACCAGACTGAGCATCGCTCCGCGCTCAATCGTCTGATGAACCGCAGCGTCACGACAGGCCTGCAGGAAGCCGACGCCATCGTCTGGGTCGTAGAGGCACTGAAATTCAGTCGTGCAGACGAGGCCGTTGCGCGGCTACTCCCGCAGAATGTTCCGGTCGTCCTTGCAATCAACAAGATCGACCTCGTGCGGGACAAAAAACAACTCTTGCCCTTCATGGAGCAGTTAGCGGGCACGCGCGAGTTTGCCGCCATTGTTCCCGTTTCGGCACAAAAACGACAGCAGATCGAGGGGCTCCTGGAGGCGCTGGTGAGCGTTCTGCCCGAAGGGCCACCACTGTTCGAGGAAGACGAGATCACTACTGCCAGCGAGCGTTTTCTCGCTGGAGAACTATTGCGTGAGAAACTGGTTCGGCTGCTTGGCGAAGAGCTGCCCTATGCAACGACAGTGCAGATCGACGAGTTCAAGGTTGTGGGCGGTATGCGCCACATACACGGCACCGTGCTCGTGGACAAAGCCAGCCAGAAAGGCATCGTAATCGGAAAGAACGGGCAGAAGCTGAAGGAGGTCGCGACGCAGGCGCGACATGACATGGAGCGCCTGTTTGGCGGACGGGTTTTCCTCGAGGTCTGGGTTCGCGTCAAACGCGGCTGGGGGCGCACGGACGCAGACCTTCGGCGTGCCGGCTACCAGGACTAGCGATGGGTGTGCTGACCCTTCAACAATACGCAAGCTGCGCCAAGATGCGATCGGCATCGCGCCCGCTTCTGGCTTGCCATTTCCGAATTCCTGAGACCGAATGAGCACTCGCGGCCAAGTTAGACAGGACGCGCAACCGGGCTTCGTGCTTCATAGTTACCCGTTCCGGGAAACGAGTCTCGTGGTGGAGACGTTCACGCGCGATCATGGCCGCATCGCGCTCGTCGCGCGCGGCGCCCGGCGCCCGCGTTCTTCGTTGCGTGGCGTGCTGCTGTCGTTTCAGCCGCTCCTGTTGTCCTGGACGGGGCGATCGGAGCTGCGCACGCTCACCCGTGCCGAATGGCAGGGAGCCTATACGGCTCTCAGAGGCGAGACCCTGATGTGTGGTTTCTATCTGAATGAGCTGCTACTGAAGCTGCTGCCACGCGATGATCCCCATGAGCGGCTCCACGGAATCTATCAGGCCACGCTGGCGGCGCTCGCGGCGGATGCGGAGCACGAGAGCATTTTGCGCCGTTTCGAGCTTCAGCTGTTGCGCGAGCTGGGTTACGCAGTGATGCTCGACCGCGACGCGGAGACAGGGGACGTCATTCATCCGGATCAGCGCTACGTCTATGTGGTCGAGCGCGGGCCAGTCGCCGCCGAGACCTCCGCTTCCGGAAAGGGCGTAGAATTGGCTGGCCAGACGCTACTTGACATGCAGTCCAGCAAGTTCGACAGTGCTGTCACGCAGCAGCAGAGCAAAGCGCTGATGCGTGCCCTGATCAACCACTACCTCGGAAAACAAGTGCTGCACACGCGGCAGATGCTGCGCGAGCTCCAGGATCTATGACACTCCTCGGCGTCAATATCGATCACGTGGCGACGTTGCGGCAGGCACGTGGAACCCGCTACCCCAGTCCGATCGACGCGGCGCTGGCCGCAGAGGAAGCGGGGGCGGACTACATTACACTGCATCTGCGGGAAGATCGCCGCCATATCCAGGACGCTGACGTAGAGCAACTGCGGAAGTTGCTGAGGACCCGGATGAACCTTGAAGCCGCCGTCACCGAGGAAATGATGACTTTTGCCCGGCGCGTCAGACCGGATGACGTCTGCCTGGTGCCCGAGCGGCGTGCCGAAGTGACGACGGAAGGCGGACTCGACGTTGCCCGCAACCTGGAGCGCGTGCGGCAGGCTTGCCGCTGTCTGGGAGATGCCAGCATCCGCGTGTCACTGTTCGTCGATCCCGATACCGACCAGATCGATGCAGCGCTGGCAGCGGGTGCGCCGGTGATCGAGTTACACACGGGCCGCTACGCGGACGCTCCTGATCCGGCCGAAGCGTTGCGAGAGCTTGATCAGATTCGCCGGGCAGCAAGGTATGCGAACAGCAAGGGCCTTTACGTGAACGCCGGGCACGGCCTCAACTACGACAACGTAAAGCCGGTAGCCGCGATAAACGAAATCCGCGAGCTCAATATCGGCCACGCCATCGTGGCCCAGGCGGTGTTTGTCGGCATGGTTCGGGCGGTGCGTGACATGAAGGCAGCTATCGCTGCGGCGGCATGATCTACGGGATCGGCATCGACGTCGTGGAGCCGCGGCGGGTGGCGCGGCTGATCGAAGAATATGGCGATCGCTTTGCGCGACGCGTGCTGACACCGCTCGAGTGGCCCGGCTATCTGAGGACTGTGCGCCCAGTGCTGTTCCTGGCAAACCGCTTCGCCGCCAAGGAGGCTTTTTCCAAGGCTATGGGCACCGGGTTCCGTTATCCGGTAACCTTGCAGTGCATAAGTGTCGTGCAGAACCGCGCAGGAAAACCAGGCTTTTCATTCCATCCCAACCTGGAGCAGCTGGTGAAATCCCGCGGGATCGTGAACCATCATCTGACAATCAGCGACGAGGCGGCATTGGCTTGCGCCTGCGTCGTACTCGAGGCTCAATGACCAAGACCCTGCCACTTGGACCGGTGATGCTGGATGTTGCAGGCACCGAGCTTACTGCTGACGACCGCAAGCGGCTTGCGCATCCTCTGACTGGCGGCGTCATCCTGTTCTCGCGCAACTACGAGGATTCCAGGCAGCTCACGCAGCTCACGCGCGAGATCCATGCGCTGCGCAGCCCGTCGCTGATCATTGCGGTTGATCATGAGGGCGGACGCGTGCAGCGTTTTCGGGAGGGATTCACCGCGATCCCCGCGATGCGCGAGCTGGGACTCGCGTGGAACGCCGGGGCGCAGCAGGCCAGGCAAATCACTCAGGCAGTCGGTTTCGTGCTCTCATCGGAACTGCGAGCGCATGGTATTGACATTACCTTCGCCCCGGTTCTGGACGTGGATTACGGCAGCAGCAGCGTCATCGGCGACCGGGCATTCCACTCTGATGCGCGCATCGTCGCGGAACTAGCGCGCGCCCTGATACAGGGATTCAAGCAGGCTGGAATGACGGGTGTCGGGAAGCACTTTCCCGGGCATGGCCACGTGCGCGCCGATTCCCATCTCGAAGTTCCGGTAGATGAGCGTGCGTACACTGAAATCGAGGCGAGCGACCTGGTGCCGTTTCGGCGACTGATTGGAGCCGGGCTCGGTGGCATCATGCCGGCCCACGTCATCTACCCGAGCGTGGATGACCGTCCGGCTGGTTTCTCGCCTGTATGGCTGAAAAAGATCCTGCGTGGCGAGCTGGGATTCGATGGGATCGTTTTCAGCGACGATCTCAACATGGAAGGGGCGAGCGTCGCTGGCGGATTCGTTGAGCGGGCCCGGATCGCGCTCGACGCCGGCTGCGACATGGTTCTCATCTGCAACAACGCACCGGCAGTCGATGAGCTCTACGGAGCGTTCAACTACCTGATGCCGGCAGTGAGCCTGGCACGGCTCGGCCGGATGCACGGACGGCCGGATGCCGAGGACATGATCGGGCTGCGCGAGGATTCCCGCTACGCCCAGGCGTTGCATGCCATGTCCGGTATCGGCGCGCACGACGGGGAATTGCCGCTCGGCACATGAGCGCTCACCGGCACCGCCGGCCTGCTGTGCGCGGTGCTGCATTCACGACCGCGCTCGTCATCACGCTGGGCTACGCTGCAGTCGAGTTCGCCGGTGGCCTATGGACCGGCTCCCTGGCGCTGTTGAGCGATTCCGGGCACATGCTCTCCGATGCGCTCGCTCTCGGGCTGGCAGCCATCGCCGCCTGGCTCGCGCGACGCCCTGCGGGTCACCGCCATTCCTACGGCTGGGCGAGGGCGGAAGTGATCGGCGCGACGCTTAACAGCCTCCTGATGCTTGTGATCATCACGGCCTTGGTTGTGGAGGCGGTCTCCCGCCTCCTGGACCCGCGCCCCGTCGCGGCCCTCGGAATGACGGTCATCGCGTTGGTGGGCATGGGCGTCAACGCCCTTGTGATCTGGATCATGAGCCGCGCCGAAATGACCCTGAACGCGCGCGCAGCGTTACTGCACGTTATCGGGGATCTCGTGAGCTCGTTCGCGGCGCTCATCGCCGGGGCCGTCATTTATTTCACCGGCTGGCTTCCGATCGACCCGATTCTTTCGCTCGTGATCGCAGCGCTCATAATGATTTCCACGATCAGGCTGCTGCGCGACACATTGCACGTGCTCATGGAAGGCGTGCCACCGGCGCTGGAACTGCAGCTCATCGGAAAGGCTCTGGCGGGTATGCCGGGCGTCGTCTCGGTTCACGACCTTCACGTATGGAGCATTACGCCCGGACAGGTCGCGCTGTCGGCACACCTCGAGATCAATGACCTGCAGCAATGGCCTGCGATCCTCGCCGCGGCCACCGCTCTCGCCCGGGATCGTTACGGCATCGGCCATGTAACTCTGCAACCCGAGGCTCATCGGCCCAAAGGTGCTCGAGGCACTTCGGTGATCCGCCTGTGGCCGCGCGGACGTCGCCCCAAGGCCTGAGGCATTTACGCGCGCTCGATATACTCGCCCGTGTCGGTATTGACCTTGATACGCACCCCCTCCGTCAGGAACTGAGGTACCTGAACGGTGAGGCCGGTCTCGGTCTTGGCAGGCTTGAATGATCCCGTGGCCGTCGCGCCCTTGAGATTGGGCTCGGTCTCGACGATGGTCAGCGTCACGCTGGCCGGAAGCTGCACGCCAATCGGCCGGTCATTGTGGAAATTTACCTGCACTTCGACGTTCGGCATGAGGAAGCCGGCCTGCCCCTCGAGAAAATCGGCGGGCAGGGCGAGCTGCTCGAACGATTCCTTGTCCATGAAGACGTAATTGTCGCCATCGAAGTAGAGATACTCCATCGCACGCTGCTCCACGAACGCGCGCTCGATCTTGTCTTCCGTGCGGATTCGCTCGTTGCGCTTGGTTCCCGACTCGATGTCCTTCATTTCGACCTGCATGAAGGCGCCGCCGCGGCCGCCCACGTGCACGTGATAGGATTTCAGCACGCGCCAGACCCGTTTGTCCCATTCGATCAGGTTGCCCGCGCGAATTTCGGTTGCCAGTACTTTTGCCATCTCGATCGCTTCCGGAAAAACGCTAAATTTTAACCCAAGCGCCGCGAAGAGTTTGCCGGATTTTGAGGCGACAAACTCCTGTGCGGAAACGGCCCCCGAATGACTAGAACCATAGCCACGGAATCGCACGGAATGACACGGGCAAAGACCCAAGCCGATAACCGCCCGGCAATCATTTAAAACTTTCCGTGTGTTTCCGTGGTTGTAAGGGTATCAAGTGCCTTCTAAGCCAAAATGGAGCTTCTCGGAATCCTGTCGCCGCTGCCCTCGGCTGGCGCGCTATCTCGAGCGCGTGCGCGCCGAGCATCCCGATTACCATGCCCGCCCGGTTCCGCCATTCGGCCCGCAGCGTGCGCGAGTCCTGATCGTCGGCCTGGCACCCGGCAAGCACGGCGCCAACCGTACCGGGCGCCCGTTCACTGGCGACTTTGCGGGCATCCTCCTATACGAGATGCTCCATGAGTTCGGTTTTGCCTCGCGGCCGGTATCGGTCAGCGCTAGCGACGGGCTTCGCCTCGTGGATTGCCGCATCACCAACGCCGTGAAGTGTCTCCCGCCTGCAAACCGCCCGCAACCAATCGAAATTCGGCGCTGCAATCCCTATTTGGCCGAGGAGATCGGCTGGTTGCCGCCGGGAGCCGCAATCCTCGCGCTGGGCACGGTCGCGCATGCGGCCGTACTCATGGCGCTCGGCGTTGCACGCCGCGAGTATCCGTTCGGTCACGGGGCACGGCACGAGTTGCCGCGCCGGCTCGCGCTCTACGATAGCTATCACTGCAGCCGCTATAATACCCAGACGAAACGACTGACTCCGGCAATGTTCCGGAGCGTTGTGGCCGCGATCCGAACATACCTTTCATGCCCGAAGACACTCTCAGCGTCCCCGGCGGGCCCGCACGGAAGGAAAGGCGGTCGTTAACGGGATTTTGCCCGGCCCCCCCCGACGCCGCCAACAGCTCGGTCATGCGCGGGTTACAGATCTGCGGACGCCGGCTGCTTCCGTGATCGAACTATCTGCGTTCATTGCCGGCCTGCCGCATCAGCCGGGGGTCTATCGCATGCTAAGTGCGACGGGCGAAGCGCTCTACGTCGGTAAGGCCCTGGATCTCAAGAAACGGGTGGCTTCCTATTTTCAGAAACCCCCGCAATCGCCGCGTATCCAGCTCATGCTATCGCAGGTGGCCGCGATCGAGACCACGGTAACGCGGTCCGAGGCGGAAGCCTTGCTACTCGAAAACAACTTAATAAAGACTTTAAGTCCACGCTATAACATACTGTTTAAAGATGATAAATCGTACCCATATCTCATGCTCTCTGGACACCGCTTTCCGCGCCTAGGATTTCACCGCGGTCCGCTCGACCGACGACACCGCTACTTTGGGCCGTTTCCGAACGCCGGCGCAGTGAGGGAGAGCATCCAGCTGCTCCAGAAGGTATTTCGCGTCCGCACCTGCGAAGACACGGTCTTCGCAAACCGTTCGCGTCCGTGCCTGCTGCACCAGATTCGTCGTTGCACCGCGCCCTGCATGGGCTGGGTGACTGAATCGGCCTACGCGGAAGATGTGAACAGCGCTGAAATGTTTCTGTCTGGCCGGGAGGACGCCGTAGTTGCGCGGCTGGAACAACGCATGAACGCGGCATCTGCCCGCACGGACTACGAGGAGGCCGCGGTCTACCGTGACCAGATTGCGGCCTTGCGAAAGGTGCAGGAGCGGCAATTTGTCAGTGGCGAGAGTGAGGATACCGATATCATCGCCTGCGGCCGGGCGGCGGGCCTTGTCTGCGTGAATCTGACCATGATTCGCGGCGGCCATCACCTCGGCGACAAAAACTTCTTCCCGCGAAACGCTGACGACTGCGCTCCGGAACAGATTCTCGAAGCGTTCATGGTGCAGCACTATCTTCAGCACATTCCGCCGCTCCATATCGTCGTCGCGACGGCGCCAACCGCGAGTCTCAATAAACTTCTTTCCGAGCGGGCGCAACGCAAGGTAAGTGTCCACGCACGACCCACCGGCGTGCGCAAGGCGTGGCTGCAAATGGTCGAGCACAATGCGCAACTCGGCGCCGAGCAGGCGCTGGGTCGGCAGGCAAATCAGGAAGCCCGGCTGAACGCCCTCCAGCAGGCGCTCGAGCTGCCGGACACGGTGCAGCGCATCGAATGCTTCGACATCAGCCACACGATGGGCGAGGCGACCGTAGCCTCGTGTGTGGTCTACGACCACTCGACAATGCAGAAAAGCGATTACCGCCGTTTCAACATAACGGACATCGCGCCAGGAGACGATTACGGCGCCATGCGTGAAGTGCTGTCACGCCGTTATCGACGCATCGTGTCGGGAGAGGGCAGGCTGCCCGACCTCGTTCTCATCGATGGCGGCAAGGGGCAACTCGCGGTCGCCAACGAGGTTTTTGCCGAGCTAGGGCTAACTGACGTTGCCGTGGCAGCCGTCGCAAAAGGCGAAGAACGCAGGCCGGGAGAGGAACGCCTGTTATTGCCGCAACGGCCCGTGCCGATCGTCCTTGGCAGCGGCCATCCGGGGTTGCACCTGGTTCAGCAGATCCGGGACGAGGCGCATCGGTTTGCGATCGAGGGCCATCGCGCCCGGCGGGGCAAGCCCCGTGCCGGCTCGACGCTCGAGGGTATTGCCGGGATCGGCGCCAAACGGCGGCAGCGCCTGCTGTCGCGCTTTGGAGGGCTGCGGGGACTGCTCTCGGCCAGCATTGACGATCTCACGCAGGTCGAAGGTATCAGCCGCACGCTCGCCGAAAAGATCTATCATGAGCTCCACTGATGCCCATCAACCTTCCAATCCTGCTTACCTGGCTGCGGATCCTTCTGATACCGTTGTTCGTGGGCATTTTCTACTTCGAGAAAAGCTGGGTATCCGTGCCGAACCAGAATCTCGTCGCGACCATCATCTTCACCGCGGCAGCAGTGACCGATTGGCTCGACGGCTGGCTCGCCCGCAGATGGAACCAGACTTCTGCGTTCGGCGCTTTTCTCGACCCGGTGGCGGACAAGCTGATGGTGGCAGCAGCGCTCATCACGCTGGTGCAGCTGGAGCGCGTTGATGCAATCATTGCGCTCATTATCATCGGCCGCGAGATCACAATCTCGGCCCTGCGGGAGTGGATGGCCAATATCGGAAAAGCAAAAAGCGTGGCGGTGTCGTTGGCGGGCAAGATCAAAACGGCGTCCCAGATGGTGGCTATTCCGTTGCTGCTCTACCATGATCCTATAGAGCTCTTCGACCCGCACCGCATTGGCACGTGGCTGATTTACATAGCAGCCGTGCTGACGCTGTTGTCGATGGTCTATTACCTTCGGGTAGCCCTGCCGCAGGCATGGAAGGGGGGATAGTTGCCGGCGAGGGGGCAGCTAGCCTATAATTTTGCCCGACGAAACGCGGGAATAGCTCAGTTGGTAGAGCGCAACCTTGCCAAGGTTGAGGTCGCGAGTTCGAGACTCGTTTCCCGCTCCAGTATTCCAGGGAAAGCGAAGGTTCGGCGTGGCTGACCGCCGCCGGTCAGCCACGCTCGGTGCCGGCTCGAGGCAGAGGACGACGCTAGCGTTGGGCCTCGGCCGGGGCGGCAACTTCGTTTTCCCTTTTTCGTTTTCTGACGAGTTGTGGCGGGGTGGCAGAGTGGTTATGCAGCGGCCTGCAAAGCCGTGTACGCCGGTTCGATTCCGACCCCCGCCTCCAAACGCAACTGGCTGCGCGACGCGCCGCCACCATTTCGCGCCGACCTGCACGCCCGGATGGTGAAATTGGTAGACACAAGGGACTTAAAATCCCTTGGCCCGCAAGGGCCGTGGCGGTTCGACTCCGCCTCCGGGCACCAACCACGTGTTGGTCGTGATCGCAGGCCTGCCGTCTGCCGCGGGAATCACTGCTCCCGCAGGGAACGCTGCAGGAAACCCAGAATCGGATCCACAAGGTACTGCAACGCGTTGCGAGACGTGGTCTGAATGAAGACGTCGGCCGGCATCCCGGCCTGAAGCTGCAGATTGCCGGCTTTCTTGAGGGCATCGGGCGACACTCGCACATGCACCGCGTAGTAAGGGATGTTGTTGTTTGTCTTATCTATCAAACGGTCCGCAGAGATGTAAGTGACCGTTCCATTCACGGTCGGCGTGATGCGCTGGCGGAACGCCGTCAGTCGGACATCGGCATGCGCATCTAGATGCACGAAAGTAACGTCCTCGGGGCGGACCCGTGCCTCCACCAGCAAATCGGCATTTTCGGGAACAATGTCCATGATGGGCTCGCGCGGGGCGATCACCGCGCCAACCGACGTGATTTTCAGATCCACGACTTCGCCGGCGATCGGGGCGATGATGCGCTGGCGCTGCTCGGCATCCTGCGCCGGCCGCAGGCGCTCGCGCAACTCGAAAATCGTTGCGGCCGTCTGGCGCAGTTCATTGGACGCTTCCTGAGCGAAAGTGTTGCGCAGCGTCTCCGCGCGCAACTCAAGATCCGAGACCTTCTGCTGCGCACGTGCCAATTCGGCCGCGCCCTCGGCGTGCCGGGACTCGTACTGGGCCACTTCGCGTCGCAACGAGAGCAGCCGGGTCTTGCTCACGAAGCCTTTTGTCGCCAGCGACTGATTAGCTGCAAGCTCCTCGCGCTGTAGCTTGATCGCTTGTTCGTCGGCTTCAAGCTGCACACGGCGCGCCGTAATTTCCTGGCGCGCTTCCTGAGCCTGACCCCGAAGCAGGGCGATCTGGTTGGTCAATGCATCGCGCCGCACGACGAACACTGAGCTCTCGTGCTTTAGCAATTGCGCAACGCGTGAATCGGAGGCTCGATCAAGGAGCTCCGCGGGGAAGGTAATGCTGCCGGCGCCAGTTTGCTCCGCAGACAGACGTGCCGCCTTGGCAATCTCAGCGTCAAGTTGCGTTCGCACAGCTTCGTTTCCGGCATCTACGCGCACATCCTTGAGCACCATAAGCGTCTGGCCAGCCTTGACCTTGCTGCCATCGCGCACGAGGATTTCGCTGACGAGTCCACCTTCCTGATGCTGGACAGTCTTACGGTTCATGTCCACCTTGACCACGCCGGGGCCAATGACTGCGCCTGAAATCGGGGCAAGCCACACCCATGCACCGATTGCGCCAACCAGGAACAGTATTCCAATTATCCCGGCGCGGATCAGCGGCCAAGGCCGCTCCGCGTGATCCACGTCAAGCGACGGCGCAACCAGGTTGAAGATCGAATTGGACACGGGTCAGCTCCGCGGCGAGATCTGGCCGGCAATCACCGAAGGCTGGGCATCCGGGGCGCGTCGCGCGGCCGGTGCAAATATTTCTGCGGGCGGTCCCAACTTCTCGATCATGCCGTCACGCAGCACCAGAATCCGGTCCATGCTGGTAAGCAGTTTGCCCCGGTGCGTGATGATGATGAGTGTGGCCCCATCGGCCTTCAGACGGCGAATCGCCTCGATCAGCGCCGCCTCGCCCTCGCCATCCAGGTTGGAATTCGGCTCGTCCAGAACCACCAGCCGTGGGTTGCCGTAGAGTGCTCGCGCCAGGGCGACGCGCTGACGCTGCCCGGCGGAAAGGAACGCCCCGCCTTCGCCAATGGGCGTGTCATAGCCGTGTGGCAGTCGCAGGATGAGATCGTGCACCTGCGCCTGACGTGCAGCCTCGATGACCGCAGCGGAATCCACTTCGCCCATGCGAGCAATGTTCTGGCTCACGCTGCCCGCAAATAGCTCGACGTCTTGAGGAAGGTATCCGACGTAAGGTCCCAGACGTTCCCGCGGCCAGCTGGATATATCGGCGCCGTCGAGGCGCACGACCCCGATCGCCGGCTTCCACAGCCCTACGATGAGGCGTGCCAGCGTGGATTTTCCCGCAGCGCTGGGACCGACGATCGCAAGGGCCTGTCCCGCTGCAACCTCGAATGAAATCTGCTTGATGATGGGCCGGTCCTGCCCGCGGAACCCGAATACGATCCGCTCAACGTTCACGTTCCCTTGTGGCGGCGGAAGTTCGGTCACGGCCTCTCCGCGCCCATCGGGCTCCAGCAGCTTCTTCAGCCGCGCGTAGGCGCTGCGCGCGTCCACCATTCCCTTCCAACCGGCAATGGCCGATTCCACGGGCGCGAGCGCACGCGAGAGCAATATGGTCGCGGCAATCATTACGCCTGAAGTGGTCTGTTGGTCGATCACGAGATAGGCGCCGGTCGCTAGCATGGCTACCTGCAAAATCTGGCGCGTGAAGCGCGATGTGCTGGTAAGCACGCTCGCTGAACGGCTCGCCTGCAACTGTTTTTCGAGGCTCTTTCGGCTCAAGCCAGCCCAGCCGCGTGCAAGGCCGCTTTCCATCCCGAGCGTGCGGGCGACTTCGGCATTGACGATGCTTTGCTCGGCGAATCGCCCCGCCAGGCGCGAGTCAAGCTGCATCGCCTCCAGCGGCCGGCGCGAGAACCGCTCGTTGGCGATGGCCAGCATCAGCAGGAGGAGGGCGCCAACAAGCGCCAGCGTTCCGAGCCACGGATGGAAGAGAAAAATTATGATGACGAAAATCGGCACCCATGGCGCGTCGAATATCGCGATGATCCCGGGGCCAGTCAAAAAAGCGCGTAACGTGTTGACATCACGCAGTCCGTGCGAGGCCTCGCCGCTGCCGGGCGAAGCGCTGCGGCGAATCATCTCTCCCAGCACTTCGGGCCCCAGCCTCTTTTCGAGTGTCACTGCGGCCGCAGTCAGCAGGCGCGAACGGATCATGTCCAGGTAGGCCATGAACATCAGCGCCCCCACCACGAGCACCAGGAGCATGATCAGCGTCTCTTCGCTGCGGCTGGTCAGCACGCGGTCGAACACCTGCAGCATGAACAGTGCGGGCGCGAGCATCAGCACGTTCACGATCAGGCTGAATCCCGCCGCCGACAAGAAAAACGGCCGGAAGCGCGAAGCGAAGCCGTGCAACGGTGCGTGAGAGGCCGGTTCCGTAACTGCTCCTAAAGGTATTGTCGAAAAGCAAGATTTTACGCGAAAGGCTCTCGCTTGCGGCATGAATTAAATACGGTTTCTTGCGAAAAGTACGGTCACGTCACGACGCAAAGCTAGCGCCAATGTCGAATTTTCGACGGCGGGCAAATCGAGACGTGCCGCTAGTTTTTGCAGGGAGCGCCCGCAGATTTGCGCGGCGCGAGAAGACTCGTCGATTCCGTCGTGAGATAACACACGGGCCCTGCAAAACGGACCGCGTGTCGGGCTGGACTTGGGAATTAGCATTGTCTCTTGTTCCAGAGTGAGACGATCCATGCCTAGACAGCGTATCCGATGGTAACGTCGCTCCAGGGCTTCGCGGCAAAGACATGCTGGTAGCCGCGACTGATGACAGCACGCTCGATGGTGGCAAGAGCGTCAATCCATATACAGCTTCCCGTAGCCCACCCAGGGCTCGTAAACCGATTGCTGAGCAGGACGAATGAGCTCCTAAGCCCGGGGCGATGACTTTCAAGCGTCGATTCCTGTCGCAGCACAGCAACAAGCTGGGAAACTTTATTGCGCGTTTCGAAAGCCAGGCGCCTGTGCAATTTGCCACTGATCGCCTTCGCCTGACCGCTAGATATAGGGGATGTAATTAATAATGGCCCAAGACTTTGCGTTTATGAAGGCCTATGGCATGATTTAGCCGAGATCTCACGAAGCTGGACTTTGGCGTGGATCTTGCTGTCCAATAAACACAACAGGTGCACGGCACCAAGCGGTGGAGACCAACGTGATTGTGTTCGATCTGAGCTGTCCGAATCAGCATCGTTTCGAGGGGTGGTTTGCCTCGAACGTTTCGCGCCTGCCAAGCGTTTCCCGTGTGAAGACCGGAGCCAGCGAACGTGCCCCGCGGCGAGCACCGGGCTTGGGGCCGCAGCACTATGCCAATGTCGGGACCGAAGTCCTCACCCGGCTGGTCGAGCACATCGTCGAGAACACCGAGGATGTAGGCCCGGCTTTCCCTGAGGAGGCCCGCAAGATTCACTATCGCGAGGTACCGGAACGCAGGATCCGGGGTACGGCATCGCGCGAGGAAGTGGAGTCCCTCAAGGACGAGGGCATCGAGGTGGTTGCGCTGCCCGTCCCCGCGCACCGGTTGGTCAAGAGCCACTAGTCTTTGCAGGAGCGTTGCGACGCTCCGTCCCGCCCGAACTCCATGCTTTCACGATGCCACCCATAGCGGCGGGATCGTTGCGCGCCTTCCGATGACTTGGCCAGACGTATGGCGCTATCATTTGATCTGGGTCAACGCGGTAGCGCCGTGTAATGCTAAATTGTTGATAAACGGGCTACTTTCGACGAGAAGGGCGGAGGCAACATGTTCAAGCACATTCTCATACCAACCGACGGGTCGGATCTCTCAAAAAAGGCGGTCAAGAAAGGCATCGAGTTAGCGAAGACGCTCAACGCGCGAGTAACGCTGGTTCATGCGGTTCCGGAGTTCCGCGTCATCGCCGACGAGAGTTTCGTGTCGCTCACGCCCGCCGCGAAGAAGCGCTTCGAGGAAGAATCGCGGGAGAGGGCCCAGAAGATGCTCGACGTGATCGTCCAGCAAGCCAAGGCGCAAGGGGTGCGTTGCGCGGCAGTCAGCGCGGCCAACGACCTGCCTTACCAGCAGATAATCGCCACGGCGAAGAGCAGCAAGTGCGACCTGATCATGATGGCATCGCACGGGCGCCGCGGCATCGCCAGCGTGCTGCTGGGAAGCGAGACCGCGAAGGTTCTCACTCACTCGACGATCCCGGTGCTCGTGGTGCGCTAAGATCAAGCGCGGAGCGATATCCTCTGGCACGGCAGAAGAGCGCGCGCGGGGTTTTTTCGTAGCGCATTCCTGAATGGAAGAAGCAGCAGGGCAAACCCGTCCGATTGCGGTGCTCAGCGCCTCAACGGTTGCGTTTTTGCGGCGCTACCCGCCTTTTCATGAGATGGAAAAGGACGGGAATGCGCTCGAATACGCTGCGGAGCAGATGCGCCTCGGGTACTACCCGAAAGGTGATACGGTTCTTGCCCCGGAGAACGGCAAGCCCGATTATCTTTACGTGGTTCAGCGCGGCCTGGTTCAAGTCGCGGCATTCAATGCCAACGGCAGCCCGGCGCGGGCGCATCTGACCTTGGGGCCGGGCGAGTGCTTTTCTGTCGGCGCGCTGCTCGAGCAGCGCGCGGTGACGTCTGCCTATGTCGCGGCGGCTGACACTTTCTGCTATCAGCTTCCGGCGGCCGCATTCGCCGAACTGATGCACCGCAGCCCGCGTTTTCAGGACTTCGCGACCGCCTATCTCGCGAGCCTGCTTCGCGATTCCCGCAAGCTGCTGAAAATGCAATCTGCCAGCAGCGCCAGTGAACAGCAGGCAATGAATCGCCCGCTCCACTCGATGATCAGGCGGCGCCCCCTCACATGCAGCACCGAAACATCGATTCACCGCGCGCTTCGCGCCATGCATGACGAGAATGTGGGCTCGATCGTGATCGTGTCCGAGGATGGCCTGCCCGCCGGCATCTTCACCCGGCACGATGCACTCGATCGCGTGGCGCTCTTGAAAATCGATACCGAACGGCCCATCAGCGATGTAATGACGCGCGCGCCGCGGGTCATTTCGGCCGATGCCTCGGCCTACGATGCAGCGCTGCTGATGGCCGAACACGGAGTACGGCATTTGCCGGTTGTTGGGGAAAAGCGGGTGATCGGAGTCGTTGCGGAGCACGATCTTTTCACTTTGCAGCGTGTTTCCATGCGGCAAATTCACCGCACGATCAAAGATGCCCGCGACCGCGCGGCCCTGATCCAAGCGGCAGCCGACATTCGCAAGCTCACGTCGAACATGCTCCATGAGGGCTTTGCCGCTGAACAGTTGACCCAGATCATATCGTCCCTGAACGACACCCTGACCCAGCGCATCCTCGAGCTGGAGCGCGAGCGTCATCCGATCAGCGACATTGATTGGTGCTGGCTTGCCTTCGGGAGCGAAGGGCGCCTGGAGCAAACGCTGGCCTCCGACCAGGACAATGGAATTATTTTCCGTTTGCCGGATGGGGCCTCTGCAGACGAATTTCGCGCCCGCCTGTTGCCGTTCGCGGAGGCGGTGAATCACGCCCTGGACGCCTGCGGCTTTCCTCTGTGCATCGGCGGGATCATGGCGAGCAATCCGAGCTGGTGCTTGAGCCTGCCCGAGTGGGGGCATCAATTCGCGCGCTGGATTCGCGATCCGGAACCGCAGGCATTACTCAACGCCACCATCTTCTTTGATTTCCGGGCGCTGTTTGGGGCCGAAGATCTGGCCGAGACGTTGCGCAAGCATCTATTGGATCTGACCTGTGACAACGCCCGTTTCTTCAGAATGATGGCGCAGCAGGCGCTCCAGGTTGAGCCGCCGCTCGGCCTTTTGCGCGATTTCGTGGTGGAGAACGAAGGCGAGTACGCCGGCACAATCGATCTGAAGAAGCGTGGCACGCGGCTTTTCGTCGACGCCGCCCGCGTGATTGGGCTTGCAGCGGGAGTGGCGCATACCAGTACTGCAGCGCGCGTGCGCGTAGGCGGTTCCCGCATTCACATTTCCGCCGCGGAATGCGACGCCGTGGTCGACGCATTCTATTTCATCCAGTTGCTGCGCCTGCACGGTGGCACCGGCGAGACAGCCAATCATCTCGACCCTGCGACATTGAACGAGGTCGATCGGCGGATCCTCAAGGAGTGCTTCCGGCAAGCCCGCAGGATGCAGACCCGCATCAGGCTCGACTACCAGCTATGAGCTGGTGGGAACGCTTCCTCCGCAGGAGCCCGCAGCTCAGCCCGGCACAACGGATGCGCGTCGAGCGTTACGCAAACCTGGCGCGGCCGGAGTTCAAGCACTCGCTCAGGACGACGCGCTTTGTCGTGGTGGATGTCGAGACCACCGGGCTGCGTCCTTATCAGGACCGCCTCATCGCGATTGGAGCCATTCCCGTCGAGGAGAATCTCGTGCGCTTGGAGGGCTGCTTCGAGGTCGTGCTGCGCCAGGCGCGGCCCAGCGCGAACGACAACATTCTCTTGCACGGGATCGACGGGACGACGCAGCTTTCGGGGCGCGATCCCGCCGAGGCGCTCATCGACTTCCTGGACTACGTGCGCAAGGACGTGCTGGTCGGTTTCCACGCGAATTTCGATCGGGTCATGATTACGCGCGCCACCAAGGAGGCCTTGGGAATCGAGCTCCAGAACCCCTGGCTGGATCTTGCCGTCCTGACGCCAGAGCTGTTGCCTGATCAGGCGCGTGGCGCGTCGACGCTCGATGACTGGACTGAACGGCTCGAAATCGAAAATCCCGCGCGTCATAATGCCGTCGCCGATGCGCTCGTCACCGCACAGCTGCTGCAGGTAACACTTGCCGCTGCCGAGGAGCGAGAGCTGGCGTGCGTTGCCGATCTGATAGAAATCGAAAGGGCGGGTCGCTGGCTCGCGGCGCATCGCTGAAAGACCCGCGCACGGGTTTCGGACAACGAGGAGCAACGGCGAGGGCGCAGCAGAAAAAAGCCTGCCTTACCCTGCAACCGGTCCGTCGATAAGCTAGAATTATGGCCTTCCTCACTTTCCCAGAAGACCGACAATGAACCACCCCGGGACGCCTATTCCGACCCTCACCGAAAAGCTGGTCGCGCACAAGGAGGGCGCCATTGGCTGGATTGTCTTCAACAACCCTGCGCGCCACAACGCCACCTCTTTCGAGATGTGGCAGTCGCTGCCGCTGGTGCTGGGCGCTTACGCAGAGGATCCGGAAGTGCGCGTGATCGTCCTCAAGGGCGCCGGCGAAAAAGCCTTTAGCGCCGGCGCGGACATTTCCCAGTTCAAGGAAAAACGTACGGGCGCCGAGGCCGTGAAGGAATACAACGCCGCGTCAGATCATGCCAGCCGCGTGCTGCGAGAATGTCCGAAACCGACGATCGCCATGGTCCGGGGCTACTGTATCGGCGGAGGGATGGCAATGGCGGTGGGCTGCGACATCCGCATCGTTTCAGACAATGCGCGCTTCGGCGTGCCTGCCGCAAAGCTGGGTCTGGGCTATCGATTCGAAGGTATCCGCCGCCTCTCGAGTATCGTGGGACCGTCGTTCGCAGCGGAAATTTTCTACACCGGGCGACAGTTCAGCTCGCAGGAAGCCCTGGAGATGGGCCTGGTCAACCGGGTTGTTCCCGTCGCCGATTTGGAGAGATACACGCTGGATTACGCGAACACCATTGGAAACAACGCACCGCTCACCATCGCGGCTGTCAAGCGCTCGCTTATCGAGTCTCTGAAGGACCCAGCAGAGCGCGACCTGGCACAATGCCAGCAGATGGTGGACGCGTGCTTTGAGAGCGCGGACTACAAGGAAGGCCAGACCGCATTCATGGAGAAGCGCAAACCGCAGTTCAAAGGTCGATAGCGCAAGACAGGAAAGAAACCGCGCGCGAAGACTGGCGGCGGAGAACGCACAGTTCAAAGAGGAATCTCATGGCATTTGACGCGAATCGCCCGGATTTGACCCTGGGCGTGATTGGCACGGGCGCAATGGGCCGCGGCATCGTGCAGGTGGCGGCGGCAGGAGGCATGCGGGTGATGATGACCGACTCCCGGGCCGGCGCAGCGCAGGAGGCGCGCGAGTTCGTCGAGAAGATGATTCTACGCGCGGCAGAAAAGGGCTCGATGACAAAGGACGACGCTGCCGCTGCGGTTAATCGCGTAAGCGTCGTAGGCGGGCCGGCCGACATGAAGCCATGCCACATTGTCGTCGAGGCCATCGTCGAGAATCTGGAAGCGAAGCAGCAATTGTTCGCGCAGCTGGAAGACACGGTCTCCCCGGATTGCATCCTCGCCACCAACACGTCTTCGCTTTCGGTCACGACGATCGCCTCCAAGCTCAAGACGCCCCAGCGTTTTGCAGGTCTGCACTTTTTCAACCCGGTTCCCCTGATGCGGCTGGTTGAAGTGATCGAGGGCTTGCGTACGGAAGATTGGGTGACGGAAGCCCTCATGGTCGTCGGCAAGCGCATGACGCGCGAGCCGGTCCGGTTGAAAGACGCGCCCGGTTTCCTGGTCAACCAGGTCGGGCGCGGTTTCACGCTCGAGGCTTCGCATCTTGTCTACGAAGGCATATCTAATTTCGCGGATGTTGACCGGGTCATGCGCGACGTCGGGGGCTTCCGCATGGGACCGTTCGAGCTGATGGAATTGACCGGACTCGATGTCACGCACCCCGCCTCGGAGCTCATTTATCACCAGTTCTTTCAGGAGCCGCGTTACCGCCCGAACCTCATCATGCGCAGCCGCTACGAAGCAGGGGTCTTGGGCCGCAAGAGCAAGCGGGGCTTTTATGACTACGATGCAGAGATGAAAGCGATCGTGCCGCCCGAAACGCCTGCGCCAAAGACACGGCCTGAGGCCGTCTGGGTGAGCGCCGCGGAACCGCGGGGACAGGCGACGTTGCTCGAGTTGTTGAAAAAGCTCGGAACGGCGGTTGAATCCGGGGCAAAGCCGAGCGGAAAGGCCCTCATACTGGTGACGCCGGTGGGCGAGGACGCGACAACCTGCGCAGTAGAGCAGGGGCTC
Organism: Betaproteobacteria bacterium SG8_41; assembly: GCA_001303585.1. Taxonomy (GTDB): domain Bacteria; phylum Pseudomonadota; class Gammaproteobacteria; order Burkholderiales; family SG8-41; genus SG8-41. Next base: position 76,652 of record LJTT01000004.1, read on the forward strand.
GACCCCAGGCGCACGGTCGCGGTCGACACGCTGTTCCCGCTGGCAAAGCGGCGCACAGTCATGGGCACGCCGCTGACCGACCCCAGCTACCGCGACGCAGCCCACGGGCTGCTGGCGGCCGATGGCGTGCCCGTCACGGTCTGCCGCGACAGCCCGGGGTTCATTGCGCAGCGCATCGTCGCCATGATCGTGAACATCGGCTGCTCCATTGCGCAAAGCCGCACGGCCGAGCCCGCGGATATCGACAAGGCCGTGACACTCGGCCTGAACTATCCGAACGGGCCATTCAAGTTCGGGGATGTCCTCGGAGCAGATCGCGTATACAGGGTCCTGTCCTCGATGTATCGTATCTACGGCGATCCGCGTTACCGCCCGACGATCTGGATGACGCGGCGCGCCCGGCTAGGCGTATCCCTGTTGACCCCCGAACCCTGATCAAACGCACATTGCAGCGACCCTAGAGAGGAACAGTTATGCTCAATGCTTACCTGTACGATGGATTGCGCACTCCGTTCGGCCGCCACGCCGGCGTGCTCGCAAAAGTCCGTCCCGACGACCTTCTGGCCGATGTCATGAAGGCCGTCATGAAAAAGGCGGCTTTCAAGCCTGAGCAGATCGAGGACATCGTCGTCGGCTGTGCGAACCAGGGTGGCGAGGACAGCCGCTGCGTCGCGCGCCACGCGGGGCTGGTTGCGGGGCTTCCGATCGAGACACCCGGCACGGTCCTGCAGCGCAATTGCGCCAGCGGCCTCGGCGCGTTGGCGCACGCCGCGCATTCGGTGACGGCCGGCGAGGGCGAGGTCTTCCTGGTTGGCGGCGTCGAAAGCATGAGCCGCTCGCCGCTCGTGCTGAGCCGTTCCGAATCGGCGTTTGGCCGCGACGTGCGGCTCTATGACAGCACCATCGGGCCGCGCTTCTCGAATCCCAAGCTCGTGAAGCGCTTCGGCGATGACCAGATGCCGCAGACGGCAGATACCTTGGCCCGCGAATACGAGATCAAGCGGGAGCAGGCCGATCAATTCGCGCTGCGCTCGCAACAGCGCTACGCAATTGCCAAGGGTGAGGGATTCTTTTCGGGCGAGATCTCGCCGGTCGAATTGCCGGCCACGCGCAAGGGACCGGTGCCGCCAGTCACGGACGACGAGCATCCGCGTCCCAACACGGACCTCGCGACTCTCGCCAAGATGAAGACGCTCTACGAAGGCGGCGTCACAACCGCGGGCAACGCGTCAGGTGTCAATGACGGTGCAGTCGCGCTGCTTGTCGGCTCGAGCGGCGCCGGAGAGCAGGCGGGCATGAAGCCGCTGGCGCGTGTGATTGCAACGGCGGCGGCTGGCGTGCCGCCCCAGATCATGGGTATCGGGCCGGTTGCCGCATCAAAGAAAGCCCTGGCACGAGCGGGCCTCGAGATCAAAGACATGGACATCATCGAGATCAACGAAGCATTCGCAGCCCAGGTGCTGGCGTGCCTGAAGGGTCTGGGCGTTGCGTTCGACGACAACCGAGTCAATCCCAACGGAGGCGCGATCGCCGTCGGCCACCCCCTTGGTGCTTCCGGCGCCCGTCTTGCGCTCACGGCCGCGCGCCAGCTGGAGCGCAGCGGCGGCCGTTATGCGCTCGTCAGCCTGTGCATCGGCGGGGGGCAGGGCATGGCAGCAATACTCGAGCGCGTTTGATCGCCCGTTAGAAAAGACCGGCGCGGTTGCGCACCGGCCTGTCTCTTGGAGCCCCATGAAAGACACTTCCAGCGTTACGCTGACGGGCGGAAAGTTCCAGTGGGATGATCCCTTCCTGCTGGAACAGCAGCTCACTACCGAAGAGCGGATGATCCGCGATACGGCACGCCAGTACGCGCAGGAGAAACTGCTGCCGCGGATTACCGAGTGGAACCGTCGCGAACATTTCGATCCGGTTGTGATGCGGGAAATGGGCGAGCTGGGATTTCTCGGCGCGCCGCTTGAAGGTTACGGTTGCGCAGGCATCGGCTATGTCGCCTACGGCCTGATTCTGCGCGAGCTCGAGCGGGTGGATTCAGCCTTCCGCTCCGCATGCAGCGTGCAGACATCGCTCGCCATGACGTCAATTTACGCCTATGGCAGCGAAGCCCATCGCAGCAAATATCTTCCGGCAATGGCGAAAGGCGAGCTGCTGGGCTGCTTTGGCCTTACGGAGCCCGACCACGGATCAGACCCCGGATCGATGACGGCGCGCGCGCGCAAGGTCGAGGGCGGGTATTCGCTGACCGGCACGAAGCTCTGGATTACGCACGCACCGATCGCCGACCTGCTGATCATCTGGGCCAAGGACGAGGCAGGAATCATTCGCGGCTATCTGCTGGAGCGCGGCATGAAGGGACTCTCGACTCGCAAGATCGAGGGCAAGTTTTCGGTCCGTGCCAGCCCGACCGGCGAGGTCGTGATGGATCAGGTTTTCGTGCCGGAAGAAAACCTGCTTCCGGGAGCATCCGGACTCAAGGCCCCCTTTGGCTGCCTCAATAACGCCCGCTTCGGCATCTGTTGGGGCGCGCTCGGCGCCGCGGAGGCCTGCTGGCATATCGCGCGTCAGTACGTGCTGGATCGCAAACAGTTCGGGCGCCCGCTCGCCGCGAATCAGCTGGTGCAGAAAAAGCTCGCCGACATGCAGGCCGAAATCGCTATCGGGCTGCTCGCCTGCCTGCACCTGAGCCGCCTGAGGGACCAGGGACAAGCGACCCCCGAGATGGTGTCGCTGCTCAAGCGCAACTCCACCGGCAAAGCACTGGATATCTCGCGGGTCGCCCGGGACATGCTCGGCGGCAACGGGATTTCCGACGAGTTCCACGTCATACGCCACCTTCTCAATCTCGAGACCGTCAACACGCTCGAGGGCACGCACGATATCCACGCCCTCGTGCTGGGGCGAGCCCAGACCGGGATCTCCGCCTTCAATTAACGGGCCGCCGCCCGCCCCCTGCTTGGCACCGTTTTTGCGACATTGTTCCTGTCGCAGGCTCAAGCGCGTAAGAAAAGCGCATAAATGTAGCCGGTTCCGTCAGTTGCGACGAGAAATCGTCACCTGGCGGGGTGGGGCGGAGGGTTATGTCTATTTTGCAGTGGGTTGGCGAGACTCGGATCGCTGGTTCGCCCCATTGGGCGCGCTATGTGGCGTCCTGCGCCATCACGGTCCTCTCGCTTGCCCTCGTCACCGTGCTTTGGCGAGAGCTGCGTGCGATAACCGACCCCGGCTTGATCCTGCTGTTCACGGTCGCCGTATCCACTTACTTGGCCGGCGGTATGGCGGGGATGTTGAGCGCGGCGATCGTGCTCATATCCTCCTTCATTCTCTTCTCCCACCCGCTTTATCCCTTCCGCTATTCCGACCTGGATTGGCGGCAGATGATGGCGGTCTCGATCGCCTCACCGCTGATCGCGCTGATGGTCGGGTCGCTGAAGGAGCAAGTTGACCGGCTGAAGCTGGTTACCCTCGAAGCCGAGGAACTGCGCGAGGAGAACCGCCAGCTGCAGTTCTCCCGAGAATCGCAGCAGATCTGTGAGCACCGCTTCCGCATCCTCACCGAAAGCCTGCCGGATTATGCGATCTGCATGCTGGACTCCGGCGGTCGGGTCATGGGCTGGAACGCCTCCGCCGAGCGGGTGCTCGGCTATACCCAGCCGGAAATTCGCGGACAGAGCTATTCGCGGTTTTTCACCCGGGAGGACATCCTCGCGCGCCGGCCGGAGCGGCTCCTGAGCCTGGCACATTTCTCGGGCCGCGCGGAAGGCGAGGGCTGGCTCGTCCGCAAAGGCGGTGGCCGCTTCCGGTCAACATTTACGGTTCTGGCCATGAAAGGGCTGCAAGGCCTCCCCGGAGGCTCTCTCATGGTTGCACGGGATCTGACCGAGATCGGCGATATCCAGGACGAACTCAAGAAGGCCTGGGTCCAGATCGAGGCGCTCAAGGCGGGTCACGGGCGCGGTGTCTGAGCCTGGGGCCGCATTTCGCGACTTACCCCGCAGAGGAAGGGTGGTGGTAGAGATTTAGCTCTGCCATCGGACGGATATCAGATTTGACATAATATACATTATACGCATCTGCCCCTGAGCTTTTACCGGGGCGCCAGCGTCTTCCACCCGCTTTTCGATCACTGCTTGGCACCGGCCCTGAGCAGCGTCTCCGCCACATCGCGCCGACCATGCGCAATGGCCATTTCAAGCGACGTATAGCCCGCCTTGGTCTTGTGATTGATGTTCGCGCCGTGCTCCAGAAGCAACAACACCATCTGTAAATGTCCTTCCCGCGAAGCCATCATGAGTGCCGTGGTGCCGTTGTCGGCCTCAGCATCGACCTTGGCGCCTGCCTTGAGCAACAGGCGCGCGATCTCGAGCTGGTTTCGCGCGGCGGCGTAGCTGAGCGGTGTCCAGCCCGATTGGTTGATGGCGGCGCCCTTGGCTAATAACTCGCGCACGATGTCAATGTGGCCGTTATAAGCCGCCAGCATCAGGGCGGTCTCTCCATGCGCGTTACGGGCATCCAGCTTCGGCCGGGCTGCCAGCAGCGTCTTCATCACCTCCGTCTTGCCACCCCGGGCCGCAAGGGTCAGCAGCGGATCTCCTTTGGGTCCCACGCTGTCCACATCGACGCCGCGTTTCAGCAAACCCGCGACCGCTTCCTCATCGTCCAGCTCGATTGCCCGCAGCATGTCCTCATACACGCCGGCGGAAGCTCCAGCGGCTACCGCCATGGCAAGAATCAGGAGGAATAACTTAAGACGTCGCATGAGAATTAACCGGCTTTACTTTGAATAAATTAAAGAAATTGTTCGTCGTTGCAGCTGCAACCTCAATCGGGTCGCTACCCCGGAGGCGCGCGATTTCGCCGGCAACGTACCGCACCAGGGCGGGTTCGTTGGTCTTGCCCCGATAAGGGACGGGGGCGAGATACGGCGAATCGGTCTCGATCAGCATCCGATCGAGCGGGACCCGCTGCGCGACCTCCCGCAGGATCTTGGCGTTCTTGAACGTCACGATACCGGAGAACGATATGTAGAAGCCAAGGTCCATCGCGGCCCGGGCGGTGTCCCAGTCTTCCGTGAAGCAATGCATGACGCCTCCGACCTCGCCCGCCTTCTCCTCGCGCATGATGCGCAGCGTGTCCGCGGCGGCCTGGCGCGTATGGATGACCAGTGGCTTGCCGCAATTGCGGGCGGCCCGGATGTGCGTTCGAAATCGCTGCCGCTGCCACTCGCAGTCCTCTTTGATCCGGTAGTAATCCAGCCCGGTCTCCCCGATCGCCACTATCTTCGGGTGGTTCGCCAAGCTGACGAGTTCCTCATCCTGGAACTCGGGCACGTCGGGATAATCAGGATGAACCCCGACCGAGCCATAGATATGCGCGAAACGCTCGGCAATCGCCCTGACGCGCGGGAAATCCTGAAGCGTCACGCTGATGCAGAGCGCGTGCGTCACCTGATGCTCGCTCATGGCCGCAACGACCGCGTCCAGTCTGTCCGCGAGCTCCGGGAAATCGAGATGGCAGTGCGAATCGACGAGCATTACACGGGCCGCCCCTGCCGCGCGGCGCGCACCAGGTCGGCGTAGCACAACAGGAGGTGCTCGAGAAACAGGCGGGGATTGAGCGGGTGATTAACGACCCGTTGCCAGCCCAGCATCTGGCGGTGAAACCGCAATATTTCGACCGGCCCGGCGCGGCTTGCTACGCGCGCAACCGCGTCCTCAAAGTCGAGGTTGTAACGCGCCCTCCCGTTGCAAGCGCTCAAAACCATGTCGTACGACCACTGCTGCAGCCACTTAACGGCATCCGCAAGAGCAAACTCGCGCAGCTGTTCCGCCGAGCGCAAGGGATCGAAATCGGCTGATGCAATCGCACCGATGAACGCGGTGCGCTGCTCCCAATAATCGGCGCTCAAGCGGGCTGCCGACACTGGCGCCCCACCCGCCTGCGCAAGCGCGAGGTCGGGGTTGGAGACACCCTGCTCTGCCAGCCACGCGCGAGCCGCCTCGCGGTCCGGCAGCGACAGAACCATTTGCCGGCAACGGCTCTTGATCGTGGGCAGAAGTTGATGCCAGCGATGCGAGACGAGCAGAAAATAGGTGCCGGGCGGCGGCTCCTCAAGGCTTTTCAGCAGCGCATTCGCCGCGCTCGGATTAAGGGCCTCGGCCGGGTGGACCACAATGACCTTGGCGCGGCCGCGATGGCTCGACAGGTTCACGAACTCCGCGAGCGCCCTCACCTGGTCCACGCCGATCTGAACGCTTGCCTTTTTCTTCTCGGCCCCCTCCTCTTCAGCCGCTTCAGCCAGGCTTTCCGGCTCCACCAACCGCACATCCGGATGGCTCCGCTGCTCGACCCAGTCGCAGGCGGTGCATTGGCCGCACGCTGTTCCCTGGGGACCCGGCTGCTCACACACCAGCGCTTTGGCGAGCGCCTGCGCGAATGCCAGCTTCCCGATGCCCGCCGGGCCGCGCACCAGCAACGCATGCGGCAGGGCCGCTCCTTCTTTGAGGATGCGGCTGAGCTCAGACCGATGCCATGGCAAACTCATACTTGGAAAGGGAACGCTAATAAATCATTTAGACCAAGTAATTGAGACTATTTCCTCGAGTTCTTTATGAATAACGACCAAAGGCCTGTTCGCATCGATCACGTGCACCCGGAGGGGCGCCTGTTGCGCACGTGCCAGGTAGGCCTGCCGTGCCCTCTCGTAGAACCCGGCCCGCTCGCGCTCGAAGCGGTCGGGACTCTTACCGCGGGCTGCGCGCGCAAGGCCGACATCGGGGGCAACATCGAAGAGCAGCGTCTGGTCGGGCTGCAAGCCGTCCTGCGCCCATTGTTCGAGCTGCGCGATCTTCGACCAGGACACCCCGCTCCCCCCCGATTGATAAGCGTAGGTCGCATCGGTGAAGCGATCGCATAGAACCCAGGCGCCGCTCGCCAAGGCCGGCTCGATCACTTTGTCGATGTGCTCGCGCCGGGCGGCGAATACCAGCAGCGTCTCGGTCTCGGGATGCAGCGTCGCTTTGCCATGCAGTAACAGCTCGCGCAGACTCTCACCGAGCGCGGTGCCGCCCGGTTCGCGCGTCACGGTGACGCGAATTCCACGCTCGCGCAGAAAGCCGGCGAGCCACTCCAGGTGCGTGCTCTTGCCGGCTCCGTCAATGCCCTCGAGTGTAATGAAGCGGCCCCGCATCAGCGTCTTCCCGAACGCTGGTATTTTGTCACCGCGCGGTCGTGCTCGGTCAATGTCCGCGAAAAGTGCGATGATCCGTCGCCTCGCGAGACGAAATAGAGCACGTCGCTCTGGGGCGGGTCCATCACCGCCGCGAGCGAAGCAAGCCCGGGCATGGCAATGGGCGTCGGCGGAAGGCCGCCGCGGGTGTACGTGTTATAGGGCGTGTCCGCCAGCAGATCACGTTTGCGGAGATTGCCGTCGAACGCCTCGCCCAGCCCATAGATGACAGTCGGGTCGGCCTGCAGCAACATGCCTTTGCGCAACCGGTTGACGAACACCGCCGCAACCAGCGGGCGGTCGTCGCTTCGTCCCGTCTCCTTTTCCACGATCGAGGCAACAATTAGCGCATCATACGGGGTCGCAAAGGGCAGATCGGACGCGCGACGCTCCCACTGGGTGCCAAGGTGGTGCCGCATCAGCTGATGAGCTCGCTGTAGGATCGCGACATCGGCGGTACCCTCGCTGAAGTAGTAGGTGTCCGGAAAGAACCAACCCTCGGCTGAGCTCTCGGTGATCGACAGCTGCTCCAGGATCTGCGCCTCCTGCAACGCCGTCGTTTCGTGGCGCACTTTGGGGTGCTCGTCGAGCAACCTGCGCATTTGCCTGAACGTCACACCCTCCGTGAACGTGATCGCCATGAGGGTGACATCGCCGCGGGTGATCTTCTGCAGCAATGTGTAAGGCGTGAGGCCCTGCTCGAATTCGTAACTGCCCGCCTTGATCCTGCCCGCACGGCCCAGAATGCGGCCCAGCAGAACGAACACGGCCGGATGGCGGAGCACGCCCGCATCAGCCATCTGTCGCGCCGCGCTCTTCAGGCTGCTGCCGGACTTGAGGCTGAACTGCACGGGGACCGCACCGATTGAAAGCGGAGCTCTTGCGTAGTAGAGCAGCGCGCCCGCGGCAACTACGCCGCCGAGAACAACCGCGCCGAGCGCCAAAGCCAGAAGCTTCCTAATCGTCATCTTGTTCGAGCCACGCCCGCACCCGCGTCATCCCGGGCCCGGGCGTCAATGTTCGTCCCTCGATATCTTTCACAGCCCATGCGCCGATCACGCTGTTCACCAGAATCAGCTCCCGCGCCCTCAGCACCCGTTCGAGGCTCACCGGTTCGACGCGGCAGCTTACTCCTTGCTGCGCCGCAGCTGCCAAAATGCGCTCACGCGTTACCCCCGCCACGCCGCACTTCGATAGATCCGGCGTCACCATGCCGATTTCATCCAGCACGAACAGATTGGTCATCGTGCCGCCGATCACGTTCCCCTCCGGATCGAGCATCAGGCCTTCGGCCACTGCGGGGTCGCTCCACTCCGAGCGCGCGAGAACGTTCTCCAGGCGATTGAGGTGCTTCACGCCCGCCAGCCTGGGCTGAGCCGCGAGCCGGGTGCTGCACAGACGGACGCGCACCCCCGCGCGGGCAAACTCTTCCGGATATTGCAGGGGAGGACTGGTCAACAAAACGCGGGTCGCCACAGTAGGTTGTGGCGGCGCGTAGCCGCGTTCGCCGCTGCCGCGGGTCACGATAACCTTGGCGATGCACTCTGCTTCTGCAGCCGATAATCGGTTCAGCTCGTCTACGAGCACGGCTTCCGGGGGGCACGGTAAGGCAAGCGCCGCGCAGTCCCCGGCCAGTTTACGGAAATGGAAACGCCAGTTCCGCGCTCGGCCGCCGGTTACGGGAAACGTGCGGAACACCCCGTCGCCATAAGCAAGCCCGCGGTCGGTAACGGCAAGCAGGTCCGTTACCGCGCCGTTGACGAGAATCATTGGCTGATTGGGCCGCCGGACGCGGCGTCAGATCTTCCGGAACACCAGGCTGCCGTTGGTGCCGCCGAACCCGAACGAGTTGGACAATGCGACGTCTATCTTCATCTCGCGCGCCGTGTTCGGGACGAAATCGAGGTCGCACTGCGGATCCTGGTTGAACAGGTTGATGGTTGGCGGCGCGACTTGGTCGCGCAACGCCAGCACCGAAAAGATGGATTCAATGCCGCCGGCGGCGCCGAGAAGGTGCCCGGTCATCGACTTGGTTGAGCTGATGGCGACCTTTTTCGCATGGTTGCCAAAGCAGTTCTTGATCGCAATCGTCTCTGCCACGTCGCCGAGCGGCGTCGAAGTGCCATGCGCGTTGATGTAATCAACCTGGTCGAGATTGATGCCGGCGTTCCTGACCGCATTCGCCATGCACCGCACCGCCCCGGCACCGTCTTCGCATGGCGCTGTTATATGATTCGCGTCCGCGCTGACGCCGTAGCCTGCCAGTTCGCAGTAGACCCGCGCCCCGCGTGCTTTGGCGTGCTCGTATTCCTCCAGCATTAAAACGCCGGCGCCTTCTCCCAGGACGAACCCGTCGCGATCCCTGTCCCAGGGCCGGCTCGCCGTTGCCGGATCGTCGTTGCGGGAGGACAAAGCGCGCGCGGCGCAAAATCCGCCGACACCCAGCGCGCAAATGCAAGCCTCAGACCCGCCCGCGACCATCACGTCTGCTTCACCGTACTCGATGTGACGGGCAGCCTCGCCAATCGAGTGATTGGCGGTCGTGCAGGCCGTGACGAGTGCAAGGTTAGGACCTTGCAGACCGTACATGATGGAAAACTGCCCCGAGATGAGATTGATGATCGATCCCGGAACGAAGAAGGGAGAGATTTTCCGGGGCCCGCCGGCCAGCAGCGCGTTATGCGTCTCCTCGATCATCGGCAAGCCGCCGATTCCCGACCCGATGCAGACTCCGACCATTTCCCGATTGACACGGTCAAGGTCGAGGCCCGAATCCTTCAACGCCTCCACCGCGGCGGCGAGGCCGTAATGGATGAACGCGTCGAAGCGACGGACTTCCTTGGCTGATATGTATCGGGCCGGGTCGAAGCCCTTCACCTCACCGGCAATGTGCGAAGCGTAGGAGGAAGCGTCGAAACGGGTGATACGGGCGATTCCGGATTTCCCGGCAACAATGTTCGACCAGGCTCCGGCAACCCCGTTTCCGACCGGTGAGACAATGCCGAGCCCGGTAACGACGACTCTGCGTCTGGACAATTTGGCTCCGGAGCTAAGCGGGCTTAGCCCTTGGAATGGGCCTTGATGTAATCGACCGCCTGCTGAACGGTTGCAATCTTTTCCGCTTCCTCGTCCGGAATCTCGGTCTCGAACTCCTCCTCGAGTGCCATTACGAGCTCCACAGTGTCGAGGGAGTCCGCACCGAGATCATTCACGAACGAGGACTCGTTCTTGACATCCGCCTCGTTGACACCCAACTGCTCGGCAACAATTTTCTTAACGCGTTGCTCGATATTTTCCATTCACATCCCCTTTCCTCGGATCTGTCGCATTCTGAATATTGGACCAAAATCCGCGTCGTGGCGCGCGCGTTTCTGGCGTGGGAATTCTGGGCCGGTATTCTACCAGATTAAACTGCTCTAAAAAGCGCTTTGAATTCAATGGGAGGAGCACTATTCGCCTTCCCGGATGGCCGCACCCGCGCGCCTTGCGAGACATTGCGGTGTCGCCCAAGTCCACGCTGCCGGAGAGCAGTGGCGATAAGGCACGGCTACTCCATGTGCATGCCACCGTTGACATGCAACGTGCTGCCCGTGATGTACGCGGCGCCCGGCGACGCAAGGAAAAGCACGGCAGCCGCGATGTCCGCCGGCTCGCCGAGACGCCCCAGAGGTATTTGCTTTATCAGCGCATCGCGCTGCGCTCCTGGCAGCGCACGCGTCATGTCCGTGTCGATGAATCCCGGGGCAATGCAATTGACCGTGACGTTGCGGCTGCCCACTTCACGGGCAAGCGACTTGGAAAATCCGATGATGCCGGCTTTGGCCGCAGCATAATTGGTTTGCCCCGGATTGCCGGTGACGCCAACAACCGAGGTAATGTTGATGATCCGGCCGAAGCGCCCCTTGATCATCGCACGCAGAACCAGCTTCGATAGGCGATAGACCGACTTCAGATCGGTCGCCATGATCTCGTCCCATTCCTCGTCCTTCATGCGCAGAAGCAGGTTGTCGCGGGTGACCCCGGCGTTGTTCACGAGAATGGCGATATCGCCGAACCGCTGTTGCGCCTGCTCCATCGCAGATTCGACGCTGGCTGCATCGCCGACGTCCATGCGAATGCCCGCACCCGCGACGCCAGCAGCCGTCAATTCGCGCGAGATACCCTCGGCCCCGCCAGCAGAAGTCGAAGTCCCGATCACTGCGGCGCCCTGACGACCGAGCTCCAGCGCGATTGCCTTGCCGATCCCGCGCGAGGCACCCGTAACCAGCGCAACCTTTCCGGCAAGAAAACTCATTTGAGGGCCTGCAAAGCCTCATCCAACGAGTCGGGATCGCTGATCGCGTAGGTTTGAAGCGTGCCATCGATGCGGCGTGCCAGGCCGGCGAGCACCTTCCCCGGCCCACACTCGGCCATGTGACCCACGCCGGCGGACGCGATGTGACGGATCACTTCGACCCAGCGCACGGGGCTGCTGGCCTGGCGCGCGAGCGCGTCTTTGATGCGCTGCGGCTCGTTCTCGATCTTCACGTCGACGTTGTTGACGACTCCAAAGCGCGGCGCGCCGAAATTGACTCGGCCCAGGTAGTCGGCCAGACGCTCGCCCGCAGGACGGAGCAGCGACGAATGAAACGGCGCGCTGACTGGCAGCATGACAGCGCGTTTTGCGCCCTTGGCCTTCGCTACCGCCGCACCGCGCTCCACTGCGGGCCTGTTTCCGGCAATCACGACCTGGCTCGGCGCGTTGAAATTGACAGGCTCGACTGTCTCACCCTGCGCCGCTTCTGCGCACGCTGCCCGTACTCCATCGTCGTCGAGCCCCAGAATCGCGGCCATTGCGCCCTCGCCCACTGGCACGGCCTCCTGCATCGCCTGGGCACGGAAGCGAACAAGTGGCAAGGCATCGACAAACGAGACCACGCCTGCCGCAACGAGGGCGGTGTATTCGCCAAGGCTGTGTCCGGCGACAAGGCTGGGCTCGGCGCCTCCCGCTTCGCGCCAGGCCCGGTATACCGCGTAGCCGGCAGTCAGCATGACGGGCTGCGTATTCACAGTCGTGTTGAGGTCCGACTCGGGGCCTTCGGCCACCAGCTTCCAAAGGTCCTGCTTCAGAGCCTCCGAGGCCTCGGCAAACACATCGCGTACCGGTTTCGAGTCCGCGAAAGCCTGCATCATTCCTACCGATTGGGACCCCTGTCCCGGAAAAAGGAGTGCGAATTTCATGCGGTCACCAGCGCACCAATACGGCGCCCCAGGTAAAACCACCGCCCACGCCCTCCAGCAGCACGTGCTGGCCGGCGCGAATCCGTCCGTCCCGCACCGCTTCGTCCAGCGCAAGCGGAATCGAGGCAGCCGATGTATTGGCGTGACGATCCACGGTTGCCACTACTTTTTCCATGCTTATCCCCAATTTTCTCGCAGTTGCTTGAATGATGCGGATGTTCGCCTGGTGCGGGATCAGCCAGTCGATCTCCGACTTTTCAATGTGATTCGCCGTCAGGGCTTCCTTCGCAACCTCGTCGAGCACCTTCACGGCAAACTTGAATACGGACTGACCGTCCATCTGCACGAACGGACGGCCTGATACCTTCCCGCCCGATACTGTTCCCGGCACGGACAGCATGTCGACGTGCGCGCCGTCCGCATGGAGGTGGCTCGAGATGATTCCGGGCTTATTGCTTCTTTGCAGCACAACCGCACCGGCACCATCGCCGAAGAGCACGCATGTCGCCCGATCGTTCCAGTCGAGAATACGCGAATAGATCTCGGCGCCGACGACAAGCGCATTGCGGTATTGTCCTGAACGGATGAACTGATCGGCGGTCGCAAGCCCGTAGACGAAGCCGCTGCAAACCGCCTGCATGTCAAATGCCGGACAGTTCCTCGCACCGAGCTTGGCCTGGAGAATGCACGCGGTGCTGGGAAACACCATGTCGGGCGTGGTCGTCGCGACCACCACCAGATCGAGGTCGGCAGCATCAATTCCGGCCGTCGCAAGCGCGGTGCGTGAGGCTGCGAGCGCAAGATCGCTCGTCTGTTCCTCGTCCGCCGCGATATGACGCTGTCGAATTCCGGTGCGCGCGTAGATCCACTCGTCGGACGTGTCCACCATCCGCTCGAGATCCTTGTTCGTGAGGATTTTGGCAGGCAGGTACGCACCGGTCCCGACGATTCTGGAGTAACTGCCGCTCATGCCGCGCTCTTGTGCATCGCAGCCATACGCTCGGCGATGTGGGCCAGAACGCCTCCGCGGGCCTCGGCAACAGCACGATCAATCGCGTGTTCGAAGGCGAATATGTCGGCTGACCCGTGGCTCTTGATCACGATCCCCCGCAGCCCGAGCAGGGTCGCCCCGTTGTAGCGTCTGTGATCGACACGCCGTTTGAACGCATTGATCACGGGCAATGCCACGAGCCCCGCCAGCCGGCTCAGCCAGCCGCGGTTGAACTCTTCCCTGAGGTAGGTTGCCAGCATCTGCGCGAGGCCCTCCGAGGTCTTCAACGCGACATTCCCGACGAACCCGTCGCAGACCACGACGTCGGTCGATCCCTTGTAGATGTCGTCGCCCTCCACGTAGCCGTGGAAGTTGAGACCGCTTGCACGCATCAGCTCAGCCGCGCGCTTGACCAGATCGTTGCCCTTAATGTCTTCGGCGCCGATATTGAGCAGCCCGATCGTCGGTCGCTCCTTGCCCTCGACCGAACTGACGAGCTCCGAGCACATGATGCCGAACTGCAAAAGATGCTCTGGTGCGCAATCAACGTTGGCGCCGAGATCGAGAACGTAGGTATGCCCTTTGAGCGTCGGGAGGATAGCGGCAATTGCCGGCCGGTCGATTCCAGCCAGCATCTTCAATACAAATCTCGAGATCGCCATTAACGCGCCCGTATTGCCGGCGCTGACGCAGGCCGATGCCAGGCCCTCTTCGACGAGGTTCGCCGCCACGCGCATCGACGAGTCCTTCTTGCCGCGCAGTGCGGCGGCCGGCGCCTCGTCCATGCCAACGACCTCGCCCGCGTGGGCGACCGTGAGGCGGCCGTCGGGACTCACGCCGAGGCGCGCCAGCTCCTGCTCCACCGCATCGCTCTTTCCGACGAGGATTACCGAAAGCGCTGGGTCGCGGCGCACGACGTTCACGGCCGCCGGCACGGTGACGCGAACACCGTGATCGCCGCCCATGCAATCGACGGCCACCGTCACTTCCATCAGCAGTTCTCCGCCTCGGCGCCCGCGAGCACTACCGTGCAGCACGCCGGCCTGGATCGCATTGGCTGGACCGGGGGACGACGTCTAATCGCCCTTGGTCTTGATGACCTTCTTGCCCCGATAGTAGCCGTTTGGACTGATGTGATGACGCAGATGAACCTCGCCTGTGGTTGGCTCAACCGCCAACGCGGGGGTCGACAGGCCGTCGTGCGAGCGATGCATGCCTCGCTTCGACGGTGACTTCTTGTTTTGCTGAACTGCCATGACGTGACTCCTTGTGATTCAATCAATGATCATCTCGTTTTAGCGCGGCCAGTTTCGCAAATGGCGATGCCCCGCCATCGTCCCGATCCCTGGCACCGCCCTGCTCGCATTGCCCCTCCGCATGCCGCGGCGCATACGGCAGGCTGAGGATGATTTCGTCCTCGACGAGCGCCATCAAATCCAGCTCGGGACTCGCCACAATCCAATCCGCCTCCATGTCGTCGAACGCCCCCGAATCAGCCTCGGCCTGGCTTGCCAGCAGCAGACTATTGCTGAGCCGCAGCGGAAAATCGAGCCGTCCCAGACAGCGCTGACACTCGAGATGCAGTTCGCCGGCAACATCGACTCTCAGAATCGGCCTGCGTTGAGCGTCCTTGCCACCCCGCACGACAACATCCACCCGCCCCAGCGCATCGTGCAAGCTGTCCCGCAAACGCGCCAGATCCGGCACCGGCACATTGCCTTCGAGAGTTTGTTCCGTCCGCGCAAACTCCAGACTATCGATGACAGCCCGTGCGAACATAAGCGGCGCATGATAGTATTTTTGCGCTGTTCTGTCAAAGAGAATTCACCGAAAACCCCAGATTTGGCAGAGACTTAGAGCGCCCCAATTCGTGAACTCCCGACCGCTCGTGCTGGCTTCGACATCGCCCTACCGGCGTGAGCTCCTCGCGCGCCTGCGCCTCCCGTTCGAGGTAGGCGCCCCGGGCGTTAACGAAGCTGCGCTTCCGGGCGAGGCTGCGCGGGACACGGCGCTGCGGCTGGCGCAATTGAAGGCCCGGGCGGTCGCGCCGAAATATCCCGGCGCCCTGGTAATCGGCTCGGATCAGGTGGCTGCTCTCGATGGAGAATGCCTCGGCAAGCCCGGAAGCCACGAAATGGCCGTCTCGCAGCTAAGGGCGATGCGTGGAAGACGCGTTACGTTCCACACCGCCCTTGCGCTGCTGAACACCGCGAGTGGCGGCCTCCAGCTTGACGAGGTTCCCACAGCCGTTTACTTCCGCGACTGCAGCGATGAAGAGATTGAGCGCTACCTGGCGGCAGAGCGACCTTATGACTGCACTGGCAGCGCCAAGATCGAAGGGCTGGGAATCGCTCTCGTCGAACGCATGGTCAGTGATGATCCGAGCGCGCTCATGGGGTTGCCGCTCATGCGACTGACCGCCATGCTGAAGCAAGAAGGCGTGTCGGTTCTCTGATCAACCTACGATGACAACAACGCGCAGCGGGACGCTTTACCTGATTCCCGTCGCCCTCGGAGAAGACAACGCCCCGGCAGTCCTCCCGAGCGCGACGCTCGAAGCCGTGCAGAAACTGCGCGCTTTTATTGTGGAAGATGCCAAGTCCGCGCGTCGTTTTCTTCGAGCGGCCGGCTATGCACACCCATTGCGGGAAACAGGTTTCCAGATCCTCAATGAGCATACGCGAGAGAATGAACTGGACGCGCTCTTGGCCCCGCTGCTGGCTGGCGAGGATCGGGGATTGATGTCAGAGGCCGGCTGCCCCGGGATCGCGGACCCGGGCGAGGCCCTGGTGCGCCGAGCGCTGGACGCCGGCATACGGGTCGCGCCGCTTGTCGGCCCGTGCTCGATCCTGCTGGCGCTCATGGCCTCCGGGATGAGCGGCCAGCATTTCACTTTTCGCGGTTACTTGCCTGTGGACAAGCGGCAGCGCGCGCAGGCCATCAAGGCGCTCGACGCGCGAGCCGAGGGCGCCACTCAGATCTTTATTGAAACGCCCTACCGTAGCGCGGCGCTGTTTCATGCCCTTCTGGAGCATTGCCGCCAAGACACTCGCGTGTGCGTCGCAGCGGATCTCACTACGCTCAATGAATTCGTGCGGACACGGACTGTCGCGGAATGGAAGGAACAGCCGCCCGAGCTCGGGCGGCGGCCAGCCGTATTCCTGCTCTACCGTGGGCAGCCCTAGTGCGGGGTTTCGCAAACGCCAGGCCCGAATCGGAAACAAAAGGAAGTATGTTTGACTCTGAATCCTGTGCGCGTGCGGACCTTCGCAGCATGTTTGCGGGACAGCCGCTAGCGTAGGGTCAGGCTGCCAGCGAGCCCCAGCCGCCCGAGCGCCTCGCCCAGCCCCGCGCCAAACCGCTTCGCCAGGCGCTCCGCCACATTCTCGCGGGGCGTAAAGTCGACGATTTCCTCGGCCTTGATGACTTCACGCGCCACGTACTCGACCCCGCCCAACTCGTCCGAAAGTCCCATCTCGATACTTTTCTGCCCGACCCAGAGCAGGCCGGAGAACATGTCGGGCGTCTCTTTGAGTCGCACACCCCGTCCTTCCCTGACGACGGTGATGAATTGCTGATGAATCTGCTGGAGCATTTGTTCCGCGTGGGACCGCTGTGACTCCAGTATGGGCGAGAACGGATCTAGGAAACCCTTGTTTTCTCCCGCCGCAAGGAGTCGCCGCTCGACGCCCAGCTTTTCCATGGCGCCGGTGAAGCCGAAGCCGTCCATCAGCACCCCGATCGAACCGATAATGCTCGCCTTGTCGACGTAGATGCGGTCTGCTGCGACGGCCACGTAGTAGCCGCCTGAAGCACAAATGTCCTCGACCACCGCATAAAGCGGAATCTTGGGATATTTTTCGCGCAGCCTGCGAATCTCGTCGTTGATGTGGCCGGCTTCGACCGGGCTGCCGCCAGGGCTGTTGATGCGCAGTATTACGCCCTGAGTGCCCCTGTTCTTGAAGGCCTCCTGCAAACCGGTCATGACATTGTCCGCGCTCGCCGGATTGCCCGCAGCAATGACGCCCCGCAATTCGACCATCGCAGTGTGCTTGTCGGGTGCCGACTCCTTTTTTCCGAACCAGCCCAGGCCTATGAACAGCAGTGCAAACAGGTAAATGAACATCAGCAATTTGAAAAAAATGCCCCAATAGCGCGCGCGCCGTTGCTCGGTAATTGCGGCCAGCGCAACTTTTTCGACGACCCCGCGTTCCCAGTTCTCGCCCGAACCGCCCTGTCCTAGCTCAGCCATTTCCCTCACCTTCGATCCACATCAATGATTTCGCAGTATAACGTGGCACTAATGCATCGCTCATCCGCTGCGGGAGACGGCCGTCCAATGCGCGGCGTTCACGCATGCTGCATCAGCCACTGCCGGAGCTCCATCAGGTTGTCCACACAGGCAACCGGCTCGTAGCAAAGCAACGCGTTACGTGGATGCGCGCCGTAGGCCGCCGCAACACGCGCTACGCCAGCAGCCCGGGCCATCTCCATGTCATGAGTCGTGTCTCCGATCATGAGCGCCCGGTTGTTCGTAACCGCAAGCTCCTCGAGTAAAGCGCCTAACATCCCGGGATCCGGCTTGGAATGCCCCTCATCCGCGCAGCGAGAAGCGTGAAACAGCTCCTTCAGGCCCGTGCTCTCGAGAACCCGCTCGAGCCCGCGCCGGCCCTTCCCCGTTGCCACCGCCAGCAGAAATCCGGCCTCGCGCAATGCCGCGACGAGTTCTACAGCGCCCGGGAAAAGCGCGGTGTCGGCATCCCGCTGCAGGTAATGAAACCGGTAACGCTCCACGACTCTCGGATAATTGTCGGGATCGACGTCCGGCAGGATATGGCTCATCGCATCGTTGAGCCCCAGCCCGATAATGTATCGAGCCTCCTCGTCGCTTGGCACCGGCAGGGCGAGGTCAGCACATGCCGACTGGAGCGCGCTGACAATGGCCCCGGCCGAGTCCATCAGCGTGCCATCCCAGTCGAAGACCAAAAGCTCAAAGCGCCGCGGCATGGCCAACTCCGGCTTCCTCGGCATCGAGCGTGGCAACGAAACCTTTTAAGTCCTCGGGCAAGGGTGCCTCCAGGACCAGTGCCTCGCCGCTCACCGGGTGGGTAACGATCGTGCGGTGGGCATGCAGAAACATGCGTTTAAGGCCCTCCCGGCCCAGCTCCTTGTTAAGGGCAAAATCACCGTATTTGTCATCCCCGGCGATCGGGAAGCCAAGATGAGCGAGGTGCACCCGGATCTGATGTGTGCGGCCGGTCTTCAGTTCCGCCTCGAGCAGGCTGTAACCCCGCCAGCGGCGCTGCAGACGGAAAATCGTGTGTGACGGCAGTCCGCTCTCGCTCACGCTCACGCGCCTCTCCCCGGATGCCAGCACGCGTTTGTGGAGCGGCAATCTGACATTGCGCCGCGCGTCGCTCCATCGGCCCTTGACCAGCACAAGGTAGAACTTCTGCACACGCCCTTCGCGTAATTCCCGATGAAGCGCGGTCAACGCCGAACGCCGCTTCGCGAGCATGAGCACACCCGATGTCTCGCGGTCGAGACGGTGCACGAGTTCGAGAAACGGCGTGGGGGTACGTTCGTGCCGCAACTGCTCCACGACGCCATGGCTTACCCCGCTGCCGCCATGAACGGCCACGCCAGCCGGCTTGTCGATGACCAACAGGCCTTCGTCTTCGTAGATGACATGGGCGCGCAGCCGCCGGGCCGGGGGCCGCTGGGCCGCTGCAGCACGCTGCGCCGTCCGAATCGGCGGCACCCGCAGCCGGTCGCCCTCTGCCACGCGATAATCAGGGCTCACCCGCCGGCTGTTCACCCTGACCTCGCCGCTGCGCAGGATGCGGTAGATATGGCTTTTAGGCACACCTTTGAGCCGCTTCGTCAGGTAGTTGTCGACGCGCTGGCCGGCTGAGCCGGCGTCAACCTGAAGCCAAGTCGCGGCAGCTTTACTTAACTCTTTCATTTGCCTATACTATTCCATCGCATGCCGTATGGCGCGCAAATGGCGGAGCCGCATGGGCGTATTCCCGCCGGGCGTCAAGCCGGGTCGAGCAACCGCAGCGCCGAATGCGCTCGGGAAGGCAAAACGGACGGCCTGCGTGAATTCGGTCGAGCAACCAGCAGGCGCGCAATCGCAGCAATAGGAGCGCACCGTGGCGACCGCCCGAAATGGAATGGTTAATGTCGCTCACCAAACGAAGTAGCGATAGTAGACGAATTACGCGCTCAAAGCACTGATACAGATTTCCGAATCCGGCCCAGGGGCCGGATTCAAAAATTGGCAAACTGCACGAGACATCCGGATAACGCTTGTTCCACATGCTCATGCCACGCCGTTGATTTGATCGGCGCCCCCGCCCGAGGGCGGTTGGTGATGTTTGCCCATCCCGTGTTGTTGAGCGCGGGAGAAGACAATAATGAAACGCATGTTGTTTAACGCGACGCAGGCCGAAGAGCTGCGCGTCGCGATTGTCGATGGCCAGAAGCTCGTCGACCTCGACATCGAAACCCCCGCCAAGGAACAGCGCAAGAGCAACATCTACAAGGGGGTCATTACCCGCATCGAACCCAGCCTGGAAGCAGCGTTTGTGGACTATGGCGCCGAGCGCCATGGGTTCCTTCCCTTCAAGGAAGTCGCGCGGGCCTACTTCCGGAGCGGCGTGGACGTGGGTCGCGCCAGAATCCAGGATGCTCTCAAGGAAGGTCAGGAACTCATCGTCCAGGTAGACAAGGACGAACGCGGCAATAAGGGCGCGGCGCTTACGACCTTTATCAGTCTCGCGGGGCGTTACCTCGTCCTGATGCCGAACAACCCGCGCGGCGGCGGCGTCTCGCGCCGCGTGGAGGGCGAAGATCGCAACGAGCTGCGTGATGTGATCGATCAACTCCCGGTGCCCCAGGGCATGAGCGTCATCGGCCGCACGGCGGCCATCGGCCGCAGCGCCGAGGAGCTTGGCTGGGACCTTAACTACCTGCTGCAGCTCTGGCGCGCGATCGAGGACGCCACGAAGCAGCAAAGCGGCGCTTTCCTCATCTACCAGGAATCGAGCCTGGTGATCCGGGCCATCCGGGATTATTTCCACCAGGATATCGGCGAGATCCTGATCGACACCGAGAGCGTGTACGAGCAGGCGCAGCAGTTCATGGGGCATGTGATGCCGCAGAACGTGAGCCGCATCAAGCTCTACCGCGACGATGTTCCCCTTTTCTCGCGCTTCCAGATCGAGCACCAGATCGAGTATGCGTACTCGCGATCGGTGTCGCTGCCCTCGGGCGGCGCCGTTGTTTTCGACCACACCGAGGCGCTGGTCTCGATCGATGTCAATTCGGCGCGCTCGACGCGCGGCTCAGACATCGAGGAGACGGCTTTCCGCACCAACCTTGAAGCATCGGATGAAATTGCGCGGCAGCTACGGCTGCGCGACCTGGGCGGACTCATCGTGATCGACTTCATCGACATGGAAAGCAGCCGCAACCAGCGCGAAGTGGAGACACGGCTGCGCGACGCGCTGCGCTATGACCGGGCGCGCGTCCAGATGGGCAAGATTTCCCGCTTTGGGCTGATGGAGCTGTCGCGACAGCGGCTGCGACCCTCGCTCGGCGAGACCGCGCACAACCCCTGCCCGAGATGTCATGGCACGGGCCATATTCGCGGCACTGAATCGACCGCCTTGCACATCCTGCGCATCTTGCAGGAAGAAGCGATGAAAGATAACACCGCATCGGTGCATGCGCAGGTGCCGGTGGACGTCTCTGCGTTTCTGTTGAACGAAAAGCGCGTGGATCTGCAGCTGATCGAGGCGCGCCACCGCGTCTCGGTCCTGGTCATCCCGAACGTGCATCTCGAGACGCCTAACTACAGCGTCGTGCGGCTGCGGCACGATGACCTCAACCGCGCCGCGGAGCCGTTGGCCGCAAGTTATAACATGGTGGAAATCCCCGCTGAGCGCGATAAACCGGCTGCCGGCGCAGCCGAGCCGGTCGCGCCGCGACAGGAAGCGGCGGTAAAGGGCGTGACGCCACAACAGCCGGCGCCGATGCCGGTCATGCGGGAAGCCAGACCCGGCTCTGTCCCGGCGCCAGCCGCCGCCGAGCGCGAATCGATCATCGGGAAGCTCCTGGGCTTCTTGAGACGCAAGCCCGCCGCGGTCCCGGCGGCGCAGCCTGCTGCTGCCGGCGTGCCCGCTCCCCGCACGGACCGTGGCCCGCGCCGCGGCAGACACGAACGCGGTGAACGCGAGGGTGGGCGCCGCGACCGCGAGTCGGCACGGTTCGAGAAGCCTGGCGGCCAGCGCCAGCAACGCGGACCGCAGCAGCAAGGGCAGCGCGACGGTGGCCGCCACCAGCAGCAACGCATGGAGCAACGGCGCCAGAGAGACGCCCGCTCCCAGGACGGTAGCCAGCAGCCGCGCCAGCAACCGCCCCAACGCGAGCGCGCTCCGGCGGAAGCTGCCGATCGTCTTCCCATTGTTCAAGGCCAGCCGCCCGCACGCGAGCCCGGTGAACAGCGCGAGGGACGCGGGCGCCGGCGCCGCAGAGGTCGCGGCCGCCACGAGCAGCGCGAGCAAGCCGAAGCCGCGGGCACCCAGATCCCGCAAGCGCCGCACCAAGCACCATTGCCATCAGTGCCGCCGGCAACCCATATCGAGGAACTCTCGGCAGCCGCCCTTGCTGCCGCCGTTGCCGTGCCGAAAGTCGAGCCAGAACCCGCCGGCCCAGTCGAAGTGAGCGCATTGGAAGCGCCCGACCATGCGGGGGGCACGCACGAGCCTGCCGCCCCCGCAGAGGTAAGTGCCTTGGAGGTGGCTGACCGCGCACCCACCACGCGCGTGCCCGATGCGCTCGAAGCGGAGCCTCTCAGACCGCTGCCTGATTTCGCGCCCGCGGTAGCCGAAGAGTCCGAGCCGCCGTCGGCGCCGACGCCGTTCGAGTCGCCAGAGCGCGAACCTTCGCCCGTAGCGCGTGACGTTTCGCCGTCATTCACGAGGACCAGCATCGAGTTACCTTCGGGCCTCGAGCAGGTTGAATCCAATCCAGCAAAGATCCGCGCCGTCGTCGTACAGGAAGAACCCGTGGAAGAAGCGCCGCGGCCCCGGCGAGTGCGCCCTGCCCCGCCGCCCATGGACGACCATCCCCTGGTGCAGGTGGAAACCGGAGAATCTACCGCGCGCGCGGCAGAGGGCGCGGGTTCCATTCCCCCGCGTTAGGCGTTAACGACGGAGCTGTTGCTCGAGGTGGCTCAGGAGTGCCTGGGCCGCCTCTTCCACCATATCCAGAACGGTCTCGAAACCCTGGACGCCGCCGTAATACGGATCGGGCACTTCACGCACCGCCTCATCCGCATGAAATTCCATGAAGAGCTTGAGCTTGTGCGCCTGCTCCGGCGGACACAAGTTGGCGAGCAAGCGGAAATTCACTTCGTCCATGGCAAGCACGTAGTCGAATTCGTTGAAATCGCGACGAGTCACCTGCCGCCCGCGCAAGCCGCTGATGTCATAGCCGCGCCGTTCCACGGCCCTTTGCGCCCGCGGATCGGGCGGCTCGCCGACGTGGTAATCATGCGTTCCGGCCGAATCGGAAGCGATATGGTCCGAGAGTCCCGCTTCCGCAACGCGACGCTTGAACACGCCCTCGGCCATCGGCGAGCGGCAGATGTTGCCCATGCACCCATGCACACGAACAGCACACGCATGCGCCGCCTTTACCAGTCCGCCAACCGCCGATGCACGCTTACAGCACTCATGATTCGGGCCAGATGCGCTTGGCTATGCTTGGAGATCCCGGCGCATGGATGGTGTAGTTGATGATCTTGTTGGTCCAGACGGTCTTGTCTAGCCCGAGCGACTCATGTTTGTGGAAGTGCTCCTCCCGCGCCTCGAGCGAAGTGAATTCGTACATGACGGCATGCTTCGCCCAGCCCGCGACCGTCAGCAGCTTGCGGGTCGCGATGCACCCTGGCATGCGCGCCATTGCCGGCAGCCGGTATTGCGCGTACCACGCCGCCAGGTCGTATTCGTCTGCAACGGTCTTTGTCCTAAAGCTGCCCATTTGAATGGCCGGTCCGGGCGTGCCCGAGGGCACTTTCTGATCGTATTCCGGCCCGTTGACGCGCGCCTCTTCCGCAAAGACACACGGGCGCGCGTTCAGCCACAGTGACTTCATCTTCCGTGTCTCGGTATCTTCCTCGATTTCGGTCTCGGCTCGAACCGGCTTGAAAAAAGCGTGAGGCGAACCCGCGCCGATAAGCAACACATAATCCTTCCCGGTGCCAACCTCCGGTCCCTCGGCTCGTGCAAAAGGGTCCGCACCATCACCATACATGCGCCCGCCGCCCCCAATGACCTTGTAGTGCGCCGCCCAGAGCCGCCCCGGCAAGCACAACATCGCCGGCAAATATGTCTGATGAAGCCAACTCAAGTAGCTCTCGGTTTGCTGCTCCGGCAAGTCATACCAGATCGCCTTGATTCCCTGATCCATGTTCTAACCCTCTCATCGCGAGAAGTCGAAGATACTAGTGCGGTGCTTGACACGCGTCCAGAGGCCAGGCATGCGCCGCTTGCCGAATCCATCGTGGTGACGCACACTCCAGCATTGAAATAAAAATCAGCGTTTAAGCACAATACCGGATTACCCGCGGGATCCAAGCATAACGTTATCATCCGCGTCATGGATTCCCGCGCCAAGGGTGGGCCGGTCATGCTGACCCGGGGACAGCCTGCCTGCTGATGGAATTTTGTAGGGCCGCTGATCGCTCGGTACAGCGCAGGTGGGGGGTCCTGCGACCCAACGTCAACGACATCTCGTCCATCAGGGACGTTGGCTGAATATCGGATATCGGAGACCGTGCGGCATGACCAGCGAGACCGAAACCGCGAAACGCTTTAATTTCAATACCGTTTCGGCGGTCATCTTCATTGCACTCGGCGTCGCGCTGTTCCTGGTCATTCCCCATCAGATCGACAAGCCACTCATTAACCTGGGTGGCGCCGGACAGTCCCATTTGGATGCGGAAGCTTTCCCACAGATGGTGGCCGGCATTTTTGTGCTGCTGGGCGCATGGTATCTGTTCGTCAGTTTCTCGCTGCGCGAGCACAACGAGCTGCGAAAACTGGATCTCGAGGCCATAACCAACGTCATCGTCACCCTGGCCATCATGGCAGCCTATGTCTGGCTGATGCTTTTCTTGGGCTTTGTAGCGGGCAGCGCCATCATGATCTTTACCATGTCCACCTATTTCGGCAATCGCAATTTTGTCCTGGGCGCCTTGGTGAGCATCGCTGTTCCTTTGGTGGTGTTCGTCCTGTTCACCAAGCCGCTGGTTACGTCGCTGCCGCCGTTTCCGGTGGACGAACTGATCCCCGAGAGCTGGATCATTTACGAACCCCTCAAATACTTGAGCAACAAATCCATCTTCTGATAGCTGAAATCCATCATGTTTGAAGCTTTCTTGGCCGGTTTCAGTATCCTGTTCAATCCGGAAACGGTCTTCATGACCTTTCTGTTGATGGCCGCCGGTCTGTTCCTGGGCATGTTCGTGGGCGCGCTTCCCGGATTCACCACGCTCATGGCGCTGGCGATTTTGCTGCCCATCTCCTTCTTCATTCATCCCTTGCTCGGGATTCCGTTTTTGCTGGGGGTGTACAAGGGAGGGATCTACGGGGGCAGCATCCCGGCCATCCTGGTGTCCATGCCGGGAACGGGCGCGGCCGTCGCCACCACCTTCGACGGGCCGGCGCTCACCAAAAAGGGACAAGCACGCAAAGCGCTGGAAATTGCGCTCTTTGCCTCGGTCACTGGCGATCTGACCAGCGATATCGTCACCATTGCCCTTATCGGTCCTATCGCAGCCGTCGCCCTCCTGATGGGGCCGCCGGAGCTGTGCGCCGTCCTGTTCATGTCGTTGATTGTGATTGCCGGCACATCGTCAGGGGTGTTCGTCAAAGGGCTGCTGATGCTGGCCGTGGGGCTCTTCCTGGGGATGATTGGCCAGGATCCCATCGGCGCTTTGTCGCGTTTCTCTTTCGGAATCGCCGAGATCGAGGCAGGCATTCCGCTTCTGCCCATGCTGATCGGATTGTTCGCGTTGCCGGAAATTTTTGTCAGCATCGAAAAGAAAGCGTCTCAGATCATCCAGGCAAAGGACCTCAAAGTGTCCGGCGCGCGTTTGACCTGGGCGGAGTTCAGGAGTTGCGGCCGCACCATCGCGCGGTCCACGGGTATCGGCACGCTGATCGGAGTGATTCCGGGGGTGGGCCAGGTCGTCGCTGCCTTCATGGGCTATGCCGCGGCCAAGAGCGCTTCCAAAACGCCGGAAAAGTTCGGGACCGGAGAACTGGAAGGCGTTGCAGCGGCGGAGGCTGCCAACAACGCGGTCAACGGCCCGACGCTGGTACCGCTTCTGACTCTCGGCATTCCGGGGGACAATCTGACGGTGATCCTGGTCGGGGCCTTCATCGCCCACGGTCTGCGCCCCGGTCCCCAATTGATGGAACAACAGGGCCCGCTTGTCTTCGCCATCCTGATCGCCATGGTGCTGGCCAACATCCTGTTCATCTTCATCGGTTATCTGTGCATACCGATGTTCGCCAAGGTGGTGACCGTCCGCAAATCGCTTCTTTTGCCGCTGACGTTGATTTTCGCCTTCGCGGGCACGTGGGTATTCCGTTCCAACCCCTACGATCTTGCGATCCTGGTCATTTTCGGCGCTTTTGGATACATGGCCAGGAAGCTGCACTTCAATGTGACGCCGCTGGCCATGGGATTCATCCTGGGCCCGCCCATGGAATACGCTTTCGGGCAAACGGTAACTCTGGCCCAGGGAGCGATATTCAATTACATCGTCTTTGAACGCCCCATTGCGGCAGTGTTCGTGGCGGCGACACCCATCATTACTTACCTGATTTGGCGACGGAGTGTACGACTCCGGCAGCAGTTCGGAACGACGGATTAGCGCATTACCCTGCTTAGCCCCCGTTTCGCCGCAAATAGGGTTGACGGAGGGTTCGAGGCTGATGTCTCATATAAGAGCAATTGATGGCAAAACGCCGCGCCTCGCGATCTCTTGCACGTCGCATTCAATCAAGTGCGGTAACAACAAGGAGGAATCATGCGTTCCAGAAATCTTTTAACGTCATTGGTCGGCGCCGTTCTGGCGCTCGGCATCATGAGTACGCCGGACGCAAGGGCCCAATATCCGGAAAAGCCCATCACCATGATCATTCCGCTGGGTGCGGGGGGATCCCACGACCGTAACGCGCGCGTCTTTACCAGCGTCGTTCCCGATATTCTTGGCCAGCCGATCATCGTCAAGCTGATGCCCGGCGCATCAGGCCAGACGGGAACGGCCGCCGCAGCTACTGCCAAGGCGGACGGTTATACGCTGCTGTTCACGCACAACTATTTCGACCAGTTGCAAAAGCATGTGAAGAAATTGCCGTACGATACGGACAAAGCGTTCGTGACGGTCGGCTCGATCAACTCGGGCGAATTCTCCGTCATTGTTCGCGCCGACAGCCCGTTCAAGAAATGGCAGGATCTGGTCGACTACGCCAAGGCCAACCCCGGCAAGCTGAAGTTCGCGCATTCCGGCAATTGGGGCGCCACCCATTCTCCGGCGCTGCAGCTGTTCACCGAAGCCGGCATCGCCGACAAGGTGGTCATGGTGCCGTACAAGGGCGGCGGTCCTTCACTGCGCGGGTTTTTGGCCGGTGAAGCCGATTTCACGTTCCAGTTCATCTCCACGATCCTTGCCCAAGGCGACAAGGTCCGGGTGCTGATCAGCGCCGGCACGAAATCGGCGTTCCCGGGCGTGCCCACCTTCAAGGACCTGGGCTACAGCGCGGATATCGGCAAGATGTACCGCGTGATCATGGCGCCGCGCGACATTCCCGCCGATCGCCTGGCCAAACTTCAGGAAGCCTTAATCAAGCTGCAAGAGCATAAGACCTATCAGCGCCTGATCAAGGCCATCGGTGAGAAGCAGGAATACATCAACGGCCCGGAATATGAAAAAATGAGGCCCATGCAGAGCGCGGCTTACGAGAAAATGATCGAGGGCTTGAAGAAGAAATAGGGACCGCTTCGCTCAGCGCCTTGCGCCCCGGCAACAGCCAGAGCTTTACGCTCAGGGCCAAGGCGACGGTTGCGTAAATCGCCAAATGTTCGCTCGACGCCCGGGTTATCAACCCGGGCGTTTTTGTTTCCGCGACGCCTGCTCCTCACACTGCTGTTTGGAACAGCGGTTCCTTGCGCGTCGCGGCTGGATCGCGCGGCTCAGCAGCATGCTCCAGCTCAAGATTGCAGTCCGCTTCAGGCCGCTCCTTCCAGAGGCGCTTTGCATCGGGGGAGTGTCAATCGTATGGCAGCCCGTTCGTATGTCAAGCTGCTTGCCTAATTCGTAATCGTCAAGCACACTCCGGGCGTCAAAACAGACGCCTTTCCCGAGGCCGGTTTTTTTCTCCGTTCAGCGAATCGCGAAGTAACGACAGAACGACAGTGGAAGAATCGCCCATCTCGCAAGAGGCCCCTGCAGCGGCGGGACTCGAGTTCGGCATCGCAATCCTGATCGGCCTCGGTGCCGGATACCTCGCCGTGGCAATGCCCACCCTTGAGGATCGTATCCGGCGGGCGCGCGTTTCAAATTTCGATATCGGCCAATCGATCGAGGCGCGTCTTGATCATGAGCGTGCTGGTCGTTGTCTACAGCCTGCTGCTCCCGTTTTTTGGCTACGGGGTCGCAACATTGCTGGCAATAGCTGCGACAGCCTATTTTCTGGGAATGCGTTCCTGGTTTTCGTTGCTCGCATTCAGCGTCACGACACCGGTGGTAACCCGTTTCATATTTGAGCGCCTCCTGGCCATCTCGCTTCCTCTGTCCCGCTATGAACCTCTAGCCGAGCTCGAGCAGCAGCTGATGGGGTTTCTGGCCGGCATTTTCATCTGGAGGTGACGGGCTCACTTTATGTTCGAGGCGTTTCTCCAGGGATTCTCGCTTCTTCTGAGGATCGATACCTACGTCTACATTGCAATCGGCCTAACGGTCGGGATGTTCGTGGGGGCCATGCCAGGCCTGACCACCACTCTTGCGGTGGCGGTGCTGCTGCCCATTTCATTCAAACTCGAGCCGATGGTGGGTATTCCCTTCCTCATTGGCCTCACCAAAGGCGGTATCTTTGGCGGCAGCATCTCCGCAATACTCGTCGGAATCCCTGGCACCGGAGCCTCGATTGCTACGACCTTCGACGGGCCGGCACTCACCCGACAGGGCAAAGGCCGCAAGGCGCTCGAAATGGCCCTCGTGTCCTCGGTGACTGGCGACCTGATCTCTGACGTGATCACCCTGAGCCTGATCGGACCGATTGCGCTGCTGACGCTGCTCATCGGCCCGCCCGAGGTCTTTGCCATCATCATCTTTTCGCTGATACTGATTTCGAGCGTGTCGAGCGAATCCGGGATCAAGGGCGGCATTGCCGCGTTCCTCGGCCTTGGCCTCGGCTTCATCGGCACCGATGCGACGACCGGAGCGACACGGTTGACCTTTGGCCTCGAGGCGCTCAACGGGGGCATCCCGCTGATCCCGCTGATTATCGGCGTGTTTGCGGTCCCTGAAATTCTCGCCGCGGTCGAATCACGCGCGGCGCGATTCATTGACGAGCACGTCGACATGAGCAAGGTGGGCGACCGCCTGCGGTGGCACGAGCTGCGCGGCTCGATCCGGACGATCCTTCGTTCGACGTTGATCGGAACCGGTATCGGCGTCGTGCCGGGCGTTGGCCAGGTGGTTGCCGCATTCGTGGGGTACAGCGCAGCCAAGCGCGCTTCGAAGCACCCCGAGACTTTTGGCAAGGGCGAGCTCGACGGCATCGCCGGCCCCGAGGCGGCCAACAACGCAGTCAACGGGCCCACGCTCGTGCCGATGCTGACACTCGGCATTCCGGGCGACAACATAACGGCCATTCTCCTTGGAGCGTTCGTCGCACACGGAATGCGTCCGGGACCGCAGATATTCCAGGAGCAGGGCCCGTTGATGTACGCCCTGCTCCTGAGCTTCGTTATCGCTAACGTCATCTTCCTGATTCTGGGCTATTTCCTGATCAAGCCATTTGCGCAGGCGATGCAGATGAAAAAGGCCTACCTGTTGCCATTGATCCTGGCACTGGCATTCGTGGGCGCGCTCTCCACTGGAGACACCTCGGACATCGGCATCATGGTCGTCGTCGGACTCTGCTCTTATGTCCTGCGCAAGGCCGGCTTCGATCTCGCCCCGCTTATCATCGCCTTTGTCCTCGCGGAGCCTATCGAGTACACGCTGAGCCAGTCATTGCTTTATGCGCACGGGTCGCCCTTCCATTACCTGTTCGTCGGGCGCCCGATCGCCTCGTTTTTCCTGGTCGCCGGGCTGATCTGGATTACCTGGATGACGGTACGCACTATAATCCGACGGCGCAGAAGCAAAGGCGCTTCTGCCTGAAAAAAGGGGGGCGGCACCCGCAGTAGGGCAAAGACCGTTTTAGAAAAGTAGGCGGAATTCGTGTTGCGTTCTATTGGTATAAATCCAATCAATTTTCAGGGCACTTTGTTTTTGACATCAGGGAGACAAGAAATGAAAACGTCCGTATTGAGAATTGCCGCAGCGGCACCACTGCTGCTTTTGATGGTATCCGGCTCGCTGTACGCAGCATCGTACCCGGACCGCCCGATTACTCTCGTCATTCCCTTGAGCCCGGGCGGCAGTCATGACCTGCACGCGCGGGGAATCACGCCCGAGCTGAGCAAGCTTCTGGGCCAACCGGTCGTGGTGAAGTTTCTGCCCGGCGGTGCGGGGATGAAAGGAACTGGTTTTGCCGCCGAGGCCAAGCCCGATGGCTATACGATTCTCTTCACCCACAACTACTTCGACCAGATGGTGCCGCAAACGCAAAAAGTGCCCTTCGATGCCTTGAAGAGTTTCAACACGTTGGCCAGGATCAACTACTCACAGCCCATGTTCATGACGCGTCCGGGCACGCCATTCAAGGACTTGAAAGGAGTCGTTGCGCACGCCAAGGCCAATCCCGGCAAAGTGACTTTCGGCCATAGCGGTGTCTGGGGAGTCATGCATACGCCGATGCTGCAATTCATCAAGGCGGCAAACATCAAGGTCAACTTCATCCCCCACAAGGGTGGCGGGCCGGTGTTACGGGCACTTCTCGCAAGCCAGGATGACGTAGGCGGCGTGTTCGCAACCCAGGCGCGGCCCCATTTCAAGGCCGGCAAGGTGATCCCCCTCGTCGTGGTCGGTGAGAAGCGCATCGAGGGCGATCCGGATTTCGGAGGCGTGCCGTCGATGACCGAACTCGGTTATCCGACCGTAACGTCCACGATGGATCGCATCTTCATGGCCCCTGCAGGAATGGCCCCCGATCGCCTGAACAAGCTCCGCGCTGCTTTCGACGGACTCGTAAAGCAACAGGCGGTTAAGGATTACATCAAGAACCTTGGCGACGAGATCAAGTACATGAACGGCGCGGACTATGACGCGCTGCGTCCGGCAAAATACGAGACATTTACCGTGCTCATCAAGGAAATGACCGCCAAGTAGACCGTCAAGCGCTCGTTTTCGACGCCCGGGTTATCAACCCGGGCGTTTTTGTTTTAGGAATCCCTGGCTTCCTATCACAGGGAAACCGTCGGGCCGAACCGAAGTCAGGTGCATCAGGCTGCTTCTATGAACAGCCGCTCCTTCAGGTTCTTCAGCCGGTCGCGCAGCTCGGCCGCCCGCTCAAACTCAAGATTGCGGGCCGCCTCGAGCATCTCCTTCTCCAGGCGTTTCAGTTCACGGGTGAGGTCCTTCTCGCTCATCGCCTCGTAGCGCGCCTGGTTCTGGGCCGCCTTGAGCTGGTTGCGCGCCGCCTCGTGATCGTAGACGCCCTCGATGATGTCCTTCACCCGCTTGGAAACGCCCATCGGCGTGATGCCGTGCGCCGCGTTGTAGGTGGTCTGCTTCCGGCGGCGGCGGTCGGTCTCGTCGATCGCCCGCCGCATGGATTCGGTCATCACGTCCGCGTAAAGGATCGCCGTGCCATTGATATGGCGCGCTGCGCGCCCGATGGTCTGGATCAGCGATCGCTCGGAGCGCAGAAAACCTTCCTTGTCCGCATCCAGGATCGCCACCAGCGACACTTCCGGAATGTCGAGTCCCTCTCGCAGCAGATTGATCCCGACCAAGACGTCGAACTGGCCGAGGCGCAGGTCGCGGATGATCTCGACGCGCTCCACCGTGTCGATGTCGGAATGCAGGTAGCGCACCTTGATCCCGTGCTCGGCAAGATACTCCGTAAGGTCCTCCGCCATGCGCTTCGTAAGCGTGGTCACCAGGACCCGCTCCTGTTTCTTCACCCGCTCGTTAAGCTCCGACAGAAGATCGTCCACCTGGGTCGCGGCGGGACGCACCTCTAGCCGCGGATCGACGAGTCCGGTTGGCCGCACCACCTGCTCGACCACCTGCGCCTGGTGCGTTGCCTCGTAGTTCGCGGGCGTGGCCGACACAAAGACGGAGCGTCGCATCACGCTCTCAAACTCGTCGAACCGCAACGGGCGGTTGTCGAGCGCGGAAGGCAGGCGGAATCCATATTCGACAAGATTTTCCTTGCGCGAGCGGTCGCCGCGGTACATGCCGCCCAGTTGAGGGATGGTAACGTGGCTCTCATCGATGATCATGAGCGCATCCGGAGGGAGGTAATCGATGAGCGTTGGTGGCGGCTCCCCCGGTGCGCGCCCCGACAGGTGCCGCGAATAGTTTTCGATGCCCTTGCAAAATCCCAACTCGGCCAGCATCTCGAGGTCGAAGCGCGTGCGCTGCTCAATGCGCTGAGCCTCCACCAGCTTGCCCTCCTTCTGAAACCACTCGATCCTTTCCCGGAGCTCCTCCTTGATCGCCTCGATCGCGCGCAACGTCGAGGCCCGCGGCATCACATAATGGCTCGAGGGATACACGGTGTATCGCGGAATGCGCTGCAGGAGGTGTCCGGTCAGCGGATCGAACAGATGGATCGACTCCACCTCATCGTCGAAGAGCGTCACCCGCACGGCATTTTCCGAGTTCTCAGCCGGGAAGATGTCGATCACGTCGCCGCGAACACGGAACACCCCACGCCGAAACTCGAATTCGTTGCGCTCGTACTGCATCTCTGCGAGCCGCTTGAGGGCCTCGCGCTGCGCGAGCTTCTCGTTCTCCCGCAGGTGCAGGATCATGCTGTGATAGTCAACCGGGTCGCCGATGCCGTAGATGGCCGAGACCGTGCACACGATCACGGCGTCGCGCCGCTCGAGCAGCGACTTCGTGGCCGAGAGCCGCATCTGCTCGATGTGCTCGTTGATGCTGGAGTCTTTCTCGATGTAGAGATCCCGCGACGGAACGTATGCCTCGGGCTGATAGTAGTCGTAATAGGATACGAAATACTCGACGGCATTCTCGGGAAAAAACTCCCGCATCTCGGAATAGAGCTGCGCCGCGAGTGTCTTGTTGGGCGCCATGATCAGCGCCGGGCACCCGAGCCGCGCGATCACATGCGCCATGGTGTAGGTCTTGCCCGAGCCGGTCACGCCAAGCAGCGTCTGGAATGCCAGTCCATCGCGCACGCCGGCGACGAGCTTTTCAATCGCCTCGGGCTGATCGCCCGCGGGCTCGAACGTCTGGTGCAGCCGGTAGGGGCTGTCCGGAAACGTGAGCGGGACGGGGGACGGGCGCGTTACACGTGCAGTATCGGTCGACGAGCTTTTGGCCATGCAGTGGTCGCTTGGGCTAAACGGTTGATTTTCCCACATCGATGGATTTCGACGCCACTCTGTACGGTCCGGGCCTGACTTCCGCTCGCTTCCGCCGCACTTGAGCGGGTAAAATCCACGATTGAGATTCAATCCACTCCTCTCCTGGACCCCTACTCCGCTGCATGAGGCCTCCTCAACCATGAGCTCCAGCATCCTCTCTGGCGTCGCCATGGCGCCGCGTGACCCGATTCTCGGCGTCACCGAAGCCTTCAACGCTGATACCCACCCGAACAAGGTCAATTTGGGGGTTGGCATCTACTACGACGACGGCGGCAAAGTCCCCGTGCTGCAATGCGTGCGCCGCGCGGAGCAGAAGCTCGCTGAAACCCCTCTTCCGCGCAGTTACCTTCCCATCGACGGTTTGCAGACCTACGACCGGGTGGTGCAGGAGCTGCTTTTTGGCGCGGGCAGCGACGTGTTGAAGGAAAAACGCGTCGTCACGGCGCAAACGCTGGGCGGCACCGGGGGGCTCAAGGTCGGCGCCGATTTTCTGCGGCGGTTGAATCCGGAGGCGCAGGTTTGGATCAGCGACCCGAGCTGGGAGAATCATCAGGCGCTATTCGAATACGCCGGGTTCAAGGTCAACAGCTATCCCTACTACGACGCCGGCACGCATGGGGTCCGATTCGAAGCGATGATCGACACGCTGCAGAAACTCCCGGCCGGGTCGATCGCGGTTCTGCACGCCTGTTGCCACAACCCGACCGGTGTTGATCTCACGCCGGAACAGTGGGAGAAGGTCATCGGCGCCGTGAATGCCCGGGGCGTCGTGCCGTTTATTGACATCGCCTACCAGGGCTTTGCCGACGGCCTCGACCCTGATGCGCATGTGGTGCGACGCTTCGCGCAGACGTGCCCGACATTTTTCGTTTCGAATTCTTTCTCGAAGTCGCTGTCCCTCTACGGCGAACGCGTTGGGGCGCTCAGCATCGTGACCGGGAGCGCCGAGGAAGCGGGCCGGGTGCTGAGCCAGCTCAAGCGCGTGATCCGCACGAATTACTCGAACCCCCCGACCCATGGCGGAAAAGCCACGGAACTCGTGCTGACGACGCCCGAGCTGCGCGCTCTATGGGAAAAAGAGCTCGGTGAAATGCGCGATCGCATCAAGGCTGTGCGCGGCGAGCTGGTGGCAAAGATCCGGGCCATCCGCTCGGACCACGATTTCAGCTTCGTCATTCGCCAGCGCGGCTTGTTTTCCTACTCGGGCCTGTCCAAGGCGCAAGTTCAGCGGCTGCGCGAAGAGTACTCCCTCTATGCCATCGATAGCGGGCGTATCTGCGTTGCCGCGATCAACTCGCGCAACATCGACTACGTCGCGCAGGCAATCGCGAGCGTGCTGGTCTAATGGCTTTGACCAGTGCCCCGTGACCGGTCACTGGCTGGAATTGTCTCCGCCAAAGAGCTGCTCAAGCTTGGACCCAATCGCGGTGCCGATCGCGGTGCCCACGGGTCCGAGGATGGCAGTTCCGACAGCAGCGCCCGCCGCCACCGCAGCGGTCGGCAGGAGAACCGGAGAATCCACCGTTCCCGTGACGTTGAGCGGCATGCTGGCAAGCTTGCTCGATTCGATACTGGTGTTGATGCGCCCGGACAGCTCGTCCTCGGGAGAGATCGTCACCTTGCCGTCGGCCGAGAGCGAGCCTGCCGCGACATTGAGCTTCGTGAAACGGCGTGTGCCGCGGTCGAGGACGAGATGTCCCGACAGCTGGTCAAAGCGTGTTTCGGCAGACGGGCTCTTGTCGCGGAAAATGGATGTCGCCGCTTTCTCGACATCAACCCCCCGCAGCACGCCATCCTGCACCTCGAAGGGCGTTTCCAGATGCAGCGCCTTGAGTAGCCCCCTGCCGCTGGCGGCATCGGCGTAAAAGACTGGTGTGGCATTCAACTTCCCGCGCATGCGCGGCGGCTTGCCAAGCGCCTGGAGCAACAAGCGAAGCTCCACCTTGTCGATGCTGGCCTTGCCGCTCAGGCGCCAGCCCTTGTGCCAGGATAGGGTTGTCTCACCCGCGATTGCCCCACCATAGAGCTCGCCCTGGACCCGGCTGAATTTCGCATGCTTCGTTGTGGCGATACCGTGCACGGCGAGCTCATCAAAATGGATCGCGGGACCAATCGGCAGGATCCAGTCCGTGGCCTGCGCGTCCACCCGATAATGCGAGCCCTCTGGCTTTATCAGTGCCCTCAGCTTGCCGTCGGTCGTCACAATCGAAGCGACATCGAGACTGTTGTCGTCATTCAGCGTGAGATTCCCGTGGAACGGACCCAAGGGAGCCTGTTGCAGCATTACCATGGCGTTTTCGAGCTGAACGCTTTTCACCCTGACCGTCGCGGCGGGGGCCTGCTTCCCGGCTGGGAGCGGCTCGGCTTTGGCCCACTTGGGAATCTTTTCGATCGCTTTTTGGGTCAACACGAGCTGTTCGATCCGGATGCTGCGAATCACCCGGGTCGATCCGAGTAGCGACCACAAGTCAGGTGTGATCGTGACGTTTGCCGCCGTAATCGCGCCAGTCTTCCCGATCGAAATTCCGTCCACCGCCACGTGTGGCAACGGCAGCCCGCCTGCCCGCAACCCCGTGATCTTGACCGGTTCCCCGAGCTTCGCGGAAACCTCTGCCTCGACCAGCAGCACGTAGTCGTTCAGCGAGATGAAAAGCGGCGCCACGGCGAGCAGCAAAATGAGCCCGCCGAGAGCCAGGCCGCTAACCTTTAACCACTTCATAAATCGAAGAATTTCGGCAAAAAGCGTTGACCGGAAAAGCCCTGGCGATTAATATAAGCGCCTTTCCGGGGCCGCGACAGGTAGATAGTTCACGGCCTCACTTATTCCCCGATAGCTCAGTCGGTAGAGCGACGGACTGTTAATCCGCAGGTCGCTGGTTCGAGCCCAGCTCGGGGAGCCACTTGATACAAAGGGGCTGGCTTTCTGCTAGCCCCTTTGTTTTCATGCCATGGAATTGGTGTCTTCGTGCCGCCGACTGAGCGCACGGGGCGGGCGCGATTCTGCGTATTCGGCCCGAAATACCTCTTCTCAGACTGTTCAAGCGCGACCCAGCCCGCTGGCGCCCGCCGAACCGCTCGCAGATTTACAGAAAATTCTCCGATCGGCCCTAGATCTGATCTAAGTCAACGTATCCAGCCCTTTGTCATGGTACTCGTAAAACTATCCCTCTGAGCGCAAACGGTAATCGAGCCTCCGATGCCCGTTAGCGCCCAATACCGCACAAGAACGGCGAGGGGCTGCAGGGTGAGCTACTGCCACGCTGCGAGGGGGTAAATTTTTCATGCCAAGCAAGGAGTACTCAATGAAGAGATTCAAGCGAAAACTCATTGTAGGTGCAGCGATGATTTGCAATCGACCTGGCCGGAAAAACGGTCGAGTTCGTCATCCCGTTCAGCGAAAAAGGCGGTTCGGCGAAATGGGCCAATTTCTTCGCGCCGTTGATGTCCCAAGCGCTACCCGGCAACCCGACTGTGATCGTCAAGTACATGCCCGGCGCCGGTTCCACGAAGGGCGCCAACTGGTTCCATAAACAAAAGAACGGCGACGGCACCCTGGTCTTCGGTACGTCCGGCTCGACCCACTTTCCTTACCTGCTGGGCGATCCACGAGTGAAGTACGAAATCAAGGACTGGATCCCGGTGATGGCGACCGGCACCGGCGGCGTAGCCTACATCAACGCCAAGGATGGCAAAAAATTCGACGGATCCGGGAACGCGCTCAAGGGAAGTAAACATATCTTCGGCTCGCAGGGCGCTACCCGGCTCGATTTGATCCCGTTGCTGGCGTGGAAGATGCTAGGCATGAAGGTCGAGCCGGTGTTCGGCATCAAGAGCCGCGGCAACGGCCGGCTCATGTTCGAGCGCGGCGAGGCGACCATCGATTACCAGACTACCGCCGCCTATCTTCAGGCCTCGATGCCGCTGGTCGAGGAAGGCAAGGCGGTGCCGATGATGACCTGGGGCTCACTGGACGACGACGGCAAGGTCATTCGCGACCCGACCTTTCCCAAGTTGCCGACCTTCAAGGAAGTCTGCGAGAAGACTGACGGTTGCTCTACCTCGGGTGATGCATGGAACGCCTGGAAAAGCTTTTTCAGCGCCGGCTTCCCGGTACAGAAGATCGTCTTCCTGCCGGCCGGCACCGATCAGGCCATCGTTGACACCTACATCAAGGCATTCGAGAAGATACGTGCACGGCCTGATTTCAAGAAACTGTCGTCGAAGCGTCTCGGCGAGTACCCGATGCTGGTAGGCAAGCAAGCGGCATCGGCTACGGTTGAGGCCACCACGGTGACCCCGTCCGCCAAGGCGTTCGTCATCAAGTGGTTGAACGCCGACTACGGCACCAAGCTGAAATAGGGGTTCTACCGGCACGCGACCGGCCGCAACGGCTGCTGGCGTTGCGCGATCGGCATCGGTACCGCGGAAGCGCTCCTGACCGGAGCGCTTCCGCATGACCCGCCGTTTATCACGAATTCAAGGGATCAATCGCCCTGCTGGAGAATGAGCGGCCGTGGAGCTATTACAGTTACAGACAGTTTGGCCGGCCTTATCAGAAGCATTAAACCTGCTCATTCGTCCGGCGGTCCTCGGCTACCTGTTCCTCGGCGTCACCATGGGCCTTGCGGTCGGGGTCTTCCCCGGTCTCGGCGGGATTGCCGGTCTTTCCCTGCTGATCCCCTTCATGTTCGGCATGGATCCGATCCTTGGTCTTGCATTGATGATCGGCATGGTCGCCGTGGTGCCGACGTCAGATACCTTTACCTCGGTGCTGATGGGCATTCCGGGATCTTCCGCGTCCCAGGCAACCGTGCTGGACGGCTTTCCGCTCGCCAAGAAGGGTGAGGCAGCGCGCGCGTTGTCCGCGGCTTTCGCGTCATCAATGTTTGGCGGAGTTATCGGAGCGTTCTTCCTGACTTTTTTCATCGTGATCGCACGGCCGTTGGTGCTCAAGTTCGGCTTGCCTGAAATGTTGATGGTCACGGTGCTTGGGTTGTCGATGGTCGCGATACTCGCCGGCCGTGTTCCCCTCAAGGGTCTCGCCGCGGCTGGCCTCGGAATGATGGTGGGCACCATCGGCGAGGCCGATGCCGGCGGCAGCCTGCGCATGGCGACCTATGACATACCGTACCTGACCGACGGACTGAAGCTGGTGATCGTCGGTCTGGGCATATTCGCGCTGCCCGAAATCGTCGCACTGCTCAGGCAGGACCGGATGATCTCGAAAACCGCCGAACTCGGTGCGGGCTGGGCGCAAGGTCTCAAGGACTGGTATGCCAACCTTTTTCTGTCGGTCCGCTGCGCGCTGATCGGCGTGGTCATCGGTGTCATCCCGGGGCTCGGCGGCTCGGTGGTCGACTGGATCGCTTACGGCCACACCGTGCAGACAACGAAGAACAAGGAGAATTTCAGTAAAGGTGAAATTCGCGGGGTCATCGGACCGGAAAGCTCGAACAATGCCAAGGAGGGTGGCGGCCTGGTTCCGACACTGCTGTTCGGCATCCCGGGATCGGGATCGATGGCCATTTTCATCGGCGCGGTCGCGTTGCTCGGCTCCGGCGATATCGAAGTGGGCCCGGCGATGATCAAGAACAACCTCAACTACACCTACGCGATCGTCTGGCTGCTGGCCCTCGCCAACGTCCTGGGCACAGTTTTGTGCATCGTGGTATCGGGCCCCATCGCCAGGCTGACCACGATCCGGTTCGCCTTGCTGGCGCCTTTTCTATTCATGCTGATCTCGTTCGCCGCGTTCCAGTCGGGGCAGAACCTGGGAGATCTCGTGGCGCTGTTCGCGATCGGCCTGATCGGGATTCTGCTGCGCCGATTCGACTGGTCCAGGCCCGCGTTCCTGATCGGTTTCGTGCTGTCGAATCCCGCCGAGGCGTTCACCAACCAGGTCCACCAGGTCGCGCAATTCAAGTTTAGACAAGGCATCGATGTCGGCCTGGCCTATATCTTCAGCCCGATCGTCATCGTCCTGATCGTCATCACCGTGGTCTCCATCGTCGTCGGCATCCGCCAGGCCAAGCATATAATGGCCGAGGGAGACGTCCAGTCCAAGTCCAAGCGGGCACCAATGATCTTCCTGCTCGCCGTCCTCGCGTACCTCGTCGTCTCCTTCTGGAATGCCTCGCTGATCAGCAACCGGCTGCTTGGCGACAAGATCTTCCCCCTGTTTGTCTCCGCGGTGGCCATCGTCGCCTGCCTGTCATGCCTTGTCTCGATGATCCGCAAACCCCCAACCGACATACTCTTTGCCGACCGTGAAGTCTACGGTGACGACGCCAATGCACGTTATAGCCTTTGGTCCACGCTGGCCTGGTTCGCGAGCCTGCTAATATTGACGTCCTTGATCGGCTTCATCCTCGCGCTATGCATCTTCCTTTTCCTGTTCATGCGCTTCAGGGTCCGCCTCACCCAGCGGATGTCGGCCCTTTACACCGCCTGCGGCATCGTCTTCATGTGCTTCATGGCCTGGCTACTGCACAGGGATTTCCCACCCGGCCTGTTGCAGGAGTGGTTCGTTCTGCCCTGGCCATTGACCTGACCAGAACGAGAGTTGACCGCATGGCAAACACGGTGGCGACTCCGCCAACTTCGTCAACGCCCTTGTGAAGCTTGTCGCGCTCGAGAGGACAAGATCGCGCCAGCAATTTTCAAAAATGTCCGCAGGAACTTCTATGACCAATGCACCGATTCTCATCAACGGCGTGTGCAATCCGCGCTTCACCGCCGTGCGCGAGGAGTTTGAACGCAATTTCCGCGAACGCGGCGAGATCGGCGCCGCCGTGTGCGTGTACCAGGACGGCAGGAAGGTGGTGGACCTATGGGGCGGCCACAAGGACACGGAGCGCACGGTTCCCTGGGCCGAAGACACGATCGTCATCATGAACTCGGTCGCAAAAAGCATGTGCGCCCTCTGCATGCACATCCTCCTTGACCGCGGACTCGTCGATTTCGACGCACCGGTATCGCGCTACTGGCCCGAGTTCGCTGCCGCGGAGAAGGAAGGCGTCCTGATTCGCCATGTCCTGTCACACACCTGCGGCGTGATCTTCTGCGACCACGCGCCGCCCGGCTCGTGGTTTGACTGGAAGGTGCATATCCACGCCATCGAGCAGCAGGCGCCCGCCTGGGAGCCGGGGACGAAGGGCGCCTACAACTCCATCAATATCGGTTACATCCTCGGAGAAATCGTGCGGCGCGTGACCGGAAAGACCGTCGGCACGTTCCTGCGCGAGGAAGTCGCCTCGAAACTGGGCGCGGACTACCACATCGGCCTGCGGCCCGACGAGATCGCGCGCGTCTCAGACATGCATCGCAACCCGAAGAACGCCTTCTTCAAGATCGCCTCCGACGAGTCCACGCCGCTGGGCCGCGCCTTTCGGTCCGCGCCAAAGATGGGATATTTTCAGAACTGCCGCGAGATTCGCGAGCTCGAGGTGGCCTCCTTTGGCGGCCACGGCAACGCGCGGGCAATGGCCCGCATCTACGCGATGCTCGCCGGGAACGGCATCATCGATGGTGTGCGCCTGCTGAGCACCGATGCGGTTGAGCGCGCTGCCCGGCTCGTATGGGAAGACGACTGCATCATGACGCAGCGCCGTATCCGCATGGGCTACGGCTTCATGCACAATGAGCCCAATACCGTGCCCATGGGGGAGAACATGAAAGCGTTTGGGCACACCGGCACCGGCGGCGCTTTCGCCTGGTGCGACCGCGACCGTAATCTGTCGTTTGCCTATTGCACCAACTTCCAGCGCGAAGGTCCAGGCATCGGTCCACGCGGTGCCGCGCTCGGCGTGGCGGCAGGCGGCGGCAAAAGGCCGGACTGGCTTCAGTGAGCGCATGACAATGCGCTACGGCTCGCTGATCGCGAAGGATTGTCCGGTCACAACAGGTTAAGCGCGCCAAACCCACCGCAAGCTTCGAAAGCTTGAAACGGCGTGCGCCAAGCGGTCCGCACCCGGGGCCACCCCAGAGCCTGGGCAAACGCTTCGCGCCTAGACGAGATTGACCAGCTTCTCGAGGTAGGCGTGAAGGTCCTCCTGGCTCGCAACGGCGCGCCCTCCTCTGGCCTGAAGCTCCGGCCCTTCGAGCTCGATGTGAAGCGAGTCCATGAAACGGTTCATCAGCCCGCGAAAGGCTGCAACGGTCGTCAGCTCGACGATCTCCGTGCTATCGAAGTGCTTGGCCAATTGCGCGAACGCCTCGTCGTCATAGCGGGCCTTGTTCCACGTGACGAGCTCGGCCCATTTGATCACGGCCTTCTCGCGCTCACCGAAAAGCGGACTCTCGAGATAGCCGTCGGCACTCAGAGCGTCGAGCTGCTCCTCGGTCCATCCTGCCGTTCGCCCAACCAGGCGATTGTGCTTTATTCAGTAGCGGCACTCGTTGAGCGCCGAGACTTTGATCATTGCCAGCGCACGGGTCCTAGCGTCGAGCTTGCAGCCAAGACCGTCCTTCTGGAGCACGGCCTGCAGCGGCAGAAGAAACCGCACAATTGCGGGCGAATGGGCAAACATGCGCATCGAATTGGC
>LJTT01000045.1 GCA_001303585.1 Betaproteobacteria bacterium SG8_41
GCGAGAACATCGCGCGCCTCGAACTTCGGCCAGAACTCGAACTTGCCGGCGGCGTCGGCATGGGCGACGACGGTTCCCACACCGCCCGCCTTGCCGGCAATCACATAGGCAATGTAGAACAGGCCGAGAAGGATCACCACCATTTGCACGAAATTGGTCCAGGCCACCGAGTACATGCCGCCCCACAGGGTGTAGATGAGCACCACCACGGCGCCAATCACAATACCCTGATTCATGCTCACGCCGCCGCCCGTGACGACCGTGAAGACGAGCCCGATCACCACGATTTGCGCCGAGAGCCAGCCGAGGTAGGAGACGACGATGCAAAGGCTGGTGAGAAGCTCCGCCACGCCGTCGTAGCGCACGCGGTAATAGTCGCCGATGGTGAGCAGGTCCATGCGGTAGAGCTTCGCCGCGAAGAACAACCCGACGAGCACCAGGCACATGCTGGAGCCGAACGGATCCGAAACGATGCCGCGCAGGCCTTCCTTGATGAAGGTGGAGGAGATGCCCAGAACGGTCTCGGAGCCGAACCAGGTCGCGAACACCGTCGCCGTTACGACGTAGAGCGGCAGCGAGCGCCCGGCCACCACGAAGTCCTTCGTGTTGTGAACGCGCGTCGCTGCGATGAGCCCGATTGCAATCGAGGCCGCAAGGTAGAGGATAACGAACGTCAGGAGCATTTCAGTCGAAGAGTTGGAGCACGACAATGAGGGCAAGCGCCAACGCGATTGCCGCGAGCAAACGGCTCTGCGTTCGCTGTTGCCGCAGGCGCTCCGCGAGGTCGCCGGGGTCCGAAGCCTGCGCCTGGCGCTGCAGCGCCTGGTGCAGCAGCCGCGGCAGCTGCGGCAGGACCGCGCTCCAATACGGCGCCTCCTCCTTGATGCGCTCGATGAAGCCGCGCCAGCCTACCTGCTCGGCCATCCAGCGCTCGAGGAAAGGCTTTGCCGTCTCCCACAGGTCGAGGTCCGGATCGAGCTCGCGGCCAAGCCCCTCGATATTGAGCAGCGTCTTTTGCAGAAGCACGAGCTGCGGCTGGATCTGGATGTTGAAGCGGCGCGAGGTCTGGAACAGGCGCAGCAAAAGCCGCCCGAACGAGATCTCTTTCAGCGGCTTGGCGAAGACGGGCTCGCACACGGCGCGAATCGCTGCCTCGAAATCATCGACGCGCGTGCCCTTGGGCGCCCAGCCGGATTCGATGTGCGCCTCGGCGACGCGGCGGTAATCGCGCCGGAAAAAGCCGAGGAAGTTCTGGGCGAGGTAATTCTTGTCGACCTCGGTGAGCGTGCCCATGATGCCGAAGTCGAGTGCGATGTAACGCCCGTCCGGCGCAACCAGGATGTTTCCGGGATGCATGTCGGCGTGGAAAAAACCGTCGCGGAAAACCTGGGTGAAGAAAATCTCCACGCCCGCGCGTGAAAGGCGGGGAATATCGATGTCCTGCGCGCGCAGCTCGCCCACCTGCGAGATGGGCGTGCCGTGCATGCGCTCCATCACCATGACCTCGCTCGTGCAGTAGTCCCAATAGATCTCGGGCACGATCAGCAGCGGCGAGTCGGCAAAATTGCGGCGTAGCTGACTCGCGTTGGACGCCTCGCGCAACAGGTCCAGCTCGACCTCGAGGTGCTTGGCGAATTCTGCCACCACGTCGTGCGGCCGCAGCCGCTTGCCGTCGGCCCAGAGCCATTCAATGAGCGAGGCACCGGCATCGAGCAGCGCCAGATCCTCGTTGATAACGGCGGAAATGCCCGGGCGCAGTACCTTGACGGCGATCTCGGTGCCGTCGGTCAAGCGTCCGAGATGGACTTGGGCGACCGACGCGCTTGCCACCGGCTCGCGCTCGAACTCGGCGAAAACCTGGTCCGCCGGGCTGCCATAGACGCGGTGGATGATCGACAGCGCCTCGTCGGCGGGGAAAGGGGGAACCTGGTCCTGCAGCTTTGCGAGCTCATCGGCGATATCGGGGGCGAGCAAGTCGCGTCGCGTCGACAGGATC
This sequence comes from Betaproteobacteria bacterium SG8_41, assembly GCA_001303585.1. Classification (GTDB taxonomy): domain Bacteria; phylum Pseudomonadota; class Gammaproteobacteria; order Burkholderiales; family SG8-41; genus SG8-41. The sequence continues at coordinate 1,997 of LJTT01000045.1, forward strand.
TGGCCGAACTTCACGAAAATCGGGCCCAGCGCTTCGAGCGCCTGCCGCAGCCGAACCGCGCGCGGCTCGCGCAGAGCGCGCCAGAACATCAGCGCGTTGACGAACGCGCGCAATCCGCGCACACGCTCGTGCCCGAGGAAGAACTCGTCGAGCCCGAAGCGCAGGCTCACATAAAGGATCTTGATGAGACGCGGCAGGCGCATCGGCCGATTTTAACTGGCGCGTCTCCGGCCCGGGAAGCAATGGCGGTTCCAGCCGAAATGGCGGTACCTTACCGCTATGGGTATCATTCCAACTTCCTATGCACGGAAAGTCCGCACGGCGTCTTTTTCCCGCAGGGCTCGCGTTTGGCGCGATGCTCGGCGCCGCCGCGACCGTGATGGCAGAGCCGAGTGTCGCCGGCTGGATTGAGCGCGTCCGGCTTGGGGAGGAGGGGATCATTCTCTCCGCCAAACTCGACACCGGCGCTGACACTTCCTCGCTCCACGCATCCGACGTGCGCTGGTTTACCCGCAACGAGGCTCATTGGGTCGCTTTCGAGGTCATGGGTGAAGACGGGCGCAAAGCGCATTTCGAGCGCAAAGTCGTACGCATCGCAGAGATCAAGCGCCGCGGGGGAGGGAAAGCGTTTGAGCGCCCGACCGTGCTGATGGGCATTTGCCTTGGCCGCGTCTACCGCGTGACGGAAATCAATCTTGCCGACCGCGCTCGCTTCAAGCAGCCATTTCTTGTCGGACGCAATTTTCTTGCGGGTCATTATGCGGTGGACTCGGCCCGTACGAACACGATCGAGCCCGACTGCACTGAGCTCAAAGTGCGATGAAGCGCGCCCACCTCTATATTCTGGCTGGATTACTGACGGCGCTTGCGCTCGCTTTCTTTTTTTACAAGGTCATCGTTTTCGGCTTTCCGCTCAAGCCCGAGACGCGAACCGATATCTGGCGCGTCGAAGTGCAGCTGCAGTTCGAGGCGGACGGCGGGCCGGTAAAGGCGAGCCTGTTCCTGCCGCAGCGCACGGGAGCCTTGATGGTCCTCGACCAGAGTTTCGTCTCCGCTGGCTACGGCCTCACGACCGAGCCGCAGCCCGGCGTCGGCACTCGCGCCATCTACTCGGTGCGGGAGGCCAAGGGCCTGCAGTCGCTGTATTACCGCGCCGTGGTCCAGAGCGCCCGCCTGCCGGAAGATCCGTCACGCGATCCCCGGCCGTCGGTGGAAACGCCGGCGTTGGCCGATCCACAGCTCGCGGCGGCGCGAACAGTCGTCGGAGCCGTTCAGCGGCAGTCGGCCGATGCGGCGACGTTTGCCGCGCTACTCGTAAAGCGCCTGAAGGAGGCGCGTTCCGGCGACGAGGCTGATTTTTTGCTGGGCTATCAGCCGAGCAACAGCAGGCTCGTGAACGTGGCGGTGCAGCTTCTGCAGCTTGCGGGCATCCCGGCGCGAGCGGTGAACGGCATCGCACTGGCCCCGGAACGGCGCAATGCGCAGTTTCACCGGTGGATCGAGTATCACGCCGGGGGCCGCTGGCGCACGCTGCATGTGAGGAACGTCGTCGAGCAGCCGGGCCAGGTGTTCCTGCCCTGGTGGCGCGGCACGTCGCCCGTCGCTGAAGTGAGCGGCGGCAAGAATCTGCGCCACACCATCGGCACCAGCCGTTCGTACGAGTACGCCATGCGCGCCGCCGTCGCACAGCAGCGGGAGCTCGAAAAGCGGTTTGTGGAGTTCTCGCTGTTCGGCCTGCCGCTGCAGGCTCAATCGTTGTTCCGAACCATACTCGTGATTCCGGTCGGAATCCTGCTGCTCGTGGCCCTGCGCAACATCGTTGGGGTAAAAACGTTCGGCACCTTCATGCCGGTCCTGATTGCGCTTTCTTTTCGGGCGACCGGTGTCCTGTGGGGCGTTGTCTTCCTGAGTATCGTGGTCGGGCTGGGTTTGGCTGTTCGCTTCTACCTGGAGCAGCTGAAACTGCTGCTCGTGCCGCGTCTTGCGGCAATCGTCATCGTCGTGATTTTGTTGCTCGCGACGCTGACCGTGATTTCACATCACCTCGGCTTCGATCGGGGGCTCTCGATCGGGCTCTTTCCCATCGTCATTCTGACCATGACGATCGAGCGCATGACGCTAGTATGGGAGGAGCGCGGGGCAGCGGAAGCCTTCCAGCAGGCCGCCGGCAGCATTTTTGTAGGCGCGCTCTGCTATCTCCTCATGAACGTGCGGGTGGTCGAGCACCTTGCCTTCGTGTTCCCCGAGCTTCTGCTGATCGTGCTGGCGGCGACGCTGCTGCTCGGCCGCTACACCGGTTATCGCCTCACCGAGTTGCGGCGATTTAAGGTGCTGGCGCGATGATGAACGCGTTCGATATTGCCCGCCGGCTGCGTGCTGCCGGCGTGCTTGGGCTTAACGGGCGCAACGCCGAGTACACCTTGCCCTACAACCGGCGGGATTGTTACCCGCTGGTCGACGACAAGGCGCTGACCAAGCAGCTTGCGATGAGCGCGGGCGTGGCCGTACCCGAGCTCTACGGCGTGATCGAGATCCACCGCCAGATGCGGGAGCTGCCGGCGCTGATTGCGCAGCATTGGGACTTTGTCGTGAAGCCCGCCCGCGGCAGCCAGGGCGACGGCATTGTCGTTGTCACCGGGCGAACGGGCTCGCTTTTTCGCGTGGCCGACGGGACTTTCCTCGACGAAGAGGAAATGACATTCCACGTGTCGAATATTCTGTCGGGCATCTACAGCCTCGGGGGGCAGACCGACAAGGCGCTGATCGAGTACCGCGTCATCTTCGATCCGGTGTTCGAGGCGATCACCTATCGTGGCGTGCCGGACGTGCGAATCATCGTATTCCTGGGCGTTCCGGTGATGGCGATGGTGCGCCTGCCCACGCGCGTCTCGGGCGGCAAGGCGAACCTGCATCAGGGCGCGCTCGGGACCGGCATCGATATGGCGACCGGCAGGACGCTCACCGCGGTTTGGGGAACGTCCATCGTCGAGGAGCATCCTGATACCGGCAACCCTGTCGCCGGCGTTACCATTCCGCGATGGGACGTGCTGCTCGAGCTCGGCGCCCGCAGCTACGAGCTGACGGGCCTGGGCTACCAGGGAATCGATATCGTGCTCGACCGCGACAAGGGACCGCTGATCCTCGAGCTCAATGCGCGCCCCGGGCTTGCGATCCAGATGGCCAACCGGGAGGGGCTGCGGTTACGTCTGGAGCAGGTCGAGCGCTACCACACCGGGCTCAAAACTATCGCAGAACGCGTGGCGTTCGCCAAGGAGCGGTTCGCTGCGCGCCCCGCCCCACTGCAGTGACCAGTGACAAGAATGCCGTGAATCGTTAAACGTAAATTGTTTCTCTCCGTATCTCCGCGGTTCAATGGCCGGTTTTCTTGGCGTCATGGCGGTTCGATATCGAAGCAGCTGTCTTGTCGGGCTTGGCGCCCGGGCGGTTTGAAAGGGTTTCGATCCGCTTCTCGAGGCGCGCGACATCGTCGCGCAACGCGTCAACCGCGCGATTGAACTCCGTCACCTCGTGGCTACTCGCGATGAGCGGGTCTTCCTCTGTCCAGTAACCAGCGAGCGAGCGGCCCGCATGCTGCGCGGTTTGCTCGCCCCAGCGGCGGAATGAGCGGCCGGTCTCGGCCATGCGGTGGGCGGCGACATCGCCGAAGAGGCGGCTCAAGTCTTCCTCGACGTCCCAGCGCAGGTAGCGAACGAGATGATTGATGGCTGCGGCGAAATCCGTGTCGCCAATCACCTCGACTTCCCGCCACGCATTGTCGTCGCGAGCCGCAAGCCGCAGCAGCAGTCCCGGGGTGAGACGGATCGTGACCGACGGAGCCGCTCCCGCTGACGCTGCGGCGACCTCGCCGTTTTCCAGCACCGTGAGCGAGACAATGAGCGGCAACATCTCGAAGCGCGCGGTTTTGCCCGTGTGAGGCAGCAGTGCCTCGCGCGCCCAACTCGCGCCGCGCAGCAGGTGGTTGATGGAAGTCGCAGCGGCGGGTTCGAGCATGGAAAGAGCGGTACGCTCCATTGTGGCCGCCGCGTTGCGGCGGCGCTGGCCTCAGAACTTGTATCCCCGATGCAGGGCAACGGCGCCCGCGGCAAGATTGAAGTACTCCACCCGCTCTAGCCCAGCGCGCTCCATCATCTGCTTCAGTTGCTCCTGGTCCGGGTGCATCCGGATCGACTCGGCAAGATACCGGTAGGCCGCCGCGTCGTTCACCACCAGCTGGCCAAGCCGCGGCAGCACGTTGAAAGAGTAGGCATCATAGAGCGGCCTGAGCGGCTGCCAGACGCGGGAGAACTCGAGTACCAGCAGCCGTCCACCGGGCCGTAGCACCCGGCGCATTTCCGCGAGCGCAGCGTCCTTGTGCGTCATGTTGCGCAGGCCGAAAGCGACGCTTACGCAATCGAAATATCCGCTTGTGAAGGGCAGCCGCTCCGCATCGCAGAGTACTGCGGGCACGGCAAGGCCGTTGTCGAGCAGACGGTCGCGCCCGCGCCGGAGCATCGCACCGTTGATATCGGTGAGCACCACCTCGCCCCGGGGACCGACGCGCTGCGCGAAGAGCCGGGCAAGGTCGGCAGTGCCGCCGGCCACGTCGAGTACGCGCGAGCCCGGCGTCACGAGGCTCTGCGTCACCGCGAAGCGCTTCCAGAGCCGGTGCAAGCCGAGCGACATGAGGTCATTCATCAGGTCGTAGCGGGCCGCGACCGAATCGAACACGCCCGCAACGCGCTGCGATTTCTCGTCCTCAGGGACGCTCTCGTAGCCAAAGTCCGTCGTTTTTGTCATGGTAAGTGGTGAGCGGGGAGCCGTAAGCCGTAGATAATGGTTCGCCAATCGGATTCCAGCAGCTTACTGCTTACTGCCTGTCGCTTCGCGGCTCGCACCGGCTTCTTCCATACGCTTCAGATAAAGCTGCCACATTTCGTCCTTACGGGCGCCGTACTCGTAGAGGAGATCCCAGGAGTAGATGCCGGTATCGTGGCCGTCGGAGAACGTGAGCTGCACCGCGTAATTGCCCACAGGCTCGACCTTGGTGATGGCGACGTCTTTCTTGCCGATCTGCAGCACTTCCTGCCCAGGCCCATGGCCGCGGACCTCGGCGGAGGGCGAGTAGACGCGCAGAAACTCGCACGGCAGCTTGAAGACTCTCCCATCGGCGTAGGCGATCTCCAGAACCCGCGAGGCCTGGTGTAGCTTGATCTCGGTTGGCTGCGGCACGCCCTTGTTCAACCCTGCCATTGTGACCTCCCAAGGGGTTCATGATACCCGAGGGACCATGCAACGAAAACTCTGATACCAAACGGGTTTTTTGCCGGCAGCGCTTCGCTGTCACATCGCTGTAATGTTTGTTTAATAATATTGGCCCAACGCCTTCTGCCCCCCACCTCAGCGATGACGGCAACCGTATTGGTAGTCGAGGACGAGCCCGCGATCCAGGAGCTGGTCTCATACAACTTGGAGCTCGCCGGCCACCGCGCCCTGCGGGCCGATAACGCGGAACAGGCATTGGAGATGGTCCGCACCGAGCTGCCGGACCTGGTGGTGCTGGACTGGATGCTGCCCGGCATGAGCGGCCTCGAATTCGCCCGGCGGTTGCGCACGGACAGGCGCACGCATGCCATTCCGCTCATCATGCTGACGGCGCGCGTGGACGAGAAAGACAAGCTGACCGGCCTCGAAACCGGCGCCGACGACTATCTGACCAAGCCCTTCAGCCCGCGCGAGTTGAACGCGCGCGTCAAGGCGGTGCTGAGACGTCGCGCGCCGCAGGCCACCGATGACGCGGTCCATGTCGATGGCCTGCAGCTCGATCCGGTCAGCCACCGCGTGACCGGCAACGGGCAGACGTTGTCGCTTGGCCCCACGGAGTTCCGGCTCCTGCACTTCTTCATGACGCACGCCGAGCGCGTCTACTCGCGCACCCAGCTGCTCGATCAGGTATGGGGCGATCATGTCTTCGTAGAGGAGCGCACGGTTGACGTGCATATCCGCCGGCTGCGCAAGGCACTTGAGGCAACAGGCCATGACCGCCTCATTCAGACCGTCCGCAGCGCAGGCTATCGTTTGTCCACCGCCTGAGACCGCCGGGCCATTGCCCCACGGGCGCGTGAGATAATGACGCCCTTGGCGCGGAGCCGTGCGTGAATAGTACCTGGGGCAGATTTCTGGTGGTCCTGGCGACGTGGTCGCTGGTGTGCCTTTTGGTGCGGGCCGTCGCTGGGCCCGTGTCCGCGCTGACGCTCTTTGCTGCCGGGCTGCTCTTCTACGCGCTCATGCATTACCGTCACATCGCGGCGCTGCGACGCTGGCTGCAGGATCCAAAGCCCGAAGCGATACCCCCGGGATGGGGCGTATGGGACGAGGTGTTCGCCGACCTCTACCGGATGTTGCGCCATCAAAGCCAGAGCGAGTCTCGTCTTACCGCGACCCTCAAGGACTTCCAGGAGGCCAGCGCCGCCATGCCTGATGGCATGGTGATACTCGATGCCAGGGACCGCATTGAGTGGTGCAATCCCAAGGCGGAGGAACACCTCGGCCTCGATCACGCGCGCGACCGGGGCCAGCAGATCACCTATCTGGTGAGGCAGCCCCGATTCTCGGAGTACCTGCAATCGCAAAAATTCAGCGAACCGCTCGTGTTGCGACAATCACGCGGTCCAGACTTGATTCTCTCGGTGCAATTGGTCCCATACGGCGAGCGGCAGAAGCTCGTGATCAGCCGCGACATCACTGATCTGGAGCGCGTGGAAACGATGCGCCGCGACTTCATCGCAAACGTGTCGCATGAACTGCGCACGCCGCTCACCGTGCTGGGGGGGTTCCTCGAAACCATTACGGAAGCCAAGGCGGCCGATGGTGAACTCATGCGACGCTCGGTCCCGCTGATGTCGGAGCAGGCGCGTCGCATGCAGCGGCTGGTGGAGGACCTGCTTACGCTGTCGCGGCTGGAAAGCTCCCACAGCCCGCTGCGCGAAGAGCCGGTCAACGTCCCGGATCTTGTGCGCTCGCTGTATCACGACGCGTGCGCGCTGTCGGGCGGGCGCCACCGTGTGACGGTCGAGCTGGAAAGCGATGACTGGCTGAGCGGGGCGGAAGAAGAGCTGCGTAGCGCGTTTACCAACCTCATCAGCAACGCGGTGCGCTACACCCCTGAGCGGGGAGAGGTGGTCATCGGCTGGCGGCGAAGCGGGGATGACGGGTTCTTCAGCGTACGCGACACCGGAATCGGCATCGCGCCGCACCACATACATCGGCTCACGGAGCGCTTCTACCGGGTGGACCGAAGCCGTTCCCGGGAGACCGGCGGCACGGGCCTGGGACTCGCGATCGTCAAGCACGTGCTCAGCCGCCACAAGGCCGGCCTCGACATCAGAAGCGAGCCGGGGCGCGGCAGTACCTTCAGCGCGGTTTTCCCGGCGGAGCGTTTGCTGATCCCGCGCAACCGGGAGGTGGTGGCGCGCAGCGCCTGATTATCGGTAAACGGTCACCACGCGGAAGCGGGGTTACCCGCCCGAGCATCTGGAATCCGGGTGCCGGCGGCTAGACGACGACGATGGTGCCGCGGTCGAAGTCACTGCCCTTCTCGAGCAGGTTGAGCAGTTTCGCCACCTGCTTGCGATCCGAGTAGACCTCGACAAAGCGGCCGCTCTGGAACCAGCCGGCCGGCAGCACCAGCGTTGCGGGCGTCGCCGGGGCCGGCACTTCCGGCAGCAGGAGTGCCTGTTCGAAGCGGCTGGTGCCCGCGAGATTGAAATTCGACGGGCGCACGGAGATCGCCTGGGGCGTACCCGGAAACAGGCGCACGCCGCAGAAGAGCTCCCCGCTCTCATCCATTCTCAGCCATTGCACCATTCCGACATGAAAGTGGCGTCCGCCGCTTCGACGCACGGCGAGAATCTGGTTGTGGCTGATGCGCCCTTGGCCATTCGGTTCGCGCAGCATGCACATGAAGCCCGAGGCGCTATGGTTCAGGATCTGCCATGGCTCCAGTTTTTGGCTCTGCGCCGCTCGCTCCTTGTCGTGATCGACGCGCGCGACGAATCCGAACGAATCCTGTTCGCGCCTTTCTCGCGCGGTGATCTCGTGCGGCGGGCGCATCTGCGGGCCGCCGATATTGGCATGAGAGGCGGCCAGGCCGAAACAGACCTCTGCCGGCTCTTCGGCCGCGGAGCGCTCCTCGGAGCGCGCGGTTCCTGCGCGGCACCACTGCACGTAGAGCAGCATCATGAGGTTCTCGCAGCCGGGCTGGCGGGCGTCATCGCCCAGGCCGAGCTGGCCCGGCGTCTGCCCCGCCTTGAGGAAGTTGATCGTCTGGCGCAACGTCTTGGAAAGATGCTCGAGATCCAGATAGCGCAGGTTCGGATGGGGCTCCAGGTTGCCGCCAAAGACCACGCCGGTCGTGCTCGTCAGGTCGACTGCCAGTGAAGGGATAGGGCCGGTCGGCAGCGGTTGGGTTGCGAGACCGACCAGGGTGGACCATTTCTCCAGCCAGCGTGACACGAATGCCATCTGCCGCACAGACAGCGAGAATGGGTTCGCCAGATGCGCGAGCAGGGTCTGAACGTAATTCTCGGCGCAGCTGGAATCGGGGTCATGATGCGTGAAGCAGTCCTGAACGCGAATGCGCGCGAATCCGTGGCTTTCCGCAAACGAGTACATCTCGTGCAGCTCGCGCCACATCAGGCCCGGTGGCTGCCGATACACGCGGTAATGATCGAGCATGATGCAGCCGAGCAGCCTCAGGCACCGCATCGTCACCAACGCAGCGTGGGGCGCAATCGTGACGTCGCCATCGCGGTAGGCTTTCAGGCAATGCTGGTAATTGTTGCTCGTCTCCTGCCACAGCGCGATGACGTTGTTCCACGCCGTGGTTTCGTTGGCGTCGAGCGGCAGTGGCTTGCCGGAATAGCGCTTGGCGGACTCTGTCTGAACGAAGTGCGCGGGTTCCTTGAGCACCTCGAGGATCTTCAGGCGCTCGAGGGCTGGCAATTTGGCCGCGTTGAGGCTGGCGAGCTGACGCGTGAGCACCTGCTGCGTGAGCTGGATATTGGTGAGCGTGAGCTGCTCGACCCAGCTCTTGCAGCTTGCGCTGTCCTTGAATTCAAGCGGGTATTCGGCAGAGGCGAGCGGCTGAATGGTCATCTCAGGCGTCCTTCGATATCGTCACGCGCTGGACCAGATGATTTTCCCGGAGGCGATGGCGTCGGCCCAGCGACCATCATGCCGCGGCCGTGTCCCCCTTCTGCACAGGGGCAACGACCTGCGGCTTGAAACGCACCGTCCCAATTATCGAAGGCTAGCTGAAGTGCCCGGGATACGCCAGTGAACTAGATCACCCGGGGCGGTGCAAAAATACTGGAACCCACGGAATTAGTGCACGTTTTCGGCATGATGCCCATCACCGCTCAGGGTCACCGAGCCGCCGGGCAAGGGCGATGCGCAATTCAGCAATGGGCGGGGGCATGCTGGCGGCAACCGGTGCCCGCAACCGGGCGCCCCAGACCGGATTCGGAAAATGCGGGTCCTCGCTGAAGCGCGGTATCACGTGCCAATGCAGATGGGGCGTGAGATTGCCGAGGGACGCCAGATTGACCTTTTGCGGGCGCACGATTTCCCGCAGGACAGCTTCCACCGCAAAAACGACGCGCATGAGATTTGCCCGGGCGTCCTCGGGCAAATCGGTCATCTCCTTGACGTGGTCGCCCCAGATGACGCGGCAAAAACCGCGGTAGCCTGGCTCATCGACGTAGACGACGCGGCAGCGGGAATCGCGCCAAATGAGTTCGCCGCCATCGTGATCGCAAAGTTCACAGCTCATGAGTCGCCGCTGGGGGCGGGCCCCGCGCAAGGGACGTCGATCCAGGCGCGGGAGCCGCTTGCCCCAGGCTATGAGGCCGAGGCCATATAGGTTGCGCGCTCGAAATTGGTGCCGCGGTCGGTGAGAGCCAGCAATCGTATGCTCTGCGCCTTGTCGCCGTGCAGTTCGATTACCCGGTTGGCGCGGAACCACGCGGGGGGCAGCACGATTGTTGCGGGGGATTTCAGCGTGGTGTCGGCCGGGAGCATCAAGGCGCGCTCAATCTTCGCATCCGCCGGCTTCTCCGAGATCGTCGTAACAACCCTGGCGGCAGCCGGTTGAGGGGCGCCCGGCAGCAACCGCAGCCCGACCCAGATCGCGCCGTCCTCATCGACGATCAGGCGTTGCACGACGCCGAGATGCGTGTTGTGGTCACCCGGCGCGCGAACGCCCAGCAGCTGGGCATGCGTGATGCCTGTTCCCGCCTCCGGGTCGCGGCACAGGCCAAGCAAACCGGACGCGCTTTGATTCACGATCATCCAGGTCTCTACGGCTCCCGCATGCTCGGACCAAATCGCCGGCGCACCGCGCGTGCCGCGCGCCGCGAGGACTCGCGCATCGCCCGGGCTGGCCGTGGCGCGAGCGGTCTGGGCAGCCAGATGGAAATGGATCGAGGGGACGCTTGGAAAGATCATGACCTTCCGCTCGGCCCGCACGCGTCGGTCCATGCGCCCGGTACCGGCGGCGCACCACTGGATATAGAGCAACAGCAGAAAGTTTTCGCATGGGACGCGCGGCAAGTCGCCCAGGCCGATTTCCGCCGGCGTTTGTCCTTGCCGCAGGAAGGCGACCAGCTCGCGAAGCATCTTGCCGAGCGGCTGCAGATCGAGGTGGCGCACGCCGGAGGCGGGCAGGTCCCGGGCGAAGCCAATGCCGCTTTCCGCGGCAAGATCTACCGCGAGCGGCGGAATCGTGCTCTCCGGGAACGGGTCGGCCGACAGGGTCACAAGCCGTTCCCACCGGTCGAGCCAGCGGTCGAGCAGTTTCATCTGCTGCAGCGTCAGCGCGTCCGGCTGCGCGAGCTGCGCGAGGAGCGTGTGGAGGTAGGTCGAGGCGCAGGTCGTCGTCGGATCGCTGCGGCCGAGCGGATCGTGAACGCTCGCCATCGCGACGCCTGCATTCTCGGCGAAGATGTAGAGCCGATGGAGCTGGCGCCACAAGTCGCTGCTGACGGTGTGATAGACGCGGTTGTACTCGCCGATTGCCAACCCCGTGTAGCGCAGCGCTCGCTGACAGATGAGGTGAGCGCGAGCGGCGATGTCGTCGGCACCGTTTGCGATGTCGATGATGAGCAGGTCATACGCGGCGGCCATGTCACGCCACATGCCGACGACGTGTGCCCAGATCACGCGGTCCCCGGCGTTGAGTGGCACCGGGCGTCCCCAGCAGAGCTTGCCATAGCTGCGCTGCATGTCGGCGACGGTCTCGCGCATGAGCTCGAGCAGCTCCAGCCTGGTGGAGGGTTTGAGCGGCGCACGGGAGAGTTGCTGCACTTGCGTGGCAAACTCGGCGTGGCAGCGAACGAGATCGCCATGTGGGAGGCGTTCCAGCCAGGCTCTGAAACTCGCCGCATCCGAAAATTGCAGCGCAGCGCCGGAAAAGCCGACGGCCTGAGCTTCTGCTGACATGGTTCCCCCCGTTGCGGGCCCGGACCCCGCAGCATTGAATTATCTCAATGGCGCTTTCGGCCCGGCAACCGCCAAGGGGGGCGGCGCGCGTGACTTGCGTCACGCCCCGCTTAAAACGGCGCATCCGTTGTGACATAGTTGCGCGCCATGGGTTGCCCGTCGCCACCCGGTGACGTCGTTTTCATCCAGTTCCACTCGCTCAGGACAAGCCGTTTTACGGGCTTACTTGAATGGTCGACGCCGCTGGATTGTCGTGAATCGCGAATCGTAAGAGGGCAGTTTTGGGGAAAGGGCACTATTCCGATTTCCGTTCGCTTTTGTCGCTTCGCCGGGCTACATCGGTGTCCTGCGACGGGATAAAGGAAAAGGCGGGAGCGACTACCTTGTAGGACGAATTCTGTCGTTGTTCCCTTTTTTCTGCCTGAATGTATCTGCGTTCATCCGCGTTTATCCGCGCTTGATGCTGGTCGTGGATATCTCGGATTCCGCTCCAATCAAACCACCGTGACCGCAATGACCCAATAACGCGCGAACTTGCCGAGTGCGATAAAGAGCGTCGCAAGCAGCAGATTGAAGCGCAGCCAGCCGGCGGCAACACACAGAGGATCGCCGATCAGCGGCACCCAGGACAGGAGCAAAGCGGGGCTGCCATATTTTTGCAGCATTGGCAGGCCGCGCAGCGACTGCTTCTGGGGGATGACGCGTCCGATCAAGTAGGAGGACAGGCCGCCCAGCGTGTTACCCAGCGTTGCGACGCCGAGTGCGAGCCATTGCTGCCCGGGATGCAGCTTCAATACGGCAAAGAGCGCCGCTTCGGAGCCGCCGGGCAACAGGGTCGCCGCGAGAAAACTGGAGGTGAACAGCGCCCACAGGCTCGCGCCCTCGCTCACGACCGTGAATCGTAAATCGTGAATCGTGAATCGTGTTTTGCCGGGTGTGAGCGGCGCCGCGTGTCACGCGGGCCGACGCAGCCGACAAGAGGTCTTTTGGGTTCGCAAATCACGGCTCACGGCTCACGCCTTTACCAGAGTGTCCTTGAGCACGTCGCGATTCGGCTCGAGACCCAATCCAGGCTTGGCGGGCACCTTGACGATGTTGTTCTCCGGCCGCGGCGGATTGATGTAAATCATCTCGCCAACTGCCTGCATGTCGAGGTGGAATTCGACGCGCCAGCCATTCATGAGGCCCGCCATGGTGTGAAGGTTGTGCAAAGGCCAGCCGCCCCCGTTCGCGATCGGCAGGTTGAAGGCCTGAGCCAGATGGCCCGCCTTTGCTGCCTCGGTGTAGCCACCGCAATAGCAGACGTTGGGCTGCAGGATGTCGACTGCCTGGTGCAGGACGAGTTCGCGCAGGCGCCAGCGATGGCCCTCGTTCTGGCCGGCGGAGATCGGGATGTTGGTATGCTGCCGCAGATCGGCCATGGCGCGCGTGTCGTTCTGGTAGAGCGGCTCCTCGAACCAGGTGAGATTGCAGTCCTCGATCGCGCGGCACAGCTGGCGCGCATCCACCGGGTTGAACTTGTAGTTGGCGTCCATCATGAGCTCGATGTCGGGCCCCACGGCATCGCGCACGGCGCGCACGCGCCGCGCATCCTCCTGCCAGCCGTCCTTGTGCACGCCCACCACCATTTTCAGGCGCCGGTGCCCGTTCTTGAGTTGCAGCTTTGCCGCTTCGACGAGCTGGTCGCGGTCGTACTCGTGAAAGCCGAAGGTGCAATAGGTGGGCGCCCAGTCGCGCGCGCCGCCAAGGAGCTGCGCCACGGTGCGGCCGACGTGTTTGCCGTGGATGTCCCAGAGCGCGATGTCGAGCGCGGACAGCGCGCTCGAGATGACGCCGGTCATGGAGCGCTGGTTCAGCTTCCACCACACTTTCTCGTGTATTGCCTCGGTGTCGCGGGGATCCATGTCCTTGACCACGGGCAGCAGCTCCTTCTCGAGCGCGGTGACGACTGCCAGCGGCAGAAAGCCCCCGCCCGTCAGCCCGAGGCCGACGAGGCCGTTGTCGGTCTCGACCTCGCACAACACGGCCTTGCGGTCGATCGGCTCCTTCAGCAACGGCACCTTGGCGGCGAAACGATGCACGCTCGCTTTCAGGGACTTGATCTTCATGGCTCCTCCTGCAGTTTGTGCCCGCGCTCGCTCATGGCCGAGCACCTTTTCCTGGCGTGCGGGCAATCGGGATTGAATTCAGGTTTCCGGATGCAGAACCGCGGTTCGGCTGGATTATAGCGGCTGGCCGCGCCGAAAATTGCGCCTGGGGGGGCTTTCGCGCATAATTTCGCGGGTTCCGCGGACGGCTGTCCGCGGGCCTGCCCCCTAACATTCGCCCCCGCTGTCGCGGCCCGGATGCGGTTCGATTCGCAGGGCGGGCTACTTGAACTCAATCTTGATCTGGATAGACACCCTCATGGACTACGCCGTCAAATTTCGCCCGACACCGCACCTGCCTGTTGCCGAGAGCAACGAGGTCTTTCCCGTGGGACGCATTTATTGTGTGGGGCGCAACTATGCCGAGCACGCGCGCGAAATGGGCCACGATCCCGAGCGCGAGCCGCCGTTCTTCTTCATGAAGCCGGCGGACGCCATCGTGCCGAACGGGGCAACGATACCTTTTCCGCAGGCCACCAACGACCTGCATCATGAGATCGAGATGGTCGTCGCGATCGGAAAGGACGGCGCCGACATTCCCGCGGAAAAGGCGCTCGATCACGTCTTCGGCTATGGCGTCGGCCTCGACATGACGCGCCGCGATTTGCAGGGCGAAGCGAAGAAGATGGGCCGCCCGTGGGAAATGGGCAAGGCGTTCGACAACTCCGCACCCTGCACGGCGCTGAAAACGGCGGCGATGGCGGGACATCCCGCCAAAGGCGCGATCTGGCTCAAGGTGAACGGCGCGGTCAAGCAGAAGGGCGATCTTTCGGAAATGATCTGGAACGTGCCTGAAATGATTTCCTACCTGTCCAGGCTCATTACCCTGCGTGCGGGCGATCTGATCATGTCGGGAACGCCGGCAGGCGTGGGCCCGGTCAAGGCCGGGGACCGGCTCGAGGGCCATGTGGACGGCGTGGGCGAGCTCACAGTGACTTACGCGAAATAGACACGGAGCCGCCGAGGCACTGAAAGTAAAACCCGCATTTGGGCCGCCGATGAACGCCGATGAACGCCGATGCAACGACTCGGACTACTTGGGCTTCGCGACCTGTACACGGCGCGTTCCGAAGTCGCACTTGGCCCGCCCAATTCGGCCAACAAATACGTTTACCGTATTTTCACGCAGTATAAATCGGCGTTCATCGGCGTTCATCGGCGGCTAGAATCGATTTTGAGAGTGGATTAATCGGCGGCTAAGAGGAGGAAACGATGCAGAAACGCAAGCTGGGCAAGAACGGGCCGGAAGTGTCGGCGGTCGGATTGGGGTGCATGGGCATGTCGATCAGCTATGGCGAGCCCAATGACGAGGAATCCATCGCCACCATTCACCGCGCGATTGATCTCGGCGTCAATCTCGTCGTGACGTCGGATGCGTACGGCAATGGCGTCAATGAGCAGCTTATCGGAAAGGCGATCAAGGGCAAGCGCGACAAGGTCCTGATCGCGACCAAGTTCGGAAATCTTGCCCTGGCGTCGCGCGGCGACGCGGGCGGCGGCCCGGCGCTCACGGGAGGCCACCCCGACTACGTGCCGCAAGCGTGCGAGAAGAGCCTGAAGATGCTCGGTGTTGACGTGATCGACATCTACGGTTTGCACCGGGTGGACAAAAGCGTGCCGATCGAGGACACGGTGGGCGCGATGAAGAAGCTGGTCGAGCAGGGCAAGGTGCGCTACCTGCAGATCTGCGAGGCCGGGGCGCAAACCATCCGGCGGGCGCACAAGGTCCACCCGATGACCGCGGTCGAGACCGAGTATTCGCTCTGGAGCCGCGATGTCGAAAAAGAGATCCTGCCGGCCTGCCGCGAGCTGGGGATCGGCTTCATGCCCTACTCGCCACTCGGGCGGGGATTTCTCACGGCCACGATCAAGAACCTCGATGCGCTGATCGCCAAGGACCGCCGGCGCGACCACCCGCGCTTCAATCCGGACAACATCGCGAAGAACGCCCAGCTGCTGGGGCCGCTCGAGAAAATTGCCGCGGCGAAGAAATGCACGCCGGCGCAAATCGCGCTCGCCTGGCTGCTGGCGCAGGAGGGGGGGCTCGTGCCGATCCCGGGCACGAAGCGCCGCGCCTATCTCGAGCAGAACTGCGCCGCGGTCGATGTCCAGCTGACGAAGGACGAACTCGACCAGCTCGACAAGGCGTTTCCGCCCAACGTCGCCGCCGGCACGCGCTATCCGGAAAAACAGCTGGCCGGCCTTGGCATCTGATCGATGACGAGTAAGCGGTCAGCCGTAAGGGGTTAGCAAGAATCCGTAAGCGGTCGCCGGTGTAGGCGGCGCCCTAGCCGGGCGCCGCCACGCTGTTGTGCAACCCGGCAAGGAGCCGCGACACTCTGTCAGGCAAGACGAACGCCCGGTGTTTCCTCGCGAGATAACCTGGGTCGGCCGCAATCAATAGCTGGGTTTGCAGCTCGCTCAGCGATCCGCGCGCGATGCCCGCAAACTCCTTGTGGCCGTCTCTGCCGGCGGCCTCCGCCAAGTTGCCGGGTATCGAATCCGCTGCGCGTCTGAGCTGTGACGCAAGGGCATATGTTTCTTCCGGCGGAAAGTCGCGCGTCGCCTCATAGACAGTGCCAACCAACGCCATCGACTCCTTCCAAGCGTCCAGATTGTGATGCGGTTTGCCGGGGATCATATCGAACCCAAATGGGCGATTCGCTACCTCTCGTAACGTTCAAAGGGTGCGTAGGGTTGAGCGCTTACCACCCACCGCTCACTGCTTTGACGGCTTGGTCCGCCGGGTGTCATCATGATGGCGATGTCGCATTCATTGGACCCCTCGTCCCCGCTCATCACCGAGGCGTATCGGGAGATGCAGCGCAAGCTGCACGAGAACCCGCAGTACGGGGTAGCGTCCCTCGCGTACGCGCCCATCGTCGCCGAAGTAATTGGGCGCTTGCGCACAGGGGAATTGCTCGATGCCGTGGAATTGCTCGATTACGGCGCCGGGAAGGGACACCTGGGCGAGGCGTTGAAGCAGCATATCCAGACGCCGCTCGAGGTTCACCATTACGACCCCGCGGTTATGGCGTGGTCGAAGCCGCCGGAACCCTGCAGCCTGGTCGCGTGCATCGACGTGCTGGAACACATCGAGCCGGATTTGCTGGACAACGTACTGGATGATTTGAAGCGTGTGACGCTCCAGTACGGTGTCTTCACGGTCCACACGCAGCCCGCCATGAAGGTGCTGCCCGATGGGCGCAATGCCCACCTGATCCAGCAGCCCCCGCACTGGTGGCTGCCGAAGCTCACTGAGCGATTCGAGCTGGTCGTGTTCAACCGGTTGCCCGATGGCTTCTGGGTCCTGGTTGAGCGCAAGCCATCCCGGGGTCGATGAACGCGCCAGTGCGCGCGGTGCTTCTTCTCGGCAAGGCGAACGACGCCTATACCGATAGGGCGATCGAATTCTGCCGGCTGAACTTCCCGGAGGTGAGCGCCCACGTCGGTAAATGGGGCGAGCCCCTGCCGAGCCGGGCGCGCGCGTGGACCGGGGACTGCATCATCAGCTATCTGGGCCGCTGGATTCTCCCGGCGGACCTGCTGGAGCGGGCGGGGACCGCCATCAACTTCCACCCCGGCCCGCCGGAGTATCCCGGCTACGGGTGCAACAACTTTGCCATTTACGAGGACGCCCGGGAGTATGGCGTGACCTGTCACCATATGGCGCCGCGCGTGGACACCGGAGCCATCATCGACGTAAGGCGCTTTCCGGTGTTCTCATCAGATAACGCCGGCACGCTGCTTGTGCGAGCCTACGATTACCAGCTCGCCTTGTTCTACGATATCGTGGGACGCATAATCCGCGGTGAACCGCTGCCGGCCTCCCGCGAACGATGGGCCCGGGAGCCCTTCACCCGCAAGCAATTCAGCGAACTGGAGCGCGTGACCCGCTCAAGAAGCAGTGACTGGTAAATACAGGTTGCCTAAAGAACACCACAACCACGGAACCACACGGAATTTGTTGTTGTATACCTGCCTCCCGGTCGGGTCTTCGTCCGTGTATTTCCGTGTAATTCCGTGGCTAACGATCTTTGTGGTTCACAGGTTGAAACCCGGTCTAGTGAATGAATAGAATCGCTGCCCCATGACTTTACCGCGTCAAAGCCATCACGGTGAGAAGACGCCCAGGCTCGCGATCTTTGGCGCCGCGCCGGCGTTTGCCGAGCAACTGCACGTGGGTCGCCCCAATATCGGCAACCGCGAGCGCTTTCTGGCGCGGTTGAACGACATCCTCGACCGGCGCTGGCTTTCGAATC
>LJTT01000115.1 GCA_001303585.1 Betaproteobacteria bacterium SG8_41
AGCGTGCGCACCGCGCGCGCCGGATCCGGATCGCTTCGCGGCCAAGTTCTTTGATCACGGCAAGGAAACCATTCTCGACACACTGAAGGACCAGAAGGCGAGCGAGGCGCAAATCAAGGCCGCGACCGGTATTCTCGATCGCTACGAAAAGACCGCCCCCGGCGATATCGCTGCCGCCATGCGTGCCCAGCAGGATCTGATGCTGGCGCTTACCTCTGGCCGTGACTCGGCCACGCTGCTCAAGCTCGAAGCGGACCAGAACCCGCTGCAGCAAAAGGCGCTGCGCACCATTGGCAGCATGCATGAAGAACTCGCGGCTGCCGTGGGAGCCGATACCTGGAAGGCGACCTCCGCCACGCTCGAAGAGAAGTACGGACGCTTCTTCAGGCCCGAAAAGAAGTAATCCCCCCGGACTGGCCGCCGCCCCGACGACGTGGGCGGCGGCCAGTGCCGGTTTCCCTCCCGCACGGCCTTCGGACCGTGCGCCGTTCCACGCAAACGGCTGCCTTTCCCCAAAGCCTGTATATACTGATCGGCCCGGACGACGGGTGCCGGGTCCCAACTCAGGAATTCTTGGAGGAGAGACATGAAACGCTGGGTTTTCCGTTCGTTGTTCGCGATGCTGGTGTTCCCCGGGCTGCTCGGTACCGTTGGGGCACAGGCCGCCGATAAACTCGAGGACAAGCTGGTCATCGTGACCTCCTTCCCGAAGGAGCTTTTCAAGGCCTATGCTGCGGCGTTCGAGAAGAAGCACCCGGGCACGAAAGTGGAAGTTCTGAACAAGCCGACCAGCTCGGGCATTGCCTATGTTCGCGAGACCGCTTCCAATCCGCCGGACATCTTCTGGGCGTCGGCGCCGGATGCTTTCGAAGTGCTGAAGGCCGGCAAGCTGCTCCAGAAGTACGAGACCAAGGCCAAGGGCATTCCGGAAAAGGTCGGCGGCTACCCGATCAACGACCCGGACGGCTTCTACAAGGGCTTCGCGGCCTCCGGCTACGGCATCATGTACAACACCCGTTACCTCGCTGCGAAGCAGTTGCCGGCGCCGAAAGAATGGGACGATCTCAAAAACCCGATTTACTTCGGACACGTCGCGATCTCCGCACCGAGCCGCTCCGGCACCACGCATCTCACGATTGAGACGATCCTTCAGGGCGAGGGCTGGGACAAAGGCTGGGCGACGCTGATGGAGATTGCCGGCAACTACGCCACGGTCACCGAGCGCAGTTTTGGCGTGCCAGATGGCGTGAACAACGGCCAGTTTGGAATCGGTATCGTGATCGACTTCTTTGGGTTTTCCTCCAAGGCGACCGGCTTCCCGGTCGAATTCGTGTATCCGAAACTCACCACGCTGGTGCCGGCTAACGTCGCCATCGTCGCCAACAGCCCGCATCCCAAGGCAGCGGCGGCGTTCATAGAGTATCTGCTGTCGCCGGAAGGGCAGGACCTGCTGCTGCACCCGGAGATCTCTCGCCTGCCGGTGTTGCCATCGGCGTATGCCAAGGCGCCCGCCGGCTTCCCCAACCCATTCAAGGATACGTCGATGGGCGCGGCCGTGAAATTCGACACCGATGTGTCTGAAGCGCGCTATGCGATGGTCAACTCGCTGTTTGATCGCATGATCACCTTCCGGTTGAAGGAGCTGACGGCAGCATGGAAGGCGTTGCATGAGGCCGAGACTGCCCTCAAGAAGAAACCAAACAGCAAGGGGACCGAGCAGGTCGCCCAGGCGCGCAAGCTGCTCACCGCCGTACCCGTCTCGAGCAAGCAGGCCGGCGACAAGAGCTTCACCGGCAGTTTCAAGAAGACCAAGAAAGGCAAACCGGCGCCGAAACGCCAGGCCGAAATCGAGGAACAGTGGGACTCGCTCGCCAAGCAGAATTACGGCAAAGCCGAGGAGCTCGCCAAGTCGGCCGCGAAACTCGCCCGATAACCTGACTCGCGCCGGGGTCGGACACCTGACCCCGGCGCTGCATTACCCTTTCCATGCAACGGCATCCGGGTCAGGCGGCAGTCGCGCTGCTGCTCGGCGCGTTCCTGCTGCTATTCCTCGTCGTACCGGTCGTGAAGGTTGTCCACGTCGCGTTCTCCGACGCAACCGGTGCTCTCACGCTGGTCAACTTCGAGGATTTCTTCCGCACCTCGCTGTTTCGAGAGTCGTTCGCCAATTCAATGTACGTGGCGGGCATGTCGGTGGTGTTTGCCTCGCTCATCGCGCTGCCACTTGCCTATTTCACGGTGCGCTTCCATTTCCGCGGCGCGATCCTGATCCAAACCCTTGGAGTCATCCCGCTCATCATGCCGCCATTCGTGGGTGCGGTGGCGATGCAGCTGCTGTTTGGTCGCAACGGTAGTCTCAATCTGCTGCTTGATCGGTTCTTCGGTTTCACCATCCCGATAATGGATGGACTGAACGGCGTCATCTTCGTCGAATCGATTCATTACTTTCCGTTCATTCTGCTCAATCTATCCGCGGCGCTCGCCAACATCGACCGCGCCATGGAGGAGGCAGCCCAGAATCTTGGCGCCAGCGGCATCAAGCTCTTCCGTCAGATCGTCTTCCCGCTTGCCCTGCCCGGCTATGTCGCCGGCGCGGCGCTCGTCTTCATCAAGGTATTCGACGATCTCGGCACGCCGCTGGTGCTGAACGTCACCAATATGCTGGCGCCGCAGGCCTACTTGCGCATTACCTCTATCGGCCTTACCGATCCGATCGGCTACGTGATTGCCGTGATCATGGTGGTGTTCTCGCTCGCGGCGCTGTGGGCCTCGGCACTGACGCTGAAGGGCAAACAGTACGCCACGATCCAGCGCGGCGGGGGCGGTCTCGCCAAGCGCCGGCTCAAGCCGTGGGAGCAGGCGGTCGCCATGGGGCTGATCGTGCTGATCCTGCTTGTGGTGCTGTCGCCACATGTAGGCATCTTCCTGCTTTCCATTGGCACCATCTGGTCGTTCAGCGTCCTGCCGGATGGCTACACGCTCAAGCACTTCGCGGAAGTGTTCGCGGAGTCGACCGGCTTTATCACCAACACGTTTCTCTATGCCGGGCTGGCCGCGGCCGCGGATGTCATTTTGGGCACGGCGATCGCTTACCTCATCCTGCGCACGCGGCTCGTCGGAAGGCAGGTGCTCGACTACGTCGCGACGGCCGCCCTCGCCATTCCGGGCGTGGTGCTCGGCATCGGCTATCTGCGCACGTTCTATGGCGTCGAATTGCCTGGCGGCCAGCCCCTCGCGACGTTCTGGGTCATGCTGGTCGTGGTCTATGCGATTCGGCGTCTGCCGTACGCGCTGCGCGCCTGTGTCGCCGCGCTGCATCAGGTGCATGTGGCGATGGAAGAGGCGGCGGAGACCCTCGGCGCTGCGAAACTCACCACCGTCCGGCGTATCGTCATGCCACTCATGGCCGGCGGCATGCTGGCCGGATTCGTGACGAGCTTCGTCACGGCGGCGGTGGAACTGTCCGCCACGCTCATGCTGGTGTCGAAAAATGCGGATGCCCCGCTTTCCTACGGCATCTACGTCTACATGCAGACCGCCGCTGGCCGGGGGCCAGGCGCGGCACTTGGTGTCATCGCCGTCGTGCTGGTTGGCCTCGGCACCTATCTGTCCAATCGCCTGATCGAACGCGGGCGCCGCCAATATAGCCTGGAGGGAAACAATCAATGAGCGCCGCCGCACCCCTCGCCATTCAAAGCACCGAAGTCACGATCGAGGACGTGAGCGTCGCGTTCGGCGCCACGCGCGTGCTCGATAACGTAAGTCTCACCATCAAGCCGGGGGAATTCTTCGCCTTCCTCGGCCCGTCGGGTTGCGGCAAGAGCACGCTGTTGCGTCTCATCGCCGGTTTCGGCGAATCGCGGACGGGGTGCATCCGGATCGGCGGCGCGGACATCACGCGGCTGCCGCCCTGGAAGCGCAATGTCGGCATGGTGTTCCAGAGCTATGCCCTGTGGCCGCATCTCACCATCTGGGACAACGTCGCCTTTGGGCTCGAGCAGCGCAGATTCGCGCGCGAGGAAATCAGCCGGCGTGTCGAGGCAGCTCTTGGAATGGTCGGGCTGCGGCAGTACGCGCAGCGCCGCCCGGCACAGCTCTCGGGTGGTCAGCAGCAGCGCGTGGCGCTGGCGCGCACGCTCGTCATCGAACCGCAAGTGTTGCTGCTCGACGAGCCGCTCTCGAACCTCGATGCCAAGCTGCGCGTGCAGATGCGTCACGAAATCGTCGAATTGCAGCGCGGCCTGGGTGTGACGACCATCTATGTTACGCATGATCAGGAGGAGGCGAACGCCATAGCCGACCGCATGGCCATCCTGAACGATCGCGTCATCCAGCAAGTCGGCGTACCGATGGAAATGTATGACAACCCTGCCAACCGCTTCGTTGCCCAGTTTCTCGGCATCGCCAATGTGCTCGAGGGCGAGATCACCGGGCGCGACAGCCAACCTGTTTTCCGTACGCGCGCGGGAGAGATTTTGCCGCTCACCGCGGGAATACCGCGACCGAATGGCCGGCACATCATGTTCCGGCCGCAATCGGTGCTGCTTCAACCGTCCGGCGGCCCGGCTCCGACCGGTCGGGCAAAGCTCACTGGTCGCGTGCGCGATGCCGAGTTCCTTGGCAACATCGTGCGTTACCGCGTCTCGGTCGGCGAGCAGGTGCTGCTTGCCGACGTGATGCATCGACGTGGGGAGGCCTACTTCACGATTGGCGTGGCAGTCGACCTTTTCGTTGCGCCGGAACAACTTGTCGTCCTGAACGATTGAGACGTCCACGGCGCCCGGCATGAGTGGACTCGCGCTGCTGCTGGTGCTCGCGGCGGCCTTCGTGCACGCCAGCTGGAACTACCTTGCCAAGCGTGCGGGGGGCGGAGCCGCATTCGTGTGGCTGTTCGGGATGGTGTCGGTGCTCGTCTACACGCCGCTTGCGCTATGGCTGCTCGCCGGCCGGGACTGGGCGCTTAGCCCCGAGCAGCTCGCGTTCATGGGCGGAACGGCCGTCATCCACGCAGCCTACTTCCTGCTCCTGCAGCGCGGCTATCGCGCCGGCGATCTCTCGCTCGTTTACCCGCTGGCGCGGGGTACGGGACCGCTGCTCGCCACCTTGGCGGCAATCGCCTACTTTGGTGAGCGGCCGACGGTGCTTGCGCTCGCCGGTGCGGCATTGGTGATTGGCGGGATTCTTTTCATGGCCCTTCGCCCCCGCGACGTCGTCCGCGCGGCCACCCATCCGGAAGCGGTAGGTTTTGGTCTCCTCACCGGGACCATGATTGCCTGTTACACATTGTGGGACAAACACGCAGTCGCGGTCTTGCTGATTCCTCCGCTGGTGCTGGACTGGGCAAGCAACCTCGGGCGCACGCTGCTGGTCTCGCCGTACGCGGCGCGCCACTGGCCGCGGGTGCGCGAGGTTTGGCGCACGCGCCGGCGCGAGGCGATCGCCGTTGGTGTCCTCTGCCCGCTTTCCTACATCCTGGTGTTGACCGCAATGGTGTTCACGCCCGTGAGCTATGTCGCCCCGGCCCGCGAGGTGAGCATCGTGATTGCCGCGCTATTCGGAGCGCACCTGCTGTCGGAACCGGACGCCGGGCGCCGACTCGCCGGCGCGGCAGCCATTGTGCTCGGCGTCGTGGCGCTGGCGCTCGGCTAGCGCGTTCAACCGGTCTGCTGTTTCGCCAACTCGGCGCGGATGCGCGCGAGCGACACCACCGCGCCGCGGTCGATGCCCTCGCAGCGGTGCGCCTCCGCCCGCCATGCTCTAGGATTCATGAGTTCCGGCCAGAACGGATAGGTGCGGCACTGCAACGGGCGGACTTTGTAGATGCGACAGCGCATCTGCTCGTCGAGAAACACGCAACGCCCCTTCGGCATGATGAGGCTCTCCGTTTCGTCATCGAAGCGGAACACGTATCGACGCCGGAACCACGGCCAGGAAATTCCGAGGTGCTGCTGGATGC
>LJTT01000046.1 GCA_001303585.1 Betaproteobacteria bacterium SG8_41
TGCTTGTGACAAGCCTTTGGACCCAGCTGCAGCAAGCAGCTTATCAACAAGGTCTCGCGGACCTCGACAGCTCCGCGTTCATAGAAGTGCTACGAGGGATCGCGGGCTTGCCCAAGCGCACCTAGCAGCGGATGGAAGCCGGGTGTATCGAATAACCCGTATCCAAAAGCCTCACCGCTGGGGACGCAGAGGGCGCCAAGGAAAATAACAGCCTCACCGCCAAAGACGCGGAGGACGCCAAGAAAACGATGATCGATGTGTGGCTACAAGCACGCTAAGACAACGCCAAAGGTGGCATAGAGAGACGCCGGTGATGTGCCCACGGCGTTTGCCGCGTTTCGAACTGATAGTTGTAGTCCTCCGCGGTCTTGGCGACCTCGGCGGTAAAGCTTTTCCGTGCCTCTGCGACCTTCGCGTTCTTGGCGGGAAAGCTTTAGACCATCCCCTCACCACCGATCTCTCGCCGTGAAGCAGCGAATCGATTACTCGCACGAAGTCCGAAAACATGATTCGCGATTACTCGCACGAAGTCCGAAAACATGATTCGCGGGTGATGCGCCTGCTGTACGTCGCTCTGGGTTTCTGCTTCGTCGGCGCGGGCGTCGCGGGCGTCATCCTGCCCGTGCTGCCGGCCACGCCGTTCTTCCTCCTGGCGGCAGCGTGCTTCGCGCGCGCCTCGGAGCGTTTCTATAACTGGCTGCTCAACAACCCCACGGTCGGACCGACCATCCGCGAATGGCGCCGCTACCGCAGCATTCGTTACCGGACCAAGCTCCTTGCGATTGGATTGATGGCGGGTACGCTGGCAATCTCGATCATTTTTTTCGTTGCCAACCCGTACCTGAAGGTTGCGCTGACGTTACTCGGGATTCTGCTTGCAATATGGCTGTGGCAAATTCCGTCGCGCGACGCGCCGGAGCGATCAAAACGATAACTCGCGACGGGTCAGCAAACCGGGAAAACCCCGGGCGGACCCTTTCCCGCCTTTTCTTTCCGATCCGTCTCGTATCTTCTCTCGCACTACTGCATCTACGCTAGATCGCGACAAGGGGGTTGTCGGTCGCAGCAATTTCTTTTTCATGCGGAATCAGTATGCTTTGTTCTGCGATGCGGCGTCACAACAAGGAATCAGCGTTGTTTGCGCAGGCGGGGGGTGCGGCCAACAGCGACGAAGCCGCTGTCCTGGGCCTCGCGATCGCCAGAAGCAGTGCACCGTTCGCGGGATCGCCGGGGTCCGCGATCCAGACAGGGCCTTAAACAAGCAGTCACGGCTGGCGAATCACGGTTCACGAAATTTCAGTTGCGCCTCACCAGCGGCGGCCTTGGGCTTCAATCAGTGTCCGAGCCCACTGTCGCGCCCCCCGTTTCGCGGCGCCGCAGGCGCCGCAGACCCAGCCAAAGGACGAACACCGTGAGT
Organism: Betaproteobacteria bacterium SG8_41; assembly: GCA_001303585.1. Taxonomy (GTDB): domain Bacteria; phylum Pseudomonadota; class Gammaproteobacteria; order Burkholderiales; family SG8-41; genus SG8-41. The sequence continues at coordinate 1,418 of LJTT01000046.1, forward strand.
CCCAGGGACACGGCACACACGGGGCTGTCCAGGAACCGCGTAAGATCGCCGCGGAAGATCACCATCGACTGAAGCAAAGAAACTTCCAGTGACCGTCCCAAAATCAGCGCAATGATCAGCGGCACGGTGGGAAACTTGTAGCGGTCCATGAAAAAGCCGAGGAGCCCGAAGGCCAGCATGACGCCCACATCGAAATAGCTGTTGCCAACGGAGTAAGTTCCGGCGACCGCGATGAAGGCAATGGCTGGCGCAAGGATATGGCGCGGCACATTTACCACGAACTTGGCCATGTGCATGAAGCCCTTGCCCAGGAAATAGACGATGACGTTCGCGCCGATGAGCGACAGGATGAGGCCGTAAACGAGGTCGCCCTGCTCCTCGAACAGCCTCGGCCCCGGCTGCATGCCCTGCGCCAGGAATGCGCTGTAGAGCACCGCCGCCACCAGGCTACCGGGAATGCCCAGCGTCAAAAGCGGAATCAGGTTGGGGCCGCCGACCGCGCTGTTCCCTGCTTCGGATGCCGAAATACCCTCGAGCGAGCCTTTCCCGAATTCCTCCGGATTCTTCGATGCCCGCCGCGCCACGCTGTAGGAAACGAAGGCGGTGGATGAAGGGCCGATTCCGGGCGCGGCACCGAGCAGCGACCCGATGCCGGTGGCGCGCAGAATGGTGGGCCACAGGCTGCGGAACTCCTTCCACGAGAGGTAATCGTCCCTTCGCGTTCGTTCGCGGATTTCCAGATAGCCGACGTTCTCCACCTTGACCGCCATGCGCATCACTTCCGACATGGCAAACAATCCGATCAGCGCCGGCAGGATCCCGAAACCGTCGGAGAGTTGCACGGTGTCGAACAGGAAGCGCTGGCTGCCGGTGACGGTATCCACCCCCACGGACGCCAGGATCAGGCCGAGAAAAGCCGACGCGAGACCGCGGAAAGGCGACACGCCAATGAAGCTGCCGACGATGGCCAGCGCCAGCACGATGATGGTGAAACGCTCCGGCACGCCGAGCGATTTGGCAACGATCGCCAGAAACGGCGCCGAGAAGAGCAGGATGAAATCGCTCAGGCAGTCGGCGGTGACCGAGCTGGTCAACGCCGTCTGGAGCGCCTTGTTGGGGTAGCCTTTTTGGGCGAGTGGGTAGCCGTCGAGCAGCGTGGCGGCCGCGGCATTGGTTCCCGGCGTGCGAATCAGGATGGCCGGAACGAAACCACCGACGTCGGCGCCTTTGTAGACACCCACGAGGAAAGGAATCCCGACGAGGGGCGGCAGGAAGAACGTCAGCGGCGAGAGCAGCGCGACACCCATGGTGGCGCTGAGACCGGGGAGCGCGCCAACAACAAGACCCGCGGCAACGCCCGCCGTTACCGCCAGCCACGTCTCGACCGAAGCGAGCAGCAGCAAACCAGCCCACAGATGCTGAAAAACCGCAGCGAGTTCCATTTACTTACACGTTTCCTATCGCAAGTTGGCGTTCAACGCCGTCATTCTAAGAGCAGAAGCCTCGAGAGCAGCCCCGGCTCGAGCGTGACATAGAAGAAATTATGAAAGACCACGTACAACACCACCGGCAAGATGACCACGCCGACCGCAAGTCCCAGCCAATAATTTCGAATGCGCGCCCCGGGTCGCGCCCAAAGCATGCTCGCTGCAAGCGCGAGGCCGAACACAATGCTCGCTTCGGTGTAACCCATTACCGGGATCAGGAGTACGTACACGATCGCACTGACCCAGACCAGAATCGACCACTTCCAGCGTTCAGTCTCCATCGCCGCCAAGTCATCGGCCGGCGTCGCCGGCGTCGCCGGCGTTTCCGGCGCTGCAGACCCCGCAGACCTGCGCTTCCGCAGAAAGCTGCGCGCTGCCCACAACAGGCCAACGATCACCAGGCCCCAGGAGGCCAGCCGCGGAAGCGTGGACGGGCTGACGGTGACGAAGCCTCGAGAGCCAGGTATCGGGTCCGTGCTCACCTGAAAGGGAATGAGCAGGTGGACGCAAATCCCCGCCGCCACCACGACGAGTGCGGCGTAAAAATTTTCCCTGTCGGACATCGTCCTTATCCTAGATCTACGCGTTCTGCCTGCGCGCCGCGTCGACCGTGGGCTGCGATCGCTTCGCGGCGGCGAACAACAAACGGCGCAGCAGAGAACTGCCGGCCCCCGAATCAAGCCGGGTTCCGGCGAGTCCTGCTGCGCCGCTTTATCGTGCCGCGGCGATGATCAAACGCAGCGGCACGTCAACAACATTTAACAACTGTAGGCGTCCGGCCGGCGGTTACTTCTTTTTCTCCATGGCGGCGATCGACTCGATCACGTCACGATAATCCTTGGTCTCCTTCACGATCATCGCTTTGAATTCGGGCGCGGTCTTATAGACGATGTCCTCACCCAGCTTGCTCATGAAGCGCTTGAAGACCTTATTCTTGACAAGCTTGCCGAACTGCTGATCGAGCCACGCGACGATTTCGGGCGGGGTCCCGGGAGGGGCGAATACACCGCGCCAGGTGGGCATGCGAATATCAATGCCCAGTTCCTCGAAGCTGGGAATTTCCGGAACGTCCTTGTGCTTCCCCATCATCATGGCCAGCACTTGCGCTTCACCGGTGCGGTAGACGGCGAGCGCGTGCGAGGGTGAGCCCATAGCAAAGTCGACCTCACCGCGCATCACAGCCTGGGTCATCTCGTTGCCGCCGCTATAGGGTACGTGGACGGCGTCGATGCCCAGTTTTCTGAAAATTGCGGCCGTACGCACGTGGGTGATACCCCAGGCGCCGCTGGAGCCGTAGCTCAGCTTGCCGGGATTTTTCTTGCCGTACGCGACAAACTCCTTCCAGTTCGACCACGGCCGCTTCTTTGGCGTCAGGCAAACCGAGTTCGAGGCGTTCAACAGCGACACCGGCACCATCTTGAGTGGATCGTAGTTCACCTTCTTGCCGGGCACCTGGGGAAACACGGTAATCATGTGCGGCGCGCCCAGCAGCAGCGTGTAGCCGTCAGGCTTGGATTGGGCGACATAGTCGGTGCCCACGGTGCCGCTCGCGCCCGGCTTGATCACGGGGATCATGTTGGTTTTGAAATACTCGTTGTCCATGCTGACGATCACGCGCGCGAGAATATCGCTGCCGCCGCCCGCTCTGAACGGAATGACGATGTTGATGGGCTTGCTGGGATAGCCCTCGGGCTGGGCAACCTCGGCAGCCTGAGCGCCGACACTTCCCGTGACGACCCCGAGCAGCAGAGATAGAGCGCCTGCAAGCGTGCAGGTGATTTTCCTCATCATGATGTTTCCTCCTTTATGTGGTTATGCATCAGATGTCTTGCAAAGAACTGAAGTAGTGCTAGTGGATTTCGGTGTTCCAGTTCCCCCTGGGGTTGAATTGATTCTCGCGCAACGCGCGGCCCAAAAAATGTGCTGGCACAATGAAGACGCGCGAAGCAGTCAACCAGTCGCCATTCTTGATTCCTGCCAGGTAAACGGAGATCGCGCAGCCGCGCGTGCTGCGCACGAACGGCTTTTACTGTAACTCGATTTACTTCGGCTTTGCAACACGAAGGCGAAAGAATATGGTGCGCCGCGGCATGACGCATCGCAATGTGCGGAGCCAGGCACGGGAATGCATGGCGCGAGCGCTGTCAATGGCGATTAGTGCCTGGAGCGGATCGCAGGTGGTCGGTCATCCGCGCTAGTACTCGCATCGCGATTTGAAAGGCAATGAACCAAGGTCCGCTATCGACCCAGCGCCGATGTGCTCGAGCACGTTAGCATTTGCGCTAGCGGAGAGGATTTGGGCCGCTATCACTGGCCCTGAGGGAAACAGGGTTTCGCACTGGTCGGCGGCAAAAACGTTTTTGATACGACGGTAATAGGAGGAGTAGTCCATGACGTCCTACACAGGGGGCTGTTCGTGCGGCGGGGTGCGATTCGCGATTGACGATTACTTGTATGTCCTGGCATGCCATTGCAACGCCTGCAAAAGACGGACGGGCAGCGTGTTCGGCGTGTCAGTCGTGGTTGAAAAAACAGCGTCGCAACATTTCAGGGGATGACAAAGACCTTCACGCGCACGGCGGAAAGCGCACGAACAGTCGATTATGAGTTCTGTCCAAATTGCGGCACCACGATTCGATGGCGCATCGAAGCTGCTCCGACTCGGCAGATGTTTGCCGGCGGCGCCTTCGACGACATGAGCAAGCTCTATGTCGCGGGCGAGATGTACACCGACACGGCTATTCCCTGGGCACGGATCGGATGCGAGTTGTCGCGGTCCGGCGAGCCCGACCCTGATTTTCGGGCCGCCATGATAGAGCGCGCTAAAATGCTCCTCCGCTCAGCGCGTTTTTTTGCCAGCCGATACGTCGACTAATTACCGCCCTGCGAAACTCTTGAAATCAGACTACGGCTGTCTTGCATCAGCGTCCGCAACAAACGTCAAGAGAGCCAGCAAGGCTGCCGTGGATGTTCCCTGGCTCAGGGGCTTCGGGGAAACCCGTCATTGACCGAGAGGCAACAAGCCCTAATACTCTCGCGTCGTCTTCACTAAGGGTAACGAGGCCATGGCCATTGCACGGAATTCGTTGCGCACCCGCAGGCCAATTGTCGGTGTTGCTCTGGTGGCACTCGCCGTATGCGGTTTAGCGGGCAGCGCGGCAGCACAATCGACAGTCGAGCGCGGCAGCTACCTGGTCAACTCGATTCTCGCCTGCGGGAACTGCCACACGCCGAAGACGCCCGCAGGGAAGCCGATCACCGGAAAACATCTTGCCGGTGGTTTGGCGTTCAATACCCCTGGTTTCAGCGCGACCGCATCGAACATTACGCAGGACCGCGACACCGGCATCGGTGCATGGAGCGATGCGGAGATCAAGCGCTCGCTCACCGAGGGGGTTCGCCCCAACCACGGCCGTCTCGCCAACGCGCCGCTTGCTGCGGTGATGCCGATCAGCTTCTTCAAACCGCTTCTGCCGCGCGATCTGGACGCGGTCGTGGCTTATCTGCGAACGGTCCAGCCGGTGCACCATGACACGCCGGCGCCGGAATACAGGATGCCCGTGCATCACGATCCGTATCCGGAGGCAGAAAAGGGGTTCACGGAAGCCATGATGGCCGATCCCGTGAAGCGGGGCGCCTATCTGGTGACAGTCGGCCACTGCATGGAGTGCCACTCCCCTTTCGAGAAAGGACGGTCGGACTACAGCAGGCTCGGCAAAGGTGGTCGGACGTTCTCTCCGAGCCTGGTAACAGGCTTCCCCGGCGCCTGGAAAGGTTCTGTCGCGCGCAATATCACCTCCCATCCCAGGTCGGGCATTGGTGCCTGGACCGACGCGGAGATCAAACGCGCGATCACCAAGGGCATCTCGCGCGACGGGCGAAAACTCCAGGCGCCGATGGCATTCGATTACTACGACCGAATGACCACCACGGATCTCGATGCGATCGTCGCCTATTTGCGCACCGTGCCGCCGCTGGAGTGAGATGCGCAGCGCTATTTCCTCTGCGATCCGGCTGCCGGCTAAGTCCCTGGTTCACAGCGCAAGCAGGCGCGGTCGCTCTGCAATGGGCGCCTCCGGCCATACCGAGCGCTCATGTCGTGAAGCGGCCTCAGCTCTTGCGTTTCCAATCCCCTGCAGCTCGATCACGGCCTCGATAAGCAGTGCTGGGCGGGATCGTACGAAAACCTAAACTGCCGCCAGCGCTTGATCGAGGTCACCCACGATGTCGTCGATGTGCTCGATGCCGATCGACAGGCGCACCGTCTCGTCGGTGACCCCCGCCTTGGCGAGCTCCTCGGGCGAGAGCTGCCGGTGCGTTGTCGACGCCGGATGGCACGCAAGTGATTTGCAGTCGCCGATATTGACGAGGCGCACGACAAGCTTCAGTGCGTCCTGGAATCGCGCGCCGGCCTGGCGCCCGCCTTTGACCCCGAACGTCAGGATGCCCGAGGCACGCCCGCCCAGGTAACGCTTGACCAGAGCGTGATCCTTGTGGTCGGGCAGGCCGGCATAGTTGACCCACGTGACCTTGGAATGCTTTCTGAGAAATTGCGCGACTTTCACGGCGTTCTCGCAAATGCGGTCCATGCGCAGCGCGATGGTCTCGACGCCTTGCAGGATGAGGAACGCGTTGAACGGGCTGATCGCCGCGCCCATGTTCCGCAGCGGCACTACCCGCGCGCGGCCGATGTACGCCGCCGCCCCGAGCGCCTCGGTATAGACAACGCCGTGATAGGACACATCGGGCTCGTTTAGCCGTTTGAATTTCCGCTTGTGCTCCGCCCATGGAAACTGCCCGGAGTCGATGATGACCCCGCCGATGGAATTGCCGTGGCCGCCGAGGTATTTCGTAAGCGAGTGCACCACGATATCGGCGCCATGCTCAAACGGCCGGCACAGGTAGGGCGATGGCACCGTGTTATCCACGATCAGCGGCACACCCTTGCGGTGCGCGATCTCGGCGAGGCTCGCGAAATCCGTGATGTTGCCCAGCGGATTTCCGATCGACTCGCAGAAGACCGCCTTGGTCTTCCCGTCGATCAGCTTCTCGAAGGCGCCGGGCTCGCGATAATCCGCGAAGCGCACCTCGACGCCGTATTGCGGCAGCGTATGGGCGAACAGGTTATAAGTGCCGCCGTACAGCGTCGAGGCTGAAACGATGTTATCCCCGGCTTCTGCAATGGTCAGGATAGAGTACGTGATCGCAGCCTGGCCGGAAGCAAGCGCAAGCGCGGCGATACCGCCCTCCATTTCCGCCAGGCGCTTTTCGAGCACGTCCTGCGTCGGATTCATGATGCGCGTGTAGATATTCCCCTGCACCTTGAGGTCGAACAGGTCCGCGCCGTGCTGCGTATCGTCGAAGGCATAGGACGTCGTCTGGTAAATCGGCACGGCAACGGCCTTGGTGGTGGGATCCGGGCTGTAGCCCCCATGAACAGCGATGGTCTCCAGTTTCATTCTGTCGTTTCCTTATCTTTGGGTCGCGCGCAACCAGGTCTCAGAGGTTCCCGGTAAAAGTTGCCTATTATGCCCGGCGTACCGGGAAATGACAGGCCTACATTGCAACTGCAGAAAAGGGGGGCGTCATTTTTGGAAGGTGCCCCTCGCCGACATCGCTTATCAGAGCGAATGCAGCCAGTCACGCCTCCTGCGCCTGTCGTCACCTTCTTTATCCGTCGTGCTCCTCACCGCTCGTGGACCGCCGGCCAGGCCTTTCCATCGTAAACGGCAGGTGGCGCGGATCGGCCAAATACGAGGTCTGGACGGAGATGGAAGCCTTGCTGCGCAAGGCGCGCGAGCATCAAGGCACAAAACGCGAAAGCACCGGTGCCCAATCCGATCCATATTCCCAGAGCTTGCTGCTCGAATCCGAATCCCGTCCCGATCCCGACCACGGTCGCGACGCCCCAGAAGGACCCTACCGAAATCAGCATCGGCACGCGCGTATCCGTGATGCCCCGCAGCACGCCGCTCGCGACGGTACCGACATATTCGAATACCTGCATGGCAGCCAGCACGAGCAGAAGAAGCGCGGCGTAGGAAATAATGCGCCGTGCGTCGTCGTGATCGCCGACGAAAAGCCCCGCGATGACCTCGCGGGCGGGCGCAACAGCGATTATGACGAGCACACCCGCAGAAAATGCGGCACCCAACGCGGTGCGCGCCGCCCTGCTCCGGGCGGCCGTGTCGCCTGCGCCAGCGGCCAGGCCAACGCGGACGGTTGCTGCCTGGGAGAGGCCGACCGGGAACGCGTAGAGCACGCCTGCCATGCGCAGAGCGACCGCATGGGCTGCCAGCGCCTCGGCGCCGAAGATCCCGATCACCGCGGTGGACAACAGGTAGACCCCGACTTCGCCAAGATTCGATACGCCGATCGGCAGACCGACGCGGAAGAGCTCGCGCAGGCGCGGCCAATCGGGCCGGGCCCGGGTCTTCAGTAGACGATATCGCGAGAGCGCCGGATTGCGCAGGACGTGTAGGCTAAACGCGGCGAACATGAATACTGCGCAGAGGAATGAGGACAAACCCGCGCCGGCCAGACCGAGCGGCGGCAATCCCAGCTTGCCGAACATGAAGATATAGTTGCCCGCCGCATTGAGCCCCAGCGTGATGAGCGTGATGCGGAAGATCGATCGCGTGTTGGCGAACGCGGCAAGCAACTGGCGCCACACGGCGACGCCGAGCATGGGCACCAACGTGAGCGCCATCATCCGGGCATAGTCGCCCGCGCTGGCAATGATCTCGTGCTGCACGCCGATCAAGTCCAGTAGCTTCGGCGCCTGCCAGATCGCGAGCACGCCAGGGATCGCCAGGATAGCAACGGCCCACAACGCCTGCTGGATCGTGCGCCGGATGACCCGATGCTGGCGCGCACCGCGGGCATGAGACACGATCGCCGAGACTGCTCCGATCACGCCGGCGCAGAGATAGAACACGAGCGAGTAAAAATCGCTTGCCACCGCGCCCGCCGCCAGCGCCAGGGGTCCGATCCAGCCCATCATGATGACGTCCGTGATCGCCATCCCCATGTTGACTAACGCGGTGAGCATGAGCGGCCCGGCAATGCGTAGCTGAGCGTGGAGTTCGACTATCAGACCGGAGCGCGCGATGCCGTGAAGCGCCTCGCGCACCCGGCGCCCCGTCTCCGAATTGGCTTCGGCTGTCTGCCCACTGCTCGTTTGCGTTGTGCCCCTCATGTGCTGCTCCGTATCGATGGCTTGGGGATCTTGCCCCGGCCGGTCAGGACCGGGGCTCGTCTTTATGCCGCCTTCGGAGGCGACAACTGCTTCATCGCCTCGCGCTCGCTCACCGCGAGGTCAACGTTGTGCCACGCGGGCCTGGCCGTGCTTACGTCCCGCCCGATCAGCATCTCGGGAATGCGACGCGAGGCGCCCTTGTAAAAGCCGGTCTGCAGCCCTTCCACTACTTTCGGATTGCGGAAGGTTCCGAAAACGATGTCCCACAACGGAAGATCCGAGTAGTTGTGGCGGTGAATGCCGCGGCCGTGATGGATGTTGTGGCTCTCGGGACGCTGGATGAGGTAGCCGAGCCAGTGCGGCGTCTTGATGTTGGCGTGCTGGAACATTGCGTTGAACGTCAGGAACAAAGCCCCCAGTACGCCCGCCTCGACCGTGAGCCCGAGCAGCGGGAAAAACACAACGCTGCTGATCGTGATGAAAATCGCGGCGTCGAAGGGGTGCAGGTAATAGGCACCGAAGGCATCGAGGCTTTCGGCGCTGTGGTGCATCTGATGGCCGGCGCGCCAGAGCCAGTTCCACTCGTGCGCAGCGCGGTGGTACCAGTAGTGGAAGAACTCGTAGACCAGCACGCCGACCACGGCGCCGCCGAGCGCGCCCAGTCCGCTGCCGTCGATCAGGCTCACGCCCTCAAAAAGCTTGCCCCACAAGCCGGCAATCCAGCCGGTGAAAAAGAAGATACCGACCGTGACCGCGAGCGCGTATAGGCGCCAATAGCGCGGGGTTTCGTAGTGCCGCTGACGATAGACAAGATCCAGCGCGATAAAGCCCGGGATAAGGGCCAGCGTCAGGTAACCAAGGTAGTCATACATAGCCTTCCTCCATTTGTTCATACCGCATGGTTAATAATACCAACCGGTCGGTATGCAAATATAATGAGGTCGGCAAGGAGTGTCAATACCTTTTAGTATGCTTAAATGTCATCTATTATTAATTATCTAATACAATAGCTTATTATTCATAATTCTACAGACAACTGGATATCATTGGCATTTAGGCATACTATTCAGTATGTCTAAAAAGCGGGGTAATTCAACGATGCGCAAAGACGGTATAGCGACCCGCGAGAAGATCCTCGACGCTGCCCAGGATCTGATTCTCGACCGCGGCTACGTCGGCATGACGATCGAGCACGTGCTCGACCGGGTCGGCATCACAAAAGGGGCTTTCTTCCACCACTTCAAGACCAAGGATGATCTCGCCAAAGCCTTGTTGCAGCGCTTCGCGGACAAGGACGCGAGGATCTACGGCGAGACGCGTGAGCGCGCGGAGAAACTGAGCGATGATCCGCTGCAGCAGATGCTCATTTTCATCAGACTGTTCGAGGAGATGTTCGAACGATTAACAGAGCCCTACCCCGGCTGCCTCTTTGCTTCCTATCTCTATGAGCTGCAGCAGTTTGACGACGAGACCCGGGGCCTTATCCGGGAATCATTCAGAAAGTGGCGCGAGCTGCTAAAGGAAAAATTCGAAGCCATCGCCCGGAAGTACCCGCCTCAGGCGGAGGTGAGCGCAGCGAGCCTGGCCGACGCGTTCACTGTCGTGCTCGAAGGCGCGTTTATCACCGGCAAGGCACTGGACGAGCCGGGGGTCATCAGCGACCAGCTGCGGCACTTTCGCAATTACGTCGAACTGCTCTTCCGTCAGCCGAGACCCTGAATCGTGAACGGTGAATTGTGAATCGACTGAACGGCACATCGTCAGCCGTTAGTCATCAATTTCTCGTCTCTGGCCACACCTCGCTGGTCGCGCCCGAAGAATCAGCGGGGAGCGGTGAGAATCGAGCCCCATAGGCCCGAAGACGAGCAGGAGCCGTCGGGATTGCAGAACGTTCGGGTACTGGAGCCGCCGCCGCGGCTCTGACCGCTGCCCGCGCCGCACAGCGCGAGATTGAAACTCGGTGGTCCGCCCTCGAAGCCGCCGATTCCGTAGGCGTTGACCCAATAGCGCGCGGGAAATACCGGTGTTCGGCACACTCCTTCGAGATGGGATTTTTCCCCGAGGGTCAGCTGACGTCCGTTGATGAACACCCCTGATGTGCCGCTCGAAGCATCGGCGCGCAAGGGCCCGCCTAACCGAAGTCCTGGCAGCATCTGACCGGAAATCGGCCCGCCCTCGAGCCCATAGGCGCCAGAGACCGGGTCGTACCAATAGCGCCCCGGCTGGATCGGCACCGGGTAGATTTGCTGCAGTTGCTGCACCGTTTCTGCGGTGAGCGGGACCGAATTAACGATGATCCCGGTCTTTATGTCGGTAGCGTTTGCCGAGCCGATGCCCAATCCCAGCAAGATTGCCGCCAGCGAGCCCAGCAGCTTGCGAACCAATTCAGGACGTCGAGTCATTGCAGGCCCCCAAACAGTGGATCGTGAATGGTAGACGCCGCCCTACTTCCGTGAATCGTGAATGGTGAGTGGTAAGTCGACCAAACTGCCGGTCTTCTCTCCATCCTCCTTCTTCCTCCTTGTCACCCGTTACCAGTCACGGCTCACAGGTCACTGTTTTAAAGCGTGCGGCAAAGCAACGCCGATAAGGCAATCGCGACTCACGGTCGCCGCGAGCTTCTCCTCGCTCCAGTCCTCCGTACCCTCGGGCCGGCGCGGCAGCACCATGTAGCGCATGTCGGCAGTGCTATCGTGGACGCGCACGACGACATCATCGGGAAGTTCCAGACCGAATTCCTTCAAGACGGCGCGTGGCTCGCGCACCATCCGCTTGCGGTAAGGCAGCGACTTGTACCAGGCGGGCGGCAACCCCAGCAGCGGTTTCGGATAGCACGAGCACAGCGTGCAGACGATGACGTTGTGTACGTCAGCGGTGTTCTCGACCACCACGAGGTGCAGCGCCTCGAGATCGCTGATCCCCATCTCGTCGCACCCTGCCCGCCCGTTGGCAAGGAGGCGGGCCTTGAATGCCGGGTCGGTCCACGCACGCGCAACGACGCGCGCGCCACGCGAGTGGCCTCGCGCATCCATTCGCTCGATCTGGCGGCGTATCTGCTCGGGCGTGATGACGCCTTTTTCGATCAGTAACTCGCGGACGGCGATTTCCATCACCTGAAGATACGGAAGGGGGCCGCCATCGTCGTGGTCGCGCTGGAACGTTCGCGCGTGCTCGTGATCGTGCTGATGTCCGCGGTTATGTTCGCTCATGTCATAGCCTTTGATGTTGCGGGCTCGAGCCAGTGCTCGAAGATTTCAATGTCCACCGTGTCCTCGACCGCGCCGCTGTAGTGGGGCCAGACATGCCGCTGCCGGAAGCGGACACGATAGAGCGGGCGTTTCGGCAGACCGTCGCGGCCGAAGGCCAGCTCTTCAGGGTTGGCGAATTCGCCGCAGATGCGCTCGATGACGCCCTGCTTGCCGCGGATGTAGTAGGGGGTGCGGATGTGTCCCGGCGGGTACGCCGCCCGGACGCTCACCGCGTCGCCGGCACGGAATCGGGACTTCATTTGTAATGCTCCCGGTCCTTGGCCTCGCGCGCCTCCACCTCGGCCATCTTGCGGCCCAGTTCGTCGGCGGTGAGGATGCCCTTTTCCAGCAGGTGGTTGGAGAGCGAAAGGATCCAGCGCTCGTAGTAACTCAAACCGTCGTAGTCCCCGGGGGGAAGATTCTCGATGTGGCGGCGGTGCTCGTCGGTTAAAAGCAGATTCTGCTGGCCGAGCAGGTTGCGCACCGCGTCCACCCGCTTCTCCCACAGCTCCGCGTCGTGCGCTCTTGTGTCGACGGGCCCGTCGGGTGTTCCGCCCATGTCGTGGTGCCTTCTCATGTCGCGCCCTCCATCATTGCCAGCAAACCATAGCTTGCCTGTCCGCCGCGCCTCGAGCAACAAACGGTGAACGGCGCGCGGTCAATCGCCGATGGGTTTTAACTTCCGTGAATCATAAATGGTGAAGCGCCAATCGGGATCCCGCGGCTCGCACCCGCCAAAACCAGTTACCGGTTACGCTTTTCCAGCGGCGCCTACCAGTCCCGCGTGATCAGCGTAACAATCAGCGTCATTATCGCAAAGGCCGCGGCCACTATCGCAGCAATGGCGGCGAACTTGGTCCAGCGCAGATATTCCCGGGAGACGCGTTCTATCACCCGGCGGTCGAGCTCCTGCTGCATGCGGTAACGCTCCGGCGAGCGATCGCCCACTCCCGACATCTTTGCGTGAATGTCCGCATCCGCCAGTTCTCTTAGCTCCTCCTCGTCCATGGCGCGCTCCTGTCCTTGGTTCCCGATCGCCTCGATCTGGCCAGAATGCGCCGTTTACCCTTTTCTTGGCAAGCTTTGGCAGGCAACAGGGTCAGTCGCCGCCTGTTGCCCTTTAATCATCACCGGATCAGCGCCATGGAAAATTTGGAGTTACAATCGCCACCGCTCGGGCCAACCAGGGAGCTTCGTATGAGCCAATACACTGCACTCCACGGCGTCCTCGCCGTGCTCCTCTGCGCCGCCATGTCCACCACCGCTGCCGCCGCGGATGTCAAGGCGAGCAAGGAGCAGATCGCCCGTGGCAAGTACCTCCTCATTGTGGGCAGCTGCAACGATTGCCACACGGCCGGCTTTGCGCCAAGCAACGGCAAGGTGCCGGAAAGCGAGTGGCTGCTGGGTGACGGGAAGGTCGGCTTTCGCGGGCCGTGGGGCACAACCTACGCGCCCAACGTCCGCCTGAGCCTCTCGCGCATGAAAGAGGATGACTGGGTCCGCTACGCGCGGAACCTGCAGACGCGCCCGCCAATGCCGTGGTTCAACTTGAACCGTTGGACCGAGGCGGATTTGCGGGCGTTCTACCGCTACGTGCGCCAGATGGGACCGGTCGGCGCCCCGATACGGCCAGGGCTGCCGCCAGACGAGGCTCCAGCGCCTCCGTATATTGAGTGGCCCGCTCCGCCGGCGGGGAAAAAATGACAATGATGGGGGGCAGGCCGCTTCTGTTTTCGCAGCTGCTCGTGTTTGTCCCCGACGCGATCCCTCACGCTGCGCGACAAGTCACTTGATATCGACGCCGGCCCCCTTGACCAGCTCGCTGATCCGTTTCCTTTGCCCGAGCCGGAACGCATCGAGCTCAGCGCGGTTGCCGCCGATGATCTCTACGCCCAGCACTTTCAGCCGTTCGCCGAACGCCGGATCCCTGGCCGCCTTGACCACTTCGGCGCTCGCCTTGGCGAGCACGGCGTCGGGTGTGCCGATCGGGGCAACCAGGCTGTACCAGCCGATCATCTCGTAGCCGGGCACGACTTCCGCGATCGCGGGCACAGCAGGCAGCAGCGGGGCGCGCTTGCCGCTGGTCACGCCGATCGCCCTCAGCCTGCCACTCTCGATGTGCGGCCGCGCAGCCGGCATAACGGCATAGGTCAGCTGCACATCGCCGGCCATCGTGTCGGCGATGGCCTGGGCGACACCCTTGTAGGGCACGTGCAGCATCTCGATGCCCGTCAGGCGCGTAAACATGACGCCGCAGAGATGCTCGGATGCGCCCGTGCCGGCCGAACCGTACTTGATCGCCCCCGGCTGTTTCTTCGCGAGCGCGATCAGATCGGCAATCGACTTCACGGGCACTTTGGGGTTCACCATCTGAACGAACGGCACCGAGCCGATCAGGGCAATCGATACGAAATCCTTGTCGAGGTTGAACTTGAGATTGGGATAGACCGAGGTGGCGACGAAAAGCTGCGAGGTCAGCATCATCCAGGTGTAACCGTCCGGATTGGCGCGCAACGCCAGCTCCGCGCTGATGATGCCGGCCACGCCGGGCCGCGAATCGACGACGATCCGCTGGCCCCACGCTGCATACAGCCGGTCCGACACGAGCCGCGAGATGATATCGGGACCCGATCCGGGCGCGCTGCCGATGATCAGACGCACCGGCTTTGTCGGAAAGCTCGGCGGCGCGGATGCCGCGGCCGTGGTCCATGCGATAAGGCACGCCGCCACGAGGCGGCAGACGAGGTGGACTGCACCCATAAATTCTCCCTCTCCCGCGCTCAGCGGGGCGCAAGCGGCTGGTGCCGTCTTATGGGTTAGTCCTCGGAAGCGCAACAAGCTTCCGTCAGATGAAGGACGGCGTCAAGAGGGCCGCTCGCAGTGATGCAGGAAGGCCGGTAAGAACCGTTCAGCGTCGGGACAGCGTATGAGCGGAAAACCGGCAAAACCGGGCTGTCCCACCTTATTCTTTTCGGGCTCCGTCCGCTGTCCACTCGAAGCGCGACATGCTAGCCAACTCGGCGACAGGGATCATGCCGGTGTAGCGCCGGCCGTCGATGATCCAGGTCGGATAGTCCTTGATTTCGTTCGCAACGCAAGCAAAGTTGTGAACGCCGTTGCGCCCGTTTGGTGTGCACTCGACGTAGGGCAACCTGTCGGCCGAGGCTTCGAACAATGCTTTCTGCTGCTGGCAAACCGGGCACCAGTAGGCGCCGTAAAAACGCGCGCCGGTATCACGCAAGTGGATTGCCAGTGCCTTGAGATACGGCTTCTCGGGCCCCGCTGCGGGGTCGAACAGGCCGCTGAAATGCAGAAACAACGCGAACACGATTACCGCGGCTGAACCGATCGGGACCGGCAGCGAATTGGTCCAGGCGTGCTCCAGCATGTGCGTGGGCCTGCGCACCGCCAACAATACCAGCAGCGCATTCGCAATGCCGAAAGAAGTGAGGCAGTAGAAGCAGGTCGCTTCGATGACGAATACCGAGACGGCAGTGAGATACCAGCTCACGCCGGCGCCGATCGTGGCAACGGTCAACGCCAGCCGCCACGAGCTCGGGCGGGTCCGGAGGCGCCACACCAGCCGCGCGAGCAGCGCATAGGTCAGGAGGCCCCAGAACGCGATCGGCACGCCCAGCAGGGTGGACCAGCGGCTTTGCTGCACGAGGCCGCACTCGGAATCCGCGCCGCAATATGCCGGGGACTCCCCGAACCATGCGGTGAACGTGAGGTAGGACGTCAGCGCGATTCCTGCCAGCGCGAGTCCGAACAACCAGTTGTCGAGCGGATGCGGGCCGCGCCCGCGCGCGACCTTGCCCCGGCCCTCCGCCGCTCGCGCATCGGCGCCATGCCCCGCTCCAGGTATCTTGTCCCCGGTGCCCTGCTTGCCGGATCGGCGCCGTTTTCTCGACATGTCGTTATGAATAGTAACTACAGCGCTTGGTTCCGCCAAGCGCACGGTTCACGCTTCACGAGCGTTGGAGCTCGCGCACCCCTCACCGCTCACCGCTCAGGGCTTGAGCACCAGCTTTCCGAGCACGTTTCCACTTTCGAGCAGCTCATGCGCGCGCGCTGCCTCGGCGAGCGGCAGGCGTTGCCGAATCGGAGGCTGAACGGTGCCTGCCGCAAACAGATCGAGCAGCGCCACGGTGCACGCGCGTCGCGCCGCCGGATCGTCGTCGAACGAGTGCATCGTGAAGAGACGCAGCGCGGGGCTGCGGCTGAACTGACCGCGCATCGCTTCGTAAACCGCCGCGGAATCCGGGAGCCCCGCCAGCTGGCCATACTGGATGACCAGGCCAAACGGCGCGACTTGCTCGAACAGCTTCGGGAAGCGCGCGCCCGCGACGGCATCGAGGATCAGGTCCGCCCCTCGGCCGCGGGTGGCTTCGTGCAGCTTTGCGCCCCAATCACCTTCAGCTTGCGCAACCGCCGCGCTCGCGCCCATAGTTCTGGCAAATTCGGCTTTAGCAGCCGAGCTCGTCAGCGCGATGGCCTGTTTACCGGCAGCGGCCGCCAGCTGCACGCAGGCAGAGCCGATGCCGCCAGCCGCCGCAGTCACCAGCACCGAGTCATACGCGAAGCCTCGCGTCGCGCTGTTCAACAGGTGCCACGCGACCTGATAGCTCGCGAGCGTGGCGGCGGCTTCGAGCTCGACCTGCGGCGGCACCTCAACCAGCGCGCGGGTATCCACGGCGATGTATTCGGCATAGCACCCACAGCGATGCGGCAGCTCGCGGGCCGACACATAGACCGGTTGGCCAACGCTGAAGTCGTCAACGCCGGATCCCAGCGCCGCGATGGTGCCGCTCATCTCGATGCCGGGAATCACGGGCAGAGGCGGCATCCAGCCGTATCGTCCCGTGCGGACCAGCACTTCCGGCATATTGACGCCGATCGTGTGCGCTTTCACCAACGCCTGCCCCGGCCCCGGGACCGGCGTCGGCACTTCGACGAGCTGGAGAACCTCCGGCCCGCCGGTCCTCGCAATCCGGATCGCCTTCACCAATTAGCTCCCTTGCGCCGGCAACAACCTACGACCTAAGCGCGCGAGGGCGTGGGCGCGAGAGGGAGAAAACCCGATTCCCGGTCTAACGATCTCGCGATCTTCCAATCTCACGGTTTTCAAGCTCCTCGTCCATCACCCGCGATCAGATCTCCAGCCGTCTGCCCAGGTACACATCCTCCACGCCGCGGAGTTGGGGACTATAGGGCCCCTCGCCGATACGGTCGTGGACGAAAACGGCCTTGTTGAGGTCGCGCGGCTTCTTGTCCAGCAGCGCGTCTTTCAGCCAGTCCGCCACGAGCGGATCAGCGAGCATTCCGCCAAAGTTGCGGCTCGGCCGCGGCACGTGGTTCTCGTTTTCTAGCACCCAGATCTCTTTCGGGCCGGCGACCTCCTCGAAGTACGCCAGGCCTTCCTCGAGGTGGCACAGGGGATCGTACTCGCCCAGCACCATCAGCGAATAGCATTTGACCTTGGGCCCGTAGCCGAAGAGATGCATTTTTTCCGCCATCTTGTCGAACTCGGCCTCGTCGTGAATTCCGGCCATGTACATGAAAATCTGCTTGAAGCGTGGTGAGGCCTCTTCGAAGATCGCCTTCTTGGTTCCGTAGTTCGCAGCCGAGCTGGCGATCGCCTTCACGCGGCTGTCGTGCGCGGCAAGCCGGTTGCTCCAGTAGGAGCCCATCGAGATTCCCATTACCCCGATGCGCGCGGGATCCACCTCCGGCTGCCTGGTCAGCCAGTCGACGCAGGCGCTCGTGGCGCGCTCGTGGTTGTCGGCGGTGACGCGGATCTTTCTCAGGTTGCTCATGCCCTGGCCGGGTCCGTCGACGCAAAGCACGTTCATGCCGCGCTTGATGAACAGATTGTTGCTCGGATCGGGCACCGCCTCCTTCGTCTGGTCCATGCCCGGAATCGAGAGGATCGTGGGCAGCTTCTTGCCGCCCGGGACCTTGTGGAAGTTGCACTGGATCTTTGCGCCTTCCCAATCAATCTCGACCCGCTCGATCGGATAATCCGCCGTCCGCATGCAACCCTCGAACGATTCGATCAGCTTGCCGTGGAGGAAGATCTTGTCGGGATGGTCGTCGACAAAGATCGCGTGCTGGGCGATGCGGTACTGCTCGCACGCCTTGTAGTAGAGCTCGCACGCACTCTGTCGATGCCCGGCCGCCTCGGCTGCCCGCGCGATGGCTTGCTGGTGCCGACCCGCCTTTTCCATGACACGCGGAATTTGCCGGTAGGTTTTCACCTCGGCCGGGATTTCGCGATGATCGTAGGCGAAATTGTGCGTCCGCCCGGTGGTCTTCACCATCCAGTCGAGCAGCCACTGCTGGTTGTCGCGGCGCCGCTCAGAGCGCAGGCTTCCGGTCTTGTCAGTCGGGGGAATCACAATGCCTCCATGGTGTCGTGATGGATGATGG
>LJTT01000005.1 GCA_001303585.1 Betaproteobacteria bacterium SG8_41
GCGGTGCCGGCGGAGATCGCGGAGCTGGCATCCTACGACCGCGAATTCGACAAGAAGGACCGCGCACAGCGGGCGCGCAAGCTGGCGGAACTCGATGAGCGGCTGGGCGGCGACGGGTTAAGCCCATCTGAGCTCGCGCGGTTGCAAGATTTCCGCGCGACCTTGTCGCGCTTGGCCCAATACGATGCGGAGCGGGACCAGGAGCCGCCGCCGGACCAGGCGCAACAGGCCGCCTTCTACGTGTCCTGGGTCGAAATGTGGAAGATGAACAAGGCGCTTTACGACGAATATGGGGGTGTCGTCGCGCTCACGCGATTTGGTCCCGACCCGCACGGTGCTCGCGCCGCCCTTCTGGCGGATTACGAGCGCCAGGGCTTGCTGCATATCTCAGATCCCCTCCTGCGTAACGAAGTCATTGCAGTGCTGGAGACGCGTCCCTCCATGGTCATCCCGCCGGACAGTGTCGATTTCACACCCTACTGGAAGCGGCCGATCCCGGCGTCTTATTTTCCGGACTAACGTCCTGTGCAAAGTGACCAGTGACCAGTGACCCATGACCGGTCACCAGTAGTACTAAACTCCTTCTTCCCGTTCAGCGGGGAAGGGGGTGAAACGCTTACCGGTTACCAGTCACCGGTCACGGTTGTCAGAGGTGGCGGACGAAGGTCTCGATGCCACGCAACAGCATCTCCACCGCGATCGCGGTCAGTATTAGCCCCATCAGCCGCTCGAAGGCAAGCAGCCCGCGCTCGCCGACCAGTGTCGAGATTCGTTCGGCGAATACAAGGAAGGCAAGCGTGACCAGCATGACGACGGTGATGGCGGCGATCCACTCCGGCAGGCGCTGCGGCGCGCGTGACACGAGCAGCATGACCGTTGCGATCGCAGCGGGCCCGGCGATCGCAGGGATCGCGAGCGGGACGATGAATGGCTCGCCGTCAACCTTGTCCCCGAACACTCCCTCGGGTCCGCGAAAAATCATTCGCACGGCGATCAGGAACAGGATGACGCCGCCGGCGATGGTCAGTGATGGCTCGGACAACCCCACGATGCCCAGTATCCAGCGGCCAAAGAAGACGAACCCGAGCAGCACAACGAACGCCAGCGCGCACTCGCGAACGATGAGCCAGGCGCGCCGGGCCGGATCGACATTGCGCAGCAGCGATATGAACAGCGGAATGTTACCGACCGGGTCCACGACCAGGAGCAGGATCACGACCGCGGAGGCGAAAGAAACGTCCATGTAGATGAGAATTTAACCGCAGATAAACGCAGATACACGCGGATTCAGCCCAAGAATGCTCATTTCTTGATCCTTTTCACCGCCGACAGACGCCAATGCAAGTGAGCGCAGAGCGCCTGGTGGACGGCAAAGACCGCGTGGCCTTTGTCTCCATTTCCTGATCCCCTTTTCCTTTTGTCTTGGTCATCCGCGTTCATCGGCGTTTATCTGCGGTGGACTAACTGTAAAGCAGAAAGCAGAAGTCAGAAGGCGGAAAGCAGAAAACTGCAACACCCGTAAGATCAGGAGGTCGCATGATCGGGAGATCGACGCATCACTTCTCTTCCTTTTCCGCTCTCATGCTCTTGCTCAAAATCAACCCCCTTGCCATTTGCCGTTCGCATGGTTTGGAAAGGGCGGTTTCTGGTCCGTGTTTATCTGCGTTCATCTGCGGTTAGATTTCGACGTGCGCTCTAGAAGCCGAACAGGTTGCGCCGTGCATGCTGAAGATGCGCGAGGATGCAAGCGCGAGCACTATCGGCGTCGCGCTCCTTGAGTGCGCGCACGATAGCGCGATGCTCTTCCTGATAGCGGACACGGCGTTCCGGGGTCACGATACGGTCTTTGAGTTTCCCCCATTCAGCCTGCTGCCGTACTGCGGTCGCGAGCGCGAACACCTGAACGATGAACTGATTATGAGTGGCCTCCGCCAGCGCCTGGTGGAGGGCAGCGTCCCAGAGTTCGAACTCGTCGAGGGTGGTCGATTTTTCGGCCTTTTCGAGGCACGTCTCCAAACGTTCGAAATCGGCAGGTGTTGCGTTGATGACGACTAGATCGGCCAGCGCCGGCTCCAGGCGCAGTCGTGCCTCCATCAGCTCGCCCGGGCTGGTGTGAGCGACGCTCGAGGCGGGAATCCCGCTCTCGCCGCTGCCGGCGCGGCCCGCAAGGTAGGTGCCGCGCCCGACGTGACGGGTGATCGAGCCCTCGGCCTCGAGCTGGCCCAGCGTTTTGCGCACGGCATTGCGCGGAATGCCGAATCGCCGGGCAAGCTCGCGCTCCGTGGGCAGCCTCGCGCCCGGGGCAAGCGCGCCGTCCGCGGCGCCTTCCTCGATAAAGGCCCGGATGCGCTGCGCGCCGTCGCGTGAGCGCGCGCGTGATGAGTAAGCAGCCAAGAGGTCTTCTCCTTGGGTCGAGGCGCCGGGCACGCAATCGGCGCGTAACTGGCAAGAGAGTCTAGCGCACGACTCAAAATAAACCAATCTGGACTATTGGTTTTAACATTTCGTGTAGACTCGCACCTTCTGGGCCGTAACGGGCGGTCCCATGAATGAATTTCTCTTGCTGCTCTGCAGCGAAAATTGCGGAATAAACCAAGTCCAATCACTTTGGACCAATCAGTTTCCGCATTGACAATTGGTTCACCCACTGACTAGTATCCCCGTTCGCGTAACACTCCTGCCGCGCCGCAACCAGCAGGTTGCGGGAGCGGCAGCGCGAAGCTGACCGGGAGGAGGAGATCCGGGTCTTGCTCGCCCGAATTGCGCCTATGCGTCACTAAGAAAAGACCGGCCGCTTCGGTGCCGCAGCACGATCCTGAGTTGCACGTGTTGAAGGTCGCCATCATTTCCGAAGGAACCAATACCTGGCCACTCTACGTGGCGCAGGCGAAGCGTCTTTTCGAGCGCGAGGGCCTGGACGTCGAGGTGACGCTGACTGCATCATCCGCGAAACAGCTCGAGGCGCTGTCCGCGGGCGGCTATGACATCGGATTTCAGCAATCGGACCATATCGTGCGCGGCGTGGAGCACGGAGCTGATCTGTTCGTGTTCATGGCCCACGCCCACGCGCCGGAGCTCTCGCTGGTCGTCGCGCCGTCTGTCGGCTCGCTGAAGGACCTCAAAGGCAAGACGCTGGCGGTCGACGGCGCGCGCTCGGGTTACGCTTTACTGCTGAGAAGGCTGCTCGCCGACCACGGCCTTGGAGAGGGCGATTACGCCTTCGTCGAGTTCGGGGGGGCTCGCGAGCGCTTTGAAGCGTTGCAGAAAGGCGCGGCCGTCGCAAGCTTTCTCAACCCCCCGTTCGATCGCGCCCTCCTCGGGCAAGGTTTCAAAAAGCTCGGCAGCTCGCGGGATTATTTCCCAACGTATCCCGGCCCGGTCGTCGCCGCGCGCCGTGCCTGGGCGAAGGAGAACGAAGAGAGCCTAGTTGCTTTCATCCGTGCCCTCGAAGGCGCCTATGATTGGCTGACCGATAGATCCAACAAGGCTGAGGCGGTGAAAATCCTGATCGAGCGCCTCAAGAGCGACCCGGCCGAGGCGGACAAGGCGTACGAAACCTATGTCTCACAGCCGCGACCGGAGCTGCGGGCGGAGGGATTGCGCCAGGTGATCGACATCGTTTGGGATGCCGAAGGATTCCGGCAGCCAAAACCGAGTCCCGATAAGTATCTCGATCTTGGCTTTTACGCCAAGGCGCGCCGGCGCGCGTGAGAGCGGCCATGCCGGACGCACGAGTCGAATCGGCCATCGCGCATTGGGCGCCGCGGTTTGTCTCCAATGGTGTGCCATTGGCGGATTTCGAGGAGGTGACAGCCGGGATCGAGCGCTGGGAGGACTGGTGCGGCGCTTGGTGCCGGCGCGCGGCAGTTCACGAAGAGCTCGGGCGCAAGGCGCTGGCTCAAGGCTTCGGGCTCTCGGCCGGCGAGCACCTGACGCGAGCCGCGGTGTGCTACCACTTCGCCAAGTTCGTATTCGTGGTCGATTATGAGCAGATGAAAGCCGCGCACGCCAGGGCGGTCGAATGCCGCCAGCTGGCGCTGCCGCATCTCCAGCCGCCGGGCGAGCGCGTGCTCGTGCCGTATGAAGGCACGCGGCTCGCCGCGATTCTGCGAAAGCCGCCGGCCGTGACGCGCCCGCCGGTCGTCGTGATGTGCATGGGGCTCGACTCGACCAAGGAGGAGATGGACAGCAACGAGGTCGTCTTTCTCAATCGCGGCATGGCAACGCTCACGTTTGATGGCCCGGGCCAGGGCGAAGGTGAGTATGAACTGGCGATCCGCGGAGACTACGAGGCGCCGGTCAAATCCGTGATCGATTACATCGAATCACGCGATGATCTTGATGCCACTCGCGTCGGCGTGTGGGGCCTGTCACTCGGCGGCTATTACGCGCCACGGGCTGCTGCCTTCGAAAAGCGCGTCAAGGCCTGCGTTGCGCTCTCAGGTCCTTACGATTTTGGCGATCTCTGGGATACCCTGCCGGAGCTCACCCGCGAGACCTTCCGCGTCCGCTCGAAGCTCGACACGCCGGAGGCAGCTCGCAAGCACGCCGCGACCCTGAGCCTGAAAGGGGTTGCCGCGAAGATCACCTGCCCGCTTCTTGTGATCACCGGCAAGCTCGATCGCATCGTGCCGTGGCAGGACACGGAGCGCCTCGTGCGCGAGGCGAGCGGTCCGGCTGAGTTTCTACTGATCGAGGATGGAAATCACGTGGTAAACAACCGTATCTACCGCTATCGCGCCCAGTCAGGGGACTGGATGGCCGTGCATCTGGGCGCCAACGGAGTCTAATGGGCCACGCCCGGGAATACGGAAGGACCGGGGAATGCTAGCCGCCTGGTACGAACGGAATGGCCCCGCGCGAGACGTGCTCCGGGTCGGTGAGCAGCCGGATCCGCTGCCGGGAAAAGGCGAAGTGCGCGTCAGGCTGCGCGCTTCGGGTTTGAATCCCTCCGACGTCAAGGCCCGCGGTGGCAGCCGGCCGGTGATTCCGCCGCGTGTGATTCCAAACAGCGATGGTGCTGGCACGATCGACCGGGTTGGCGCGGGCGTTCCCCGGAAGCGACTGGGCGAGCGGGTGTGGGTCTATAACGGCCAATGGCAGCGTCCTTCGGGAACCTCAGCCCAGTACATCGTGCTGCCGAGCGCCCAGGCAGCACCTTTGCCGAAAAAGCTTTCCTACCAGCAGGGAGCCTGTCTTGGCATTCCGGTCATGACGGCGCACCGCAGCCTCTTCGCGGACGGCCCGATTCGAAACCGCAATGTCCTCGTTACGGGCGGCGCGGGCGTCGTCGGGCACTACGCCGTGCAGCTCGCCCGATGGGCCGGCGCGCGCGTGATCGCGAGCGTGAGCTCCGGGGCCAAGGCCGCGCACGCGAAAAAGGCCGGCGCACACGCAGTTATCGACTACCGGACCGAGGATCTCGGCAGGCGCCTCCGCGAGTTGACTGACGGCGCGGGTATTGACCGCGTTGTCGACGTCGAATTTGGCGCCAATCTGCCGGCTTACGCCGAGGCACTGCGCCCTGATGCAGTGGTTGCCACGTATGCTTCCATGAAGGCGCCCGAGCCGACATTGCCCTTCTATAACCTCATGCGGTTAAACTTCACGCTGCGGATGGTTTTCGTCTATTCGATGCCGCCCGCAGCCAAGGCGCGCGCGCTGGCCGACATCGCGCGCTGGATCGCGACCGGCCGCCCGAAGTTCGCAATCGCCGCACGTTTCCCGTTGCGCGAGGTTGTGGCTGCGCACGAGTTGGTGGAATCGGGAGACAAGGTTGGCCACGTAATACTGGATATCCCCTGATCCGCCTCCGGGACTGATCAACAAGACCGACCAACTGCCGAGGACAGACTGACATGGCCAGTGCACTCTTTTCACCGATCAAATTGCGCGGGCTCGAGCTCGCGAACCGCATCGTGGTCTCGCCGATGTGCCAGTACAACTCCGAGGACGGGTCGGCCACTGACTGGCACCTGATGCACCTCGGGCAATTCTCTCTCGGCGCAGCGGGGCTGGTGATGACCGAGATGACCAATGTGAGCCCCGAGGGTCGCATCACGCTCAATTGCGCCGGGATGTACACCGACGCGCAGGAGAAGGCGATGAAGCGGGTCATTGATTTTTGCCGGAAGTACGGCGTCGCCAAGCACGGGGTGCAGCTGGCCCACGCGGGACGCAAGGGCTCGACCCAGCTGCCCGCCGCCGGCGGGAAGCCGTTGAAGCCCGAGGAAGGCGCCTTCGAGACGCTCGCTCCTTCGGCGCTGCCTTATGCCCCGGACTGGCCTGCGCCGCGCGCGATGACCAAGTCCGACATCGAGCGCATCATCAACGCCTTTGCCGAGTCCACGAAACGGGTGCTGCGGGTCGGGTATGACCTGATCGAGCTGCACGGCGGACACGGATATCTGATCCACCAGTTTCTCTCGCCGCTTTCCAATCGTCGCACGGACGAATACGGGGGCAGCCTCGAGAACCGCATGCGCTTTCCGCTGCAGGTGTTCGCCGCGATGCGGGCGGTGTGGCCTTCGGACAGGCCGATGGGCGCCCGCATTTCGGCGGCCGACTGGGTCGATGGCGGTTGGAACATCGACGAGACGGTGGTTTTGGCGCGCGAGTTGAAGAAGCTTGGCTGCGATTATGTGGACTGCTCCAGCGGCGGACTCGACCCGGGCCAGAAGGTGCCGTTTGCGCCGGGCTACAATGCGTCGTTCGCCGAACGCGTTCGCAAGGAGGCGGACATCGCAACCATGGTGGTGGGCCTCATTGCGAGCCCGCGGCTCTGCGAAGACATCATCGGCAGCGGCAAGTCGGATTTCGTTTGCCTGGCGCGCGGCGCGATGTGGAATCCGCGCTTCGCGTGGCACGCGGCGGAGGAGCTTGGCGCCGAGACGGCATACGCGCCGAAGTACCGGGCGTGCCATCCGAGCCTCAGGCCGCAGATTTTTCCGAACCGCAAGGTCGCCTGACAGCCAGCGCCGATCGAGGAGCGAGACATGGCAAAGAGAAAGAGAATGGAGCCGAAAGTCATCAAGGCTTCCGCGATCAACCCGAAACGGGCGCGCCGCGGCCCGACGCTTGCCGAGACGATGGTCGAGCACCCTGATCCGCAGCACCGCTGGGACCGCCCGCTGCAGGCGCCCGGCCGCATGCAGGTGGATTTCGAGGAGCGGGTGGATTTCCGCAGGCTGCACGATTACCGCCTGGCCCGCACGCGCAATGCGCTCGCGAAATCGGGCCTGGGCGCGCTGCTCGTGTTCGACCAGTACAACATCCGCTACATTTCCTCCACCGTGATCGGCGAGTGGGCGCGCGACAAGCTGATCCGCTATTGTCTGCTCACAGGGAATGGCGATCCGTACGTCTGGGATTTTGGCTCGGCCGCCCGGCACCACCGCCTCTACTGTCCGTGGTTGCCAGCCAATCACTGGCGCGCGGGCAATCCGGGCATGCGCGGCGCCATACACCCCAGGGTGGGTCTCTTCGAGGCGGCCGCGAAGGAGATCAAGGCGATTCTCGACGAGGAAGGCGTGGGCAAGATGCCGCTCGGCGTCGACATCGTCGAGCCGATGTTCCTGTTCGCGCTGCAGAAGCTCGGGATCGAGGTGAGGGACTGCCAGCAGACCATGCTCGATGCCCGCGAGATCAAGAGCCACGACGAGATTTCTCTGCTTAACATCGCTGCGGCGATGGGCGATGGCGTCTATCAGGACATTTTCGAGGCGCTCAAGCCCGGAATCAGGGAGAACGAGATCGTCGCGATGGCAACCAAGCGGCTCTACGAGATGGGCTCTGACTGCGTCGAGGCGATCAATGCGATCGCCGGCGAGCGCTGCAGCCCGCATCCGCACAATTTCACCGACCGCATGATTCGTCCCGGCGACCAGGCCTACTTCGACATCATCCAGACCTACATGGGCTACAAGACGTGCTACTACCGCACCTTCACGGTGGGCTCGGCCACGCCCGCGCAGCACGATGCCTATCGCAAGGCGCGCGAATGGATGGACAGCGCGATCGATTCCCTGAAACCCGGCATCTCGACCGAGCGGGTGGCGCAGGCATTCCCCAAGGCTCAGGAAATCGGATTCGAGAGCGAGATGGCGGCCTTCGGGCTCAACTTCTGCCACGGGTTGGGCCTGGGGCTGCACGAGCGTCCGCTGATCTCCCGCCTGAACTCGTTCAAGGATCCCTACGAGCTCAAGGCCGGGATGGTGTTCGCGGTCGAGACTTTCTGCCCGGCGAAGGACGGCATCTCTGCCGCCCGGATCGAGGAGGAAGTGGTGCTGACGCCGGATGGCGCGAAGGTGATCACGCTGTTCCCGGCGCAGGAACTGCCGATCGCGAACAAGTATTAGGGACGTGACCCGTGACCGGTGACCAGTGACCGGAACTCCTTCGGAAAAATATGGCTACGACAACGAAACGTAAGAAAGCGGCAGCCGCGGATGACATCGGGCAGGAGACGCGGCTCGAGCTCTACCGGCTGCAGGTGGAACTGCGTTACTGCGAGAAGCGCGCCTATGACCTGTTTCTCCAGAACCTGATCAAGGGCACGAGCCACCTCTCGCTCGGACAGGAGGCGATCGCCGCCGGCTTCGGCGTTGCGATGCGGCCGGATGACTGGACCTTCTGCACCTACCGCGGCCATGCGCACACGTTGGCACGCGGGGCATCCATGACCGGCGTGCTCGGCGAGCTGATGGGCCGCAGCTGCGGCCTGCTTGCCGGCAAGGGCGGGTCGATGCATCTTACCGACGTCGAGCACGGGGTGATGGGCTCCTACGCCATTATCGGCGCGCATCTGCCGGTCGCAGCCGGCGCTGCGCTGAGCGCCCAGTATCGCGGCACCGAGCAGGTGTCGGTGTGCTTCTTCGGCGATGGCACGACCAATATCGGCGCGTTTCACGAGGCGATCAATTTCGCCGCGGTATGGAAGCTGCCGGTGATCTTCGTGTGCGAGAACAACCTTTACATGGAGTACACGGCGATCCACACGGTGACCGCGGTCGACCATCCTGCTGCGGATCGCGCCGCCGCCTACGGCCTGGAGTCGGTCCTCGTCGATGGCAACGACGCGGACGAGGTGTACCTAACGGCCATGAAATACATAAACCGCGCACGCAAAGGAGGCGGCCCGGCTCTCATCGAGGCCAAAACCTACCGCCATAGCGGGCACTCGCGCGCCGACCCCGGCAAGTACCGGCCGGAGGGCGAGCTCGAGAAGTGGCTGGAACGCGATCCGCTCAAGATTTACCGCGAGCGTTTGCTCCAGGTCGGGTTTGCGGAGGGCACGCTTACGGACATCGAAACCGAAACCATGCGCAAGGTGGAGGAGGCCACTGCCGCAGCGAAGGCCTCGCCACCGCCCGCGCTCGACCTTATCGACAAGGATGTCTGGGCAGACGGAGGCGCGGCATGGCGGAACTGACCTACCGCGACGCGGTTGCTGCCGGCATCGCGCAGGAGCTCGAGCGCGACGAGCGCGTGCTTTTTTTCGGCGAGGACGTGGCCGCGGCTGGTGGTGTTTTCAAGACGACCGTCGGGCTGTTGGAGAAATTCGGGCCCAGGCGGGTGCGCGACTGCCCGATCTCGGAGCAGGCAATCATCGGGGCAGCAATGGGCGCAGCCATGACGGGCTTGCGGCCGATCGCGGAGATAATGTTTTCGGATTTTCTCGCGGTGTGCTGGGACATGGTGGCGAACGAGATCGCCAAGGCCCGCTACATGTCGCATGGCCAGATCCAGCTGCCGCTGGTGATCCGCACGGCGAACGGCGGCGGCGCGCGGTTCGGTGCGCAGCATTCCCAGGCCGTGGAAAACTGGGCGATGGCGATTCCGGGCCTCAAGGTGGTGGCGCCGGCCACGCCCGCGGATGTTAAGGGCCTGATCGCCGCGGCCGTGCGTGATCCGGACCCGGTGCTGGTTTTCGAGCAAAAGTCGCTCTACGCGATGAAGGGCGAGGTGCCGGAAGGTGAGCACGTGGACAGGCTCGGCACAGCGAAAGTGCTGCGCCAGGGCAAGGACTGCACCATTGTTGCGCTGGCTCTAATGGTGCACCGCGCGCTCGAGGCCGCCGAGACGCTCGAAAAGGAGCACGGTATCTCGTGCACGGTTGTCGACGTGCGCTCGCTCGTGCCGCTCGACACGCAGACCATTCTGGCAGAAGTCGCGAAGACGGGGCGGCTGGTAACCGTGGAAGAGAACCCGCGGCTCTGCGGCTGGGGCGCCGAGGTCGCTTCAATCGTCGCTGACGAGTGCTTCTGGAACCTCGATGGCCCGATCGTGCGGATCACGACGCCCCACGTGCCGCTCCCCTCGGCCGACCAGCTCGAGGACAACACGATTCCCTCGGCCACGCGGATCGTGCGCGAGATTCGGGAACGGATCGATTGAATTGGTGAGCGGTGACCCGTGATCGGAGCAAAAATCGTTTCCCTAAACCGCCCGTCGAACGGTCCCTGTGAAAATCCCGTCACGGTGACGGGTCACCAGGGATGCGAGTTTGTCAAAGCAGTTTGAGAGCGAGAAAAGGCAGGTATTGCTGATGGATGTGGTGATGCCGCAGCTGGGCGAGACGGTGACTGAAGGCACGGTCACACGCTGGTACAAGAAGGCCGGCGACGCGATCAGGGCCGATGAGCCGCTGTTCGACGTCGAGACCGACAAGGTGAGCAGCGAAATACCGGCGCCAGTGGCCGGCGTGCTCACGGAGATTCTCGTTCCGGAAGGCGTGACCGCAAGCGTCGGCACGAAACTGGCCGTGATCCGCGAGAGTGGAGCGAGCGCCGCCCAGACGGCAGGGACGGCATCGGCGGCCCAGCCTTCGACCCGGGCCGGGACGGCGTCCACCGCGGCACGCTCGAAGCCGCCACGCGCCGACGCCGCCGAGCGCCTGTCGCCCGTGGTGCGCAAGCTGATTGCGGAGCACGATCTTGATCCGCGCGCCATCAGCGGGACCGGACGCGATGGCCGTATCACGCGCGAGGACGTGCTCGCGCACCTGTCGCAACGTGGCGCTGTCCGACCGGTTGCGGCGAGTGTAGAGGCCCCGCCGCTCATTCCGGCTGGCGCGGCCGCGGAAAGCGCGCCGCTCAACAGCGTGCGGCGGCGCACCGCGGAGCACATGGCGAAATCCTGGAGCGCCGTGCCTCATGTGCTGCAGGCGGTGGAGGCAGATTTTCACAAGGTCGAGCAGGCGCGCCGGGTTGCGGGGGATAACTGGAAGCGTCGCGAGGGCTTCTCGCTGACGTATCTGCCGTTCATTCTTCGCTCGGTGTCGATCGCGCTCGCGAAGTTTCCGCGCCTTAACGCAAGCTTCGCGGGCGATCATCTGGTGCTTCAACCGCGCATCAACCTGGGCATTGCGGTCGATCTCAACTTTGAAGGGCTGGTGGTGCCGGTCCTGAAAGACGTTCCGCAGAAGTCGCTGCCCCAGATCGCGCGCGAGGCCAATGAGCTGGTTCAACGGGCGCGAACGAACCGGCTGAAGCCGGATGATCTCACCGAGGGGACGTACACGATCACCAATAACGGCGCATTTGGCACGCTCATCACTGCGCCGATCATCAATCAGCCGCAGGTCGCGATCCTGTCTACCGACAGCATTCAAAAGAGGCCGCTGGTAATCGAAACCGAAGGCGGTGACGCCATTGCCATCCGGCCGGTGGGCATGCTTGCACAAACGTTCGATCACCGGGCGGTGGATGGGGCTTACGCTGCTGCGTTCCTGCGCGAGGTGAAGATGCTCATCGAGGGGCGGGATTGGGTTCAGGCGCTGCAGGCGTGACACGGAATCTTGAATAAGAGGGAGCGTGGAGATGGCATCGGGTAAAACGAGTGCGCTGGTCGATCCCGCCTGGCTGTACCGCAGGCGCAACGATCCGAGGGTGAAGGTAATCGAGATCGCGGGCAGCGGGCAGGAAGAGATGCAGGCATACAGAGCGGGCCATATACCGGGGGCCGTGTGCTGGAAGTGGAAGGACATGCTGTGGGACTCGCACCGCCGCGACTTTCCGGCTCCGGAAGACTTCGCCCGGCTCTGCGGCAGTGCCGGGATCGGCAACGACACCACGGTGGTGTTTTATGGCGAGGGCGTGCAGTTTGGCTTCTACGCGTGGTGGACCTTTCGCTACTGCGGGCACAAGAACGTGAAAATGCTCGATGGCACGCGCTATCGCTGGGCAGCCGAGGGCCGGCCGCTCGTGCAGGATGAGCCGCCGCCGGCCTCGCCGGTCGAGTACAAGCCGGTCAAGCGCGTTGAGCGGATGCGCATTCACCGCGACAAGGTACTGGCGGCTCTGAAAAAGGACGCGACGCTCCTTCTTGACGGGCGCTCGCCGGAGGAATACCGCGGGGAGCGCGTCGGCGGCCCGGGCGGCCCCGATGAGGGCGCGCTTCGATACGGACGAATCCCGGGCGCCAAGCATCTCTATTTTGAGGAATTGCTGGACAGCAACAAGGCGTTCAAGCCTGCTGCGGAGTTGAAGAGCCTTTTTGAGGCGCGTGGCACCGGACCGGAGCGGGATATCATCGCCTACTGCCGGATGAGCCATCGCGCGACCGTGCTCTACTTTGCCCTCACGCAGCTGCTCGGCTTCAAGAACGTGAAAATCTACGACGGCTCGTGGACGGAGTGGGGCAACCTTGTTGGCGTCCCTGTTGAACGATAGGGATGAGAGCAGAGGGATGAGGGAAGAACTAGGACTAACGCTTTTGATCTTGATTTTCGCTCATCAGTGAGCGATGCCGATGGATGAAGCGAAAACGGAGATGTGAAGAATGACGACTGCAAACATTAAGGCGCAGCGGCTGGGCTGGATCGGGATCGGGCGCATGGGCTATGCCATGGCCGAGCGGCTGGCGAAGGCCGGGTGCGACATCACGGTATGGAATCGCACGCGAGAGAAAGCCGAGCCGCTTGCGAAGGCCGGCGCGAAGATCGCTTCCTCGCTCGCCGATCTCGCGGGCTGCGATATCCTCTTTACGATGGTTGCGACGGGTAAGGACGTCAAGGAGGTTCTCTTCGGCGCCAATGGCGTCACATCCAAAGGCAAGGCGCCCGGCATTGTCGTCGACAGCACTTCGATCTCGCTCGAGGAATCGGCGGAAATACGCGAAAAGCTTGGCAAGACCGGCGCCAAGTTTCTCGCGGCGCCCGTGTCAGGCAATGACAAGGTGGTCAAGGCGGGCAAGCTGATGTTCGTCGTATCCGGTCCGCAGGTCGCCTACGACACGGCGCGCCGCTACCTTGACCTCATGGGGCGGGGCTCGAGCTATGTTGGCGAGGCGGAGCTCGCGCGCATCGCCAAGATCTGCCACAACGTGCATCTCAGCGTCGTCATACAGTCGCTGTGCGAGATCACCGTGCTGGCGCAGAAGGCGGGCATGCCGCGCCACGCATTCCTGGAGTTCATCAACAGCAGCATCTTCGGCTCCATGTTTACGCGCTACAAGACCCCCGCGCTGGTCAACCTCGACTTCCACGTGACGTTCACGCCCGAGCTGTTGCGCAAGGATATCGACCTTGGCTTGTCGGCGGGCAGGGAATTTGGCGTGCCGATGCCGCTCGCCTCGACCACCCGCGACCTGGTGCAGACCCTGATCGGGCACGGCTACACGGACCAGGATTTCGCCGCGCTGCTGATGCTCGAAGCCCGGGCATCGGGGATGGAACTGAAGCCGGAAAACGTGCCCGTTTCGGACGGGCTGTCGTGATCGGTTCCTCGGGACAATCACCGCGACCGTTTATCGGACAGCAGCGAGGCGGGTTGCTTGAATAACGCGACCGTCAACGGGCAACCCCGGATCGTGGTGTCTGGGGCGGGCAAGCGCTACGGTGCGCTGCAGGTGTTCCAGGGCGTCGATTTCGAGGTCGGCGAGCGCGACGTCCTGACGATCATCGGCCCTTCGGGGTGCGGCAAGACGACGCTTCTGCGGTGCATCGACGGCCTGATCCCGCTCACCGAAGGCGGGATCACGATGGATGGTGAGCCCATCACGGCACCGCGCGAAGGCGTGGCCATGGTGTTCCAGCATTTCGGGCTCTTCCCGTGGAAGACGGTGTTTCAGAATGTGGCGTACGGTCTCAAGCTGGCCGGCGCCTCGCGTGCAGAAATCGACGAGAAGGTTCCCGGCTTCATCAATCTGGTGGGGCTCAGCGGTTTCGAGGACTACTACCCTTACCAGATCTCCGGTGGAATGCAACAGCGTTGCGGTGTGGCGCGCGCGCTTGCGGTGGAGCCGCGGGTCTTGTTGATGGATGAGCCATTCGGCGCGGTGGATGCCCAGACGCGGGAGATCCTGCAGTTCGAAATGCTTCGTATCTGGGAGGCCCGGCCGACGACCATGGTGTTCGTCACGCATGCGATTGACGAAGCCGTGCTGATGGGCGACCGGGTAATGGTGCTAAAGGGCCGCCCGAGCAGCGTGCATGAAGTAATCGAGGTCGATCTGCCGCGGCCGCGCGACCGCAGCACGCTGCTGCACCCGCGGTTTGCAGAGCTTCGCGAGCATGTCTGGAGCACCTTGATGAAGGAAGCGAAGGAGGCCGAGTTCAAGGTTTGAGGGAGTATCTGGGTTACCGGCTGGCGCCGCCGACCGGTTGGTGTTTGCGAACTGACAGGAGGAGACAATGAACAAATCGGGAGTTTCAATTATGAGAGCGATGGCACTGCGGTCTTTTGGGGCTATCGGCGTCATGATGCTTGCGAGTGCCGTGCCGGTGAACGTTCAGGCGGCGGACAAGTTCTCGATCGGTCTGCCCGGGGTGCCCCCGGTCTTTATCTCTGCGATGGTTTATACCGCGAAAGAGGGCGGTTTCTACGAGAAGTACGGACTCGATGTAACCGTGAAGCCATTCAATTCCGGGGTTGGAGCAGCCAAGGCGGTCCTCAGCGGATCCGTCGACGCGTCAATGTCCCCGACGGCGCCCGTAGCCCGCATGATCTCCAATGGCAACGTGCCGTTGATTGCCGTTCAGGGATTTGAGAAGCCGGATTGGTTCCTGGGATCGATGGATCCAAGCAAGAGCAAATGCGAGGACCTGAAGGGCCAGGCGGTCGGTGTCGATTCACCACACGGCGCGCGCTGGACCCAGCTCCAGAACATGTCGCGTTCCTGCGGCCTTTTTCCCGATAAGGACATCCCGACCGTGAACCTGAGCTCCAATGTGGGCGCCGCGATGGTTGCCGGCCAGCTGACTTTCGGCGTGCTGCACCTTGACGATATTCCGGTGATCGAGCGGGAAAGCGGCAAGAAGCTGACCATCGTCCTGGAAATCGAGAAGACGGCGCCGGGCACCCATTACTTGAGCCTGGTCACTAATTCGAAAAAGCTTGCGGCCAATCGCGACAAGCTGGTTCGGGTGGTTGCCGCGCACATCGAGGCGATCAAGTTCATGTACGATCCGGCCAATTTCAAGACGGTCGGAGGCTATGCCAAGCCCACCGGACGCAAGCTTGAGGACGCGACCGCGGCGGTCAAGGTCTTTACCGACTTCGGGTACTGGCCTAACGGCCATTCGGGCCTGGACCAGAAACGATTCGAGAAAACCGTGAAGATCCAGGCGATCGTGGGTAAGAAGACCAAAGGTAAGAGCGGCATCAAACCCGGGAAAACGCCCGTTTCCTACGAGCAGTTTGCAGATCTTTCGATATGGAACGATGCCATGGCGTTGGTGAAGAAATCGAAGTAATCACGACTTTGAAATCATAGAGTCGGGCGGAAGCGCGCCGGTGAAATACCGGCCGTTTTCGCCTGCGTGATCGATTGTTTTGAAAACACGTGTGTCGCGTTTTGGTTTCGGACATCGAACGGTAAAAGCGCTCGTGATCAAGCTGATAAATTCGGACGCACGTTGGATCCGCTGGTTGACATTCGCGGCCAGTATTCTGCTCGGCGCCGCGATCTGGGAGTTTGCGGGCCGCAATGCCAACCCCGTGTTCATGGCGCCGCTCATTGGCGACGCGGACACGCCGGGGGCTGCCAGAAGCTTGATCGGTTTCATCGGGGACGGCCAGTTCCGCGATGCCTTTCTGAGTTCAATCAAACTATTCGCGACGGGCTTTTTGCTCGCCCTCGTCATTGCCGTGCCGCTCGGCATCGTTCTCGCCCGGCTGGTGCTGCTGCGTGTCGCGCTCGAGAGCTATATTCTCATGCTCTACGTAACACCGATGGTTGCGCTGATCCCGTTTGTGCTGTCGATCCTGGGTTTCGGCTTTTGGCCCAAGGTTCTGGTGGTCGTCCTCTTCGCGTTCTTTCCGATTCTTTACAACACGCTGGAAGGCGCGCGCAGCGTCAAGCACGAATTGCTGGAGGTCGCCGGCTCGTTCCGTGCCAGCGAATGGTCCATTTGGCGGGATATCCTTATTCCCTACACGCTGCCTTTTGCCCTGACCGGAATCCGGCAGGCAACGGGCAGGGCGTTGGTCGGCATGATCGCTGCCGAATTTTTTCTGAGTACCAGCGGTCTCGGCGAGGTCATCATGATCGCCTCGCGCACGCCTGATATGGCCAACATGCTTGCCGCGATCCTATTGATAGCGGGCCTGGGCGTCATCCTGATGCGGGGAGCCCAGGCGCTGGAGCAGAAGTATTCGGCCTGGCGCGGCGTAGACGGATGAGCACCCAGGCAAACGCGGCCGCCGACAGGGCGGTCATGAGTCGTCTGTGGAACGCCATTCCATGGTCGGACGTCCGCGTGAAACTCATCGCCGGCCTCATCATCCTCGTTGCGTGGCAGGTCGGCGTGGCCGCTTTCGCGCCGCGCTTCGTCGCCAAGCCATTGGGCATTGCCGCCGCCTTTCCAGCAGTTATCACGGATGCCGACTTTCTCGCGGCGGTAGTGAGCACGTTGGGCGCCGTTCTCAAGGGCCTGTTGATCGCTGTGGTGGGTGGAGTCATCGTTGGCATCTCGATGGGGCGGGTCAAGTTTTTTGACCGCATGCTGAATTTCTACGTCAACGGACTGTACGCGATGCCAATGGTGGCGGTGTTGCCGCTGCTCGCCATCTGGTTCGGATACGAAAGCGATGCCCGATTGGCGACGATCGTTTTCGCCGCATTTTTTTCAATTGCGATGAACGCCAGGGACGGCGCCCGGTCGGTGCCGCCGGAATACCTGGAAGTCTGCAAGGCCTATCGCGCCAAACGCCGATACATCTGGTTTGACATCACGCTTTATTCGTCGCTGCCCTATCTCGTCGCCGGCTTGCGACTGGCGTCGGGGCGAGCCTTGGTGGGTGCCGTGATCGCTGAGTTTTTTGTCTCGCTGGAGGGGGTCGGGATGTATATCCTGGCCCATGCGCGGTCCTTCCAGCATAACGAAGCCGTCATCGGCGTGCTGGCCCTTGCCGCCTTCGGGCTCTTTGTCGAGGGGGCGATGAACTGGGTGATGCGCCGCTTCTTGCCCTGGGCAAGGCGTGGCTGACGGAAAATCGGAAATGAGACGTAGTAGAGGCGGCGCACCTTGCGCAGTTTTCCGTTCACTCTTCACCGTGCGCTGTTCGCCGACATGAAATATCGCCGGTTGGGAAAGAGCGGCCCGCATGTCTCGGCCCTGGCAATGGGGCGCGGCGCCACCCCGATTCGGTTCGGCGAGCCAATGGAACAGGCGTTCAACGAGACGATTGCCCGGGCGATCGATCTCGGCCTCAATTTTTTCGATTCTTCTGATGCTTACTGGGGTTCCCGGCACGAGGTGCTGCTTGGCCGTGCGCTGAAAGGCAGGCGCGACCGGGTCATGATCTCGAGCAAGTTCGGCAATATTGATCTCCCGGACGGCAAGAAGGCGGTCAACGGCCGGCCCGAGTACATTCCAGGGGCCTGCGAGGCGAGTCTTAAGCGTCTGGGCGTCGAGGTCATCGACGTCTACTTCCTGCATCGCGTTGATAATTCCGTCCCGATCGAGGACACCATCGGAGCGATGGCGCGTCTCGTCGAGCAGGGCAAGGTGCGCTGGCTGGGCATTTGCGAGGCTTCGGCAGAGACGCTGCGGCGCGCGCAACGGGCGCATCCACTGGCGGCTCTTCAAACTGAGTATTCGTTATGGGCGCGGGATGTCGAGCGCTCGATTCTGCCGGCTTGCCGCGAGCTGGGCATCTCCTTCATGGCCTACGCGCCGCTCGGTCGCGGGTTGCTGACCGGCCGTGTCAAGACGGTGGACGACTTGCCGCCCGGTGATCGCCGGCGCGGGCACCCGCGCTTTCTGCCGGAGAATCTGGCCCGCAATGTGGCGTTGGTGAAAGAGCTTGAAGCCGTGGCGGCCCGCAACAAGGCAAGCGCGGCGCAGATTGCGCTTGCGTGGCTGCTCGCGCGGGGCGAAGACGTCATTCCCATTCCTGGCACCAACCACGTACAGAATCTGGAGCAGAATGTGGCGGCCCTCGGTCTCGTGCTGAATGGGTCCGAACTCGAGCGATTGAGCGAAGTCTTCGCGCTCGGCGCGGGCGCCGGCGAGCGCTACAATCCGGGGCTGATGAAAAAGTGGGGCATCTAACTGCGGTGAGCGGTGACCCGTGAGCAGCGGAGCAATGACGCATTGAAAGCGAAAGGCAGGGCGATGGCTAGAACCAGGCGCAAGGCGGCAGCGTCGAACAGGCGGCGCGCGACGCAGAGACAAAAATACCCGCGCATTGACGAGCGGGCTGCGGAGAATTTCGTGTCCCTCCAGGAAATCGTCCATACGGCGCGCCGCAATCTGCCGAAGGCGCTGTGGGACCATCTTTCCGGCGGCGCAGATTCGGAGACGACCCTCTGCCGCAACCGGCAGGCGCTCGACAGCCTGGCGCTGCGGCAGCGAGTGCTGGTCGACGTGCGGGAGATCGACATCACCACGACGCTGCTCGGCAAGAAGCTTTCCAGCCCGGTATTCCTGGCGCCAGTCGGCGGATTCGTGGGTTTTGCGCACCCCGAGGGCGCGCGCAACGTGGCGCGGGCGGCGGTTGCCCACGGTACCACTGCCTTCATAAGCACCGCCGCCAAGCCGGGCCTCGAGGCGGCGGCCGAAGCGGTCAGGGAGCCGCTCATCTTCCAGCTCTACGTGCGCGCCGATCGCAAATGGGTCGAAGACATCCTTGATCGCGCGAAAGCGGCCGGTTACAGGGCGCTGTGCGTGTGCGTGGACCGGAATTACTATGGCCGCCGCGAGCGCGACATCATCAGCCGCGCCAACGTGCGCGAGGGGTTCGGCGACCCGAAGTACCAGATGGGCCTCAAGTGGGACGACATGATCTGGATGAAGCAGCGCATGGGCATGCCCCTCATTTTGAAGGGCATCGCAACCGCCGAGGATGCGCGCCTCGCGGTGGAGCATGGCGCCGACGTCGTCTATGTTTCCAATCACGGAGGGCGGCAGCTCGACCACGCCCAGGGCACCATCGAGGTCCTGCCGGAAGTCGTGGACGCCGTGGGCGGAAGGGCGGAGATTCTGTTCGATGGCGGAATCCTCCGCGGCACGGACGTCGTCAAGGCGCTCGCGCTCGGCGCGCGCGCGGTGGGCGTGGGCAAGCTTCTCGGCTGGGCGCTCGGAGCGGCGGGCGAGGCAGGCCTCAAACGCATGCTCGAGCTTATGGACGTGGAGATTCGCACGGCGCTCGGGCTGATGGGGGTCACCTCCCTTGCCCAGCTCAATCCGTCGTGGGTGCGGCCGGCGCAGCCGGTGCGGCCCGCCAGACAGTTGAACGCCTATCCCTGGTTCGAGGAACAGAACATGAAACGGAGCCGCCGATGAACGCCGATAAACGCCGATTACACCGGGCAAAGCGCAAACCGGTCGCCGGTAACCGGTCGCCGGTCGCGCCTTTGAGGCTTGCGCCGAGATTGAAGGCGATCATGGCGAAGGAGTATCCGCGCTTCTCGGACGCAGAATACGCGCGGCGGCACAAGGCGCTGGCGGCCGCCATGCAGGAGGCGGGGGCGGACACGCTATTGGTCGTGACCGAGAACCGTTCCGGCAACGCGCCGCAGTGGGTGACGGGCTGGCCCGGCACGGTCGAGGCCTACGTCGTGTTTCGGCCGGGCGAAAAGATGTGGATGACCGTGGAGTGGGTCAACCACTATCCCCTGGCGAAGAAGATGTGCGCCGACATGGACGTGGTGTGGGGCGGGCACTGCGGGCCGGAGAAGCTGCTCGCGGAGTTGAAGCGCCGCGGCGCGAGGCGGGTCGCGGTGATCGGGCCGCTGCGGGCTGCCCGGTACCGGGCGCTGGAGCAGCACTTCCAGATGGTGTCGCTCGACGCGCAGTACATCCGCATGCGCATGGTGAAGTCGGAGGAGGAGCTCGACTGGATCCGCATCGGCGCGGCAATGTCTGATGCGGGGCTTGCGGCGCTGCTGGCTGGCGCGAAACCGGGGCTTACCGAGCGCGAGCTGGGGGCCATCGTCGAGAGCGCGTATATCAAGCACGGCGGCACGACAATGATCCATTACATCGGCGTGACATCGATGAAAAAGCCCCACATCTACGTGCCTCCGCAGCACCACTCGCCACGCAAGGTGAAAAAGGGCGACATGGCGTTTTGCGAGCTTTCGGCCTATTGGTGGGACTACGCGGGTCAGGTGCTGCGCACGTTCACGGTGGGCGCGGACGCGACACCGCTCTACCGCGACCTGTACGAGACGGCGGAAGCGGCGTTCGACGCAGTCACGAAGGTCGCTCGCCATGGCACGACGATGCAGGAGATCGTGGACGCGACCGGCGTGATCGAGAAGAGCGGCTTCACGATCTGTGACGACCTGATGCACGGCTTCGGCGGCGGCTACTTTCAGCCGATCATCGGCTCGATGAGTCGGCCGGCGGGGCCGAAACTGCCCGACATGACGCTGGAAGAGAATAT
This sequence comes from Betaproteobacteria bacterium SG8_41, assembly GCA_001303585.1. Classification (GTDB taxonomy): domain Bacteria; phylum Pseudomonadota; class Gammaproteobacteria; order Burkholderiales; family SG8-41; genus SG8-41. Next base: position 20,835 of record LJTT01000005.1, read on the forward strand.
GACGGTGGTCGTGCAGCCGAACGTGATCACCCGCGATCACAGCGCGGGGGTGCAGGTTGGCGAACTGATCCGGGTCACGAAAACCGGCTTCGAGCGCCTGCACCGGGCAAAGCGCGGCCTGTTCCGGGTGGGCTGATGCCCGCTGCCGCCGGGCCCTTTTCTACCGGTGGGGTCTCTTTCGGCACCGGCAATCCGTGACGCGGTCGCCGCAGGGGAACGGGACTTTCATCCTTCCGCATTTAGGCTAGAATGCTATCGCTGGCGGCGCAACTGTGCCGCCAGCCTTCCGAGGAGCGATAACAATAACTAGCACGCGGACGGGAACAGCGTGTTCCCGGCGGCGGCGCTTGACCGTGTATTGCGCCTTGGAGGGGTGATGTATCGGATGTGCTCGACGATGTCGTCGGTCAGCGGCGAGCGTCATTTCATTGCCGCGCTGGCGGCGATCCTCCTGTGCGCCGTGGCACTAGTGGCGCGCCCGTGCATTGCCGCGGGACCGGACGGGGCCGAGAGTGGGGACATGCGGCTCGTTGGTCACCATGATCTCCACTCGCGCGGCGCCTATCAGCCGGTGATCAACCAGCATAACGGGCGTTGGATTGCCTATATCGGGCATCACGCCGGCTCCGGGTTCAATCCGTTAAAGGGCCGCGAAGAGCAAAACGGCACGTCGATCATCGACGTCACGGATCCATCGGAGCCGACATACCTCTCCCACATTCCAGCTGACCAGGGCGGCGGCGCGCAGATGGTGCGCGTCTGCAATGGGAAGGAGCTGCCGAATGGCGATCGGGACAAGGTGTACCTGCTGCGCTCGTCGGGACATTCGAGTCATGAGCTCTGGGATGTCACGGTGCCGCAGGAGCCGCGGTTCCTGGTTACCGTTGCGGAGCGGCTGAATGGCACGCACAAAAGCTGGTGGGAGTGCGATACGGGGATCGCCTACCTCGTTTCGGGGGTGCCGGGCTGGCGCACGCAACGAATGACTCAGGTGTTCGATCTTGCCGACCCGACCCGGCCCGTTTTCGTCCGCAACTTCGGTCTGCTGGGACAGGAGCCCGGCGGAAGCGGGGTCGTGCCAACGGGGTTGCATGGTCCGATTTCAACCGGCCCGCGCGGCAACCGGGTCTACTTCGGACATGGAACGAGCAGCGGCGGCATTCTGCAAATCGTGGATCGCGCCGAACTGCTGAAGGGACCTGCGGAGCCCACACCCGAGAACCTGCTCCATCCCCAGGTTGGGCGCTTTTATTTGCCCGCCGACTTCGGCGCGCATACGGTTTTTCCGGTGATCGGGGTGAGCGTTGAGGGCGGACCAAGCGGGGAGCCTGCCGGCATTCGCGATTTTGTTGTGATCACTAACGAGGCGCTGAACGACGGATGCGCCGGGCCTCGGCAGCGGGTGTGGATCGTCGACGTAACGGACGAGTCGCGGCCCGTGGAGGTCGCGCAGTGGACGATCGACGAGGCGGCTGGCAGCTACTGTGCTCGCCGCGGCCGTGTCGGGTCGCATTCGTCGCACGAGAGCTTCACGCCCATCTACTATGGCCGCCTCATGTTCATCGCGCACTTCAATGCCGGGGTGCGCGCGGTGGACATTCGCAATCCATATCAGCCGCGCGAGATCGCGTACTTCGTTCCAGCGGCGGGTGTCGGCGGCGTGGTGGCAACGAACAACGTCGAGGTCGATAGTCGCGGTTACATCTACATAGTGGACCGCGGGAAACTGGGTTTGCACATTCTCGCGCTGACGGGGGAGGCGCGTCGTGCGGCGAAGTTCAACTAAAACCCGTGTTTGAAGTATGAAAAAACTTGTTAACCGCAGGTAAACGCAGATGAATGCAGATGACAAAACCAAACCAATCAACGAACTTCATGTTCGTTGGCGTTTTTCGCAGGGCATCGCTGGCTGGAGTTTGTTCTTTTGAGATTTCCGAGAGTGTAAAGGGGAGCGCCGGCGCGGCCTCACCCGCATCCAGGGAGGACGGGTTCGAGGCTGCGCCAGAAGAAGCGCGGAAGAGGGCGGGGCGGAAAACCTCGCCCTCTTCATTTTTGCAGACGCGCTAGAATTCCGTTATGAGATCGAGCGCTGGAAAGCGATGTGACGTCGCGCTCCTCGTGGACGAGGAGACGGGCGAGTATTCTGAATCCGGACGGTTCATTCCCGAATCCGATGACGTCGAAGAGAAGGTCTTGCGGGCTTTGCGCAAGAGCTACGCCCACGTCGAAGCGGTACCGTTCTCTCCCAAGGTCGTCGAGACCATACAGTGGCTGCGCCGGCTGCGTCCAAAGATCGTCTTCAACCTGACGGAGTGGGTCGAGGGCGACCGCAAGCTCGATGCCGCCATCACCGGGCTCCTCGATGTGCTCAAATTTCGCTACACGGGCACGGGGCCGGATGGGCTGAGGCTGGCGCGCGACAAGGCGCTCTCCAAGCAGATCGTCACCGAGTTCGGCGTGCCGGTTCCGCGCTATTACGTCGCGGAGGGGCCGCGCGACCTGCGCGGACACGACCTGGGATTTCCGCTTATCGTGAAGCCGCTGTTTGGGGACGGCTCGGACGAAGTCAACAAGCACTCGGTGGTTCGCAACGAAAAACAGCTGCGCGCGCGGGTGAACGCCCTTCGCAGACGCCTTGGGGAGCCCGCCGTTTGCGAGGAGTTCATCCCGGGCAACGACCTCTATGTCGGGCTTCTCGGTAACGAGCCGCGCGTGCTGACGCCGGTCGAGCTCGTGGTGCGGAGCACCCACCGCGCGGCGCCGCAATTCGCGACTTATCGGCTGAAGAACGATCCCCGTTACCGCGCACGCTGGGGCGCGCATTATCGCCGGGCACGGCTCTCCGCCGCGCAGATGCGAGAGGTGCGAAATGTCAGCCGGCGCATCTTTAAGGCGCTGAAGCTGCGCGATTATGCGCGGCTTGATTTCCGGCTGACGCCGGAAGGCGTGATTTATTTCATAGAGGCGAATCCCAATCCCGACCTCGATCCCTACGCACTTAATCGCAGCGGCTGTTTTGTCGGCGTGCCTTACGCGAGGCTGGTCAGGACGATCGTCGAGTCGGCGCGCAAGCGCTGAGCGCGGAGCGCATCATCGCGCACCGCTGCTCATGTTGCAAAATGTAACGACGCTTCCACATACAGCGGGCGGGAGTAACATTGGTTCAAAGGTTCGGGCAGGAGACGGCAGTGCAGCAATGCTTGCTGATCGCTCTCGCAACAGTCCTCGGCACAGTCGCGTTTGAAGCCTGGGCAGACCGTGGAGCATTCCGCGGCCACTCCCGGTATCACCAGTCGCTCAGCCTGCCGAGCGCCATCGCGAGGCTGCCGGCGTATTCCCCGAGATGGAACCAGCCGGGCTCAAGCGTGACGCGGCCTCCTCATGCGCCAACACGGCACCCGCGGAAATTCTTCCACCACCCGCACCCGCCGCACACGCACTCTGCGCCGGCTTATGTTGTGCCGCGGGTGGTTTATCCCTCGTCTGACGCGCCCGATGCGCAGGGCTACGCGTACTTCTGCCCGGATAGTCGGCGCTACTATCCGGACGTTCGCGAGTGCCCGTCGGACTGGCTGGCAGTTGTTCCAGATGCACCGGGTGCATCGGACCGTTGAGGCCGGCGCATCAGCGAATAACCCGTTGGCCGTGGGCATGAACGCCTCGCCGCAGCGCCCTGCGCGAGACCCACCGGGACCATCGTCAAAGCCGCGTGCAAGCGCTGCAGCGACAGGGGCCGCGGCTTTCAAGTGGAGCTGCGGCCAGTCATGCCTTTTTCGGGTACGTCCAGTGCAGTACGAGATAGCCGGCGACGCCCGACAAAATCGAGCCTGCGATGATGCCGAGGCGCTCGTCGAAGAGCTGGTTGACGCCCGTTTCTTCGAACGCCAGGGTGCCGATGAAGAGGCTCATGGTGAAGCCGATTCCGCACAGGAGCGCGGTGCCATAGAGCGCAGGCCACGACACACCCTCCGGCCGGCGCGCCAGGCCGAGCATCACGCCCAGCCAGCACGCGGCAAAGATGCCGAGCTGCTTTCCAACGAAGAGCCCTGCTGCAATTCCGAGCGGCACCGGGTGGGAAAGGTACTCCAGGCTGGCGTCCGCGAGCGAGATACCGGCGTTCGCGAAGGCGAACAGCGGCAGGATCCCGAAGGCGACTGCTGTGTGCAGATCGTGCTCGAGCGTCCTCAGCGGCGAGCGTTCTGGCTGCTTGGGATCCCGCATCGGGATGAAGAGAGCAAGTGCTATTCCGGCGAGCGTCGCGTGCACTCCTGACTTTAGCAGCGAGACCCACATCACGATGCCCAGGAGCAAGTAGGGCGCGTTGGCCGTGACGCCCCGCCGGTTCAGGACCAGCAGCGCTACCATCAGCGCGAGTGCCACGGCCAGCGCGCTCAGCGACAGGTCGCTCGTATAAAACAGGGCAATGATCGCGATGGCACCCACGTCGTCGAATATGGCGATGGTGACGAGAAAGACCCTCAGACTCAGCGGCACGCGGCTGCCGAGGAGCGCAAGCACGCCGAGCGCGAACGCAATGTCGGTCGCGGCCGGAATCGCCCAACCCTTCAACGCGACCGCATCGCTCCAGTTGAACGCGGCGTAGATCGCTGCCGGCACCGCCATGCCGCCGACCGCGCCGAAGGCCGGAAGTACGATCTTTCGCGCGTCCGAAAGCTCGCCGTCCAGCACCTCGCGTTTGAGCTCGAGCCCTATAAGGAAGAAGAAGATTGCCATGAAGCCGTCATTGATCCAGAGCAGCAGAGGCTTCGCGATGTGCAGCGGACCGATGCGGATTTCGACCGGGAGATCGATGAAGAGGCTGTAAAGTCCTGCCAGGGGCGAGTTGGCTGTAATGATAGCGAGCGCAGCCGCGATCACGAGCACGATTCCGCCAGAGGCTTCGAGTTTCAGGAAGTTTCTGAGAGTCTCAATCATCGGTGCAGTCAGGGTAAGTTCCGCCGGGTCAGCTGCGGTTTTTCAGAATGGGGGCCGTGAGCGCCGACAGTCGAATCCGCTGCCGGCCTTGTCGGTCGAAGTTCGCCGGATCGAGCCAGCGCAGAAACGCGCGTTCGAGCTCGAGCCAGTCCTTGTCGATTGCGGCGTACCAGGCCGTATCCCGGCTGCGGCCCTTGTATACCGTCGCCTGCCGGAAGGTTCCTTCGTATGAAAATCCGAGGCGCTGGGCGGCGGCACGCGAGGGCGCGTTGAGTGAGTCGCACTTCCACTCATAGCGCCGGTAGCCGAGTGCGAACGCGCGCTTCATCATCAGGTACATTGCCTCGGTCGCAGCCGGTTTGCGCTGCAGCAGCGGCGAGTAGTTGATGTGCCCCACTTCGATCACGCCGGCCCTGACGTCGATCCGGTGATAGCACGCCACGCCAGCCGCCATCCCGGTTGCGCTGTCGATGATGGCAGAAAAAATCAGATCCTCGCCAAGGCAAAATGTTTCCATCCAGCGGCGATAGGACGCAAAAGAGTCGAACGGACCGTAATTCATGTAGGTCCAGTTACGCCCTTCCGTGTCCAGGCTGTTTGCGCGATAGAGCGCTTCCGCATGCCGGTCGGCGTCGAGGGGCTCGATGCGGCAAAAACGTCCCGCCATCGCTTCACGTGGTGGCCGCGGCGGCGGCACCCAGTCGGGCAGTGGCGCCCCTACGGGTTGACCCAGCGCATTTGTATGTTCCACGGCCATCGAATGGGTTTCGCTTCCGTTGTCTTCCAATGGTGATGATTACTGGTGATGAAAAACCGCTGGTGATCCCGGGCCTGTGGGGTTATACCAGCCCCTGTGCTGCCGTCCTACTGCGTCCTATCACCATTTCTCATCACCATTATTCATCGCCATCTCTCATCACCCTGTCTTCTGTTGCTGACGCCACCAGCGCTTGAGCCAGCCGGCATTGCCGCCGAGCTCGACGATCTCCATCAGTGTCTCGGGCATTGGCGGGTACTCGCGCGAGATGCCGCGCGTGCGATTGATGAAAAACCCGTTGCGGAAGTCGACTTCGAGCTCATCGCCGCTTTCGCAGATTTCGCCTACGGCCGGACAATCGGTCAGCACGCGCAGCCCTTCGCCGATTGCAGCACGGTAGGCGAGGAAAGGCATCGATTCGCACACAAGCCCGAGCCCCAGGGCGCGCATCGCGATGTAGCCGTTCATCTTGGGCCCCATGCCGAAATTGCGGCCGGTGACGATGATGTCGCCGGCGCGGCAGCGATCGTGAAAACCGGGGTCGGTTTCCTCGAAGAGATGGGGGACCAGCTCGGCGGGATCGAACTGCCGCGCGACGATATAGCGGTTGGGAATCACGCCGCCCCCGTGCGGGACATCGTGTCCCAGCTTGTAGCAGCGGCCCTTTAGAATCCAGTCGAATTCGCTCACGCCGCCTCCTGCGCCAGGCGCAGAACCGCCTCCGAGGCGGAGACGCCGCGCGGGTCAGCAATGCGTCCGGCGACAGCCGAGGCCGCCACGGTCGCAGGGCTGCCCAGAAAAAGCTTCGCGTCCGGCGCCCCGAACCGTCCAGCGTTATTGTTGGCAGCGGTCGAGATCGAAGCTTCGCCCGAATGCACAGGGCCGACCACGGCATCATTGCACGGGCCGCAGCCGGCCGGCAGCATGACCGCACCCGCCTCGATGAAGATCCTCATGATGCCGTCGTCAATCATGCGTCTGGTTGAGCGCTCAGAACCCGGCGCGATGAAAAGCCGCATCCCAGGGTCGATGCGCCGGCCACCGAGGATACTGGCCGCCGTCACTAGGTCCTCGTACATCCCGGATCCGCATGACCCGATGAATGCGTGACTCACCGGCGTTCCCGCGACCTTCGATATGTCCACCGCCTTTTGCACGCCGCCGGGCAGCGCGATTTGCGGCTCCAGCATGCCGACATTGAGCTCGAGGTCCGCCTCGTAGTTCGCGTCGACGTCGGGATAGATGGCCGTGAAAGGACGCTGCGCGCGCTTCCTGGCGAGGGTGAGGACCGATTCGGATGGCGGGAAAAAAACGCCGTAGGCCCGCATCTCGGTCGGGCTCGAGCAGAGCGCGGTCCGCGCCGCAAGCTCGAACTGCCCGATATCACCCGCAAATTCCAGCACGCGGTAATCGAGATCGAGCGTCAGTGATTCATTGCCGATGAGCGTAGCGAGGTGAAAGCCGACGTCACGGGCATGCACGCCAGGCCTGAGGGCGCCGCGGACGCGCAGGCGCACTGACTTCGGGACCATCACCCAGTTAGTGCCGGTCGCGAGCACCCGCGAAATTTCGGCGCCGACCCGGAATCCGAATGCGCCGATGGCGCCGGCGTTGGTGGCGTGCCGGTCGTTGTCGAAGTAGAACATGCCCGGCAGCAGCATTCCCGTTTCCATCGGGAAGATATGACCATGTCCGCCGCGGCCGACGTCGAAGAAATGCTCGACGCCCCATTGGCGCGCCGCCTTGCGGTTGAAGTCGCCGCGTTCCGCAGCGCGCGCGCTGCCGTAGATCACGTCATGGTCGGTCACCATGACGACCTTGTCCGGCGCGGCGAGGCGGTCGATTCCCAGGGCGTCGAGCTCGCGCTTGGCCCCCATGACGACCCCATCGTGGATCATGATGAAATCGGGGACGGGGTAGACGACATCGCCCGGCTTCACGGCGGGCTTGCCGCTCGCCCGGGCCAGCATCTTTTCAACGGCGGTCATTCCCATTTCGGTTGCTCGAATTCGCGAATGGTGAATAGTGAATAGAAAATACAGCACCTCCTACGCGGCACCATTTCCCATTTTCTGATGGCCGGCGAGACGGGCGGGTGAAGTGATGCTAAGTTCTTGAATCAGCGCGTGAGACTAGCTATCGCCCGGCGCAGTGTCAAGTTGCATGGACAGAGTGCGGCCCTGAGCGCAAACTTGTTAAGGGGAGGAAAGGTAGTGACGCGTTGGATCTTAATCGCTTCCTGGCTCGTCGCCTCTGCGGTTTCCGCGCAGACGACTTCCTATGACAACCTCGTGCAGTCGCGGTTCGTGCATTGCGCCTTCTACAAGTCATACGACATTGATCGCACCACCGGCGACCGCATCATGGTTGAGGGCCGCTCGGACACGCTGACGCATTTCCAGCGCATCGACGACCGGCATGCGCGCCAGATCACCACCCGCATCGCTGGCTCGCGCAACGTGGCGGTGCTGAGGACGTCCCGGTATTTGCATTTCGTGGATGACCTCGGGGGCTTTTATCTCCTGACCACCATCTACGCCTGCCTCGACCGCGATGCGCGCACTGGAACCTGCGTGACCTACGGCGCGATGCAGTCGAGGCATTTCGATTCGCGCGTGCTGTTCGATCCGGATACGGTGTACGAGAGCATCCGCGACGTCTCCGAGCCCGGTTTCTGCGACCACAGCTTCATCGGCGTGCACGAAGCGGCCCGCAAACCGTGACGAACATTAACGGCAGATACACGCAGATACTGATAATTGAACCGCCGAGACGCCAAGTGAATCTAAGTGCGATTCACGATCGCTGGCACTTCAAACCATGTCGACCGTGCGATCGCCACACGCTCTCCAGCCTCCGAAAATAGTGCAGTCCCGGTGAAATGCCGGCGCCCGTCGCGCCCCATCTCCCAGCCCACGGCCACATAACGTTCCCCGCTGTGGACAGACTTCTCCAATGAGGCAGTGATCTCTCCCAGCAGCAGCGCGGTGCCCTCTGAAGATTCGAACGAAAAGGCGCCGGGACAGTCCAGCGCAGCCCAGACGAACACCGGGCTCACCACGCCGCGCGTGGCGAGGGACGCATCCGGAATCCAAGGTGCCGCGACGAGGTTGGTGCCGGGAGATGGCCCGGCAAAAAGCCGTAGGCCGTTGTTTTCTTGTCGCGCTGGTCCGCAAACGAAGCAGCCGGGGAACGGATGCCATTGAAATCCCCGATAGGAGCGCGACGCGGCTTCAGCTTGCGTGTAATCAGGCGGGCTCGGCGCATCGATGTTAACCTCGCCCGGCCGCGCGGTGGCAACGACGGCATCGCCAAGGATCAGGTCGACGCCCCCGTCCGCCCGGCGTACTTCCATCGGTGTTTCAAGCGGGGGCGGCGTGCGCAGGCGCACAACGACCGGGCCTTGGATAAAGGCCGCGAGCCGGCCGCTGACATAGCCGCCATTGCCGGAATCCGGCGGTCCCTGAAAACGCCGATCAATCCACAGCGTGTTCATCTTGTCGACCCAGAAGTCGTGAAACGTGAAACGTAAATCGCCGGTCTTCGTTCGCGAATGGTTATCGGTGAACGGTCAATGGTGAAACGCAGTCCAATGAACATCACCCATCACCCGTAACGGTTTCACCGGGCCACAATCTCGCCCAGTTTTTGCTCGAGAAACTGGATCTGGGTATGGCGCATGCCGGCGCTCGACCCGATCCACAGGACTGTCACGATCGTCACGAAGAGACCCAGGCCAAGCAGTCCCGGGCCGGTAGTGGTCTCAGACATTCTTTGCGCGACTCCCGCGATCGTTAGCAGCACGCCGATTGCAAGCAGGCCGGCGAACTGGATCTTGGTACCGGACTGATACCTGACTGTGCCCTCGATGACCGTTCCATCTCCGGTAGAGCGTATCTCGCCGTCGAATTCCACCACGTCCCCGGCGCGGCCGAGCATTGTGGCCCGCCAGGCTTTGAGCCGGGAGCCCCGAAGCGAACCGGTCAGGCGCTCCTTGCTCCCGAAGCGGCCGGTTGAAAATTGCGCATTGAGCCGGGAGATTGCGTTTGCGGTAGAGCCGGGACCTGCGACCCGCAAGGGCTGCTCCCAGAAGATCAGCCTGGCCACAAATCACCAGTCACAACAGCAGGTCGCGCAAATTAAAAAACATCATTAGCCGCCGATAGACGCAGTTAAACGCGGATGTGATTATATAAAATCTTGAACATTGAACATTGAACATTGAACACTGAACACCTACCTCAGCCGCCGATGGACGCTCGCAAAATCTGAATGAAATTCTTGGCGGTCCTGGCAGTTCAATAAAGTTCCGATTCACCATTCACGAATCATGGCTTTAATGTTTCTGCTCCTCAGTCAACGCCGCGATCACCTTCTGGCGCTTTTCCTCGACGTCCCGGGCGAAGCCCGGGTGCCGTTGCTCGACGAAACCGGTTGTCAGGCCCAGCTTGAGAAAGGCGACCGCCAGGCACGCAGCGAGGTCGTCGAGGTCCGGGCTTTCCTTCGCGAGCCGCATCGCTTCGCTGGTCTCGTCGCACAACTGCTCCAGCGCGTCTGCGAGCTCCTGGTCGAATAAGGTTTTCATTTCAATATCTCGACTGCGTGCATGATGAATAGTGAATGGTGAATCGACCGACCGTCACGTTTCGTGTTTCGCGAATACCTCGGGGTTGACGATATTCGCTGGCTTACCAGAGAGAAACGCCAGAACGTTGTCGAAGGCCTCGCCGAAGTAGAGCTCGTAGGTCTCGCGCTCGAGCCACGCGGAGTGCGGCGTGCAGACTGCGTTATCCAGCCTCAGAAGCGGATGGTCGCCGCCGAGCACGGGCTCGTTTTCGTAGACATCGGTCACGGCGAGGCCCGGCCGCCCGTTTTTCAGGGCATCGACGAGAGCACCCGGGGCCACGAGCTCGGCCCGCGCCGTGTTGACGAAAAGGGCGGTGGGTTTCATCCGCGCGAGATCTTTTGCCGTCACGATGCCGCGCGTGCCGGGAGATAGTCTTAACATCACGCACAGCACATCGCTTTTCGCGAAAAGATCCGCCTTGTTGCCCGCGACCTCGTAGCCCGCTTCGCGCGCGGCGACAAAGGAGGACTCCCGGCCGTAAACGAGGACTCGCATGCCGAACGCGGACGCTGGCGCGGCGATCAGTTTTCCGATCATGCCCAGGCCAAAGATGCCCAGCGTCTTGCCGCGCAGCCCCGTGCTGAAGCGCGCTCGCCATTCGCCGCGCTTCATGAGCGCGGCGTCCTCGGGGATATGGCGCAGCGCTGATAGGATGAGGGCCCAGGTATGCTCGGCAACGGTATGGGGCGAAGCATGTGTGCCTGCGGCGACAGCGACGCCGCGCTCGGTGCACGCCGCGATATCGATATGGCGTGTGCTGCGCCCGGTCTGGCTGAAGAGCCTCAATCCGGGCAGCGCGGCGATAAGATCCCGTGTAAAGCGCGTGCGCTCCCTGATCGGGACGATGATCTCTGCGCCCGAGAGGTTTCGCAGGAGGGTCTCGGTGGGCGGCGCTGCCTCGCGGAAGACGCGCACCTCATGACCCGACAGCCGGGCGAAACAATCGAGCTGCGAGACTGCACCGTGATAGTCGTCGGGAATGGCGATGATCACCGACGCAGTTTAGCAGAGTCGGCAACCCGAAATCCTGAACCGCCAAGCCGCCACGAGAATCGATTAGCGAACCGCCAAGGCGCCAAGCACGCCGCGAAACCTGCATTGAAAACGCAGATACGCGCAGATGAAAGCGGATGTGCTCATCAAGAACCGCGAACCGCGTTGTCAGGTTTAAAAGTTCGCCGGGCGGGTGTCGGTCCCACGTTGAACTTGAAAGTGCAAACCTGAAACCTTAAACGGGATTATTTGCCTTCATCTCTAAAAAAAGAAGCGGGGCGCGCAGTTGCCGGAAAGGGGAGGGATTCGGCAACCGACAGGAGGGGGCGCGCCCCGCTTGGCCTTGACTCCAGTGACCCGTGACCCGTGACCGGTAATCCGTGACCCTTAACCGGTCAGGCATTTCAGCGTCAGCGGCAGCTTGAGCCGGTCGAGCCCATGTTGCCGCCGATGACGGCACCGGTGGCCGCGCCAACACCGGCTGCCGCGACCCGGCCACTACCCTTGCCGACTTGTGCGCCGAGCAGCCCGCCGGCGACACCACCGATGACGTGGCCCATGTTCAGATCGGGCTGGCACGGATCGGAGAGCTTGCCGCCGGCATAGGCTCCGGCTGCGGCGCCGACCGCGGCGGCAGCGACGCGGCCATTGCCCTTCCCAACTTGTGCTCCGAGCAACCCGCCGGCAACAGCCCCTGCGGCCTGTCCCAGCCGCGGATCGACGCTCGGCTGGCTCGAGTACGAGCCAGACGGGTAACTGCTCGCCTGCTGAGGATAACGATGCCCATGGTAGCCGCGGTGCGGGTAGCCGCCGGACGAAGCGCATCCTGCCGCAAGCACCGCTACTGCGGCCGCTGCCAAGATCTTCTTCATGACACCCTCCTATCTGCCGGACAACCCGGCCTCGATTGCGATGGAATCAGCATAGACCTGCGGCACGTAAAAAGCGGTTACCGTCGGCAAGCATTTGTAACGAGGTGTTTCGCGACGCCGCGCGTCCTGTGTCAGAATCCCGCTTTTCGGGAATTTGACAGGAGGATTCATGGATCTGGCGCTGCGCGGGAAGGTCGTCGCCATCACTGGCGGCAGCGAAGGAATCGGGCGGGCTACCGCGCTGCGTTTTGCCGCGGAGGGCGCAAAGGTCGCGATCTGCGCTCGGCGACCGGAAGTGCTCAATGCGTTTGCAGAAGAGCTCAAAAAAACCGGCTGTGACGTGCTTGCCGTGGTGGCTGATGCGGCCAAGCCGGGCGATGCCGAGCGCTTCATTGACGAGACGGTCAAGCGCTTCGGGCGCATCGATGCCGTGATCAACAACGCGGGCGGTACCGGGCAATCTCCGTTTGATACGGTGGACGACAAGGCCTGGCAGAGCGACATCGACATCAAGGTGTTCGCGCATATCCGTACGGCACGCGCTGCGATTCCGCACATGAAGAAGCAGGGCGGGGGGCGGATCATCAGTCTCAACATGGTTGCCGCCAAGACGCCATTTGAAGGCACCTTCCCCACGACGATTTCGCGCGCCGCGGGGCTGGCGCTCACGAAGGCGCTGTCGAAAGAGCTGGCGGCCGACAACATCCTCGTCAATGCCGTGGCTGTCGGCAAAATCAAGTCGAAACAGCAGGAGCGCCGTGCAACGCGCACCGGAATTCCGGTAGAGGAGCATTACGCGAAAACCGGCAAGACCATCCCGCTTGGGCGCGTGGGCGAAGCGGAGGAGGTCGCGAACGTTATTGCTTTTCTTGCTTCCGACGCCGCGAGCTACGTGACGGGCTGCTGCATCAACGTCGACGGCGGACTCGCCGGCGTTCTTTGATGGCAGACACGTTCAACGTTCCGTGTTCAGTGTTCCGGGTTCCGAGTTCCGCGTTCCGGGTTCAAAGTTCCATGTTCAAAGTTAAAAGCGAGGAACTTCGTAAACCGCTTTCGTCCAATCTTGCTTGAACCTTGAACTTCGGAAGGCGTTAGCCTCGGCCGCTGGTGACGGCGCACAAGCGGCTGTCCACTTCCAGCCGGGCGCGATAACGGGAGAAAGGCACCCCGCCCACGTGAGGCAGGGGGACCCACCAGGTGAGCAGGCTGTCGCGGGATAATACAAGGTCAACCGGCACCCGCTCGATGCGGCAGGTCCCGATGACGAGGCTGACGTAGCGCAAATCCTCCAGCCACGTCGCGAGCCACTCGGCCTGTGTCCAGAAGCAGGCACGATAGTCCTCGGGCTTCAGGTCCGACCCGCAGTATCCGGCCACCGGGTGTTCGGTCATGACGATCCCGAACCGGTCGTCGGTTTTGCCCCGGGCGAGCTGCTTCGAGTCTGCGTCGAGAAAGGTGAGCTGCGCATTCGGCGCGCCTCCGCCGCGTCCGCGCCCGGAGGTGTCCTTGAGGCTCATGGTCAGAGTGGCGTGGGTGCTGCGGTGCCAATGGCCGTAGCCTGCCGAGGTCGCAACGGCGATGACGAGCAGGATCAGCAGGACCCGCATTGCGGCCGCCCCCGCAAGCAAGCGGTGTGCGTCACGAAATCAATTACGAGGTTTCTTGCCAAAAGCAAACAATGCCCGCAGTTGGGTGTGGACTCCATCCGCCTTCCTGAAGACCCGGACCTTTTGCAGTACGTCGGCCTTGACCGCTGGTAGAGCTGATTCTTCGATCTGTTCAAGAAAACGCCTTATCCCATGCGACCAAAGGGACAGCCACAACTCTTCCTCGTCAGCGTAAACGAAATCGGCATCTTCCGCGGCGATGTCGATGTCCTCGAACGCCGCCTTCTGCAGCGCCGCCTCCAGGGCCGGCACCGTATCAAAACGCGGAGGCTTTGAGCCCGCATCCGGCTGCGGGGGCAGGTATTGACGCCCCATGCGAAGGCACCAACTGTTGAAGGGGCAATCCTGCGCCCAAGTTGTTAGTCCAATGTGTCCGCCTGGTTTGAGCACGCGGAAAAACTCCGCAAGCGCACGGTGCGGCCGGGGAAAGAACCAGATAGAAAACCCGCACAGGACCGAGTCAAACGAATCATCGTCGAAGCGGAGCTCTTCGGCGTCCATTTGCAGCATTTCGGCATTGTGCCAGCCACCATTTCGTATTTCCGCGGCGGTCTTCTGCGCCATCTCCGCGGACAGATCAGTGCCGACGACCCGCCCGAGCGGACCGGCCTGCCGCGCCGCCGGATATAAGACCGCGCCACGCCCGGCCGCGACGTCGAGCACCGTTGCCCCCTCGCGAATCCGCGTCCTCTCCACGAGCCGCTCGCCAAAGTGCGCGAAGAATCGCGGCCCAACGCTGTCGTACGTGGCCGCGGCGCGGTCAAAGATGCCGGCGATTTCTCTCTTTCTCGCCTGTTCCGCGTCGCTCATCGGGAAATTTTCGAGGTGTCCTCTCGCTCAGGATGGGCGCTCAGCGACTCACGACAGCATCCAGGCAATGAACGTGACCACAGTGGCGACGACCGCCACCACGGTGAATATCTTGTAGGTGGCGCTCGCCTCCACGCCTCGCGCAATGGATTGGAGCTTTGCCTCTGAGGCGCGCACAGCGCGCTTCCACGACTTCGGTTTTTGATCTCCCAGGAATGCGGCCACCTCGCCGAAGAATACCTCCGTGGCCGGTTCATGCTCGAGGATAAGATGGTTGTTGCTCTCCAGCGCGACAAAACGGGCACCGGGAATGTGCGCGGCGAGCTCGCAGCCCATCTCGAACGGCACCAGACGATCACCCCGGCAGTGCAGTATCAGCGTGGGAACCTTGATCTGCGGAAGGAGCTCGCGCACGTTCGCGTTTGTCACGGCCGTGTAGATCTTTTCCGCGATTTCCGGAGTGGCGGAAGTGCGCTCGAGATCGCCAAACCAGCGCAGCTGCTCCGGCGTCCCTTCGGGAAGTAGTTGCATGCCGAACATTTGCCGATAGGAGGGATCCTCGCTTCCCCAGCCCTGGCGAATGACCGCGCGTCTCATATCGACCGACCCCGGGCCTTCCTTGGAGCGGTGCGTCGCGCCGCGCGCGTAACAGCCGAGGAGGATCAGGTGGCTGACGCGCTCGGGATTGCGAATGGCGTAGGCAATGGCAACCGCGCCTCCCTGCGAAAGGCCAAACAAGGGGAAACGCTCCAGTCCGAGCGCGTCCACTACCGCACCGAGGTCGGTGACGAAGTGTTCGAACGAAATGTCTGCGACGTCCCGTTCGGAAAGGCCGGTGCCGCGCAGGTCGTATCGAACGAGTTGACGATGCTCGGCGAGGCCCTCGATGACGTGCCGCCACACCGGGCTTTTCCAGTCGAACTCGAGGTGGGTGAACCAGTTGGCGACCTTGACGATGGGCGGCCCCTTGCCGGCGGTCGCGTAAGCGATCCGCACCCCGTCCGGTGCACTGCAGAACCCGATGCTCTGTTCCAAACCGCTTATCCCTTAACAGTTCCCGGGTTGGACCCGTTCAATGTGCCGGTGAAGCCGATAATACCCGCGAGGGGCAACGCATGACCCGAAAATCCGTCGGATCCCGTCCCTCGAAGGCTCGCCAGGCACGAGTGGCTGGTCTCGCTTCACCAGGCGCGTCTTATGGCTTGAGGTGCTGGCCGAAGAAAGCGAGCATTTCCGTCCAGCTTCCGCGCGCCGGGCGCTCGCGGTAACGCGCTGCGTCGAGGAAGTTCTGGAACGCATGTCCGGCGCCGTGGTAGGTGTGGAACTCGTGCGGCTTGCCGAGGCGCGTCATCTCCGCATCGATTTTCTGGACGTCTTCCGGGCTGGGGTTCGTGTCCTCGACGCCGAAGAAACCGATCACCGGACATTTGATGTCCTTGGTGCGCTCGAAGGGGGTGGGGGCCGCGCCCCATGGTTTCAAAATATTGCCGCCGTAGAACACGGTGCACGCCTTGATTTCCGAGTTGGCTGCGGCCATGAGGTAGGACACGCGTCCACCCATGCAGAATCCGACGATTCCTACTGGGCCGACCGCCGGTTCCTTAAGGCCTTTCATGTGCGCGATCGTGGCGTTCATGTCCGCGACGATTTCGTCGTCCTTGAGCATTCCGATGCGCTCCAAGTTGTCCGCCATGTCGGGTGGCTGGCGGTGGTAGAGCTCCGGCGCGGCCGCGACGTAGCCGCGGCGGAAGAGGCGGTTGACGACGTCCTGCACGAATCCGTCAACGCCGCCGCCGTGTTGTGCAACAAGAATACCGGCGCGCTTCGGCTGGGTATCCGGCACGCCGATGTAGACGCGCATCTTCTTTCCCATCACCTCCGTAGCATCCCAACGGACGGGCATTATCCTCTCCTCCTCCGCGCATTTTTATGCGCGGGAATCGTGACTGGCGACGAGAGCCAGATTCAAAATCATTCCAATGCCGTCGTTCGATGGCGTAGCGCTGGCGGTGCGCGCTTGAGTGTATTCATCCGCGCGTTCGATTCGGGAACGAAATTTCGAGTACCGTGCAGCCCGTGTCGGTGTTGAACGGGCCATGTACCTCGCCCGGAGGCCGGCTGGCGTAATGACCGGTTTCCAGCCACATGTCGAACGCGGCGTCGTATAAACGACCGCTCACCACAAACACTTCCTCCGGATAATCGTGGCTCTTCCCGCCCAGGGCCGACGTATCCGCGCCCGGTAGAAATCGAGTAAGGCGCGTGTACTCACCGGTTGTTTCGTCAATGCTCAGCGTCAATTCCTCCGCGATTCCCTCGAGACCCTTTACGCTAGTCCATTCGGAGCGGTTGCTCGCCTCCAGGGGGTTCCAGTAGGTGCGAGTGCTCTTACTCATAGCGCATTTCCTTACGGCTGCGCTTTTCAGACGCTCTTCGATCCGCGTTCATCTGCGGCTGCAATGTAGTTTTCCATGGCGCGTTGGCGGCTTCTCGCTTTCGTGAATCGTGAATGGACTAAAGCGTCGCCCATCACTCATCACGGGGTGGTCAGAACTTTTCCACGTAAGGCCGCAAGTCGAGCTCGAGCGTCCAGGCGCTTGGCGGCTGGGAATGCAGCTGATAATAGGCTTCGGCGATGGCGGCGGGGGAGAGCACGGCGTCCACCCCGCGCTCGGCGACGCTGCGTCCCGCGCGGTCGCTCTCGATTTGACCGTCGATGATCACGTGCGCGATGTGAATGCCTTGGGACTGGAACTCGCGCGCCATGCTTTGCGCGAGCGCGCGCAGGCTGAACTTGCCGACGGCGAGATTGAGGAAGTTGGCCCCGCCACGAAGCGAAGCGGTGGCGCCGGTGAACACGATCGTGCCGCAGTTATGGCCATCGGCCTTTGCCGCAAGCATGCCGCGCGCCGCTTCGCGCCCGACGAGGAAGCCGCCCAGGCAGGCATTGCGCCAGCAGCGCTCGAATTCCTCCCGCGTCGTCTCGAGAACGCTCTTGCGCACGAAGCCGCCGGCGTTGTAAACGACCAGCCGCGGCGTGCCCAGCTCCTTGGCAACCTTGGCGAACAGGGCCGTCACCGAGCTCTCGTCGGTGGCGTCGCAGGAGTAGGCGCGGACCGCACCGCCGCAATCCTTGACGAGCCCGTTTAACTGCTCCGCATTCCGCCTTGCCGCGGCGACCTTCATTCCCGCGTGCACGAAGCGGCGCGCGAGCGCCGAGCCCAATCCGGGACCCGCGCCCATGACGACTGCGGTATCGGTGCTTTTCGCCATGTCGACCCCTCCCCATGATGCGAAACCGGAAGTTTACGGCAACTCGACGTGTGTGACTAAGTTACTGAGTGACTAAGCGACCAAGTGAATAAACTAGGACTGGAGAAGTCATTGCAGAGACCCAATTCGACGTTAACCGGGATCTATCGGCGTGTATCTGCGGTTGATGAGCCGTTCCATTTTTGGAGATAGGTTCCAGTCATGTGGCGAAAACTGCGCATCGTGATCCTGCTGTTCGTCCTGGCGTCGGTAGCCCAGGCGGCCTGGATCGCGCGCGCGCGCACCACCGAATGGAACAACACGGTCCGGGTGGCGATCTATCCCATCAATGGCGATGGCAGCAGTGTGGCGGCTCGCTACATCGGCGGGCTGGGCAAGTCCGGCTTCGAGCCGATCGAGGCGTTTTTTGCCAGCGAGGCGACCGGTTACAGCATTGCGCTGCGCAAGCCGGTCGAGATCGGCCTCGCCCCGCCTGTTGAATCGCAACCGCCTTCACCCCCATTCGGCGGGAGCAAGCTGGACGTCGTGCTCTGGAGCCTGCAGCTTCGCTTCTGGGCCTGGCGCTACGATGACTACCGGGGACCGAAGCCGGATGTGCGGATTTTCGTCTCCTATTTCGATCCGGCTGCGCACCCGCGGCTGCCGCATTCGACGGGGCTCCAGAAGGGCCTGATCGGCGTCGTGAACGCCTTTGCGCGCAGCGACATGGACGGGTCGAACAACGTCGTCATCGCGCACGAGCTCACGCATGCCTTCGGCGCCACCGATAAGTACGATCCGGGCAGCAATCTGCCGCGTTTCCCGGATGGTTTCGCGGATCCGCATGCCGTGCCCCTTTACCCGCAATCGCGCGCCGAACTCATGGCGGGACGAATCCCGGTGTCGGAAACCCGCGCGGAAACGCCAGCGACCATGGACGAGGTCGCGATCGGCATACGGACGGCGCGGGAGATCAACTGGCTCAGATAACTCTTGACCTGTGAGCCGTGACCGGTAACCAGTAACGGCTGACGACTGACAGTTCAATCCATCCGCCATTTGCGGCAGTCAGTGAGACGGTTTCACGAAACTTTAACGCAGCCAACCGAACACCGCAGCCACCTTTCCGCGCCCCGCGCAGAGGAAAAAGGGTCCTGACCCCTTTTTCTTTTGCCTCCTTTGCTTTTTCACGGTTGAATGATTTGGAACAGCGGCGTGTATCCGCGTTCATCTGCGGCTAAATCCGAGAGAGGATTTCCGCGCCGCGCGCCAGCGTCTCGTCCGACTTCGCAAAGCAGAACCGCAGCACCCGGTGTGCCGGCGGCTCACGGTAGAACACCGACACAGGAATCGACGCAACTCCCCGTTCCTTGGTGAGCCGCAACGCCATATCCATGTCGCGCTCGTCGCTGATCGCGTCATAAGCAAGGTTTTGGAAGAACGTGCCGCGCGAGGGCAGGGGCTTGAAGCGCGATGCCTTGAGGCACTCGAGAAAAAAATCGCGCTTACGCTGATAGAACGCGGCAAGCGACCGGTAGGCATCCTTGTTCTGCATATATTCCGCAAGCGCGTGCTGGATCGGGCCGTTCGCGACGAACGAATTGAACTGGTGCACTTTCCGGAACTCCGCCATCAGCTCCTTCGGCGCGAGCACGTAGCCTGTCTTCCAGCCCGTCACGTGATAGGTCTTGCCGAAGGAGGAGACGACGAAGCTTCGCTCCGCCAGCCCCGGGAAGCGGGCGACGCTCTGGTGCTGATGGCCATCGAACACGATGTGCTCGTAGACCTCGTCGCTCACCACGACAATGCCGGTGTTGCGCAGCATCGCTTCGAGCATTCGCATGTCCTCGCCCGAAAATACGCTGGCCGTAGGGTTATTGGGCGTATTGATGATCATCATCCGCGTGCGCGCCGTGATTGCTTTCTGAACGCCCGCCCAGTCGATGCTGTAATCGGGATACTTCAGCTGAACATAAACCGGCACGCCGCCATTGACCTCGACCGCCGGCCCATAGCTGTCATAGGCGGGCTCGAACAGGATGACTTCGTCGCCAGGGCGGATCAGCGTCGCCACCGCGGTGAAAATGCCGTAGGTCGCGCCTGGAACCACGGTCACTTCATGCTCGGAATCGTAGCGCGTGCCGTAGAGCGTTTCGACCTTTTCTGCGATGGCTTCCCGCAACCGCGGCACGCCGGCCATGAGGGGATACTGGTTCAGCCCGGCGTTGAAGTATTTGGTGACGAGGTCGCGCAATTCCTGCGCGCAGTCGAAATCGGGAAAGCCCTGTGACAGGTTGATCGCACTGTGCTCCGCTGCAAGCCGCGACATGACGGTAAAAATGGTCGTTCCGACGTGGGGAAGCTTCGAGCTGATGCGGCCGGAATAAGTCGGCATGGGATTTTACCGGGGCGGGATGCCCCGAATTCTATCAGCGCCGGCGCGCGCGGACGCGCCAGGCGCCAGGATCGGCATGGGGCTGGGAAGCGGAGCGTCTGAATGCGGGAGGGCGACGGCGCAGGGGCGCAATGTCCGCAGTGAGGGTGGCGTCTTGCCCGCTCGCGAGACCCGCACCGCCCGGCGCGCGCGAAAAGTTACCGGTCACCGCTCCTGTTGCACAGCCGCCGCGCGCACTTCCTGCCGACCGGCGAGCATCCTGAAGTCGGCTATATAGCGCTGCAGCCGTCGCGCCGCGAACGCGCGCTGTTCTGGCGCCAGCGAGCGTTCGACCGCGAGCAGCAGTGCGATCGTCTGGTCGCGCCTGCGGGTCCAGGCCTGTTGATACTCCGGGGAGCGGCCCGCGTTCCAGCGGATCAGCCAGGTTCGTAACTCTTCCTTGAACGCGCCGGGGTCGGCGCGCGACTGCATCAACCGCATGAACTCGCGCTGGCGGCGCAACCGGTCCTCGTGCCGCAACGGGCCGATTATTTCCATTTTCCCCACATGCGCGCGGATCGTGCGCTCCTGTTCCTCGCTCAGGTCGCCGAACCAGTCGCGGAAGCGGTTCATGAACCGTTGTGAGCTGGCTTGCCGCTGCTCCTCGACGCTCGCGTCGAGCCGGTTATCGCTCACGAACCGCTCGTTGAGTTGTTCCCAGCGCTCCCGCACGAAATCGAGCTGGCGGGGCGTGATGGTCAGGAGAATTGCCGCGGCGTCGTCGGCGCCCCGGTTCACGATGACGACATAGCGCTGCTCGATGCCTTCCAGGAACCAGAGAACGTCGTCCGCGCGCAGCCCCTGCTCCAGCCGCGTTTTGGCCTGCTCCAGAAACGTTGCGTAGTCCGGAAGCTGCTCGTCGCGGTGCCATTCGTGCAGTCGGTAGAAGCGCGTGCGGAAATTCTTTTTCTGCTGCTCATCGAGGTCGAAGTAGCGATCGGCTGTCCACAGCGCAATGTTGTCGAGCTGGGTGTAGCCGATGCGCACGGTGCTGCATCCGGTGAGGAGCGCGAGGCCGCATGCCAGCATCGTTTGGACCAGCCGTTTCACAGCTGCTCCAGATGTTGCGCCATGCGGCGGCGCATGGAAGTGTCGGGCAGGCGCCCCATGCCGGCCTGCAGATTGTCCCGCAGGTGCTTGACTCGCCTCGTTCCGGGTATCACGCAGGTCACCGCCGGGTGGCCCAGGAGAAACTTCAGGAAAAACTGCGCCCAGCTCTGGCAATCGAAGTCGGCGGCCCAGGCGGGGAGGGCTTTGCCGCGCACTCGGCCGAACAGGTCTGCTTGCGAGAATGGCCGGTTGATGAGCACCGCTGTTCCGCTGTCCGCGCAGGCCGGCAGCAGGCGGGACTCCGCGGCGCGGTCATCAATCGAGTAATTGAATTGCACAAAGTCGTATTCGCGGGTCCTGACCAGCCGCTCGAGCTCCGCGAAGGCGCCGGAGTGGTAATGCGTGATGCCCATGTAGCGAATGCGGCCGGCCGCCTTCCATTCCTTCAGCGTCTTGGTGTGCGTCGCGACGTCGACCAGGTTGTGCACCTGCATGAGGTCCATGCGCTCGGTGCGCATCAGCTGGAACGACTCCTCCATCTGCCGTATGCCGGCATTGCGACCGCTGGTCCAGACCTTGGTGGCGAAGAAGAGCTGGTCTCGCAAGCCGGCCTCGGCGCTCAGTTCGCCCACGACGCGTTCTGCTTCTCCGTACATGGGCGAGGAATCCACAACGCTGCCGCCCAGCTCGACGAGCAGCTGCAGAACCTGCTTGAGCTCGGCAAGTTGTGGCGAGCCAGGCGCCACATCGAACGTTTGCCAGGTGCCGAGGCCGACAATCGGAAGGAGTTCCCCGCCGCGCGGGATGGGGCGCTTTTGCACGTTGGTGGCAGAGAGCGCGCTTTTCGGGGCGCTAGAGGATATCGCCATGGCTGCGGCCGCTTTCAGTATCAGGCGTCTACCAGTGTTCACGAAAGGCTTCCTGTCGCCGAAGTATAGAACGGTTGCTTTCGAATTCGTTCCCCGGGAGCGGCACCTGCTTTCAAACCTGCCTCGTATGCGGCCTCCCAGGCATTTGGATCCCGGTTGTGGGGAAAATGATACAGGCGCCGGGTGTGTATCTATCATGGCGCGAGGAATTCCCGCGCCCCGGGTTCCCTGCTTGAGTTGTGGCCGCTAGCTGTAACGCTTGACCCGCGCGTCGCTCAGCTTGTAGTCGTAGGCTTGTCCGATCTGCCAGGTGACCGCCTGCACCTCGCGGGGGATCCAGGCCACCGCTGGCGGCGTATCGAAACGCCCCATCATCTTCAGCACGCAATAGAGCGAGAGCTGGTCGAGGGCCCACGGCATCTGCCGTTGCTCGAAGAAATAAAGAATGTAGTTGCGGACCCGCCGCAGGAACTCCAGTCCAACCGGCGTCGGCTGGACGCCGACGATGTAGCAGATGATGTCCCACCAGGGAGAATCGATCGGTTCCCGGAGGACGAGCCCCAGGTCGTGGCCAACGATGTGCTCCAATATCCGGTCGAGCGGGGCCTCGACGACCGCGTCGACGTCAAAAGAGAGCATGGGCCTGCGGTAATGCGCGAGCAGGTCCGCCAGCTGAATGAAGCGGGCACAGGCGTAGTAGGTCCTGGCATTGGCGGGGTCCGCCGCCGCGTCGATGGGTGCGCGCTCTGTTGTCACGACCAGATTCAGGGAAGGCAGGCGGCCGGTGATGTCCGACAGCAGGTCAGCGAAGCGCTCATGCGGATCGACGATGTGAAGGTGCAGAAGGTTTCCGGACGCCGAGTTCGCGGCGTATGATTTGGTGAAAACGCGGCCGTACTTGCAGAAGTAGTCGGCGGTACAGCCGACGTAAACAACGTAGCGCACGTCGCCGCTGCCTGTGCTCATCAGCTGGGCGCGCTCGGGTACCCGGTCGTCGGTGGCTGCGCCCAGCGCGTCGTAAAAGTCCCGGCCGAAGCGCACTGCCTGACACTGGGGCGAGACGTTTGACGCTCCGGGCACGGCGAAATCCTGCTCAGCAGCCTCGTACTGTCCGAGATGCGCTCGTATCGCACCGCGGCGCACGGCCACGGCCGGATTCCCCGGGCTCAGCCGTTCAGTCTCCTCGATTTCGGCAAGCGCCTCCTCGAGGCGTTCTGCGCCCTGCAGCGCCGTGGCGAGGCCGAGTCGCGCCGGCACCGAGTCCGGGGCTATCTGAACGGCAGCACGGCTGGCGTCGATCGCGCGTTCCATATCGCCGATTTTTGTAAGGCACGTCGCCAGGTTGATGAACGTGCCCAGTTCGGGAAACGACTCCGCCGACCGCGTAAAAGCGTCGATTGCCGCTTCGTAGCGTCGCTCCAGCATGTTCACGAGGCCCGCCAGCCGCAATGCCATCGGACTGGCCGGGTTGTCAGCGAGCATTCCGTCGCACAGCTTGCGCGCGTGATCGAGCTCGCCGCGTTGCAATGCCTGTAGAGCAAGAGCTTCGGTCTCGACTTCCTTCTGGGAGGGTTGATGTTGAGTGGCCATTAACTGGTGCCAAGTCTGTTCGGGCAAGAATGCCGTACCCGCCGCTGCATCGCAACGTGCGCCTGAGTAATTGGGCACGGCCAGGCGCTTCCGAACGCGGCTGCTGCGATGGGCGCGTCAATTACGGCCGAGCAGGCTGCTTTTCGGGGCCGAGCGTATAGCCTTTGTTGCGCATGCAGGTGCCGACGAGCTCGGATTCCAGCACGGAACGGTCGGCATCGAGCCAGGTTGAATAGGGCGACGGCGTCGCGACTGCCCGCCTGGCCCGATTCGTGACGACTAGGCGCGCCGTGTTGTTTGGAAACGGCCACGCGAGATGCGCCGTATCGGCGCGCGCGAGCTGGCGGCAGTCCTGCAGATCGAGCTCAAGCGCCGCCGAATCGGACCCGTCGCGATGCCAGTCGAGCGCTGCGCAGCCGGCGCTCAGGCACAGCCCACCAACCATCCACGCCGCAGATAAACGCAGACACACGCCGATCAAGAACTTCCTTAACGATCTCGTTGCCATTGTCGGACTTCGCCTGGTGCACAGGCTCCGCATGGTGCTGACAAGCCCATCGTTCCCGCCGATCGAGCGGCAGCTTGAACGCCCTGCGCGAGTCGGCGAGTTTGATCCGGGGCGGAGCGTTCCGATCAAGATGAGTTAGACTATCACCCCTCGGAATCATTCGCGTTGTGTTCTCACATGTTGGTAACCGACGGCCTCGTCGTCTTCTCGAAACGCGCCTGCCCCACCTGCTTCCTCATCGAGCCGGTCATGCAGCAGGTCGCCCGTTCGTTGCCGGCGTTCCAGGTAGTGTCGCAGGACGACCCGGATTTTCCAGACAAGGTCGCAAATATCGTCGACGACCGCGAGCTGGACCAGTCCTGGCTCAACAACATCGAGGCGACACCCACCCTCGTGCGTTTCTCGCAAGGCCGCGAGGCGGAGCGGGTCGTCGGCTGGGACCGGGAGGGCTGGCGGCGCCTGACAGGCATTCGCGATCTGGCCGAGGGGCTGCCCGCTTTTCAGCCTGGGTGAGGCTCTCTCTCCCTCGAGCCCGGGGTGGCCGAGCGGCTGGAAGCGAAGCACCGCGGCGGTGCCGTGCTTGCTGCGCGCAAGATCGAGTACGGCGACAACGACGACCCCGCGGAGATGTGCTACCTGCGCGGCTGGACGGACGGGCTGCCCGTCACGCCGCCGACCGATGTGCGGGTGATGCAGATGTTGACCGGCACAAAACGCCGCCCGGATGAAATTGTCGGCAAGATTCCGCCTTATCTCGCCGAGTGCACGATCGAGAAGGTCGCGATCAATGCCGTGATGGCGGGATGCAAGCCGGAGTACCTCCCAGTGCTGCTTGCGGCGCTCGAGGCTGCGCTCGAACCGGTCTTCACGCTGCACGGTGTGCTGGCGACGACCTATTTCTCGAGCCCGATCATCATCGTGAACGGCCCGATCGCGAAGCGGATCGGGATGAATTCGGGCATGAATGCGCTGGGGCAGGGCAACCGGGCGAATGCGACGATCGGGCGCGCGCTCAATCTCATCGTGCAGAATGTCGGTGGCGGCCGCCCGGGCGAGGCCGATCGCGCCGCGCTGGGCGCGCCGAGCAAGTACACCCTTTGCTTTGCCGAGGACGAGTCGGATCCCGACTGGGAGCCGCTCTCGGTCGCGCGGGGTTTTCCGCGTGGCGCATCGACGGTCACGTTGTTCCAGGGACACGGCGTGGAGGCCTTCGTCGACCAGAAGTCGCGCTCACCCGAAGGACTCTCCCGATCGATTGCCATGTCGCTGGTCAAGATCGGACACACTCGGCTGACGCAGAGCGCGCGGGCGGTTTTCGTGCTCTCGCCCGAGCACTACGCCATCTACCGTGAGGCGGGATGGGACCGCAAGCGCATCGAGCGCGCACTTTATGAGGCGACCATCCGTCCCGGCAGGGAAATCCTCGCGGGGCTCGATGGCGTGGGCGAAGGCGTGCCGGCAAGCCGGGCAGAGGAAATGGTTCCCAAGTTCCACGAGGACGGCTTGATGGTGGTGCGCGCGGGCGGCAAGGCAGGTTTGTTCTCGGCGATCCTGCCGGGCTGGCTCGCGGGACGTAACCGGCTCGAACTGCAGCCGGTTACGAAACAAATTCGTGACCAGTGATGAGTGACCGGTGACCGGGCGGAGTTAAAGGCTTGCAGTTAAAAACCGCAAGATCTGGAACTTTGTAGGCGTGAAGAATCCAACGTTTTCCGAAACTCGAAACTGACACCGGAGGTGTCTTATGTGGATGCGTGATCCGACTGCTGAAACATCGTCCGTGAAGCGCCCGCGGCGGGCGCCGCCGGCTTCGCTCGAAGGTCTTACCGTCGGGCTGTTCGACATCGGCAAGACTCGTAGCGACGAATTCTTCAATCAGATCGAAAAACGCTTCACGGAGCGTGGACTCAAGGTCAAGCGTTTCGGCAAACCGACCAACGCAAAGGTCGCGACGCCGGAAAACGTGCAGAAGGTGGCGGATGAAGCCGATGTCGTGGTCATCGGCTTATCGGACTGAGGGTCATGCACGTCGTGCAGTCTGCACGACCTCATGAACTTCGATACGCGCGGGCTTCCGGGCGTCTCCGTCGTGACTCAGGCCTTTACCGACGCGGTCGAAAAGCAGTCGGGCGCGCTCGGTTTCGAGCCGGGCGTCGTCTATGTGCCGCATCCAATCCAGAACCGCACGCCCGAGGAGCTCGCGAAGATCGCGGACGATTGCGTCGAGCCCGTCCTCGCGCTGCTACAGGTCTCCACCAGGAAAACGTGACCGCCCAGCAGTGGCCGGAAAATGGTGATGAGTCCTGGTGATGATTACTGGTAATGGCTGGCATTTGCCGCTGGTTTTCATCACCATTTTTGATCACCATCATTGATCACTGTTAATCATCACCTCTTCGTCTCGCCACGATGAAACGGCGCGAGGTTGACGGAGGCCGCCCCTGATAAGATACTCTCGCGTTCCGCGTTAACAGGAGATTGCAGTCCATCATGCGTTTAGTCACTTTTTCTGATGACAAGGGCACGCGCGTCGGCGTGCATGACCCGGCATCCGGCAGCGTCGTAGACCTGTCGGCGGGCACGCGCCTCCCGCAGGATATGAACGCTTTCATTGCGCTCGGCAAGAACGGACTGTCGCGCGCGCGACGTTCGGTGAGGAGCGGGGAGGGGCGTATTCCCTTCGACAGCGTCAAGCTGCACGCGCCGATCCCGCGTCCCGCGAAGAACATCCTGTGCGTCGGCAAGAACTATCACGATCACGCGCAGGAATTCCATGCAAGCGGTGTCGACGCCAGCGGCAAGGAAACCATCCCGGAAGTGCCAGTCATATTTACCAAGTGGCCCAACTCGGTGATCGGTCCCGGCGAGCCGATCCCGAGCGCGAATGACTATACGAACACGACCGACTACGAGGGCGAACTGGCCGTGGTCATCGGGGACGGTGGGCGCCATATCAGCAAGAAGGACGCCCTCAGCCACGTGTATGGATATACGATCGTCAACGATGTTTCGGCGCGCACCCTGCAAAACCGGCACCGCCAGTGGTTTCTCGGCAAGAGCCTCGACGGGTATTGTCCGATGGGGCCGTGCATTGTCACCGCCGATGAGGTGAAGGACGTCACGCAGCTGCAGCTTGTCACCAAGGTCAACGGCGAGCTGCGGCAAAGCGCTTTCGTGACCCAGCTCATCTTCGATATCCCGACGCTTATCGAGACGATCTCGCGTGTGATGACGCTGGAGCCCGGCGATCTCATCGCTACCGGTACGTGCGCGGGCGTAGGCATCGGTTTTACGCCGCCGAAATACCTGCAGCCCGGGGACAAGGTCGCGATCACGATCGAGCCCATCGGAACTCTCGAGAACCCTGTCGCCTAGCGCATCGCGCCGGCTCAGCGAACTCAACCGTTTTCGCATATGTTAAGGGCGCGACCGGTGACCAGTGACCGGTCACCGGGAAGAACGCAAGGAATACGCGGCTATTTACAGGTCAGAGGTCACGGGTCACAGGTCACGGGGCACAAATCATGAAGCTAGTTCGATACGAC
The DNA here is from genome assembly GCA_001303585.1 of Betaproteobacteria bacterium SG8_41. Taxonomy (GTDB): domain Bacteria; phylum Pseudomonadota; class Gammaproteobacteria; order Burkholderiales; family SG8-41; genus SG8-41. The sequence goes on from LJTT01000005.1 coordinate 48,744, forward strand.
AGAAATGGCGCGCTGCGCCTTGGGATGATAGATGGCGAGCACCTTGTCGACTTGCTCGACGCGTGCCCGACGGGAACGCCGCCTGCCGTCATCGCCGCAATGAGCGACATGACGCGGCTCATCGCGGCGGGCGAGGAAGGCCTCAAAGCGGCTGGCGCAGCACTTGCGGCATCGCGCGAGAGTGGTGGCGGCAGGATCCCGCTTGCGGGGGCCAAGCTCAGGGCGCCGCTCGATCCGTCGCTCATCCTTTGCAGCGGCGAAAACTACTGGGATCACCGCGACGAGAAGCCGGAGGTCACGCGCAAGGACCCCGAATTCTTCCTGAAAACAGGGCTCGGCGTGATCGGCCCGGGAGACGAGATCATCCGCGACGAGCGGGTTACGCGGAAGCTCGATTACGAGACGGAGTTGCTGGTCGTGATCGGCAAGCCCGGACGGCACATACCGCGAGAGCGGGCGCTCGAGCACGTCTTCGGTTATTCGATTATGAATGACGTGACGGCGCGTGACCGCCAGGTGACATTGCGCCCTGACGGCTCCTCCGTTTACAACCTCGGGCCCGGGAAGAATTTCGACACCTGTGCGCCACTCGGCCCCTCGATCGTGACCCGCGACGAGATTCCGGACCCCCAGGCGCTGGACCTGAAGACCCTCGTCAACGGCGAGCTGCGACAGAGCAACTCCACCGCAAAAATGATCTGGGATTGCGCTCGCCTGGTCGAGTTCTTCTCGACATTCGTCACCTTGCAGCCGGGTGTGGTGATCTCGACCGGGACTCCCGGGGGCACGGCCTGGGGCACGGATCCGGAACTGGGCGGGAAGAAGCCGATGCGCAAGGACGTCGTTGCGCCAAAAGGCTACCTTCAGCCCGGCGACGTCGTGGTTTGCGAAATCGAACGCATCGGCCAGCTCGAAAATCGCGTGAAATCGGCCTGAAGGGCCTTTGCCGCTCCGAATTCGGTAATTTGCCGTACCCGTATAGAATGGCGCTTGCTGCATCCCGAACGCCGGGGAGCGGAGCTTGAACAACAACCCGCGGCGAGGGGGTGGACCGATCGGGAAATTGCGGTGACCGTCGGGGTCGATTTCAGCCGGCCGACCGAAGGGTGGGCTGACTGCCCGACGATAGAGTGCATCACTTTGTTTTGTTTCCCAGAACCAAGGAGGAGGTCATGTTGATTCGCTTAGCCATATTTTCTGCTGTTTCCATTGCGCTGCTCGGCAGCGCGGCCGTTCAGGCGCAGGATGCCTACCCGAGCCGTCCCATCACGATGATCGTCGCGTTCCCGCCGGGAGGCGTGGCCGACAAAAACGCGCGGCCGACATCAGCCGCAATCGAGAAGGTGCTCGGGCAGCCGGTAACGATCACCAACCGGCCCGGGGCTGGCGGCGCGGTCGGCAATGCGGTCGTCGCGCATGCCAAACCCGATGGCTATACCATCGGCATGCTTCTCTCGAGCGTCTCGGTCATCCCGGCGGCGGACGAGCTATTCAATCGCAAGCCGGCCTACACGCTGGATGAACTGAGAACCATCGCCCTGATTTCTGCCGACCCGATGATCCTCATCGTGGCTGCGAAAAGCAACTGGAAGTCGGTCAAGGATCTGGTCGACGACATCAAGAAGAAGCCAGGACAGTACTCTTTTTCGTCTTCCGGCATCTATGGCGCCCTGCACATGCCCATGGAAATGTTCTTCCACGCGGCGGGCGGCCTCAAGCTGCGTCACGTTCCGACCAAGGGTGGCGCACCGGCCCTGAGACAGCTGCTCGGCGAGCACGTGGATTTCACGGCGGGCGGTCCGGCGGCGATCGGTCCGCATATCAGGAGCGGCAAGCTGCGCCCGCTGGCAAGCTGGGGCGAGAATCGGCATCCGGCCTATCCGAAGGTCCCGACCTTCAGGGAGCTTGGCTACGATATCGTGTACTACATCTGGGCCGGGATGTTTGCGCCCGCAGGCACGCCGGATTCCGTGATCAAGGTTCTGCGTGATGCCACGCGCACGGCCGTAGCTTCAGCAGAGTTCAAAAAGGCCATGAAAAACCTGAACTCGCCAATTGTCTACAAGGACGCGCCCGAGTTTCACAAATACTGGCGCGATGACGCCACGCGTCTCGCTGCCATCGTCAAGATGGTCGGCAAAGTGGAAACGAAGTAGCGGGCAAGCGAGTGGCTGAAAGGTCACAGGACGACGCGCAGGCTACGTCAAAAAGACGCGTACGAAGCGACCAGTTTTCAGGCCTGATGCTGGTCGCGTTCGCCCTCTACGTCGCGTGGGCGAACCGGGTTTATCCTGTCGGCACGGTCCATGTGCCGGGTCCCGGCTTCATGCCGTTGGCGCTGGCGATATTTCTGGGCACGATGGGATTGCTGATCGCGGTGGGGGGTGCCCGCTCTCGCCCCCTCATCGAGATGCGCTGGACCGAAGCGAAACGCGCGGTCACGATCTTGATTGCGGCTGTCGTCTGCGTGTCAGCGCTCGAAGTCGTCGGATACCGGCTCACCATGATGGTGCTGCTGGTTTTTCTGATGGGCGTGATCGAGCGTAAGCCGCCGCTCATGGTGGCCGTCCTGTCGATCGGTTTTCCCCTTCTGTCTTATTACGTCGTCGCCGATCTGCTGCTGGTGCCGCTGCCACGGAGCCCCTGGGGCTTTTGAAAGTCACAAGTCAGAAGGCAGAAGGATGAACTGCGTTTCGTTTCACGTTTCACGTTTTACGTTTCACGGACGGCCGGTCAATGGGTGAAACGCTAGACGGCCTGCTGCTCGGCTTTTCGATCGCTCTTCAGCCGTCGATACTCGTTTACGCGTTTGTAGGCTGCATCCTCGGCACGCTCGTAGGCATGATGCCGGGACTGGGGCCCTTGGCGGGGATCAGCCTTCTTCTGCCTGCAACGTTTGGCCTCAATCCCATCATCGCGATGGTGGTGCTGGGCGGCGTGTATTACGGCGCGATGTACGGGGGCTCAACGACGTCGATCCTGATGCGCATTCCCGGCGAAGCCGCCTCGGTCATGACCTGTATAGACGGCTACGCCATGACGCAAAATGGACGGGCGGGGCCAGCCCTTGCGATCGCGGCAATCGGTTCTTTCTTTGCGGGTACTTTCGGCGTACTCGGGCTCATGCTGCTTGCGCCCACGCTGGCGGCATGGGCGCTGGCCTTCGGGGCGCCGGAGTTCACGGCGTTGCTGATGATGGGATTGTTCATTCTTGCCTACATGAGTGGCGGGTCGATGTTGAAAACGCTCTCGATGGCCGGGTTGGGGCTGCTGCTCGGCATGATCGGAATAGACCAGATGAGCGGGTTCACCCGGTTCACGTACGGCCTGGTCGAGCTGGGTGACGGCATCAGCATTGTGCCGGTTGCGGTGGGCTTATTCGGCGTGTCGGAGATCCTGCTCACGGCCGGGCAGGAAGAGCCCCCCAAGGTCCAGAAACCCAAGTTGCGCGAGCTCATTCCCTCGCGCGAAGATTTCCGGCTTTCCGTCGGCCCGATCGGCCGCGGCAGTCTGCTGGGCTTCCTGATCGGCGTCATTCCCGGCTCGGCGCACATCATCTCGTCGTTCGTGTCATACGGATTGGAGCGGCGCCTGTCGAAGCATCCGGAGCGCTTTGGCAACGGCGCGATCGAAGGCGTGGCGGGGCCGGAATCGGCCAACAATGCCGCGTCGAGCGGCGCGTTCGTGCCCATGCTGGCACTGGGCATTCCGACGAGCCCGATTACCGCGGTCATGATCGCCGCAATCATGGTGCACGGCATCGAACCCGGCCCGTTGCTGATCGTGGATCAGCCGGAACTTTTCTGGGGTTTCGTCGCCAGCATGTACGTCGGCAACGTGGTGCTTCTGATACTCAACCTGCCGATGGTCGGATTGTTCGTCAACCTGCTGCGTATCCCCTACGCTTACCTCTATCCGTGCATCCTGGCTTTCTGCATCGTCGGGTGCTTCTCCGTGAACAACAGCATGATGGACGTCTGGATCATGCTGATCATGGGGGCAGTGGGTTATGGTCTGCGAAAGTTCGACTATGACCTGGCGCCGGTGGCTCTCGGGCTGGTGCTCTCGCCGATGCTGGAGATCTCGCTGGGACAGTCGCTAGCGATGAGCGCCGGCGATTACACCATTTTCATCGAGCGTCCCATCGCAACCACCATGTTTGCGCTCGGCCTTGTTCTCTTCGGGTTTGCGATCAAGCCGCTCATCTTCAAGGGCAAGAAGGACTGGCGGTCGAAGGTGGGACTCGAGGGCGAGTAGACCTAGCCTGATAAAAAAACGAGCCGCAGATAAACGCGGATAAACACCGCCAATACGAACCATCAAACCGCGGAGCTCCAAAAACGATCAAAACAGGAGCCAGCCGCGAAGGCTTAGTTCTTCCGTGGCACGATCCGCGTTTCACGATTCACGGAATTTGGCGAACTAGCAGGGCAAAGAGAAGATCTAATTTCCGCACACCACTCACCACTCACCGTTCACCGCTCACCGCTCACGCACCTCAAGCCTGCTTCTTGTAGTATTCCGGACATGACCAACACCCGGAAGGTCGCGGTCGACGCGACGTCGACTGCCTTGCCGTCGCTTCCGTTCCTTGTGGGAACGATGCTCGCCGCGCAGTCATTCGGCACGATGGCGACAATGACGCTGCCCGCCGTCGCGCCGAAGGTGGCCGAAACCTACGGTATCAGCTCGTCGCTGATCGGCTATCAGATCAGCATACTGGCAGGCGCAATGCTGGTGTCGTTGACGCTGGGCAGCCAGCTTGCCGCCCGCTGGGGCGCCTGCCGTGTGCAGCAGGGCGCCCTTTTACTGCTCGTCGCCGGATCGTTCGTGGCGATTCTTCCTCATGCAGCCTTCCTGTTTGGCTCCGCACTTGCGCTGGGCCTTGGCTATGGGCTGCTTACGCCGTCCGCCTCGCACCTCCTTGCGCGGTTCGCGCCGCCCAAGCGCCGCAACCTCATCTTCTCGCTCAAGCAGACCGGGGTGCCGCTCGGCGGCATCGGCGCGGCGGCGATCACGCCGGCGATCGCCTTGATCTTCGGATGGCAATGGGCGTTGGCGGGGAACGCGGCGGTTCTCTGCGGGCTCGTGCTGTTGCTGCAGCGTGGACGGCCGCAATGGGACGATGACCGCGATCCTGCGGCGCGCATCGGCATCAACCCGTTCGCGGACCTTGCCGAAATCTGGCGGCACGAGGCGCTGCGGCTCCTCTCGATCGCCGGCGGCTGCTTCGTGATCGTGCAGATCTGCCTCAGCACCTTCACCGTGGTGTTCTTCGCGGAAGAGGTGGGGTTTGGGCTCATCGAGGCCGGCATCGTGCTTACTGCTTCCCAGGTAGGGGGGGTCGCAGGGCGTGTGTTCTGGGGCTGGCTGGCCGACGTAACGCGCAGCTGCTTCGGGGTCCTCACGGTGCTCGCTGCGGTGATGCTTGCCGCCTGCCTGTTTTCGTACTTCATTACGCCGCGCTGGGCAATCCTGGCGGGCTGCGCGCTGTTCTTTGTCATCGGCTCGACCGCCAGCGGCTGGAACGGAGCATTTCTGGCGGAGGTCGCGCGCCTGACGCCGCGCGCCGCGATATCGCGCATGACGGGCGGCTCGCTCGCATACGTAAACGTGTGCAAGATGGTGGGCCCGATCCTGTTCACCAACGTTTATCTCGCGAGCGGCAGCTATGCGCTTGCTTTTGCGCTGCTCGCGGTTCCCGCGGGTATCGGGCTGGGGTGCGTGGTCGCGGCGTGGCGGGGCGAACTGCGTGCCGCGGTGGCCGCCCGCTGAGCATTCTCAATGCCCGGAACAGAAAACCTTCACTAGCCGCAGATACACGCAGATTTACTGCTTCAAACATTGCCAACCCTGAACCTGGAACCCGGAACCGTTTCTTGGCCGCCAATGAACGCCGATACACGTTGATAAGAAAGAATGCTATCGATGTTGTGAGGGGGTTTCTGTTTGCATGCATCAGCGTTTATCTGCGTGTATCTGCGGTTAATTCTGTTTGTCGATTTTCATTTTGTTGTTTCACCTCCCGGCGGGCTGGAGCGCGCCGATCGCGGCCAGCGCTTGTTTCACTTCCTCGACGCCCTCAGGTGGCAGCGGCGCCTGCGGCGGCAGCGGTGCGCCCACGGCGTAGCCCTGAAGCTCGAGGGCGCCCTTGATGCATGCCGCGAGGTTGTAGCGGGCAAAGGCCTGGTTGAGCGCCCAGAGCGGGCGCTGGCGCTCCATCGCGGCAACCCAGTCGCCACGCCGGCATGCGTCGTACAGCTCGACGCTCTGGCGCGGCGCGACGCAGGCGGGCCCCGCCATCCAGCCGACGCCGCCGATGAGCATCACGCAGGTGGGTATGTGCGCCGACGCCGCAAAGACGTCAAGCCGTCCTTCGACTCTGCTGATGATCGAGAGCAGCCGTCCCGTATTGACCGACGCGTCCTTGATGTAACGGATGTTGTCGACGCGGCTCAACCGGTCGATCACGGCAAGGCTCAAATCCGAGCGCTGGAAGTTCGGATTCGTGTAGAGCACGATGGGCAGGGACACAGCCTTCGCGACTGCCTCGAAGTAGGAGAACACGCCCTCATCGGTAAGCGGGAAATACGCTTCCAGAATCGCCAGGATGCCGGAGCAGCCGATCCGCTCGAATTCGCGTGCCTGCGATACGGCATCGGCAATGGTCGTTGAGGCTACGCCTGCGACGACCGGGACGCTGCCGGCCGCTGCCTCAACCGCGATTTCGACGATCCGGCGCCGCTGCGGCCACGACAGATAGGCGAATTCGCCGGTCGAGCCCAGTGGCGTGAGCCCATGAACGCCTGCCTTTATGAGCTCTCGGCAGAGCTGCGCCAGGACGTCTGCCCTGACTTCACCGGTTGAGTCAACGGGTGAAACGAGATAGGGAAAAACCCCATGAAAGCCGGCATTGGACACGTTCATCTCCCGAAGCGGCCAGGGCTGCTCTCGGGAACCCCGCCAGCGTCGAAAAACATTAACCACGGAATCATACGGAAATACACGGAAGAAGATCCGAAGGGTAGGGTGTGCTGGCGGGCAAGAACAATTTCGGTGTGCTTCCGTGTGGTTCCGCGACTATGGTGTTTTCAGATAGCTTGTAGACCATTTCTCGGGTGCTTTCAAGCAAACGGGTACTATATGTCCTGCGATGCTCTCGATTAAACTATCGGACAACGCCATGCGACTGTCCGCCGTGATTATCCTCCTCCTTCCATGCGTTGTGGCGCGGGCGGAAATCACGTGCGAGCAGCTCGTCGCGATTTCCCAGCAAACGGTCAACCTGCGCAATCAGGGCGCGTCGCTTCCGGCGCTGCTGGCTGACACCGAGGACGCTCAAATGAAACGCCGGTTCACGCCCTCGGAGCTCGAATTCATCCGGCTTCTAATCAGCGAATCCTTTGTTGGAGCCTACTCGCCGCATGACGTCCATGAGGCGTGCGAGGCTGGCACGCTGGCGATTCCCGTCCGCAAGACCGGGGAAGGAAAGTAAGCGCCTGCCGGACGGTCGGGAAGGGCTGGGCGCCGGCAATGTCGCCGCGCTCGTGGCGCGGGCGATGGTGCTGTGGCGCTCGCGGTATATGCAGAACGACAGGCGCTGAGCGGCTGGCTTAATGGTCTGTTGCGCGTCACGGCGCTTGCCTTGAAAGCCAGGGCTCATTAGCCTTACGCAGTTGCGCTCAGGCAAAATCAGAGGACAGTATGCAAGCAAGCCGCAGAATCGCAGTCAGTTTTGTCGCCGCCCTGCTGGCCGGTGTTCCGCTGTCGGGTGCGATGGCGCAGGACAAGGGCAAAGTCGAGGTGCTCTGGCTGGGACATGCTGCGGCGCGTATCACCACGACATCCGGCAAAGTGATCCTGATCGATCCGTGGCTTTCCGACAACCCCAGGACGCCACCCGAATACCGCAAGCGTGGCGCGCTCGGCAAGGTCGATCTGATCCTCGTGACACACGGGCACGAGGATCACCTGGGCGATGCGCCGGCGCTCGCGCGACGCTACAAGGCGCCTCTGTGGGGGCCCGCGGGTCTGAACCAGACGCTGCGCGCGCTCGGCGTGCTTCCGGCGGCGCTGGCCCCGCTCATGAACAAAGGCGGTACCATCACGCCTTTCCCCGGCATAAAGATCACGCAGGTGCGGGCCGAGCACAGCTCGGAGCTGCTGTGGACCAACCCCGCGACGAAAAAGAAGGAAATGCATCCCGCCGGGGAGCCGGTCGGTTTCATCATCGAGTTCGAGAACGGCTTCAAGATCTACCACATGGGTGACACGGGGCTCTTCGGCGACATGAAGCTGATCGCGGACTACTATAAGCCGGACCTCGTCATGATTCCGGTCGGCGGGCACTTCGGCATGAACCCCAAGGACGCGGCGTACGCGACACGCGAATGGCTCAAGCCCAAGTACGCGATCCCGATCCACTACGGCACCCTGCCGGCGCTCGCCGGGACGGCCAAGGACTACATGCAGGCGCTCGGCAATGCGCCAACCAAAGTCCTTCCACTGGAGCCGGGTGAGAAAATCGCGTTCTGACAGCGGTTGCAAAGCAGGGGCCGCGTGCCTTGAAACGCGGCGCCGCCCGTCACGCCTCGTCTCATCAGTTAACCAGGAAAGCCGCCGGCAACGCGCGCACTACCTCCTGCCGGTAGATGAGCTGGCTTTCGGCCATGTCGTGAACCGCGCGGTTGTAGGCGTCGGTCACGATCTCGCCGTTCTCGAGGAGGTCGTGGTGAAGCGGCTGGGGGCGCGCGAGCATCGCGCTCAGCGCGGCGCTGTGCCGCGGCGGAACGTAGTCAAGGGTCACCGCGCGCGGGTCCGGGAGCGGGCGAAGTCCTGCCACGACAAAGCTGTTGACGTAAGCAGCCCCCGGCCAGTCGGGACGATAGACGGTGACGTACGGCAGCTCCGAGAGCAGCGTGGTGAGAAAGTGCGCGTAGGCGCTCGGCATGTCGAGGTCGGCGAAGGTATTGAAGATCGCCACACCGTTCGTCTCGAGGCAGCGGCGCAGATCCCGAAAGAAATCGCGGGTGATGAGGTATTCGGGAGTTCCATCGCCGTAGAAAAGATCAACCACGACGAGATCGTAGCGCCGGCCGCAACGGCGGAGATAGGTACGGGCATCCTCCAGATGCACCCGCGCGCGCGCCGGCTCGAAGCCGAAAAAACGCTGGGCCGCCGGTTCACACCTTTTCCGGCAAGCCGGCGCGGCAACACGCCCGCGCCCAGCCCGAGCACGAGGGCCGCATCGATGCGCGGCCGATAGGAGAAGGCCAGGGACTCCAACGCGTAGGTATAGAACGACAGGGAGTGCCCGTCCGAGCGCACCGTGTTCTGTATCAGGCCGTCCTGGAAGTACATCCGGGCGAAATGGCCAGTCTCGGGATCGGCTTCGCTGCGCAGGATCTTCACCGTGCCGAAAAGCGAGCTCAAGCGCGCCTCTATGCGCCAGATCTGTCCAGCGTATGTCGCGGGCCACATGCGCCCGATGTAGGCGTCGGCCTGCCACAACAGCACCACGGCGCACAACGTTGCGAGCGCGGCCGCGATGCCGAGCTTGCGGCGCGCCAGTAGCGGGGCGGGGGGGCGTGCCGCCGCTGCCAGCGATACCAGTGCCAGCACCAGCGCGACCGCAAGGGTGGCCGAAAAGTTGCTCAGGGTCGGGATCAGCACGAAAGCGGTCACGAACACACCAGCGACGGAGCCGAGCGTGCTCACAAAAAAGACAGTGCCGGCCCCTGCGTCGCCCATGGAGCCGCCGCCCCGCGCGAGCAGGAGCGCGACGAGCAACGGGTTCATTGCCGACGCCGCGACGAGCGGCACGAACAGAAGCAGAAGGCAAGCGGCGAACGATCCCAGCACCAGGTCTGCGCGTGCCAGCGCGGGAAAAAGGTAAGGGTAGGCAAGACAGGCCAGCACGATCGCGAACGCAGCGACGGCGGGCAGGACCATGTAGAGCTGGGCGAGGCGGGCGGCACCCGCGGTTGCATTGCCTCGGCCCCGGGTCAGCCGCCCGCCCAGCCGGTAGCCGAACGCCAGGGCGACCAACGTGATCGACAGGATCCCGGTCCAGATGTAGAGGCTGATCCCGAAATAGGGGGTCATGATGCGCGAGGCCAAAAGCTCGAGCGCGAGCACCGCGCCGCCCGAGACGAAAATGATGGCGTAGAGCAGCATGGTCAGGAGTGCGTAAGCATGGGTCGGGTATAATGCGGCACTTTTGAATGTGGCAATATAACCCAGGCTGGCGCGAGGAGAGCAGCTCTAGAGGAGAATGCCGGTGCATACCCCTTCTCGTCAGCCGATTTCGTCGCCGATTTGCGACAGGGTTTGCGGCGCGCTTCTGGCACTCGCTCTCGCCACGCCGATTGGGGCGGCCGAACCCGTTGTTCCCTACGTCCCGACCCCGCAGGCGGTCGTCGACCGCATGCTCGAGATAGGCAACGTTGGATCCAGTGACTATCTCATCGATCTTGGCTCGGGCGACGGCCGCATCGTGATAACGGCCGCCAAACGATTCGGCACCCGGGGTTTCGGAGTAGACATCGATCCCGAGCGCATAGAGGAGAGTAACGAGAACGCTCGCCGCGCGGGCGTTGCCGACCGCGTCGCCTTCTATCGGCGCGATCTGTTCGAGACCAACCTGTCCGAAGCCACGGTGCTCACGATGTACCTGCTTCCGCGGATCAATCTCGAGTTGCGTCCGAGACTGCTCTCACTCAAGCCCGGCACGCGCATCGTGTCGCACGACTTTTCAATGGACGACTGGCAGGCGGACCAGCACGTCGTGCTGGACGCGGGGGGCAAATTTGGCGGCTCGGGCGGCCGCAGCGACATCTATCTCTGGGTGGTCCCGGCCCGGGTCGCGGGCCGCTGGACCTGGAGGTCCACGGTCGCGGACAAGGAGCAGTCCTACGAGGTCGCGCTGCAGCAGCGCTACCAGGTCATCTCTGGCACGGCCCGCGTTGGCGGCCGCTCAGTCAAACTCGACCGAGCGCGGGTGCGGGGCGATGAGCTGCACCTGGAGTTCACGATTGACATCGACGGGGCCCGCGTCAGGCATGCCCTGACCGGGAAGGTCGATGGCGACGATGTCTCGGGTGCGGCGATGCTCTCGGGCGAACGCCTGGCGTCGCGGCGCGACTGGACCGCACGACGCGTGGCGCGGGCCGCGGTGGCGACCGATGACGCGGGGCTGCGCCGGTACGGCGCCCACCGGGTGGCGCTGCACTGATGGCGTATTGCGCGTCCGTGAGTTCGGTCCTGACGCGTTACGCGGGGAGCGTGCTGCTCGCTGCGGGGCTTGTGACTGCTGCGCTCGGCCAGGACTATGGCGACGTCCCCTACGTCCAGACGCCCACGAACATCGTGGACACGATGCTGAATCTGGCCAAAATTCGTGCCGATGACTACGTGATCGATCTTGGCTCCGGAGACGGACGGATGGTCATCACCGCGGCAAAGAAGTATGGCGCGCGCGGTTTTGGCGTGGAGCTCGATCGGCGCCTGGTCCGGCTTGCCAACGCCAGCGCGGCGAAGGCCGGGGTGGCCGACCGCGCGGTGTTCTACCAGCGCGATCTGCACGAAACCGACGTCAGCCCTGCCACCGTTGTCACGCTGTACCTCCTTCCGGAAGTGAATCTCATGATCCGCGCGAAGCTACTTGACACGCTGCGCCCGGGCACGCGCGTCGTCTCGCACGACTACGACATGGGCAGGTGGCAGCCGGATTATCAAACGGAACTGGAGGCGCCCGGGAAGACGGTCGGCGCGGTAAAGACGAGCAAGATTTTCTACTGGATGGTGCCGGGAAATGCGGCGGGACGCTGGTACTGGAAAGTGACGCAGGACGCCAAGGCGCCGGCGTTCGAATTGATACTCGAACAGACATTTCAGAGGCTCGCCGGCACGCTCACGATCGGTGGGGAGCGCGCGCAGATGGAAACTGTTCAGTTGGAGGGAGACCGGATACGCCTTGTGGCGTCGAGCGAGAAGGGCTCTGCACGGGCGCGCTACGAATTCTCCGGAAAGATCGTCAATCACGCGATCGAAGGCAAGGGCCATGTCATTCGCGGCCAGGAGCGGCACGCGGTCTCGTGGAATGCGGCGCGTATCGAATCTTGGGATCCCCGGCATTTTGCCCTGCGAGGTGTCCCGCCTTGCAAAGAGATGGGCGTGCCCTGCGGCGCCCGCTGAGCTTCGACGCTCCGAGTTCCAGGTTTAAGGTTTCAGGTTCAAAGTCTAAAGCCCAATGGTCAAGCCTGCATCAGTCGCGAATCGCTGCCGTCGAGTTGTTAGCGCGGTCTCGTTCCTCGCTGCTGTTGGCGGCGCAGGATCGGCGCTCGGGCAGCCGGCGCTTGATGTGCCCTATGTGCCGACAGCCCCCAGTGTCGTGGAGGCCATGCTCGACATCGCAAAGGTTGGCCCGCAGGATTACGTAGTGGACCTGGGGTCGGGGGATGGGCGTATCGTCATTGCCGCAGCCAAGCAGCGTGGCGCGCGCGGTTTCGGCGTCGATCTGGACGAGTTTTTGGTCGCGCGTGCCCGGGACGCGGCCGACCGGGCCGGCGTTGCGGAAAGGGTCAAGTTCTTTGCGGGCAACCTTTTTCTCACCGACATCTCGCGAGCCACGGTGCTCACCATGTATCTCTTTCCGTCGATCAACCTTCAATTGCGGCCGCGACTGTTCGCGGAGCTCAAGCCAGGCACACGCATCGTGTCGCATGACTTCGACATGGCGCAGTGGCAACCGGATGCCGAGCTCGTCATTCCGGTTCCCGACAAGCCGTACGGCGCGCCCGAGAGCCGCGTTTTCCTTTGGGTCATTCCTGCCAACGCCGCCGGCGCCTGGCGCGGCAGTATCAGCACGGACAGCGGACCGGTCGACTTCGAGGCTGAGATCCAGCAGACGTTCCAGGCGCTGTCAGGCACGGCGCGCGTCGGCGCGGCGGGTGGACGCCTTGGTGGCGGCACCTTGCGTGGCGATGCGTTGCGTTTTGCCCTCACCACGGGGGTGGATGACCGGGGCATGCGGCATGAGTTCGAGGGGCGCGTGAGCGGGGACACCGTTTCGGGGAAGGTGAAGACGGGCGAGGGCGAGGCTCGGGACTGGCGCGCAAGCCGCATCCGGCGCGCAGCCATCAATATCACGCCACCGCCGACGGATTAGAGCGTGTCTCAAAAGATCAGAAACTACTTGGGCCGCAGGTAAACGCAGATGAACGCAGGTCACACAGTAAACAGGACGCAGAAAACAGTAAATTGGGAATAGCCACACGCGGCCCGCTGTTCGCGGAATTCAACATTCAACACTCAAAATTCATCGTTCATCACTCACACGTGATTCGGGGGGCTTGATATGAAATTAACGACCCAGTTGAAGCGAATAGTTGCAGTGGCGCTGCTGCTCGCGGCGCCGGGCGTCGCCGCCCAGGAAGGCGAAGGGGATGTCATTTATGTGCCGACGCCGCAGGAAGTCGTCGAGGAAATGCTGAACATGGCGAAGGTCGGCCCCGACGACTACATCATCGATCTGGGCTCTGGGGACGGGCGTATTGTTATCACGGCGGCGACAAAGCATGGGGCACGCGGCTTCGGCGTAGACCTCGACCGCGTCCTGCTGAAGCGGGCGAACGAGAACGCGCGAGTGGCGGGCGTGGCCGATCGCGCCCATTTTATCGAGCAGAATTTATTTGAGACGGACCTTGCGCCCGCCACGGTGATCACCAGCTACCTGCTCCCGGAGATGAACCTCAAGCTGCGACCAACGATTCTGGGGCTAAAGCCGGGCACGCGCGTGGTGACGCACGATTATGATATGGATGACTGGTTCCCGGACGCGCAGAAGGTTATCCTCGTGCCGGGCAAAGAGGTAGGCGACGAAGGCAAGAGCTACGTCTTCCTTTATGTCGTGCCCGGTAAGATGGCGGGCCAGTGGCTATCCCAGATCGAACATGGCGGCAAGGCGGTGCCGTACGATTTCTCCTTCGACCAGGAGTTTCAGTTCGTCGAAGGCATGTTACGCGTAGGAAAGCGCGAAGGAAAAGTTCGCGAATTCAAGCTCGTGGGGGACCGCTTCGAGTTCACCGCACGGCTTATAGTTGAAGGGCGGTTAATTGCGCATCGCTTCAGCGGGAAGCTGAAAAATGATCTCATCGAGGGCACTGTCACGCTTGGCGACGGCAAGGCGCAGCGCAGCCAGGCATGGACAGCACGTCTGGTCAAGGCCAAAGAGGTCAGCTACGGCGGCGATCGTCCGGCTCGGCAGTACCGGCGCGTGACGCAGTGAGCGGCCACGGCAGCTCTTCGGGGGCCAGCGCCGCGCCCCGCCCGACGCTCACCGTCTTCGATGCGGTAGCGATGATCGTTGGCATCGTCATCGGCGTGGGCATATTCAAGGCCCCGTCCATTGTCGCGGGCAATGTCGGGACTCCGTCCGCCTTCATCGCGGTCTGGCTCATTGGCGGCGCGATCTCGCTGATCGGCGCGCTCTGCTACGCCGAGCTTGGCAGCTCGCATCCTAATGCCGGCGGAGAGTACTACTTCCTTTCCCGGGCCTATGGCGACTGGCTGGGTTTTCTCTTCGCGTGGGCGCGCATGACGGTGATACAGACGGGCGCGATCGCTGCGATCGCTTTCGTTTTTGCGGATTATGCGACTACGCTGATGCCGCTCGGCAAGCACAGCTCGCCCCTCTACGCGGGGTTGGCGGTCATCGGCGTCACCGCGCTAAACGTCGTCGGGACCACACAAAGCAAATGGGTGCAGAACGTGCTGACGACCGCGCTGGCATTGACCGTGATTGCCGTGATTGTCGGCGGCTTGGGCGCGAGCCCGGCCGAAGCGGCGTCGGCGCCTGGGCCGGCAAAGAGCGGAGCGTGGTTTTCAGGGCTTGCGCTGATCTTTGTGCTGCTTACTTACGGGGGCTGGAACGAGGCCGCTTATCTGACGGCGGAAATGCGCGATACCAAGCGCAACATCGTGCGGGCGCTGATGATTGGGATCGTCGTGATCACGTCGCTCTATGTGCTGCTGAATGTTGCCTACCTCAATGCCCTTGGCCTCTCGGCGATGGAGGAGTCGAAGGCGGTTGCGGCCGACCTCATGCGCGCGACGTGGGGCGAGGGCGGCGCCTGGCTCTTGAGCATTGTCGTTGTCTCGGCGGCGCTCTCGACGCTCAACGCCACGATCTTCACCGGTGCCCGCACGAACTACGCCCTGGGCCGGGATTTTGCGATCTTCAGCGCGCTGGGACGCTGGAGCGAGCAGGCGTCCGCGCCGGTCAATGCGCTGCTCGCGCAAGGTGCGATCGCGCTCGCGCTGGTGCTGCTTGCGTCGTTCACGCCGGACGGGTTCCAGACCATGGTGGCGTACACCGCGCCGGCCTTCTGGCTGTTTTTCATGCTGACGGCAGTCTCGCTCTTTCTTCTACGGCGACAGGCTCCCATCAACGCCGATCCCTTCAGGGTCCCGTTCTACCCTGTGACACCGCTGCTGTTCGTCGGCGCGTGCGCCTTCATGCTGTACTCGAGCTTCAGCTATGCGATGAGCCTGGACCCGGGCAGCATTGGCGCCATTATCGGCATCTGCATGGTGTTCTCGGGCGTTCCGGTTCTATTCTGGGCCCGGTGGCGCGCCAACTCGAAAGGCTAATGGCAATCAAAGTTTCAGGTTTCAAGTCTAAGGTTTAAGGGTCCAAGTGCAACATCTTGGACCCAGCGTGAGATTCCTGAACCTTGAACCTGAAACTTTAAACCTTAAACCTGAAACCTAAGGGAAAACATGTCTGAAACTCAGACCCGCGAGACGCGCGGCTTCCAGGCCGAGGTCAAGCAACTGCTGGACCTCATGGTGCATTCCTTGTACAGCAACAAGGAGATCTTCCTGCGGGAGCTGATTTCGAACGCGTCGGACGCGTGCGACAAGCTGCGCTTCGAGGCGCTTACCGATAAGGCGCTCTATGAGAATCAGCCCGACCTCGGCATCCGGGTGAGCTTCGACCCGAAGGCGCGCACCGTGACCGTGTCAGACAACGGCATCGGCATGTCGCGGCAGGAGGTGATCGAGAACATCGGGACCATTGCCAAGTCCGGCACCCGCGAGTTTTTCCAGAGCCTGACTGGCGACCAGGCCAAGGACGCGCACCTGATCGGTCAGTTCGGCGTGGGCTTCTACTCCTCTTTCATCGTCGCGGAGCGGTTGACGCTGGTGACGCGCCGCGCGGGCCTCACCCGGGAGCACGGCGTGCGCTGGGAGTCGGATGGCAGCGGTGAATACACCCTGGAGACGGTCGAGCGCGCCGAGCGCGGCACGGAGGTGACGTTGCATCTGCGCGAGGCGGAAAGTGAATTCGCGAACGCGGAGAGGCTGCGCTCGGTCATCCGCCGCTATTCCGATCACATCACGCTGCCCATCGTGATGAAAAAGGAGGAATGGGACAAGGACAACCGTGTCTACCGCACCACGGGCGAGGACGAGACCGTCAACCAGGCAAGCGCGCTCTGGGCGCGGCCCAAGTCGGAAATCGAGGAAGAGCAATACCACGAGTTCTACAAGCACATCGCGCATGACTTCGAGGCGCCGCTCGCGTACTCGCACAACCGGGTCGAGGGCACGAAGGAGTACACGCAACTGCTCTATATTCCTTCACATGCGCCTTTCGACATGTGGGACCGCGAGCACCGGCGCGGCATCAAGCTCTACGTGCGCCGCGTGTTCATCATGGACGACGCCGAGCATCTGATGCCGCCCTATCTGCGCTTCGTGCGAGGCGTGATCGATTCAGCAGACCTCCCGCTCAATGTCTCGCGCGAGATCCTGCAGGAATCGAAGGACGTGGAGATGATTCGCGCGGGATCTGTGCGCCGGGTGCTGTCCATGCTTGAAGAGCTGGCGGCCAATCAGAAGGAAAAATACGCGACGTTCTGGAAAGAGTTCGGCCGCGTGTTCAAGGAAGGCGCGGGCGAGGACCACGCCAACCGCGAGCGCCTCGCGAAATTGCTTCGCTTCGCCTCCACGCACAGGGACCGGGAGGAACAGGATGTCTCGCTTGCCGATTACGTCTCGCGCATGAAGCCCGAGCAGGACAAGATCTACTACGTGACTGCCGACAGTTTTGCCGCAGCCAGGAACAGCCCGCACCTCGAGGTGTTCCGCAAGAAGGGGCTCGAAGTGCTGCTGATGTACGACCGGGTCGACGAATGGGTCGTGTCGCATCTCAGCGAATTCGAGGGCAAGTCACTGCAGTCGGTGGCGAAAGGCCGCCTCGACCTCGGCAAGCTCGAGGACGACACGGAGAAAGAGGAGCAGGAAAAGGAAGCCGGCGAGCTCAAGGAGCTGACCGAGAGGATGAAGAAGGTGCTGGGCGAGAACGTCAAGGACGTGCGCGTGACCCTGCGGCTGACCGACTCGCCGGCCTGCCTCGTCGCCGACGAACACGATCTGTCAGCCAACCTGCAGCGTCTGCTCAAGGCCGCGGGGCAGAAGGCGCCCGCCTCGAAGCCAATTCTCGAGGTCAACCCGCACCACCGCCTGCTGGAGCGCTTGAAGGGCGAGAGCGACGAGGCGCGGTTCAAGGACCTCTCCGAGGTCCTCTACGACCAGGCCCTGCTCGCCGAGGGGGGCACGCTCGAGGACCCCGCCGGGTTCGTCAGGCGGGTGAATCAGCTGTTGCTGGAGATGGCGGCGAAGTAGCCGGCGCGACAACGGCGCGATACGCGTGCCAGGTGGCATGGCCCACCAGCGGGCCGGTGAGGGCGAGACCGAGATAGAACGTCGCCAGGCCCGCAAAAATCAGCGTCCCGATGAGGATGCCCCACAAAAGCATCGCGGGGAAGCTGCGCGCGAGCGCGAGAAAGCTCGCGATCATTGCGGTCACGGTATCGGTGCCGCGGTCCATCATGAGCGGGATCGACACCACGCTCAGCGCCAGCACCAGCAGCGCGAAGCCCGCGCCAACTCCGAGATAGATCACGAGGAACGCCGCGTTTTCTCCGGAAAAGATGAAATGTTGAACAAACGTCGCGACGGTCGGCATCGAGCCTTCGAAGAGCAGCGCAACGAGAAGCACGGAGACTCGGGCCCACCCCGCGAACAGCAGCAGCAGGATGATCGCGTAAAAGCCGATGGCGCCCGGGTTGGCGCGCCAGGCGCTGAGGCTTGATGCAAGTTGCGGTTTTTCGCCGCGTTCGCGCTGACGCGAGAGATGGTAGAGCCCAATCGTGAGAAACGGGCCGAGGAGGGTGAAGCCGGTGCCGAGTGCCAGAGTGATGTGCGGCCGTGACGCGAAGAAGGCGTTGAGCAGGTAGCCCATGCCGACGAATGCAAGGCCGTAGAACAGGCTCGAGCCCGGCGCGGCGCGAAAGTCCTGCCAGCCCGCAGCCAGCCAGGCAAACGGGGCGCGCATGCTTACGGAAACGACCGTGGGAAATGTCTGCTCCCTGCTCATGCGGCATCCCCTTTACCGTGAATCGTGGAACGTGAATCGTAAATCTTAGAAACAAAGACATTTAACCGCAGATGAACGCAGATACACACAGATAGATCGATACAAAAATGAACAACCGTTTCACATTCTGCGCAGATTTACAACACGGAACCCTGAAATCTGAACCTTGAACCCGGAACGTTGAACCCGCAACCCGGAATAGTGTTTTTGCCGCCGATGAATGACGATTACATGGTCGTAAAGCGTAAAACGTAGAACTTCGGCCCTAGAACCCAAACCTAAACTGGAAACTGGAAACTGGAAACTGGAAACTGGAAACTGGAAACTGGAAACTGGAAACTGGAAACTGGAAACTGGAAACTGGAAACTGGAAA
>LJTT01000116.1 GCA_001303585.1 Betaproteobacteria bacterium SG8_41
ACGTGCGCAATAATCGCGATGTTGCGAAGGTTCTGGATCATATGGGGAAACCGCAGGTAACGGCCGGAAAAGGCCGCGCATTATACACAGGTATTGGCGAAAAGGGCGTTTACGACCCTACCTGGCCGGGAATGGGTCCGAAATAGCCGAAATACGACCCATTCGCCGCTAGTGGCGCGTGGGCGAGGGGTCGGTCATGTGATTCGCGGCGAACAGTTGTTCCGCATCCACCCGGTCGAGCTCGTAGTGCGAGCCGCAAAACTCGCAGTCCACTTCTACCTTGCCGCGCTCGGCAAGAATCGAGGTCACTTCATCGCGTCCCAGCATACGCAACACCGATTCCACCCGCGCCCGCGAGCAGGAACAGCGGAAACTCACGGGGTGTCCGGAAAATAGCCGGATGTCCTCCTCGTGATAGAGGCGGCGCAGGATCTGCGGCACCGGTAAGGTCAGCAGTTCCTCGCGAGTAATCGTCGAGCCCAAATGCACCGCCCGGTCCCAGGCATCGGCATCGAGCATCAACTCCTCGGGCAGGCGCTGCAACAGCATGCCGGCCGCCTGGTCCGTGTCCGCGGCGAGCCACAGGCGCGTATTCAGCTGCTCGGAGCGCTCGAAGTAGTGCTCCAGCCCCTCTGCCACCGTGCCGCCGTCGAGTGCGACGATGCCCTGATAACGCTCGCCGTCGTCGGGCTCGATGGTCATGACAAGCTGTCCGTCTCCGAGCAGTTCGGCGATGGAGCCCGGCGCGATGTCCTGGTCCCACTGCGCCACCGCGCGCAGTGTCTGCTTGCTGGTGCACTCAACGACCAGCAGGCGCACGGGTCCATGGCCCTTCACCTGCATGGTCAGGCGACCATCGAATTTGATGCTGGCTGCCAGCAGCGAGGCCGCCGCCATGAACTCGCCCAGCAGGTCGCGTACCGGATCGGGGTAATGGCGTCGCTCGAGCACCGCGCGCCAGGTGGCGTCGAGGCGCACGATCTCACCGCGGATCGGCGCATGCTCGAAGACGAAGCGTTGCAGGGTATCGTGGGCAAGCATGGTGTTCAGATGCAATTGAGCTGCTTCATAAAAGTGTAACAGATGCGTCAAGCCGGCCCTGGTTATACTGAGACAGCATGAAAGTTCTTTTGATCCGTCACGCCCGCGCACAGGAGCGCACCGCGCAGGCCGCACTGGCGAGGCGCGATCACGCTCGCCGCCTGACCGATGCCGGACGAAAAGACATGCGCCGGGCGGCCAAGGGCTTGCGCAAGATCGTCCCGGATCTGGACATTCTCGCCAGCAGTCCGCTGGTGCGGGCGCGAGAAACTGCCGAAATCATCGAGCGCGTCTTCGGCGGACCCGCGATCACGGAACTCGCCGCGCTGGCGCCGGGCGCAGCGCCTGAGGAATTGCTGGGCTGGTTGCGTGAGCAGCACGTGAGCACCGTGGCGCTGGTTGGGCATGAGCCGGATCTGAGCTGCATGGCGGCATACCTTCTGTCCGGCGAGGCGCGCGGTTTCATTGAAATGAAGAAAGGCGCCGCCTGCATGATCGAATTTGAATCGGCGCCGGCAGCCGGGACCGGCACGCTCAGCTGGTTGCTCGCGCCAGGACAGTTGCGTCGGCTCGCCGAGTGAGCGCGCCAGGCGCTTGCGGCATTGGGATCGTTTGGCGCAGTCTCAGCGCATGACAGATTCCGGTGACTTGCTGATCGCTGCGCCCGCGCCGGGGGCCGCGACGGTCGCGCTCCAATGGCTGGCGGCGGCACGGGCTGCGGCCGAGCGCCTCGCGCGCGCCGAAGACGATGAAGCGTTGCATGATTTCCGGGTTGCGTTGCGACGGCTCCGCAGCACATTACGCCTCTATCGCCCGGAACTCGGCCGGTCGGTAGCGGCCCGGATGCGCCGCAGCGTGAAAAAGATGGCCCGGGCAACCAATGCGGCGCGAGATACCGAGGTACAACTCGCCTGGCTACAGGGTGCGCGTCTTCGGCTGACGGCGCCGGAACGGCTAGCGCGCAGCTGGTGGGGAAACCGCCTCACCGAGCGCCGCGATCAGGGCTATCAATCGGTACGCGATAGAACGCTTGCAACCTTTCGAACGACGGCGCCGCTTCTTGAACGTGCGCTCGTGCGCGTTGTTTCAGGAGGCTCCAACAGAGACGTTGGCGGGTTCGCGCGCGTTACCGGCGAGCGACTGCAGACGACGGCGCAGGCGTTGGGCGTAGCGCTCGGCAAGATTCGCACGGTGACCGACACCGCCGAGATCCACGCCGCACGCATCGCGGGCAAGCGCCTGCGTTATCTCCTAGAGCCAGTCGCGCCCGCACTTCCCGGCGGTCGCGCGGCCATTCGGCAGATGAAGCGCTTTCAGGATGAGTTTGGTCTGTTGAATGATACATTCGTGCGGTTGGCCGAGATCGAGGACGCCGTGCGGGCTGCCGGGGCAGAACAGGCGCGGGTAGCGTTGCTTGCGGCGCTTGATGGGCGTACCACGAAGCCGAAGGCCGAGGATAATGCACGTGGACTGGTGGGGATCGGGCGGATCGTGCAGCGCGATGCCAGGCGCCGTTTTCGCGCTGTCGCTCGCGATTATCTCGGTTCCGGTGGAGACCGGTTTGTGCGCGCTCTGTCGCGTCTGGGTGTGCAACTAATGAAGCAACAGGGAAGTCGTCCCGGTCAGGAGCCAACGCCATGAAACGCATGCCTTTGCCTTCAACCACGCCCAAGCGGCGAAGCGAGAAACGCGGCGCCCCGGATATCGTCGCGGCCGTGGATCTCGGCTCCAACAGCTTTCACATGATCGTGGCGCGTACGGTGAGCGGACAGCTGCATGTGCTCGATCGGTTGCAGGAGATGGTACGACTCGGTGCCGGGCTCGACGACGGCAGTCGCCTGACGAGGCCCGCGCAGCGGCGCGCGCTCGATTGCCTGGAACGGTTCGGCCAAAGGCTGCGCGGCATGCCAACGGGCAGCGTGCGCGTGGTGGGCACGAACACGCTGCGGCGCGCGCGCCAGGCAGGGAAATTCCTGACACGAGCCGAGGCCGCGCTCGGTCATCCGATCGAGGTGATCTCCGGCCGCGAAGAGGCGCGCCTCATTTATCAGGGAGTCGCCAGTGAGTTGGTGGATGAAGGCCCGCGACTGGTGCTCGATATTGGTGGTGGGAGTACCGAACTGATTCTGGGCGAGGGACGCGAAGCCAAGTCGATGGAAAGCCTGCACATGGGATGTGTCAGCATGAGTGAGGCCCATTTCCCGAAGGGCCGCATTACCGCCAAGGCGCTGCGCCGGGCCGTGACGGCCGCGCGACTTGAGTTGCAGCCGGTGGCTGCGCAATTTCGCGGTGGCTGGCAAGTGGCCTATGGGTCCTCGGGTAGCGTGCGTTCCATTGGCGCGGTCGTGCGCGAGGCAGGCTGGTCGGGTAATCGCATTACGCCGGAAGCGCTCGAGAAATTACGCGACGCTTTGTTGTCCGCGGGCGAGGTGGGCACGCTCAAACTCGCGGGGTTGAGTGCCGAGCGGGCCCCGGTCTTCCCGGGTGGTGTTGCCATTCTTATGGCGGTATTCCAGGAGTTGGACATACCCGAGATGCGCATCGCCGACAACGCACTTCGCGAAGGCTTGCTCCAGGACCTCATCGGACGTATCCAGCATCACGATGTGCGGGAGCAGACAATCACGGCGCTGAGCGCGCGCTATCACGTCGATCGCGCGCAGGCCGAGCGCGTGGCGCGCAGCGCGCAGGGTTTCCTTGAGCAGGTTGCCGAGGACTGGCAGCTTGACGAGGAGGATGCTGCTGCGCTCTCCTGGTCGGCGCGCCTGCACGAAATCGGGCTCGCCATCGCGCATAACCAGTACCACAAACATGGCGCCTATCTGGCGCGTTTCTCGGATCTGCCGGGATTCTCGCGAACCGAGCAGGCGCTGCTGGCGCTGCTGATCCGTGCACACCGGCGCAAGTTTCCGGTAAAGGAATTTGCCGCATTGCCACGTGTTCCGGCCAGGCGTGCCCGCCGCCTTGCGGTGTTGCTGCGACTTGCCGTACTGCTGCATCGTTCTCGAACCGATGCGGCATTGCCGGAAATGAAGTTGCGAGTCCAGAAGCGTGAGGTGCGGCTTTCCTTCCCGCGCGGCTGGCTGGAAGAACATCCGCTGACGCGAGAGGATCTGGAGCAAGAAGACGGTTATCTGCGTGCCGCACGCATGCGGCTCAAGGTAGCCGCAGCCTGATGCCTTCGCGGATCGCTACGGAGTGCCGGCAAGCTCCTTGAGCAACTCGCCCTGCGCCGAGCGTGGCTCGGTACCGTCCGGCGTGCAACGCCGGTAGCCGCCATCGCTCTGTAACTCCCAAGCCTGGGTGTTGTCCGCGAGGTAAGCCTGCAGCGCTTCGCGCACGACCCGCGCACGCAGGCTCTTTTCCTGGATGGGAAAGGCCACTTCCAGGCGCCGGAAGAAATTGCGATCCATCCAGTCGGCGCTCGAACAGAACAGCTCCTCACTTCCGTCGTTCTGGAACCAGAACACCCGGGTGTGTTCGAGAAAACGCCCGACGACCGATCGCACACGAATGTTGTCCGAGACGCCCGGTACGCCGGGTCGCAGGCAGCAGATGCCGCGCACGATGAGATCGATTTGCACGCCGGCCGTCGAGGCGCGATAGAGCGCCTTGATGATGCCGGTTTCCACCAGCGCATTCATCTTGGCAATGATGCGCGCCGGCTTGCCGCGCTGGGCGTGCTGCGCTTCGCGCTCGATGCGCGCGAGCAGTTCCTTGTTCAGCGTGAACGGCGCCTGCAACAGCTTGGTCAGTTTCGACACGCGCCCAAGGCTCGTGAGCTGCAGGAAGACCTTGTGGACGTCGTTGCCGATGTCTTCATCGCAGGTGAGCAGACCATAATCGGTATAGAGTCGCGCGGTACGGTCATGGTAGTTGCCGGTGCCAAGATGCACGTAGTTGCGCAGCCGGCGAGGTTCGCGCCGCACCACGAGCAGCATCTTGGCGTGCGTCTTGTAGCCGACGATGCCATAGACGACATGCGCGCCAGCTTCCTGCAGGCGTGTGGCAAGACCGATGTTCGCCGCCTCATCGAAGCGCGCACGCAATTCGATGACCACTGTGACTTCCTTGCCGGCGCGGGCGGCCTCCACCAGCGCGTCGACCACGGCAGAATCCGGGCCGGTGCGGTAGAGCGTCTGCTTGATGGCGAGCACCTTGGGGTCGGCGGCGGCCTGACGAACGAAATCGATGACCGGGGCAAACGACTCGAACGGGTGATGCAACAGGATGTCGCCCTGGCGAATCGCTTCGAAGATGCTCTTGCTCGTTACGAGCCGTCGCGGCAGGCCCGGCGTGAAGGGCGGAAACTTGAGATCTGCCCGATCGACGAGGTCGTGCACTGCCAGCAGGCGCGAGAGATTCACGGGTCCGTTGACCTGAAAGAGATCGTCCCGCTCGAGTTCGAACTGGCGCAGCAGGTAATTGGCCATTTCATCCGTGCAGTTGTCCGCCACCTCGAGGCGTACCGCATCGCCGTAGCGGCGCGCCAGCAGTTCGCCTTCCACCGCACGGCGCAGATCGCTCGCTTCTTCCTCGTCCACAAACAATTCGGAATTGCGGGTGGCGCGAAACTGATAGCAGCCGGTGACCTGCATGCCCGGGAAGAGGTCATTGACGTGGGTATGAATGATGGACGAAAGAAATACAAAGTCATGCGGCCCGCTGTTGGCCTCGCGCGGCAGGCGAATGACGCGCGGCAGCGCGCGTGGTGCCTGCACGACGGCGACACGGCCTTCGCGCCCGAAGGCGTCTCGACCCCTGAGCGAAACGATGAAGTTCAGGCTCTTGTTCAGGATGCGCGGGAAGGGATGCGCCGGGTCGAGCCCCAGGGGCGA
>LJTT01000117.1 GCA_001303585.1 Betaproteobacteria bacterium SG8_41
GAGCGCGTGGCCGGGGCCTGGTTCGCGCTCTCCGGCCCGGCCTGCGTCGAGGACACGACCGATCTCGAGGACGCCGAGATCTACTTTGACTACCTCGGCTCGCACGAGGAGGCGGGCGAGATTGCCGATGCGGCGTTGTTCGAGGAGGGGCTCGCGGAACTCTATGCGCTGCCCGACTTGCAGGCCGACGAGCGGCTGCAGGTGATGACCATCCACAAGGCGAAAGGGCTGGAGTTCGACCGGGTGATCGTGCCGGGGCTCGGGCGCGCGCCGCGCAACGAGGACGCGAAGCTCTTCCTTTGGATGGAGCTGCCACGCGGACAGGGCGCCGCGGCGGACCTGCTGCTTGCCCCGATACGCGAGACCGGCGCGGACGAGGATCCGATCTACCGTTGGTTGAGGAAGCTCGAGGCCGAGAAGGAGCACCTGGAAGCCGGCCGGCTGCTCTACGTTGCCGCAACGCGCGCCAGGCAGCACCTGCACCTGCTCGGCGATGCGAGTTTCAAGTCCGAAGACGGCGCCGCTGCCGTGCTCCAAGCGCCGGGCGAGAGAACACTCCTGCGGCAGCTTTGGCCCATCGTGGCCTATCACTATGCCGAAGTCACAAAACGAGCTCTGGAATCCGCGGCCGCCGCCGCGGAAGAGAGCGGCTTGACCGATGTTATCGACCAATCCTTGCGCCGAATCACGTCCGCCTGGCAGGCGCCGGCCGCGCCGCCTCGTGTCGTATGGACGCCGCCGCGGGAGACAGCGCGCGTCCGCGACGAGATCGAGTTCTCATGGGTGGGGGAGACCGCCCGCCACATGGGAAGCGTCGTGCACCGCTGGCTCCAGCGCATTGCCGAGGATGGGCTTGCGCGCTGGAACGCGCAGCGAATCCGCCCCCTGTCGCGAACATTCGAGGACGAGCTTGTCGCCCTCGGTCTTTCGTCTGTCGACGTGAAAGAGGCTGCCGGGCGCGTGGCCGCTGTCCTCGAGCAGACGCTCAACGACGAGCGCGGGCGCTGGCTGCTCGGCGCGCATATTGCCGCGCACTCGGAGCTGCGGATGACCGGCATGGCCGAGGCCGGGATCGTGAATGTCGTGATGGACCGCGCCTTCATCGACGAGCACGGCGTTCGCTGGATCGTGGATTACAAGACGGGCAGCCACGAGGGCGGTGACATCGATGCCTTTCTCGACCGCGAGCAGGAGCGATATCGTCCGCAACTCGAGCGCTACGCCACGCTCATGCGCGCCCGCGACGGCCGCCCCATCCGGCTCGGGCTCTACTTTCCAATGCTGAAAGGGTGGAGGGAGTGGGCGCCTGGGGACTCACCGTGATGAGTGATGGGTGCTGTACACCGGTTGGCGCTTCGCGCGTTAATAGGCATCGTGACCGCCGCGAAAACTCACTATGACCTGTTTGCATGTCAGGATGCGATGAAGCTAGTCGAAGCGGGTTATCGCGGTGCCGAATGCTTTCCTGCCAAAGAAACATTCGGCCTCACGGCCCAGATTACGCTTGCAGCCATTTCCCTTCCCTCCAATCTTGCCGAAGGCTCGGCACGAAGCTCCCGGAAGGAACTGATTCAGTTTGTCGGCATTTCCTGCGGGTCTTTGGCACAACTACAAACACGGCTCGAACTCGCCGCGCGGCTGGGATGCCTGGCGGCAGATGCTGAGTCTGTTCGTCAGCGGGTACGGGTGGGCAAACTGGCACGAGGCCTGCGCAAAGCGCTCAGGCCAGAACGGGGCTAGCCCCCATCACTCATCACTAATCGCGTTTCACCAAGGAGCGACAACGGGCTCGCCCTTGATCGTGGTGCGATGCATGATCCGCCGCTGGGTGGGATCGATCTCGGTGCGGTAGTGCATGCAGCAGCGGTTGTCCCAGAGCACGATCTCTCCGACGCGCCAGATGTGGGTCCAGGCATATTTCGGTTGCGTCGCGTGCGCCCAGAGCTTGTCGAGCAGCGCTTCGCTCTCGTCGTTGGGCAGCCCGATGATGTAGTTCGAGGGCCAAACGCGCCGCCGCCCCAGGTAGAGCGCGCGCCTTCCCGTAACCGGGTGAACCCGCACCAGCGGGTGTTTTGGTCCGGGCACTTCCTCCGGCCGCGTGGGCAGTTTGACGCCAGGCCGAAGGACGCCCGCACTGTTGCGTGTCGCGTCATGCACCTGGTACTTGCCTTCGATCGCGCGCTTGATCTCTTCGGGCAGCTCCTCGTACGCGAGGTACTGGTTGTTGAACGACGTGTCGCCGCCGCCGTTGACCGGCACTTCGAGCGAGTACAGCATGCTGCCGGCGGGCGGAACTTCGACGTAGGAATTGTCGCTGTGCCACACGACCTCGAGGCTGCCTAGGCCCGAGTTCTCTCGCACCGGGTTGCCGTGCTCGTCGACGTTAGCGATGATGCTGACGCTCGGATGCCGCGACAGCGTGTGCGCATTGTCGATCTTGGCGCCGACGTCCAAATAATATTTGCGCGCCGCTGCCTCGTGTGGTGGGCCGAAAATCCTCGATGTGGCGAGCAGTTGCTCGTCGTCGATGTGCTGGCCGCGAAAAAGCAGCACCATGTGATCGGCCCATGCTTTTCGCAGTGCTTCCTTTACGTCTTCAGGAACAGGCCGAGAAAGATCCAGGCCGCGTATCTCCGCGCCAAGCGCGGCACCGGTCGGGATGACGTCAAGAGTATCCAGCGTGTTGAGCCGCTCACGTGAGGGAGCGCGAGCGGCCGCGGTATCGGTGTTCAACGTTTTCATTGAGTGCGTCCTTTACGCAGGTGATTCTCTTGCTGTGCGTGTCGAGCCTATCACAACTATTTAGTGAGCGGCCTAGCCGCCGCCCACCAGTGCGTGTCCTGGCGCGTGGGCCGCGTCTTTCGAGACCAGGAAAGCCACCGTTACGGCGACCTCCTCGACGGTCCCGAATCGCCCGATCGGGACGTCGCGTGCGCTGCTCGAACTCGCCTGGGTTGCGGCCCGAGAAGAAGCCTTTGGTGGAGACCGGGCCGGGGCACGCGGCGTTGACGTGGATGTTCTTGGCGAAGAGCTCGAGCGCCATCCAGCGCGTCAGCTGGATGAGCCCCGCCTTGGCAAGATTGCCGCGCCGTAGCGCGAGGCGACGATACCGAGCTGGCCGGCCATGTGGATCACCTGACCGCCGCCCTGCTCGAGCATGATGGGCGCCACCGCCTGGCTCGCAAAAAACGGCGCGCGCAAGTCCACAGTGACGAGCCGGTTGAAGTCCTCGTGTGAAAACTCCCCGAAGGCCTTGCGTACGCGCAGGCCCGCGGTGTTCACCAGGATGTCAATGCGCGTCGTCCGCTGGTGGCACGCGACGATCACCTTGTCGGGTTCGTCGAGGCGCGTGAGACCGTGAATGCCCTACGCGGCGCCCGTCACCAGCGCGATCTCGCCGGTGTGTTCGGCCGGGCCGCCCCTGGAGCGACGTGATGACGTGCCCGCGCGAACGCTCCGTGATTGCCGCTTTGGGCGAGCCCCCTCCCCCCGCCGTGCGGGAAGAGGGGACTGCCTGCGACTTCAACGAAGCGCGGCTTAGTTGACCTTCAAGCCGGAGTCGCGAATGACCTTGCCCCAGGACTTCACTTCATCCGCCACGTGCTGCTTGAACTGGGCCTGGTTGAAGGTGGATGACTCCGCCGCGTTCTGCGTGAGCACGGCCTTGAAACGCGGGTTCTGTGTCGCCTTCATGACCTCATTGTGCAGCCGCGCCGTGATCTGCGCGGGGACGCCCGCCGGCGAGAAGAATCCGGTGTTGCAGCCCATCACGAAACCGGGGATGACTTCCGCGACCGCCGGAACATCGGGCCACAGCGGCGAGCGCTTGGGCAGCGTGATGCCGAGGAACTTCAGCCGCTTGGCCTTGATATGGGGAATGGCGGCGGAAATGCACGAGAAGTACGCCTGCGCTTCGCCCGAGACCAACGCCGCGGTGGCCGGGCTGCCGCCCTTGTAAGGCACGTGCAGCGCCTGGATGCCGGTCTCGCTCTTGAAGCGCTCGTAGGTGAGGTGCGTGATCGAACCCGGGCCCGAGGACGCGAACGGCAGCTTGCCGGGGTTCGCCTTCGCGTACTTGATGAGTTCCTGGATCGAGTTGACGGGGAGCTTGGGATAGACCACGAGCACGGTAGGCGAGCGCGAAGGCAGCGCGATCGGCTCGATCGCCTTCACCGGATCGTAGTTCAGCGTCTTCTTGTGAAGCGTCGCGCTGATTGCCATGCTCGGCACGTCGGTCATGAGGAGCGTATACCCGTCCGGGTTCGCATGTGCGGCGATCCCGACACCGAGCGTGCCGGCGGCGCCGGGACGGTTGTCCGCGACGATCTGCTGGCCGAGCGACTCGGAAAGGATCTGACCGAGCGTGCGCGAGATGACGTCGGTGATGCCGCCGGGGGGCCAGGGAACGATGAGGCGCATGGGGCGCGTCGGATATTGCTGCGCGCTTGCCGGCACGAAAACGGGCAATAAAACGATGGCGAGCAGCAGGCTTGCAGCTTTGGCGGCTTTCATGGTCATACCTCCTGATTTGCGGTATCGGGGTGCAGCCTTTCGTGAACGCGTCTTCCTGTGCTGGTTCAATCGGCGCAGTCATCGGCTGGCCCGACGCGCTCTTTTGCGGAAGCCATACGTGTTCGGCGGACGAAAGCGGAAAATATGTTAGAACTCCGCTAGATCGCATGTCAACAAGATCAGCCGCGGTGTGCCCTCCGTGATCCCGCCCTGTGGCTTGGCCCGCGCTATACTGAACGGCCGTGAAGGAATTTTCCGTGAGAGAAGAGGAGCGTATGAAACTGCTGGAAGGAAAAACCGCCGCAATAACGGGCGGAGGAGGAGGTTTGAGCCGCTGTTACGGCCTCGCTCTCGCCCGAGCCGGTGCGGCCGTAGCGGTATCCGATATCAACGTCGAGGCCGCCAAGGCCACGAGCGATGCCATCATCAGGGAGGGCGGCCGGGCGATCTCGGTGCAGGCCGATGTCACCAAGGCGGCCGAGGTCGAGAGCCTGCTCGATCGCGCCGAGGCCGAGCTGGGACCGCTCGACATCATGCTTAACGTCGCCGGGATATTTCCGCGCGTGCCGCTAGTGGATATGACGGAGGAGGTCTGGGACCAGGTCATCGCGATCAACCTAAGGAGCGTCTACCTCTGCTCCCGCGCGGCGATCAGGCGCATGCTTCCCCGCAAACGGGGGGTGGTCGTAAGCGCGTCCTCCGGAACCGGGATCCGCGGCCAGCCGAGAGGGTCAGCCTACGCTGCTTCCAAGGCCGGAATCATCGGCTTCACGCGCGCGGTCTCGCTCGAGCTGAAGGATACGGGCGTGCGCATCAATTGCTTCGGGCCCGGTGCAACCGACACGCCGCTGTGGCGGGTTGGCAAGAGCGAGGAAGAGATCAAGCGCCTGCTCGCGGCCGGCTATGTCTATCAGCCGGATGATTTTTCGAACGTCGTTGTTTTTCTGGCGAGCGACCTGTCGTGGCCGCTCAACGGCGAATTCATCAGCCGCGATCTGCACCGCTAGGCGGTTTTGCTGATGGCGAGGAGTTGATGACAGATGT
Source organism: Betaproteobacteria bacterium SG8_41 (assembly GCA_001303585.1). GTDB lineage: Bacteria > Pseudomonadota > Gammaproteobacteria > Burkholderiales > SG8-41 > SG8-41. Next base: position 5,557 of record LJTT01000117.1, read on the forward strand.
CTAAAAGACCCGGGATGCGCGACCGGTAATGAGTGATGGGTGTCTGGCATTACCCATTGCTCGATTACCCGTCACGAACGTTGTCGCGCCTTCATGCCTCATCCTTCAGTGTTCCGGGTTTCGGGTTCCGGGTTCCGGGTTCCGGGTTCCGAGTTCAAAGTTCAAAGTTCCATGTTCGAAGTTCAGTGCGAGGAACTTCGCGTACAGCCATCGCCCAAACTTGAAACTTGAAACTTGAAACTTGAAACTTGAAACTTGAAACTTGAAACTTGAAACTTGA
>LJTT01000118.1 GCA_001303585.1 Betaproteobacteria bacterium SG8_41
GCGTGCGGTAACGTGCATAGACCGGAAACTTCTGCTTCGCGATCCACTCGATGTCCCGGATGCCGCCATCGATGAGCGCACCGACACAGCCGCGCGTCTTCATGCCGAGCGCAATCAGCTCACCGAAAAAACACACGCCGTCACCCGCCCCGCTCCACACCGTGACGCAGCCCGGCGTCACACCATCCACCGCCTTCATCTTGTCGGGATCGCCGTTGCCGGCGTACGGCCGCATCTCCCCCAGAATCGTGTACGCCCAGCCCGCGAGCTTGCCGGTGTCCGCGGGATACGGCAGGAACTGCGCCGCAAGTCCCTGATGCAGGTAGCCGAGCGTATCGAGCACGTCGGCGACCGTTGCTGCGTCAATCTTCAAGTAGCGCTGCCGGATGGCTTCCGCATCAGCATCGTTATGTCGTGGGCTCATGATCGCTCACCGGGTTTGTCAACAGCCAATCGTATCGCATTTAGCACGGATTCGGTTTCGTGCAAAACCTGCAGAATATTGAGCCTCAACCGTGACAGAGACTCATCGCGCTCGATGTCCGCTTCGACAGCGCGCGGCTCATGATGTTGTGATCCATCAACCTCGATCACGATCTTTGCTCGTGGAGCGCAAAAATCGACAATATCGTTCCCAATCGGCTTTTGACGATAAAACTGAACACCCCCAATTTGCTTTCTTCGCCAATGCAACCAGAGCAGCCGCTCGGCATCCGTCATCTCTCGACGCAGGTTGCAAGCGCGAGGTTTGAGTAGGCGGTTGTAGGGAAGCACTGTTTGTCTCGAAGGGATTAAATCCCCCTATCCCCCTTTGCTAAAGGCGAGGAATATTACTTCTACCCCTTTGGGGGAATCGTACTTCACCGCCCTTTGCTAAAGGGAGATCCCGCTTCGCCCCCCTTTGAGAAAGGGGGGTTGGGGAGATTAAGTGCCGTAGCGCACCGGCGATTTCGCCGCCTTCAGCGCCGCGAGCGCGCTGTAACACGCCAGCCACGCTGTCTTCGGGTTGTCGGGCGCGGGCACGTTCTCGAGCTTGACGCTGACATTGCCGGTCCGACCCTTGATCTCGATGAGGTGCGTGTTGTGCGTGAGGCCCGGAACCGCGATCACTTTCAGGCGCGTGCGATCAAAGCCGATGCCGGCCATCGAGAGCACCGCGGCAATATTCACATTGGCGGGAAACAGCGGCACCCCTTCACGCGCCGGGCCGTCGAACAGGATCCGCGGCTCGCGCAGCGAGTCGAGGTCGACTCCCAGCCGCTCGACGTAGGGTATCCCCTTCCAGGCCGGTGGCGGCTTGTTCACCGCGATCGTCACCTCATCCACACCCGCGACGCACGCTGCCTTCAACGCATCGAGGCCGCCGATGCCGCCCGATGGAACGTAAAGCAACGCGCCGCTCTTCAGTGCCGCCCGTTCGAGACGCCCGCGCAACGTGTCATCGCTGAGCGCGCCGCCCGACAGCACGATCAACGTGATCTTTTTACGCAGGATCGCCTCACCGTAATCGCGCACGGCATCGTGAGAGGCCGCTTCGACCACCACGTCCGGCTTCTTGGCCAGCAGCGCCTTGATGTCGAGGACGAAAGGGACGTGATATTCCTTCGCGAGCTGCCGGCCTTTCGACTGCTCGCTGCGCCCCACGATCGCGACCACACGAGCGCGGCCAAGGTCGCCGCGCCGGATATGCTCGAGAAAGAGGCGGGCGATGGTGCCGCCGCCGATGATCCCTACCCGCATTTAACCCCCGCTACTCTGATGTAGGCTCCCATTTTACAGGCGCCGCAGGCTAAAGCTTTACCGCGGAGAACACTAGGGACGCAAAGGATGACCAATTAAATTTGAAAAACGATGCCTCAGGTAGTGTCCCAATCACTGGCTCCCCTGTATCCCAACCTTGGCGTTGCCTTCGCGACCCTGGGGTTTCCAATAATAAATTTTCCTTAGCGCACTCCGCGGTGAGGCGTTTATTTTCCCTGGCGTCCTCCGCATCCTTCGCGGTGAGGCTTTGCAATTAAAGTCAGAAGGTCAAAGTTTTTGAGTTGTATCCGCGTTCATCTGTGGTTAAAACCTCTGCCGTATAACGCGTCTTGCGCATGCCAGCCCGCTTGATGAGCTCGGGCCAGATGCGACTCGGATCCTTGTCGAATACCGTCGCCGCGTCCGCAGGCAGGATGTGCCAGTCCCCGCGCCCGATCTCGTGCTGGAGTTGCCCCGGACCCCAGCCGGAGTAGCCGGCAAAGACCTTGAGGCCTTCCGTTGGGTTCTCCCGGCGCAGTAATTCCTCGATCCACTCCGTGTCTCCCGTGAAATAGACATTCTTGAGCACGATCATCCCGCGCGACGGTCGCGTTTTCGCGCGCACCAGAAATACAAGACCGTCCGGCTTCACCGGCCCGCCGAAATAAAGAACGTCCTCGCGGTCCTTCAACGTCTCGAATTCGTCGAATACCTGGCTCAGGCGCTTGTCGAGCGGCCGGTTGATGATGACGCCGAAAGGACCGCCAAGCCGCGGCTGCGTCACCAGGACGACCGTCTCCCGGAAGTTAGGATCGGGCATGCCGCGCCGCGCGACGAGGAAAATGCTGTTCGCATCGGCCTCCGCCGCAATCGCCGCCGGCGGCACAGCCAGCAATAGCGCGAAGACAAGAAAAGAGAGAAACGACGGCATTATTTGAAGCATGAATCGTAAACCACGGCTCGTCTAGAATCAGAAATTTAGCCGCAGATAAACGCGGATAAACACAGATTTACATTATTGAAACAACAGAAAACCAACAACAAGACTGAAATCGCTGATCCGCCGAAGCGCGAGAACGAGCGCCGATGGGCATCGATACGCAAACGATCCCGAAGATATGTTTGAGTTTTCTGGCCGCGCTTGTCGCCCGTCACAACTTCGACGGGCAAAGCCCGTCAACCAGTGAGTGACGGCGCAGAGGCTGGAAGTTCTAACAGTTATAAATTCTTGTATGGATGTATCTGCGTTTATCTGCGTGTATTTGCGGCGGAATCCGAAGTCAGAAGGCAGAACGGTTTTTGTATAAGAAAATCGGCGTTCATCGGCGTTCATCGGCGTTCATCGGCGGCTAAATAAACCTACGATTCACGTTTCACGATTCACGGCTCTTCAGCGTTCATCGGCGGCCAATAAACAATGTTCCGGGTTCCGCGTTCCGAGTTTCGGGTTCCGAGTTCCGGGTTCAAAGTTCAGGGTTGTAGATCTGCGTTCATCTGCGGCTAATTCGACTTACGACTCACGACTTACGATTCACGGATCTCGGGCGTTCATCTGCGGCTAAATGTTTCTGCTTTTCCGATTCACGGTTCACGGTTCACGTTTCACGACGCTCAAGTAACGCACCCCGCCACCGTCGCCTTCGGCGGCTCGACGAAATCGGGAATCTTCACACCGTTCCTTATCGCCGTCATTTCCGCCAGGATCGCGATCGCGATCTCCGGCGGCGTCTTGCTGCCGAGCTTGAGACCGACCGGCCCATGCAGGCGCGCAATCTCCGACTGTGAGAGGTCGAATTCGGCCAGCCGTTTGCGGCGCGCTTCGTTGTTCTTCTTCGAGCCGATGGCGCCAACGTAGAACGCCGGCGACTTGAGCGCCTCGAGCAGAGCCATGTCGTCGAGCTTGGGATCGTGCGTAAGCGTCACCACGGCGCTGTGGCCGTCGAGGTTCGCTCCGGTCACGACATCGTCCGGCATGCCACGCTTGAACTCCGTGCCCGCCACGTTCCAGCCCTCCGCGTATTCCTCACGTGGATCGCAGATGATGACCTGATAGTCGAGCGCCTGCGCCATCTGCGTGAGATATACCGAAAGCTGCCCGGCCCCGATGATGAGCAGACGCCAGCGCGGCCCGTGCACGGTGGCAAGCGTAGCCCCGTCGAAAGCGAGTTGGTCGGTCGACTTGGCGGGTCCGATCGTGACGTGCCCTGTCTCCATGTCGAGCTTGCGCAGGACCAGCTCGTGACGCTCCACGCGGGAAAGCAGCTCGTCCAGTCCGCTGTTCTTGCCAAGAGGCTCGAGCACGAGCTCGAGGGTGCCGCCGCACGGCAGTCCGAAGCGCTTGGCCTCCTCGGCCGTGACGCCGTAGCGCGTGGTCGCCGGCTTGTCTTTCGCCAGCTCCCCCTTTTTCACCAGCTCGATCATGTCGTCCTCGATGCAACCGCCCGACACCGAGCCCACGACCACGCCGTCCTCGCGGATCGCTGTCAGCGCACCAATCGGCCGCGGCGCCGAGCCCCATGTCTTGATGATCGTCGCCATCACGACGCGCCGCCCCTCACGGACCCATGCGCTCGCGCTTTTCAAAACCTGCAAATCTACGCTATCCATAAAACAATCTCCGGAGACCGCTATATTCCACGGAATATGACGTATCGGCCAAGGGTAGAGCATCGGCGGACGGGGGGTCAAGCGCAGGTAAAACGCGAGTTGCGCCGGGCGTGTCGGAAGGCTAGCATCACTCTTGCCAGGAGCGGCCGGCGGTCGGGCGCCGTGGCGCAACGAACACGACAGTCTTTCTTGGAAACCCCCTCTTTCATACAACGCCTGATTCGCTCCGTGGTGGGCACGGAAGAGCGTGTCAGCCCGGAACGCAAGGCGCGCAACACGATCGCGCTCTGCCACGCCCTGCTCTCGGAGCGTGGAGAGGTCTCCGAGGCTGCTCTCGCCCGTGAGGCGATCTCCGCGTATGGCGAATTGCCCGAGGCAGGACGAGCGCTGTTCTTCGATTTCCTCGCCTCCGAGTTCGCGCCCGATCTGGACGCATTGGTCGCGGCATTCACCAGCTACCGCGAACAACCCACGCCCCAAAACCTGGTCGCGCTCCAGCGCGCAACTGAGCCGCCGCGACAGGAGATGCTCCGTCGGCTCAACACAGCGTCCGGCGCGACAGCCACCCTCGTCACCATGCGGAGTCACCTTCTCGAGGGCCTCAAGACGCACCCGGAGTGGCAAGCCATCGATGCCGATCTGAGTCATCTGTTCACCGCGTGGTTCAACCGCGGGTTCCTGACACTGCAGCGCATCGACTGGCGCACTTCGGCGTTGGTTCTGGAAAAACTGGCCCGCTACGAAGCGGTGCACGCCGTCGCTGGCTGGCGGGATTTGCACCGGCGCCTCGAGGCCGACCGCCGCTGTTTTGCTTTTTTCCATCCCGCATTGCCGGACGAACCGCTGATTTTCATTGAGGTCGCGTTGACCAAGGGCATCAGCGACAACGTTCGCCCGCTCCTCGACCTCTCGGCACCAGTGGCCGATCCGCGGAGCGCCGACACGGCCGTCTTCTATTCCATCACCAACTGCCAGAAGGGGCTGCGCGGCATCCATTTCGGCAACATGCTGATCAAGCAGGTGGCAGAGCGATTGGGGCGCGAATTCCCCCGGATTAAGAATTTCACGACGCTCTCGCCCGTGCCCGGATTCCGCAACTGGCTGGGCACGATCGGCAAGGACCTTGGCGGGCTGGACGGTGGCCGTGCCATTTCCGACGCGCTGAGCCGGCTCGAAGATCCGAACTGGCACAAGAATCAACAGCTCGCACAGCAGTTGCAGACCGTGCTTGTCCCGCTTTGCGCCTATTATCTGATCCATGGCAGGCAGGATGGCGAGGCACTGGATCCGGTCGCCCGTTTCCATTTGGGCAATGGCGCCTTGTTGGAGCGGGTCAACTGGCTGGCCGACACCTCGAAACGCGGCGTTCAGCAGTCGGCCGGGCTCATGGTCAATTACCTCTACCGGCTCGAGGAGGTGGAGGAAAATCACGAGATTTACGTCAAGGAGCACCGTGTGGCCGCTTCGCGCCATGTGAGCAAGCT
>LJTT01000047.1 GCA_001303585.1 Betaproteobacteria bacterium SG8_41
CGGGAATAGGCCGTCTAACCCCCCGGTCAACTCGGACGCGTGCGGACGCGCCGCCATGTGCCTAGGCCGCCGGGCACGCGCCGGTTACCGGGCACGTTAGAGCGCATATGTCAGTCCTTCGCAAATTGCAGGACGTCGTGCTAGATCCACTGTTCTTGCGCGTGGCTATGGCCACCTTTGGCTTGCCGTTCGTATACATCGGGGTTGCTGGCGTCATAGCCTTGAGCCCACCGGAAGGCTGGTGGTGGCTTGGCGTATTACTTCTTGGCGCGCTCGGCGTCTATGGAGCCTTCTTGGTCTATGCGGCTTGCTTTGGAGGTCCCGCCATGGTGAATCGCGCGACCGACTTTGTTAGCGATGGCGGCGATCTCGTTGGCATACTTGTCGTCATCCTGGTGGGGCTAGTCGCGATTCCCGTAACGTTGCTCCTGCGCTGGGTGCGTGGGCGCTCGTGATGATGCGCTCTAACCCCCCGGTCAACGCGGACGCGCGCGACGTGCCGGCGCATGCAGGTCACCGCGCTGCGCGCGCCGGTTACCGGGCACGTTGGGCGGCTAAACCGAGGCGGCACTATGGCATTGGTTGAGATTCCGGGTGAGAAGTTAGCAATAAAGATATGGGAAACGCTGACGGAAAAAGGTATTGGTGGACTGCTGACGCCTTGGCAGATTCGGCGCGAAGGCCGAGCACAAAATGATGTAAGGCGACACGAGAGGCTGATACTCGCACAGGCAGAAAAGGACGCCCAAGACATCCTCGCCGGACGAAAGGCGCTCGACGAGAGGGGGAAACTACTAGAGGTCAAAGGCGCGGCACCTCTGGCATCCTTGCCAGACGAGGTTCAAGAAGGAACAAGAGCGCTGGTGGATCAGCGTGACCCTTCGCCAGATCTACTCCGTGCGGCGGCCGAGAAGTTTTCGGCGCGCGAGGTTCAGCGGTTTGTGAATCTGCAGCGAATAGCCATGCACGCCGAAGAAGAAGCACGTCATGTCGGCGATGAAGCCGTATCAGAAGAGCCAGTCGATGCAGATTGGCTAAATCGGTGGAGAGAGAATGCTCAAGATGTGACCGTGGAGCACATGCAGAAGGTCTGGGCGCGAATTCTCGCTGAAGAAGTTAAGGTGCCCGGGAGCTACTCAATGGGCACTCTGGAGTTCTTGCGCACCCTCTCTAAGAACGACGCTCTGAAGATCGCTGAAATAGGCCCCTTCGTAATCTTCCACGGTCAGTTTGTGTATCGTGATCAACCGTTTCTTGATCGGAAGCAAGTCTTGTTCTCGCATCTGCTCGAACTACAGGAGATGGGAATACTCAGTGGCGTAGAGGCTATTGGTCTCACTTGGTCGATGGGCTCCGCAGTTCAAGACAATTTCAGGAACGTGATTACCGCTTATGGGAAGGGCCTCTTTCTTGAGCGGGACGCTAAAGAGCCTGCTCTCCAATTAACGGTGTACCGCGTTACGAAGTTAGGACGCGAAATCCTGAGACTTGGTGACTACACTCCGGATGAGGACTACATCAAGCACGTCGGAACCGAGATCAAGAAAAAGGGCTTTCTTGTCCGATACGGCGACTGGGTTCAGATAGATAAGAACACAGGGCAGCTCGTGAACGGGGTCGAGCTTTGAAACGCGGGACGAAGCAATGCCGCCCAACAAAGCCTTGCAGCCGACGCGCTGGAGCGCGCGGCTGAAGGCAACGTTAGAAGGCAGAACACGACGCACCGCAAACGCACCGTGCACGCGATCGGCACATTGTTCTGGGCCTTAGTCCTTGCCGCACTTGGTACGGCTCTCTACTTTCCGGGAGTCCGTCTGTGCGTGCGCCAGGCGCAGTCTTTCTTTGCCAGTTCAGCCCCAACCACACTTGGTTCGCGTCTGCGGGGCCTACTAGCCTGCGGCTCACCCCTAGCGCTCTTTACAGCCGCGCTGCTGTCCGCGGGCTGTCTTTTCTTCCTGTTGGCTAGTGTGATTGTGCTATTGGCTGTATTCCAATGGGGGCTTACGCTCACCGCATGAAGTGTCTGCCTTCTAACCTCCCGGTCAACGCGGACGCGCGCGGACATGCTGCCGTCCGCGCGCGCTGCCGGGCGCGCGCCGGTCACCGGGAACGTTAAACGGCAACACGCAGAGCGCATGCTGAGCATATCGATCAGCAAGGGCGAGCTCCCAAGCAAAGGCGTACCCTTCCACGGCATGCGCGAACTCAGTTGCCCCGCCGCCTCCAAGGTGATGCCCGCCAGGCGCAGACAGCAGCTCGCAGGCGCCGACCGGCATTCAAAGGCCGCATCTACCCGCAGCTCCACGTTTTGGCATGTGTTGCCGCTTAACAGCGCAGCGCACGCGGACGCGCGCGCGAGGGTCGTGCTTTGCAATGGTCACCGGGCGCGCGCCGGTGGCTGCGAACGTTAGATGGCTGCTAGTGCCTTGACGTTTTAACGTCTCAACGTCAGAATGGCGCGCATGGACACTCAAAAACGCGCTACCGTCTATTTCGAGCCCGACGTCCACCGCGCCTTGCGCCTCAAGGCTGCGGCGTCGGACCGATCCATCTCCGACATGGTCAACGACGCTGTAAAGGCTGCTCTGGCCGAGGACGCAGAGGATCTTGCCGCATTCGCCGAGCGAAAGAACGAGAAGAGCATTTCATTCGACACGTTCGTCCAGGGCCTAAAGCGGCGTGGCCGAATATAGCGTTCTGATTAAGACGTCGGCGGCGAAAGAGGTCGAGACAATCGGCGCTAAGGCTGATCGTCAGCGAGTAATTAGCAGAATTCGATCGCTGGGAGCGAACCCTCGACCACAGGGTTCTGAGAAGCTCGCGGGATATGGTGATCGATACCGCGTGCGACAGGGAAGGTATCGGATCATCTACCTTGTTGACGATCAGCGCCGAGAAGTTACGATCTTCAAGGTCGGACATCGGAAGGATGTATACCGGTAAGCCATCTAACTGCGCGTTCGAGAGCCGACGCTCTGCGAGCGCAGCTCAACGCGAACGTTAGTCGTCACATGAGCAGCAAGCTCAAGGTCACCAGGTCGCGCTCCTTCTCTGCGCATCACATGTTGATCGGCGCTGCGCGCGCCGCCGTCGAAGACGCGGAGGCGAAACGCCCCGGCTGGTTTTACAGTCAGCTAACGGCGATTACGCTATGTGGCCTTGCGATAGAGGCGATCTGTAACGCCATCGGCAAGCGGATCATTCCCGATTGGAAAGACTTCGAAAGTGCGGGGCCCAACGCCAAACTCCGGTTGCTATGCGACCGCCTAAACGTCAAGTACGATAGACACGCAGAGCCTTGGTCGAGCGCGCGGTGGTTGTCGAAGCAACGCAACGCCATCGCGCATGCGAAGCCACAGGTCATCGAGGAGGAACATATCTGGACTCGTGACGAGTACGACAGACAGAGAACCGATTCGCCAACGTCTGATCTGGAGCGCGAAATCACCCTCGGGAACGCAAACAGAGCTCTGCGCACCGCCAAAGATATTCTGCTCCAGCTCTGTCAGGCTATCCCAGTTGAATACCGCCTCGGTCTTTTCTCGGACGCCTGGGAGGGTTCCGCAAGTGCCATACGTGACGACTAACCCCGCGTTCGAGCGGACGTCCGCAAGCGCGCTTCGCTTGCTTGCGGTGCCCTCCTCGTTACACTCGTCGGCCGCCGCTCAACGCGAACGTTAGGCGACAAGGATAGGCCAGTGACCAACAAATATTCACCAGCTGTCGGGTTAGTCGGTTTTGTTCTTTACCCTTTGAGTGCGTATGCATCGTTCAATTCGTTTGGAAACAGCCCTCTCTGCAGTAATGTTGATTGCGCCTTGTGGACAGGGGGTTTGCTAGGCATTGTCGGTGTACCAGTCTCTGTTTTGATATTTTGGGCGTTATCTCTGATATTGCGACGCCGCCGTGGGCGGAACGCTGTCCGGGCATGGTGGGTTATAACTAACGGCGCAGCCGCGTATATGATCACCATAGGTGTGCTCTTGCTTGGGCCTGCTCGCAGCGTTGCTTCGGCGTTCGTATATCTTGCATACGTCGCTCTATTTGCGATGGCTTCGTACTTTGGCGGCCGCAAATTGCCGCGTTGAGAAACATTGTGGCGAATAACGAACCGCCCCCACTCGCGCGGCGCCGCCTAACAACACAATGGAGTCCGACGCTTGACCGCTCCTCCTTTCGCTGCCGCTCCAGTCGTCGCCGTCAATTGCGGCTCATTGCGGCGTTAGAACGCATCGGATGGATTTGCGCGCGAAACGCCGAATGAGGAGGAATTAGGATGACCCTATGCCCAATCGCTCTAGCGGCAGGTTGCAAGAAGTGTCCCGCAGTCACGATCTGCCCTCTAAAAAGTGTCATTGGCGATTTCCAGAAACCGAGTGAGACGCAAACGAAGCAGGACGCCGAGAAGTCTCGAGGTGCCGGCGAGCGGGATAAATAACTGCCGACGGCAAGGGCGCAAAGCGTGTCCGTGTCCTGCGTTCTAACTTCACGTCGAACGGACGGGCCGGACGCGTCATGCCACACGTCCGCCCCGTAGCGGCCCGCCGTTCACGGCGACGTTAGGCCTCACTAGACACATCGTGCTCGATCCCGGCTCTACAGCCCTGGTTGCTGGCGCGGCCCTGAGCGCCTTGGCAGCCCTGGCGCATCTCGCATGTGTGGCGCTTGGTCCCAAGGCATACCGCTTCATGGGCGCTGGGGAGCGCATGGCTCGCGCTGTGGAGGCTGGCAAGATACAGCCAACGCTAGTCACGCTGGCTATCGCGGCGGCGCTCCTGACCTGGGCCGCTTACGCCATAGCAGGCGCTGGGCTCATCGCTCCACTGCCACTCACCAAGCTTGCCCTCCTGGGCATCACAGCCGTCTACCTTGCGCGCGGTCTGGCGTTTCCCCTCCTGCGCCCTGTCTTTCCGAAGAACTCCACCACGTTCTGGCTCGTCTCTTCAGGGGTCTGTCTCATCATCGGGTCGTTGCACGCGTTCGGCTTAGCGTCTCGCTGGGCGGCGCTGTGAGGCCTAACCCTTCGCTCAAGCGGAGCGCCAACGGCTTAGGCCCTACGGTCGCCCCTCTGTATCCTGGGCCCTACGGGCCCAAGCCGTTGGCGCCCGCTTAGCTCAAACGTTAGGCGTCACTGAACGCGCGTCTTCTCACTTCAGCGCTAACGGGAGCACGTCATGCCACTAGCGGCTGTCAACGGAGTTCAGCTGTACTGGGAAGAGACCGGCCAAGGCACCCCAGTCGTTATGGTTCACGAGTTCGCGGGCGATGGGCGATCGTGGGAACCACAGGTGCGATGCCTTTCGCGCAGCTACCGCGTCATCACGTACAACCATCGTGGCTACCCGCCTTCCTCAGTCCCTCAGCAAGCGAGTGAGTATTCCCAGGAGCTTCTGGTCGGTGACCTTTCGCAGCTCCTCCGACACCTGCAACTCGGCGCCGTCTTCCTGTGCGGCTGCTCAATGGGGGCCAACATCGCCCGCGACTTCGCGATCGCGCGGCCAGACAGTGTTCGCGGTCTGATCCTCGTTGGAGTGGGAGCTGGGTCAACGCACCGAGCCGCCTTCCTCCAAGGACAAGAAGCAATGGCGGCGGCGCTGGACACCTCAGGCATACGGAGCCTAGTGGACAGCCTAGCAAATGTGCCGACTAGGGCCAGCTTCAAGCGCAAAGATCCAAGAGGCTTCGCGGAGTTCCTCCGCTACGCCGGTGAGCACGATGCGCGAGCATGCGCCCATCTGGCACGCGAGGTAGTCGCCAAGCGCAAGACCGTCGTCGAGCTGGAGGATGCGTTGCGTTCACTCCCGGTTCCAACGCTGGTCGTCGCGGGAGATCGCGACGAACCGTGCGTTGAGGCATCTATGCTGCTCCGAAGTTGGCTCCCCCACGCTGGGCTGGCGTTGCTACCAGACTGCGGACACACTCCAAACCTGGAGGAGCCGAGCCAGTTCAACGGCTTGCTCGCCGACTTCTTGGCCTCGGTACAGGCTGGCAGCTGGGCTGGCTGGCAAGCGGCAAGAAGTGACGCCTAACTCCTCGCTCAAGCGGCGACCCTCCACGGCCGGCCGCCTTAGCTCGAACGTTAGATTCTGGTTGACGCTATCCGTCATTGACGTATAATGCGCCATGTTCAGCTTTGTCGAATCAAAGCTGTTTACGCGCCTTGTCGGCGATTACCTCACCGACGATGAGTACGGCCGGCTCCAGGCAAAGCTGATCGAAGCGCCAGAAAGTGGCGCAGTGGTCCCGGGGTCAGGCGGGGTCCGCAAGCTGCGTTGGGCGCAGCCCGGGCGCGGAAAGCGGGGCGGCATCAGAGTGATCTACTACGCCAAGACCCGCGAAGGCGTGATTTGGATGTTGACGATTTACGCGAAGAATGAAGAGCAGAACATCCCGGCTCACGTTCTCCGCAAGATAAAGGAGGAACTCGATGGCTAAGGCCAAACGCAATATCGGTCTTGAGATTCTCGAAGGAATTCGCGAGATCAAGCGTGGCGCGCACGGCCGGGTGACCACCATCCCATCAGTGACTTCCGTGCGCGAGAAAACGGGCCTCTCGCAGTCCCGGTTCGCTCAACTTCTTGGGGTCTCTGTGCGTACTCTGCAGGAATGGGAGCAAGGCCGCCGTGCCCCGTCAGGTGCCGCCCGAACTCTTCTCCTGATCGCACAGAAGAACCCGCGTGCGCTTTTGGAAGTCGCTTAACCAGAATCTAACCTTCGCTTGCACCGGACGGCCATGGGCCGCCGGTGCAAGCGACACGTTAGGCGCCGCAGGCACACGCTTTCGAGTGTCGTAATCAGTCTCGCACAGCCATCCGAACGCCGAAGACGACGAACGCCAGCCCCGCGATCCGGTCCACCCAGTGGCCCAGGCTCCGGAATATGCGCGCGGCTGATCCCACTGTGAGTGCGCAAGCAACGAAGCCATACCACACGATCGCTATCGAGCTCATGAGACCAACGGCTGCCAAGCCAAGCCAAACCGGCGGCGTCGGGGGCAGCGTTGCGGCGAACAGGCTTGCCGCGGACAACGCCGAATAGGGATTGGCGATGCTGATTGCCAGCCCTGACCGGAACTCTCCGCCGCCTTCCCCATGAGAAAGGCGTGCCTCAGGCGCACGCCGGAAACTCCTGAGAGTCAACCTAAGTCCAGTCGCCAAGAGATACAAAGCGCCACCGATCTTCAACGCCCCGTATAACCAGGGCACCATCTTGAAAACGGCCTGAACACCAAAAAAACCAGCGAATCCCCAGAACGCCGAGCCGCAAGCCAGTCCAAGCGCCACCTTTAAGCCACCTGCTCTGCCGCTTGAAATCGCGGTCTGCGTCGTCAGAAGGAAGTTGGGCCCAGGCGCGACCGCAGCTGCTGCCCAGAGCAAGGCAATTGTCGCAAGTGTCGAAGCTGCGTCATCCATGGCTGAGCCATGATAACGGCGCGCGATCGTGGCACACTAGGCAGCACGTATGCCGAGCGCCACGTTTCTTGGCGCCCGGCCACCGCCTTGGCAATACGTCAGCGTCTCTAGCTACCTGAGGGCGACGCCTAACATGTCGGTCAACCGGACCCGCTACGGCAAGGCACCCTGGCCGCGAGGCGCTCGCTCTTCATCATCCTCCTTGCGGCCGGGGTACCGCGCCTCGGCGTGCCGGTTACCTCTACGTTAGGCGTACGTCTCAATAGCGGAGTGCCATGCGATCCGTGTTCTGGCTCAGACTTAGACATGTCGTTCCAGCGGTCACACTGACGGTGGTCCCCGCTCCGGCGCTGGCTTCCGATTTCTCGATCCTGATAGTCGGGCTTATCGCATTCGGAATTTCTGGCGTACTTCTTGTCCAGGTGCTCGTTGCTGTCGTGTTTCTGCTCAACGGGAGATACAAAACCAAGTCCCCCGGTCTTTTTGTCGGGTTTGCGGCCGCGCTCGTGCTGATTGGCGCTGCCACTGTTCTAAGCGAGTCGAGTCACCTCAGCTCCAACGACACGCTGGGCCTCCTCGCGGCGGTAATCGTTCCCGGCGTCATCGCAATATCTCTGCCGCTATTACAGCGTACGATGTCGAAGCCATGAGTCAGCGCTCGGTGGTGTCGAGAGGCCGAAATGTGGGCTGCCCTCGACGGCGCCTAACAGCCGCAGGGAGCGGACGCTTTCATGGACAAGGGTCTGTTGCTGAGCGTTGGCGGCGCGCCGCTCATGCGGAACGTTAGACGACACGGACATGGCCCGCTTCGAAATCGACTTCCGCCTCGATGCGCCCGGGAGCGGCGGTTTTGCTGACGCGCTAACCGAGGATTCGGAACGAATGCGCGCTCGCGTTTACCGAAAACTCCGCCTCAAGGTTCACAGCAATGCCTGGGCCAGAATCAATCTCAGTTCGGAGCGCGGTCGCGATACGCTCCGCAAGGTGCACGAGGAGTGCAAGTCCGGGCTCGTCGTTGCCGGCGCCGGAACAGTTACCGAGTTGTTAGACGAGCACGAGACAGCGGCGGCACACTGGTTCTTGCTGGTCACTAGGACGGCGGACGACAGCTTCTCACTGTGGGACGAGTATCCGTCCTACAAACCCGGGTCGCTGCCTGCAGCCCACGCCTTGAACCACACGTTTGTCTCGGCGGCCTTTGTCGCGGCGTATGAGCGCCTAAAGCTGCGCGGCCTTTCGTTTCTCCGCTGCCGGAATGCCGGTCGCAAGGCCGGGCCTGGGTGGTTCGTCGCCCTTCCGGACCATAGCCTCGGTCACGGACTCGATCACCCCTGGTTCGAGCGCAACCTCTGGATCCGCGATGTGGGCGATGCCCCTGCCAAGCGCACATCGTCTATCGAGATGGGCCAGAACTGCTTCCATCAGCGCTGGTTGCGTTCGGACCTGGTTCTGGACGATCCCTTGCTAGAGCCGGTCCTGGACCTCTTTGCTACCCAGGCGGCAGACGAATCAAACTTATCTGGGCTCAGATTCGTGACGGTGCCCCGTTTCTGGACGGAGACGTACCCAGATGCGGACTTCGCATATGTGCCGTGGGGCGAAGATGGGCCGAACCGTGAGGGCAAGATGATGCGGTTCCGGCAGTTGATGGTGAGCCGAAAGGCGCGTCAGGCGCTAATTGACGCGCGATTATTCTCCGGGAAAGCTTTTCTGGCTGTTCGTTCCGTGGCCCTGCCGGAGAATCACCTGGAGGTGCTGGATAAACGATACGATCCCGTGCCGCCGATGTATACGGCGGAAGAACTGGTTGCCCTTCGGTCGAAAGAGAGAAGTCTGTTTGCCGTCTAATTCGTGCATGCAGGGGACGCCGATCATTTTAGTCCCGAAGTGCTGGCGCGGTGACGGCGCCCCTGATGCTGGACGTTAGACGCCTGGACTCGCCATCCCACTCAACCCCCGCATAGGCAAACATGCTGCGCTCAACCCGACCACGACTCTCGCACGTCGGTCTGTATGTCCGTGACGTTGAACTGATGGTTCGCTTCTACTCTGAACTCTTCGGTCTGCGAGTGACGGACCGGGGGCAAGGGCAGACGTTCAAGAACGACCTCGTCTTCATGAGTGCTGACCCAGAACATCATCATCAGCTCGTGATCTCGTCGGGGCGCCCGCCTGAAGCGACGTTCAGCACGATCATGCAACTGTCATTCAAGGCTGACGCTATCGATGATCTCCGGCGGACCAGTGCCAAGGCACCGTTGCTAGGCGCCAGCAAGCTCTTCACGCTGAACCACGGCAACGCACTGTCTGTGTACTTCAACGATCCAGAGGGCAATACGGTCGAGGTCTACTTCGATACTCCCTTCTACGTCTCGCAGCCTCACGGCGATCCCCTCGACCTCTCCAAGTCTGACTCTGAGATCCTTGCTGAAACCGAGGCCAACTGCCGTGCTGATCCATCCTTCATGTCCGCTAAGAGCTGGCAGGAGCGATTCAAAGGTGACGCAGGCGTCTAACCCCTCGCTCGAGCCGACCCGCTACGGCAGGCGCCGCCTGCCTCCGAGGGCGGCTTAGCACGAACGTTAGGCGTCGCAAGACGGCCACTTTCACCAAACCGATTACTTACACAAAGCAGGAATCCACAATGACGACCGCAATCGTGTTCCACGAAGTTAAGGACGGTGCAGTCTGGGCCAAAGCCTGGAAGAAGGGACCAGGAAGCCGACATGAGATGTTCGGGAAACTTGGAATTAAGTGCCGAAACTTCCGCGACCCCAACAATCCCAATGCAACAGGCGTTATGGCCGATATACCCGATATGGCGAAATTCCAGGAGTTTCTGCAGTCCGACGAAGGCCAGAGGGCGATGCGGGAGGACGGTCTGAAGGTCGAGACGATGCGAGTGTTGGTCGAGTTCACGCCATAGCTGGAGAACCGGTTGAATCGCCTAACTCTCGGTTGCAGCGAACGGCCCGCTGCGGTCCGCCGCTGAACCGAAGCGTTATGCGGCAGATGATTCCGCGGCGCGGGCAAGGCTTTCAAGGCGCGATGTAGACCTACTCGGGAGATATTGTGAAGGCATGGGTTATTCGTGAACCTGGGGGCCCAGAAAAGCTTCGGCTGGAGGAGATGCCTGTTCCGGAACCTCGTCGCGGCTGGGCTCTGATACGGGTCCGAGGGTTCGGATTGAACCGGTCGGAATGGTTCACGCGAAGGGGCGATTCGCCCACAGTGAAGTTTCCGCGTGTCCTTGGCATCGAATGCGTCGGCGAAATCGTGGACCCGGGTGGTCTCGCTGCGAAGCCCGGATCTGCAGTCGCCGCAATGATGGGCGGCATGGGCCGCCAATTCGATGGATCCTATGCCGAGTACACGCTGGTGCCACACGAATGTGTGTTTTCGTTACGCACCAAACTGCCATGGGAGAAGCTTGCGGCATTGCCGGAGATGCTTCAGACCACCCACGGTTCCTTGTACACGGCGCTGGAAATAGGCCGCGCCAAATCCCTGCTGGTTCGCGGAGGCACTTCGTCGATTGGAATGGCTGCGCTTGCTTTGGCCAAGAAAGCGGGTCTCCGGGTCGGGATGACAACCCGTGACCCGAAGAAGGCCGCCGAACTCACGGCCGCCGGTGCCGACGAGGTCTGGATTGATCACGGAGCGCTCGCGGAGCAGATCACGTCCGGTACGGGCAAGCCGTATGACAGAGTTCTTGAACTTGTCGGGGCGACTACCTTACTCGACTCGTTGCGTTGCGTAGGGCGCGGCGGAATCGTTTGCATGACGGGGATCCTTGGTGGATCGTGGGTGCTCGATCATTTCCATCCGATGGGCGACGTTCCTACCGCGGTCAAGCTCACGTCCTATAGCGGCGAGGCCGCCGATATGACACCAGCACAACTGCAAAACTACGTCGATCTCGTGGAAACCGACAAGCTCGAAGTCAAAACCGGCCCCGTATTCAAGTTCGAAGAGCTGATCCAAGCGCATACATTGATGGACGAGAACCGAGCAGGTGGAAAGATTGTCGTCCGCGGGTCCGATGGCACATGAAGGCGAGAGGGTGAGCAACCGCATAACAACTCATTCCAGCGAACGCTCGCCCGCTACGCGGCTTCACGCCGCTGAATTCAGACGTTGGGCATCCCTGTGATTCCGGTCATTTGCCGACAAAGAGGAAGGAAATCGAAATGAGACTATGGGTAACTGCATTGGTGCTGCTCCTCATAACTTCCGTTCATGCCGCGCCGCAAGAGCGTTTCCTGTCTAAGCTCACGCTCCCAACCGGCGAGACGGTAGTTGTGGCGGAGGGTGATTTCGAGGCGCGGTCCATTGGCAGCTTCAGCGTTCGGCTCTATCAAGCCGCGGCGGCCCCGGATGAAACCACATTCTTCACTTCCGGGCTTATTCGTGCTCGCGATGGAGTTGTCGAGAAGGTCATGCTTGCCGACATCGATGGAGATCAAAAGCAAGAGATCGTCGTTACTGTGCGCTCCGTAGGTACTGGAAGCTACCTTTCGGCGCACTCATTCGCGGTTGCGAATGGCAAACTGCTCTTTGTTGCCGCAGCCGAGGGTCTCGCCGCAAATACCGATCCAGTAGCAGCCCTACGCAAGTCCAGGAAGAAGTAGGAATGATTGGATGCCCAACTACCGGTTGCAGCGCACGGACCGCTGCGCGGCCCGCCGCTGAACCAGAGCGTTAGGCGTCATGAAGACTGAGCTCCTCGAGACCCAGGAGTTCGAGCGCATGTCGAAGCGTCACGTTCGGGCGCTCGCTGACGAGTTGACCTCGGGGGCAACGCAAGTCGTTGAAAACTGCGTCCACTTCGTTTGCGCGGAGACCAAAGGCTTGTGGCACGGCCGGGGTCGCGCCATGATGTGCCGGAGGTTGAAGCATCTCGAGTTGCCGAGGGCGCACCGCGACCGGCTTCTGCGCGTGATCTTGGAGCGCCTGGATTCTGGAGAGTTCTCAGAGCAGTTTCGTGACCAACTTCGACTCGCGATGCATTTCGACAGCGAGAAGGCATTCGCTGTCGCTCGTCGGGCGCTATCGAGTCACAAAGACCATGTGCGTCGGTATGCGAGGTGGGTTCTATCGCATCAAAAGGTGGCCGATGACGCCTGACATCGCGCTTGAGCCGATCGCCGCCAGCGGGCTCGCGCCTCGGCGGCGGTTCAGCGCGAACGTTAGGCGGCTTGTTCTGCGACGGAACCGATGAATCTGCTGCGCGATGCTCTTCTGATGATTCGCGATATCGGCAAAGCGAGTCGGGTCGTGAACATCTGGGGCGCATTGTTGAACGTCCCCCAGCTGATTGGCGGCCTGGTGTTCATCACCACAGCTGAAGGTCAGCTTGTCCTAGCGACGTTGATTCTTACGCTGGTCGTCGCGGGCCAGATTCACAAGAAAACGCCCTTCTCACGCCTCATCGGTTTGTGCCACTTGCCCTGGTTAGCGCTATTACCTTGGCTCATAGATCGCCTTCTAACCATAGAGCATCCGGTTCAGCTGCAGGTCTGGGGCTACTATGTGGCGGCCACGATCTCGATCAGCCTGGTGTTCGACGTGCTCGACGTTTACCGCTACGCGAAAGGGCAAAGGACTTTCTCGTGGGCTTCCAAAGCGGGATCCGCCCAACAGGGCAGTGATCGCATCGCCTAATCACCGGTTCGGGTTGCCGCGCCGCAAACCTCCACGTTCATGACGAGGCCAGCATGAAAACAAGGGCTTTTCTGATTTTCTGTGCCGTTGGGCTGGTGCCGATAGCGATGGGATATGGCGCCATGCCATCAGCTTCTCTGGATGCACTTTTCGGCATCACTGTCGACACCGTCAACCTTACGCATATCATGCGCGCGGTGATGGGGCTCTATGTTGGCATGGTCGTGCTGTGGCTGTGGGGAGCATTCAGCCTTACTATGAGGGCGCCCGCCTTGGCTGCCTGCGCAGTTTTCATGCTTGGTCTTGCTGCCGGGCGCTTATTAAGTTTCTTGTTGGACGGTATGCCCCACTGGCTGCTGGTCGTCTATTT
The DNA here is from genome assembly GCA_001303585.1 of Betaproteobacteria bacterium SG8_41. Lineage (GTDB taxonomy): Bacteria > Pseudomonadota > Gammaproteobacteria > Burkholderiales > SG8-41 > SG8-41. The sequence continues at coordinate 13,447 of LJTT01000047.1, forward strand.
TGTTCTCGAGGTGATCCTGGGTTTGTTCGCGATAGCGCTTTACCGAGATCACGTTGCAACAAGCAGAGGCAACGCTTGGTGACAAGAAAGCCTTACGGCGGGTGTTTTCTCCGCACATATCTTCTCTGTTCGTGTTGGTTGATTCTCTGTTTGGCCGGTTGCTCAGATGATGCCGGCCCGATTTCCGCAGCGCGCTATGTGGAGCCGGACAAGCTCTTCCAGACGCTGGAAGGCAATGTGCGGGCGAATCCGCGGCTCGAAATAATTGCGGAGATAGATCACTCCCGCTTAGCCGCACAAGCCGGATCGTCAATGCCGCCCGCTCATGTATTAATCTGGTCTGACCCGGAACTCGAAGCGGCGATATTGAAACATGCGCCGCTTGCTGCCATCGACCTGCCCCTGCGCGCGTTGGCTTATGAGGATCAGGGTTCGGGTAGCGCGTCGGTCATCGCCAACAACTTCGACTATCTGAAAAATCGCTACGCCCTGCCGGACCAGGCGGGCCTCCGTGATCGTTACGAATCTGCGATCGCAACCGCCATGGAAGGTATTCCCCAGACCGCGATTGCGCGATTTCCCTCGGACGCGATGCCGGATAACGGGCTTGTCACGCTTGACAGCCCGTTTGACTACACCATTACGGAAAAGCGCATCCGGGAAGCCATCGATGCCCAATCCGATACAGTGAATTTCGGGATTGTGGATTTCGCTGCGCGCTCGCGGAAATATGGCGTTGACCTGCGCCCGCTGCGACTGATTCTGTTTGGTGGCCCTGGTCCCGGGGGGCAGGCTATGGCTTCGGCTCCGACACTGGGCCTTGATGCGTTTTGCCAGAAACTGCTCATCTGGGAAGATGCCAACGGCGATGTACACGTTACCTTCAACGACCTAATCGCTATTGCGGAGCGGCAGCGGGTTCCTATCGGTATCCCTTTACGGGTTATCAATCGGCGCCTAAAGAGCACGTTTGCAGATGCGCTGGAACAATGAGTGTTCGTTGATGCGCGGACGGGATCCATACAAAGCCCATGAGAGTGAACAGGGTGCTTCAACAGCCGCGGCAAAGCCGCGCCGCTGAGCACAGCGTTATGCGGCACCCGACAGATCGGCCGTGTCCCGGCCCTGATCGTCGACGCCGATGTAGCCACAAAGAAGGAAAGATGATGAATATTTCTAGTGGTCGCTTCGCACTCGTTGTTGCGCTTTTTGCCGCAAGTCCATGGGCGTTGGCGGCCGGGGCCATTGAATCCCGGCCGGTGCACTTCGCGAAAGGAGCCTCGTCGACCACGCTCGTTGGCTCGCTCAAGGGCGACAAGACGATTGATTACAAGCTGCGCGCCCGGGCGGGCCAGGCCATGACCGTCGGGCTCAAGACCGACAACGGTTCAAACTACTTCAACGTGCTTCCGCCAGGCTCTAACGATGTTGCCATTTTCGTCGGCTCATCGAATGGCAACGACTGGAGCGGGACGCTCGCTGCCGACGGCGAGTACACGATCCGCGTCTATCTGATGCGCAACGCCGCACGCCGCAACGAAACCGCGCGATACAAGCTGACCATCGGCATCACGGGCAGCGCGTCTGCGGCGGCCCTCGGAACGGCACCCGCCGGAGACGCCAAGGTTGAGGGGACGCCGTACCACGCCACGGGCAAGGTGCCCTGCTCGATGGGGAACGCGGCGCTGGGCTCGTCGCAGTGCGAGTTCGGCGTGATCCGCGGCGCGCCCGGCAACGCACAGGTCCATGTCACGCCCCCCGGCGGGTTCAAGCGCGTCCTGACCTTCTCGGGCGGGAAAGTGTCCGTCGACGGCGGATCGAAGATGAAGGTAAGCAGGAGCGGAGACGACTGGCTCGTTGAAGTCAACGACTACGAGCACTACCGGATACCGGACGCCGTGATTTCCGGCGGCTGAGTGAGCGCTCGACGAAGGCGGCGAGCAGAAGGAAGCCGCATGGCAACCGCATCACCTGTGCGCTACGTCGCGCCGTACTTAGCCGTCCGCTCTGATGGCTCGTCCGAGGTATTCAACACTGCGGACGCTATCGCAACGTACTTCCAGCGCGTCTGCGTGACTGCGATCGTTACGTCGCAACGATGATGCCTGAGCGTTCGCGGCGCCCGCGGGCAAGCTCAAACATCGGGCGCATCTCGAATCGAACCCCCTGCTCCTGAGCACCGGAGGCTGAAGGCGTGAACCTATTTCTCACAGGTGCCACAGGTTTTATCGGACGGCCGCTCACACAGGCCCTTCTGAGGCGTGGCTGGAATGTCGTCGCGCTGGTGCGCAACGCGGGCAGCCCGCAGGCCCGCATCCTGGCCAGGATGGGTGCGCAGTGTGTACCGGGCGACGTGACCGACCGCGAGTCCATGCGGGCCGGCATGACCGGTGCCGATTGGGTTGTTCACAATGCCGGCTGGTATGAATTCGGGCTGACCGGGCAGGGACGCCAGCTCATGCGCGCCACCAATGTAACCGGCACCGACAACGTGCTGGGCCTGGCGCTCGAGCTCGGCATCTCGCGAACCGTGTATGTCTCTTCAACCATCGCGTTTGGCGCCACCGGGCCGATCGCTGTGGATGAAACCTATCGACGGCAAAAGCCCTGCGTATCCTTCTATGAAAAGACCAAGACTGAAGCCCATGAAATTGCCCGCGGCTTTCAACAGCGCGGGTTGCCGCTCATCATTGCCTGTCCCGACGGGGTGGTGGGCCCCAATGACCACTCGGCGCGCGGCTATTTCCTGCGGATGTATCTGAATCGACTGATGACGCCCTTTGCCTGGGCGCCTGACACCATCAACTCGCTGGTTCACGTCGATGATCTGAGCGAAGGCATTGCCCTGGCGGCCGAAAAGGGTCAAGTTGGCGAGACCTACATACTGGCCGGCGAACCGATCCGCCTGCGCGAGATGACTCAGATCTGGATGACGAAACCGGGTGGATTTAAGATCCGGTTCTATATCCCCACCTGGTTGGCCAAAATCGTGTTTGCAGCGATGGAGCCCTTGCAGCGGCTGGTGGGCTTGCCCGCCGCCGTTTCCCGTGAAACGGCCTCAGCCGCCTCGATTTCGATCGCCTACTCCAGCGCCAAGGCCCAGCGAGAACTCGGTTGGACCTGTCGCCCCGCCAAACAGATGTGGCTGGAGACGATTGAGCAGGAACTCGAGCTGTTGGCCCAACGCAAGAAGCGCGATTGGGTCTCGAGGTTGAAGCCCATGCAAACAGACGAGTAACCATTGTTCGCGCAACCGCGCCCAACAACGGTATGCGTGCAACGGCGCCTTCGTTTCAGCGCCGCGCCCGATACCCGCCGCCGGGCATCGCATGATGCGTAAGGGGATATGACCATGGAGCAGAAACCGGTCTCCGACACCTGGGAGCGTGGCAGCCCATACGAGCAGTACGTCGGCCGGTGGAGCCGCCAGGTCGCGTCCCGATTTCTGTCGTGGTTGAACATTCCGGCCGGCCGGCGTTGGCTGGACGTGGGCTGCGGTACGGGGGCGCTATGCGCGGCGATCGTCGACCGCTGTTCCCCCTCCGCGGTCGCCGGCGTCGAACCCTCGGAAGGATTTCTCAAGACCGCGAAGGACAATCTCGCGGGCCGGGCGGCGCTTTACCAAGGCAGCGCGACGGCGATTCCACTCGATGACGCGTCGGTCGATGTGGTGGTCTCCGGACTGGTCCTGAACTTCGTTCAGGACCCGCGCGCTGCGCTCCTGGAGATGTCGCGGGTAACGGGCAAGGACGGCACGATCGCCGCGTACGTCTGGGACTACGCTGGAAGAATGGAGCTGATGCGGGTCTTCTGGGATGCCGCGGTCGAGCTCAATCCGAGCGCCGCGAACATGGACGAAGGCGTTCGCTTCCCGACATGCCGTCCGGAGCCCCTCGAGGAGCTCTTCACCGGCGCGGGACTGCAGGGCGTCGAAGTGAAACCGATCGACGTGCCAACGCCGTTTGCGAACTTCGATGACTACTGGCAGCCGTTCCTCGGCGGCCAAGGTCCGGCCCCCGCCTACGCCATGTCGCTCGACGAGACATCGCGGGCGCGCCTACGGGACCGCATAAGAGAGCGCCTGCCGAGCGCAGTCAACGGGTCGATCCCATTGACTGCGCGGGCCTGGGCGGTTCGCGCACGCGTTGCACGGTAGACGATGCCCAACCACCGCATGCAGCGGACCGCTGCAGGCGTATCGCCTGCGGTTCCCGCTGGCCGTCGGCCCACGGCGGCCGGTGATGCGGAACGTCGGGCGCCCTAGCATCGAGCGCGCAGACCCGGCGCGACGATCGGAGAGGTTTTCATGCGTCAGCTGAAACTGAGCACGGCGTTCACCCTGATGGAACCAGGGCCCGTGGTCCTCGTCACGACCCATGACGGGAAGAAGCACAACGTCATGACCATCTCGTGGACCATGGTGATGGATTTCACGCCGGTCTTTGCCATTACCACGGGTGAATGGAATTACTCCTTCGCGGCGCTGCGAAAGAACAGGGAGTGCGTCATCGCCATTCCCACCGTCGACATGCTGGACACGGTGGTTGGCATCGGGACCTGCTCCGGGGCCGACACGGACAAGTTCTCCCGATTCAAGCTCACGCCGGTAAAGGGCAAGCGCGTCAGGCCGCCGTTGATCAGGGAGTGCCTCGCGAATATCGAGTGCAAGGTCATCGACATCGTCAGCCGGCACAACATCGTCGTGTTGGAAGCGGTTGCCGCGCACCTTGACGCCGCACGCAAGGAGAAGCGCACGGTTCACGCGGTCGGCGACGGGACGTTCGTCGTCGATGGGCGCAGGCTTGACCGGCGCAAGATGATGGCCGCCAAGATTCCGTACGGCGTCTAGCGCCGGCTGATGAAATGCAGGGCGGCGCCCCACAGTTCGCCGGAGACCGAGAGCCCCGGTCGTGACGACGGACAAGCGCGTGTTTGTTGCCGGCGCGGGAGGCGTCATCGGTCGTGTTCTGTGCCGGCTGCTCCTGGATGACGGCTGGCACGTCGTCGGCACGACGCGCAAGGCCGATGCCGCGCGCGGTCTCAGGGCCTCAGGCGTCGAACCGGCAATCGTCGACGTCTTCGACGCGCAGGCATTGCGAACCGCGGTGCGCCGCGCACGGCCGGATGCAGTCATCCATCAGTTGACTGACCTGCCAAAGCAGTTCGACCCCGATGGCCTGAAAAAGGCTCTGCCCCGCAATGCGGTGCTGCGAGAGGTCGGCACGCAGAACCTGGTCGATGCCTGCGTCGCGGCGGGCGTCAAGCACGTCATTGCGCAGAGCATCGCCTTTGCCTACGCGCCGGGCCCCAAGCCCCTCACGGAAGACGCGCCGCTGAACGTGAGCGCGTCCGACCCGGTGGCGGCGCGCACGGCGCACGCGGTCCAGGTTCTCGAGCGCCTCGTGCTCGCGGGGCCGTTTCGAGGGGTGGTGCTGCGATACGGCAGGCTCTATGGTCCCGGCACCTGGTCAGCCGCGCCGCCGCCCGGCGCACGCGTGCACGTCGATGCGGCGGCC
>LJTT01000048.1 GCA_001303585.1 Betaproteobacteria bacterium SG8_41
ATTCATCACCATCATTCATCACCATTGTCGTCCCCGAGCGCAGTCGCGACTATAATCGCTTCTTTCCGTGGACAAAAGCGCCGGCGCCAAGGATTGATGCATGAGCAGCAGCGGGCAGATTGGGCACAACCAATGGTTCTGGCGCTTTGTGGCGCTGGGAGTCCTGGCCGCGGGCATCGCCGGCTTCGTGGCGCTCCAGATACTGAAGCCGCGTCCGGCGGTGAGCCCGCCGGTGAGGCAATTGCCGCTCGTGCGCGTCACACCAGTGGAATTTCGCAACGGCGCGCTACCGGTGACGGGGCACGGCCTGGTCAAGCCGCGCGCCGAGATCGGCCTCGCCGCAGAAATCTCGGGCAAGGTCTCTTATGTGAGCCCCGCGCTCGTGACCGGCGGCGCTTTTTCCGCGGGCGACGTATTGATCCGCATCGATCCCGAGCCGTTCCGCGCCGCGCTTGCCCAGGCGCGCGCGGACCGCGAGTCGGCGCTGGCGACGCTCAAACTTGCTGAACAGCAGCTCGCGCGCAACCAGCAGCTGGTCGCCAAGGGCTTTCTCTCGCGCCAGACACTCGATGAGCGGATTGCGGGCCGCGACCAGGCCAAGGCAGCGCTCGCCCGCGCCGAGGCGTCGGAGGACAGCCGCCGCATCGATCTCGAGCGCACCACCATCCGCGCGCCATTCGGGGGCAAAGTGCTGTCAGAGAAGATCGACCTCGGCGAAACCGTGCAGCCGGGCAAGGAGCTCGCCCGCATCTTCGCCGACGAGGTGGTCGAAATCCCGGTCTCGCTCACGGATCGCGACGTCGCGCTCATCACCGATCCCTGGCGCGATAACGCCTACGTGGGCAACGAAAAAGTCCCGGCGACCGTAACGGTCGAGCATGGCAACGCACGCTACGCCTGGCCCGGGCGCGTCGACCGGATTGAGGCAGCGGTCGACAGCGCGACGCGCACTTTCAACGTGGTCGTGCGCGTGGACAAGCCGGCTGCGCGCGGCACACCAGTTTCGGCGGGCGCCGCTTCACCGCCCCCCCTGCTCGTCGGCATGTACGCGAGCGTCGAGATCGCGGGACGCGATCAAGGGCGCTATGCGGTGGTCCCGCGGCGCGCGCTGCGTGACGGCGGCACGCTCTGGCTGCTGGGGACGGGCGACACCGTGTCGATCCAGCCGGTGCGCGTGCTGCGCGAAGCGAACGAGACAGCAGCGGTCTCGGCCGAAGGCTTGCCCGAGGGGGCGCGCGTCATCGTGAGCGATCTCAAGGTCGTCACGCAGGGCATGGCGGTGCGCGTCGTCGTCGAGCCTCGCGCCACCCCGGCGCCGACAGAGCATCCAGCGTCGTGAGGGGGCTCATCGCCTGGATGGTGCGCCACCCGGTGGCGGCTAACCTTCTGATGGCGTTCCTCGTCATTGCCGGACTGACAAGCGCGCTCACGCTCAAGCAGCAGGTGTTCCCCGAGATCGACCTCGAGGTCATCGAAGTGCGCGTCGTCTACCAGGGCGCCGCACCGGACGAGATCGAGGAAGCCATCATCCAGCGCATCGAGGAGCAGATCGAGGGTATCGAGGGCATCGAGCGCGTCACCTCCTTCGCTGCCGAGGGCGTTGGCGTTGTGCGGGCCGAGCTCACGCGCGAAGCGCGGGTCCCGCGCAAGCTCGACGAGGTCAAGTCGGCGGTCGATCGCATCACCACCTTCCCCGACGAAGCCGAGCGCCCCGAGGTAAAGGAGCTCACGACCCGCCAGCGCGTCATCGAGCTTGCCGTCTACGGTGACGCAGGCGAGGCGGTGCTGCGCGAGCTCGCCTACCGCATCAAGGAAGAGCTTGCGGCAACGCCAGGGCTCTCGCTGGTGCAGGTCGCGCGCGTGCGCAACTACGAAGTCTCGATCGAGGTTCCGAATGACGCGTTGCGCGCCTACGGCCTGACGCTGCAGGATCTCGCCGCGACAGTCGGGCGCAGCAGCCTGGATCTCCCGGGCGGCGATATCAAGGCGCAGGGCGAGTCCATCCTGCTGCGCACCAAGGGGCGCAATTACGACCGGCGCGACTTCGAGAAAATCGTGGTGGTGTCGGCGCGCACCGGAGCCCGCGTGCGGCTCACTGACATCGCCCGCATCGAGGACGGATTCCGCGACGAGGACCTGATCATGCGCTATCAGGGCAAGCCCGCCGCGTTCGTGCAGGTTTTCCGGGTCGGGGACGAGAAGGTGCTCGACATCGTGCGCAAGGTGGAGGACTACGTCGACACGACGCTCACGCCAAGCCTGCCGCCGGGGATTTCTGCGACGATCTGGCGCAACGACGCCGTGGAGTTCAAGAGCCGCATGCGGCTGCTCATGAAGAACGGGGCCGTGGGTCTCCTGCTGGTGCTCTGTGCGCTCGCCCTTTTTCTCGACCTGCGTCTCGCGTTCTGGGTATCGGCGGGGATCTTCGTCGCGTTCATCGGCACGTTTGGCGTGATGGCACTGGTAGGGCTTTCGATCAATATGTTGTCGCTCTTCGGTTTCATACTGGCGATCGGCATCGTGGTCGACGACGCCATCGTGGCCGGCGAGAACATCTACGCCGAGAACGAGCGCGGGCGCCCGCCCCTCGAGGCGGCGGTCGCCGGCGCGCAGCGCGTCGCGCTGCCGGTGGCGCTTGCCGTCTCGACCACCGTCGCCGCGTTCGTGCCGCTGCTCTTCGTGCCCGGCACCATCGGGAAATTCCTGTTTCAGATTCCGGCAGTGGTCATCATGGTGCTCGCCGTCTCGGTCCTCGAGGCAATGTTGATCCTCCCGCGCCATCTCTCGCACCTGCAGGTGCTGGGCTATGAGCCGCGCACACGCCCCGGCGCCTGGATAGCAGGGCTGCGGCATCGCATGGACGCGGCGCTCAAGCGCTTCATAGCGGGCCCCCTCGAGCGCGCACTGCGTTTCGCAACCACGCATTACGGCGTAGTGATCGCCGCCGGACTTGCGGTTTTCCTCCTGACGCTCGGGGTCATCCGCGGCGGCTACATCAAATTCACGTTTTTCCCGCAGGTCGAGGGCCGTTACGTCACCGCGGCGCTCGAGCTTGCACAGGGCGCGACACCCGAGACGACACTTGCCGCGGCATTGCGTGTCGAGCGGGCCGGGCATGAAGCAGCCAGCGAACTCGAGGACCCGAGTGGCCGCGATCTCGTCAACGCGGTCTATATCTCGGTTGGCATGCAGGACCGCACGGGGCCGGGCGCTGCAGGCGTGCTGAACATTCTCCAGGGTAACAAGGCGTCCGTCGTCTTCGAACTGCTCGATCCCGAGATCCGCACCATCTCCTCGCGCGACTTTGAGCTGGCCTGGCGCCGGCGGACGGGCACGCTGCCGCAGGTGCGCAAGCTCACCTTCGCCTCCAACGTCATCAACCTCGGATCGCCGGTGCAGGTCGAGCTCTCGGCACGTTCGCCCGAGGGGCTGGCGCAGGCGGTTCAGGGACTGCAGGATGAGCTGCGGCGCATCGAAGGCGTCTTCGACGTGCGCGACGACCAGGATCCCGGCAAGCGCGAGTTGCAGTTCGCGCTCAAGCCCTACGCACGCACGCTGGGCGTGACGCTGGAAAGCTTGTCACAGCAGGTGCGCGCGGCGTTCTTCGGCGCCGAGGCGGTGCGCGTGCAGCGCGGGCGCGACGAAGTCCGCGTGTACGTCCGTCTCCCGCGCGAGGAGCGCGGTACCCTGGCCTCTCTCTCTCGCTACCGCATCCGCACGCCGGCCGGCGACTTCGTGCCGTTGCACGAGCTCGCCGAGGTGACCGCGGGCACGAGCCCTGCCACGATCACGCGCGTGGGCGGACGGCGCGTGACGTCCGTGCTCGCGGAAGTCGATCCTGCGGTGATTACGGGCCAGTCGGTCAACGCACGGCTGGTTTCGGACGTGCTGCCCCGGCTCCAGGAGGAGATCCCCGGCCTCGTCTACCGCATGGGAGGCGAACAGCGCGAGCAGGGCCTCACGCTGCCGGCTCTCGCGCGCAATTTCGTTCTGGCCATGTTCGTCATGTATGCGCTGCTCGCGCTCGCCTTCCGCTCGTACGTGCAGCCGGTCATCGTGCTCGCGGCCGTGCCGTTCGGGCTCGTGGGTGCGGTCGTTGGTCACCTGCTGCTCGGGCTCAGCCTCGGCCTCACGAGCCTTTTCGGGATCATCGGGCTTGCCGGCATCATCGTGAACGGCTCGCTCGTGCTGATCGATTTCACCAACGAGGAACGCCGCAAAGGCAAGGGACCGCAGGATGCGATCGTCGACGCGGCCAAAGGCCGTTTCCGCCCGATTCTTCTCACCGCCATTACCACGTTTCTCGGCATCTTCCCGCTCATCATCGAGCGCAGCATCCAGGCTCAGTTCCTGATTCCGCTCGCCGTCTCGATCGGTGTCGGCGTTCTGCTGGGCACAGTGCTATTGATGCTCCTCACGCCCGCGCTCGCGATGGCGGTCGATGACCTGGGCGGGCACTGGAGGAGGCGCACCGTGTCCGGGCCGTCGGCGCGGTAACCGGACAACGAGCTTGTGCCGGCGGTGGAAGAGTCGCGCCCGGCCCTGCCGTATACTTCCGTGATCCGCGGCGAGCCTCATGCATACCGCACCCGACCGAGAGGCATTCGCCGGCGACGGCGGAAAAACGCAAGCACAGGAGTGACTGCAATGAGGGTGCTGGGCATCGATATCGGCGGAAGCGGCATAAAGGGCGCGCCTGTCGACACGCGGCGCGGCAAGCTGCTCGCCGAGCGCCACCGCATTCCCACGCCGCAACCGGCAACGCCCGAAGCAGTCGCTGCTACGGTCGCTCAACTTATCCGTCACTTCGACTGGAAAGGCCCCGTCGGCTGCGCCTTGCCCGCCGTCGTGCAGCAGGGTTATGTGCGCACCGCCGCCAACATCTCGAAGAGCTGGCTCGGCGTCCATGCGCCGAGGCTCTTCCGCAAGGCGGGCCGGCTTCCGGTTACCGTGATCAACGACGCCGACGCAGCCGGTTATGCAGAGATGCATTTTGGCGCCGGGCGAAGGCGCGCGGGTCTTGTCATCATTGTCACGCTCGGCACCGGCATCGGCACCGCGCTATTCATCAACGGGCATCTCGTCCCGAATACCGAGCTTGGGCACATCCAGATCCGCGGGCGCGATGCCGAGACGTGGGCCGCCGCGAGCGTGCGCGAGGCAAAGAACCTCAGCTGGAAGAAGTGGTCCCATCGCGTCGACGTCTATCTCCAGCACATGCAGCGCTATTTCTGGCCGGACCTCTTCATCATTGGCGGCGGCGTGAGCCGTAAGCATGCCAAGTTCCTGCCGCGCCTGTCGGTCGCCGCGCGTGTCGTGCCTGCGCGCCTCGGCAATGATGCGGGCATCGTCGGCGCAGCGCTGGCCTACGAGCACGAGCGACAGCGGACCAGGCAGAAGCGATCGCTCGGCTGAGGCCCGGGCACAATCCTGCAGATCGTGAATGTTGAATTTTGAATGTCGAATAGCAACAGCCCGTCTCCGGTTTCAACCGGGCCTGCCATTTGCTGTTTCCCATCTGCTCGACTCATCGGCGTTTATCGGCGTCTATCTGCGCTCAGTGCCAGGCCTCTGACGTTTCGACCCACGAATCACGAATCACGGATTGTGGCCGTGTACGTCGGCGCGTGAGCCGATCGGCGCCCTAACTGTGCGCGAGACACGCCAGCGCTGCCACGGCAAAAGCGAGGCCCAGGCTTTTGCGCAGCGTCATCGGCTCTCGCATGACGACGATGCCGAGGCCCGCGGTCACGACAAAGCTGAGCTGCGCCACAGGCACCAGCACGCTCGCTTCCCCGCGTGCCAGTCCGGCGAGCAGCATCACGAGACCAAACAGCAGCAGGACTGCTGTCGTTGCGCCGTAGCGCCATCCGCCGGGCAGCGGACGGAAACCGCGGTCACGCAGGAGCGCAAAAAGCGTCGCAAGCGGCAGGAACACGCTCGCTTGCCCGGCGAGCACGGTGGCCGGGCTGCCGCCAGCGAGGGTGCCAAGCTTGTACACGAAGCTCACCATCCCCATCGCCACGGTCGCGACAAGCACCCGCAGCACCGAGGTTGTGGTCGCGCGCGGCGCCGGCCCCGGCCCGCCCCCGAGGAGCAGCCACACCGCCGCGGGCGCGGCGACGAGTCCTGCAACTTTCCAGCCGGTCAGCGGCTCGTCGAGCAGCCAAACGGCCAGTGCCGCGGTAATGCAGAAGCTCAGCCTGAATACCGGCGCAACGAGGCTTACCGCCCCGCTGGCGAGACTGCGTGCAAAGTTGTAGAGCGCGATGAACACGAGCACGCCGGCGCACATGCCCCAGGCAAAGGCGGCGCCGAAGACAAGCGTCCGGGTTGCAAGCCCATAGAGGTAAATACCCGGGGCAAAAAAGAAGGCCTGCAGCGGCAGAAAGTGGTGCGCCTGCACCCCTCTTGCTGCGGCGTACTTGTAGACCCAGTCCGCCAGCCCGTAGAAGATCATCGCGCCGAGCGCGAGCCCGACTCCTTCTGCCATGCGTGCTCCAATCCCTTCCCAGGCGACATTGTCTCTCGTCCGGGCCGCGGGTGCGGCGAAGTCCACATGACGGCTGCTACAACGCCAGCGCGTTTCGTCGAGGCATAATGGACGACAACAGAACGCATGGGGGATGGCGAATGGTCGTGTTTAAGGTTTGAGGTTCGAGGGCTCGGCGTTGGGTCCTACACGTTGAACCTGAAACTTTAGACCTGAAACCTTGAACTCTGAAATGGACGAATTCGAATTCTTCCTCGAGAAACCCTGGTCGGATGGATTCCCGGTGGTGACGCCGACTGAGGCGCGCCTTACTCGGATGCTCGCGGGCACGCAGCACGACCCGGACGAGGTGATCGGCCGCATTCCGCCAGCGCTGGAAATCGCCACGGTGCGCACGGTCGCCGTGCACGCGCTGATGGCGGGCTGCAAACCCGACTACCTTCCCGTCATCATCGGCGGCCTTGCGCTCATGCTGCGCGATGAATTCAATCTGAACGGCGTGCAAGGAACGATGCACGGCGTTGCCCCGCTCATGATCGTGAATGGACCTTATGCCTCCAGAATCGGCCTCCACGGCGGCAACGGCTGCTTCGGGCCGGGCTTTCGCGCGAACGCCACGATCGGCCGCGCCATCCGCCTGATCCTCCTCAATGTCGGAGGCGGAATCGCGGGCGCGGGCTCGGCGACCGTCTTTGCGACGCCGCTGCGATACACCGCATGCGTGACCGAACAGGCCGAGCGTCATCCCTGGGAGAGTCTCGCCGCCTCCAAGGGCTACGCGCCCGATGACAACGTGATCACGTGCGCGATGGTCGAGGGCCCGCGCCTTTGCTTTGACGACGTTAGCCAGGAGCCGGAGCGGCTTCTCACGGGAATCGCCGATACGATGACCGCAATGGGCTCCTGGAACATGCACGCACGCTCGGATATGGTGGTGGCGATGGGACCCCAGCACGCTTCGCTTTGCGCGCAGGCCGGCATGGGGCGGGCCAGCGTGCACCGCCGGCTCATCGAGCTCGCCGGGCGCAAGGTTCGCGATCTCAGGAGCGGGGGTAACTGGCGGCGCGAGCGCGCACTGGCGCTTCCGATCGCGGTCGATCCCGACGATGACGAGTGCTTCATCCCGGCGATCAAGGATCCCGCAGATCTCCAGCTCATCGTCGCTGGAGGCTGGGGCCCGTGCACTGCTGTATTTCACGGCTGGAGCGGCGGGAGCCGGGCCGTGCACGGCCGCTACGAGGTCTAGCCCGCGAGAACGTGAATCGCAAATCGTGAATCGTAAATCGTGAAACCAAAAACAATTAGCCGCGGATAAACGCAGATCAGCCGGGAAATGGGAAATAGGGAATAGGAAATGGAGCGGCAGGACGTGCGGTTTTTTCCCATTCCCCATTGACTATTCACCATTGACCATTCACTGCTCTTATTGCCGCCGATGATTATCTACAAATCGCTGAATCGTTTTTTTTCGCTGCCGATGAACGCCGATAAAAACAGCGACTTCTATTACAGATTCAAATGCGCGTTCAGCGGTGTTTATCTTCAGCGTTCCCCAAAATCTGCGGGCAGGCGTACTTGCAGGGTAGATCGGCATTCATGGGCAGCTAACAATAAGAAAGGGGATAGCCGCGCCGAAGCTGTTTGGACGCCGGGGTCACGTTCTTTGATGGGTAACATCGGCGTTCATCGGCGTTCATCGGCGGCGAGAAAAGCCAGAGAGCAAACGCAAACCGGTTTTGACCGTTGTATGGATCTGTCTGCGTTTATCTGCGTTTATCTGCGGCTGGAAAAGCTTGCCTGACGATGGACGAATTCGAATTCTTCTTCGAGAAGGAATGGTCCGACGGCCTGCCGGTCATCCCGCCGACGGAAGCGCGCGTGGCCGCCATGCTCGCGGGCACACGACGCGATCCAGCGGAGGTGATCGGGACCGTGCCGCCGCTTCTGAGCGAGGCAACGGTGCGCATGATCGCCGTTCACGCGGTCATGGCCGGCTGCAAGCCGTCGTACCTGCCCTTGCTCATCGGCGTCATGGAGGCGGTGCTGGAGGAGCGTTTCAATCTCACGCTGCTGCAGGCGACGACGAGCGCCGGCGCGCCGTTTGTCCTGGTCAATGGCCCGCACGCCCGCGAGATCGGGCTGCACGGCGGCACGGGCTGCTTCGGACCCGGCTTCCGCGCAAATGCGACCATCGGCCGCGCGCTGCGTCTCATGATGATGAACCTCGGCGGCGGCATTCCCGGGGTCACGGCGCTGAGCGGCTTCGGCGGACCGTGGCGCTATACCTTCTGTGTCGCTGAGAACGAAGCGGAAAGTCCGTGGCCCTCCTACGCAGCCGCCAGGGGCTATGTCAACAACGAGAACGTCGTCACGGCCATTCCCCTGGAGGGTCCGGTGCTGGTTTGGGACGACGTGAGCGAGGATCCGGAGCGCCTGCTGGTCGCGATCGCCGACATGATGTCCGCCATCGGCGGCGGCAATATCTTCCGGCAGGCGGACATGGCCGTCGTGCTGAGTCCCCAGCATGCCGAGATCTGCGCCAAGCGCGGGCTCTCGCGCGCTGACGTTCACGCCCTCCTCGTAGAACGCGCCGGCCGGCGCCTGGGTGAGATCAAGCGCGGCGGCATCTGGCGCGGGGCAGCAGGCGCGGCGCGCTGGCCATTCAAGATCGATCTCAACGACGACGAGGCCTTCGTTCCCGTGATCGGCGATCCGGATGATCTGCACCTCATCGTTGCTGGCGGATCAGGTTCGCCCAGCAGCCTCGTGATGCACGGCATCACGGTGGCCAGCCGGGCGGTGAGCCGGGCCTACGCGGTGTGAATCCCCGGGCTATGAGTGACGCGCGGGCACGACCTGGGTGAGAGCCCCGTGCCGCTTTTCCATTTTGCGGTCCCCGCACCCTGTCGCATCTCGAGTCGCCGAAGTTGTCCACCCATGCAACATTGATCCAACGCAAGGTAGCGCGCGCACTGTTCTGTCATATTCCTGTAAGTTTGAGCAAGTAGTCTGGAGCGTGCCCTGGTTTCCCTTTGAAAAGGGGTGCGAGGCATGAACCGTACCGCAGCAAGAATCCTCTTTGTTACGCCCGAGCTTGCGCCCTGGGCCAAGGTCGGCGGCCTGGCTGAAGTTTCCCGCGATTTGCCCCGCGCGCTGGCTGCCGCCGGACTGGATGTGCGTGTCCTCGTTCCGGCCTACCCGGCGCTCGCAGCCGCTTTTCCCGACGCGCATTGCGTGGCCGACTTCCCGGCGCCCGGCGGAAAGTTTGCGCCGGCGCGGCTCCTCCAGGCGCGGGACCCGGATCCGATTTACCTGCTGGACTGCCCGGCTTACTTTGACCGCCCGGGCCTCTACCAGTCTCCCGAGGGCACCGACTGGCCCGACAATCACCTGCGCTTCGGCCTGCTCTCGCGCATCGCCGCCATCCTGGGCGGCGCTGGCAGCCCGCTCGCATGGCATCCGCACGTCATTCACTGTCATGACTGGCAGGCAGGGCTGACGCCCGCCTACCTGGCTCACTGCGACGGGGGCCACGTGCCCACCGTGATGACGGTCCACAACCTCGCGTACCAGGGCATTTTCCCGCCCCACGTGCTCGATGAGCTCGGCATCCCCCGTGAAGCGTTCACGGTCGACGGGCTCGAGTATTACGGAAACGTGTCGCTGCTCAAGGCGGGACTCAGCTACGCCACGCGCATCACCACGGTGAGCCCCTCCTACGCGAGAGAAATCCAGGGGCCCGATCTCGGCTTCGGCCTGGACCCGCTGCTGCGCCGGCGCGCGGGCGAATTGGCCGGCATCTCGAACGGTATTGATCTTCAGCATTGGAATCCGGCCGACGATGCCTACCTCGAGCACCACTACGACGCCAGCCGGCTCGACGGCAAGCTTTGCAACAAAGTGGCGTTGCAGCGCGAGCTCGGTCTGCCGGAGGCACGCGACATGCCATTGCTCGGAATGGTGGCCCGCCTGGTCTGGCAGAAGGGGGTGGATCTTCTCATTGAAGCCGCGCCGGCGATCGCACGGATGGGCGCCCAAATCGTCGTGAATGGCCAGGGCGATCGTGATATCGAGAAGGCGCTCAAGGCGCTGGCCGCACGCCATCCGCGCGATATCGCGGTGCGGACCGGCTTCGACGAGGGGCTCAACCATCGCATCGTTGCCGGTTCGGATGCCTTCCTCATGCCGTCGCGCTATGAGCCGTGCGGGCTGCTCCAGCTTCACAGCATGCGTTACGGAACGTTGCCGGTGGCGCACGCCACAGGGGGTCTCGCCGACTCGGTAATGGACACTCACGCGGGAACGCTGCGCGCGAGAACGGCCACGGGGTTCTCGTTTTCGCCTCTCACCGTGGCCAATCTCGTGTCAACTGTCGAACGGGCGCTCGATGCCTACCGCGCGCCCGTACTCTGGCGCACGCTGCAGCGCTACGCGATGTCGAGCGACTTCAGCTGGTCTGCCGCCGTGCCGGCCTACATCAATGTCTATCGCGCCGCTGCGGGCGCGGGCTGGCCACGTACGGCCGAACCCAGAAAACCCGTGGCGCTGACGTCCCCTTCGCCGAACGCGCGCGCCTTGGCCATTGGCCCGGCGGAACGCCGCCCCGCGGCGTAAAGGCGCAAAACAAAATCAGAAGCATCTGGCCGCAGGCAAGCGCGGACGCAAAACCCGCGCAGTTCAAATCGCTTCTTCTCTATCAGCCCCTGTCGGCTGTGATCGGCCGCGGACAACCTCAAGTGATAAGACGGAAGGCAAAACGGTTTTTGATTCCCGTGTCGGTCGATCTGCGTTTACCTGCGGTTGATAAAGTTTTTCGGTGCTTGAAACACCTTCACGTCATCAGCGGCTTGTAGCGCACCCGGTGCGGCTTGTCCGCGTCCTCGCCCAGGCGCCGGCGGCGGTCGCCAAGATAATCTGCATAGTTGCCCTCGAACCAGACCGCCTGGCTGTCGCCCTCGAACGCGAGAATGTGCGTTGCGATACGGTCAAGGAACCAGCGGTCGTGCGAGATCACCACCGCGCAGCCAGGAAAGTCGAGCAGCGCCTGTTCGAGGGCGCGCAGCGTCTCGACGTCGAGATCGTTGGTGGGCTCGTCCAGGAACAGCACATTGCCGCCGCTGCGCAGCACTTTTGCCAGGTGCACGCGGTTGCGCTCGCCGCCGGAGAGCTCACCCACGCGCTTCTGCTGGTCGGCGCCCTTAAAATTGAAGCGCGCGACGTAGCCGCGGCTTGGCGCAGTGTAGCTTCCCACCTCGATCACATCCTGCCCGTTCGAGATCTCCTCCCACACCGTTTTCGCCGCATCGAGCGAGTCCCGGCTCTGGTCAACGAAGGCCAGCTTTACGGTATCGCCGATGCGCAACTTGCCGGAATCCGGCTTTTCCTGGCCCGCCAGAATGCGAAAGAGCGTCGTTTTGCCGGCGCCGTTCGGGCCGATCACACCGACAATGCCGCCGCGGGGCAACCGGAACGAAAGCCCGTCGAAGAGCAGCTTGTCTCCGTACGCCTTGCTGAGCCCGTCCGCCTCGATGACGATGTCGCCCAGATGCGGTCCGGGCGGGATGTAAATCTCGTTCGTCTCGTTCCGCTTCTGCACCTCGGTGGACGCCAGCTCCTCGAAGCGGGCCAGCCGCGCCTTGCTCTTCGCCTGCCGCGCCCTCGGGTTCGAACGCACCCATTCAAGTTCCTGCTGCATGGTCTTGATGCGCGCGGATTCCTGCTTCGCCTCGATCTCGAGACGCTTTTCCTTTTGCTCCAGCCACGAGGAGTAATTCCCCTCCCAAGGAATGCCGTAGCCGCGGTCGAGCTCGAGGATCCAGCCTGCGACGTTGTCGAGAAAATAACGGTCGTGAGTCACCGCAATGACAGTGCCCGGGTAGCGCTCCAGAAAACGCTCGAGCCACTGTACCGAGAGCGCGTCGAGGTGGTTGGTCGGCTCGTCGAGCAGCAGCATGTCTGGTTCGGAAAGCAGCAGCCGGCACAGCGCCACGCGCCGGCGCTCGCCGCCCGAGATCTTCGTCACATCCGCGTCCCACGGCGGCAGCCGCAGCGCATCGGCTGCAACCTCGAGCTTGCGATCGAGCTCCCAGCCGTTGGCCGCGTCGATTTTTCCCTGCAATTCCCCCTGCTCTTCCAGCAGCCTGTTCATCTCGTCGTCTTCGAGCGGCTCGGCGAAGCGGTCGCTGATCGCATTGAAGCGGTTGATGAGCGCAATCGTCCCGCCCACGCCTTCCTCGACGTTGCCGCGCACGTCCTTAGCGGGATCGAGATGAGGCTCCTGCGGCAGGAGGCCGATCCGCATGTCAGGCATCGGAATGGCTTCGCCATCGAAATCCTTTTCCTCTCCCGCCATGATCCTGAGGAGCGTGGACTTGCCCGAGCCGTTCAATCCCAGCACGCCGATCTTTGCGCCCGGGAAAAACGACAGCGAGATGTTCCTGAGAATGGCGCGCTTGGGCGGCACCATCTTGCCCACGCCGCGCATGGTGTAGACATACTGGGCCATCGGAATCCGCAATCTGAAAACCTGCAAGCATAGCTCATGCCGCGCCTCGGCGGCGAGCCCGGGGCTACAATTCACTCAACCCGGTGGATGGTGAATGGTGAATCGACCGACTCTGCGTCAGAAGGCCGAAGCCGAATGGATTTCTTGTTCCGCATCAATCAATCTGCGTTTATCTGCGTTTATCTGCGGCTAGATGTCCTTGGTTCTTCCGGTTCACGCTTGAGGATTTACGATTCACGGCAGTAAATGGCGCAAGCGAAATTCCATTTCCACGGCGAGCTCGTGAGCTTTCTCGCTCCCGAGCGGCGCAGTGGCGCTTTTTCCCACGAATGCGCGCGCGCGGCCACTGTCAAGCACGCCATCGAGTCCGTCGGCGTGCCGCACACCGAGGCCGGGCGACTGCTCGTCAACGGACAGGCTGCGACACTCGACCGGATCGTGCGCGAGGACGATGCGATCGAGGTATTCCCGCACCAGCCGGGCGACGACGCAGGCGAGCCGCTGCATTTCCTCGCGGATGCGCACCTGGGCGGGCTTGCGCGTTTCTTGCGCATGCTCGGATTCGACACGCTCTACGACAACGCGCTTCACGACCGCGCGATCATCGAGATCGCCGCGCGCGAGCGCCGGATCGTGCTCACGCGGGACCGCGAGCTCCTCAAATGCCGCGAGTTGGCGCGGGGCTGCTTCGTGCACGCACGCAAGCCCGAGGCACAGCTGAAAGAGGTCGCCACGCGCTTCGGGCTCGAGGCGCGCTTGTTGCCCTTCACACTGTGCCTGCACTGCAACCTTCGCCTCGAGGCGATCGAGCGCGGCGCCGCCGCGCACTGCATCCCCGATCCCATTGTCGAGCGATACGCGACGTTCATGCGCTGCCCCGGGTGCAGGCGCATCTACTGGGAAGGTTCCCACTGGCACCGAATGCGCGAGGTATTGGGCGCTTCGCTCGACATCTCCCTTCCACGAAGCTGATCCGCATTCGCACTCCCATGCGTCTTGCCCGCCCTTGATCAAAATCAAGGGCGCGGCATCCCGCCGCCTGCGATACTCCGATCCCACGGGCTGTTAAGGTTCAAGGTTCAAGGTTCAAGGTTCAAGGTTCAAGGTTCAAGGTTCAAGGTTCAAAGTTGATTGGTGAGTAGTGAAATCCGCATCTGAATGAAACCGGATTCGGTTTTTGGCATCCATGCTTCTTGAAAATACTCATCGGCGTTTATCTGTGTTTATCCGCGGCTAATCCTGGTTTTTTTGTACGGCCCCTTTCCACATGGCATGAGCATCCCCGTCGCATCTTCTCCGGGTCCAAGGCCACCCTCGAAGCCAACGCGGTTTCCCGTGCTCGCCCTGGGATTCCGGACGTTCTATCTGCTGGCAGGCGCGTTCGGCGCGTTGAGCATTGGGCTTTGGGCCGTGCAGCTCTCCGGCCGCTTCTCGGCAACTCAACTGCTGGGCGCAGCCCACTGGCATGCGCATGAGATGCTCTTTGGCTACACGCTCGCGGTGATCACGGGTTTTTTGTTTACCGCTGTCCGAAACTGGACGCAGCTGCCCACGCCAACCGGCGCACCGCTTGCGTTCCTCGCAGCCGTCTGGCTCGCCGGGCGGGTGCTTGCGCTCACCGCCTGGCGCGAATGGGCCATGGTGACCGACACGCTGTTCGTGCTCGGAGTGGCAGCCAGCATTGGACGCCCGCTCATCAGCGCCGGCAATTACCGCAATTTTTTCTTCGTGTTTCTCGTCTTGGCCCTGGGCGCGGCCAACCTTGCTTTCTACACCGCGTTGATTGGCACTGCGCCGTTCTCGCCGGGAGAGGCGCTGGGCGTCGGCCTGGATCTCGTGCTCATTATCGTTGCGATCATCGCCGGTCGCGTCGTGCCGATGTTCACCAACAATGCGGTGCCGGGCGCCGGCGCGCGCCGGGCGCACGCCGTCGAAGTCGCTGCCCTGGGCAGCTTGCTCGTCCTCCTTGTCGCAGACCTTTACGGTCAAGCCCTGGTGGCCGCGATGGCCGCGGCGGGGGGCGCCCTCGCGCACGGCGCGCGGCTTGTGCTCTGGGCGCCGCTCAAGACGCGGCGCAATCCGCTGCTCTGGATCCTGCATGCATCGTACGGCTGGATCGTCGTACACCTGGCGCTGCGCGCTGCCGCCGAATTCGAGTGGATCACGCCGGGGCCCGCAACGCACGCGCTCACCATTGGCGTCATCGGCGGCATGACCCTCGGCATGATGACTCGCACGGCGCGCGGGCATACGGGCCGCGCCCTCGCGGCTGGTCGCGCCGAAACGACGTGCTATGCGCTGATTCAGCTTGCCGCTGCAGCGCGCGTCCTCCTGCCTATTGCATGGCCGGCGGCATACCTGTCGGCCACCTTGCTCTCGGGCGCACTATGGTCGCTCGCATTCGCGATCTTTACCGCGACGTATTGGCCGATTCTCACCCGGCCGCGCGCCGACGGCCGCGCCGGTTGAGCTGCACGCGCCGCGGGACGCAGCGGGTATTTGGGGCGAAGGTCACCACAGGGCATTGATCTATCGCGGACCCGGGACTATAAAGAAGCCCGCGACTTCCGGAGGAGACCATGGCCCTCACCGCAGCAGCATCGGCCGCTACGCGCGCAGCCGCCGCTCCGCTCGCCATCGCGCGCGTAGACGCGATCCCCGTCGCGCTACCTTTGAAGAAGCCCGTCGTCATGGCGGGCGAGCGCATCGAGCGCTCGCAATCGCTGCTGGTGCGCATCGAGGCCGCCAACGGTCTGGTTGGCTGGGGCGAGGCTTCGGCCGCTCCGCTGATGACCGGCGACACGCTCCCCGGCATGGCTGCCGCCGTCGCGGACCACCTCGCGCCGCTGGTGCGCGGTCAGGACGCGCTCGATCGCGCCAAGCTTGCAGCGCGCTGCGCGGGTGCACTGCTGCACAACACGGGCGCGAAATGCGCGCTCGACATGGCCATCAACGATCTCGTCGGGCGCCACCTCGGCGTCTCGCTTTGCGACCTGTTCGGCGGCGCGCTGCGCGATGAGGTCCAGCCGATGTTTCTGCTCGGCAATTCCAGGGTCGAGGACGACGTCGCGGAAGCTTCCGGCAAGCTCAAGGAAGGCTGGACGTTCTTCAAGCTCAAGATCGGCATCAAGGCGCCGGCGCAGGAGGCGGAGGCCGCGCTGGCCGTGCGGCGCCATCTCGGGGAAGAAATCGCTCTGTGTGCCGACGCGAACATGGGAATGAAGTTTGCAGAAGCACGGCAATTTGCCGAGCGCGCGCGGGAGGCCGACTTGCTGTTCATGGAACAGCCCCTCCTGGCCGAAGACTTCGAAGGCATGGCGGCTCTGGCGCGAGAAAGCCCGATCCCGCAGTGCGGCGACGAGTCGATCGCGAGCATCGCCAGCATCATCGCGCTGCAGCGGCTGGGTGCCATTCAGGGCGCCAACATCAAAACGATCAAGCTGGGCGGCATCGGGGTGACGGCGCGGGCCATGTCGGTGTGCGCGGGGCTCGGCCTCAATATCAACCTGGCTTGCAAGGTCGCCGAATCCAGCCTGGGCGCATCGGCGATCGTCCAGCTGGGCTGCGTTGCCCCCAACTTGAACTGGGGCTTGAGCATCACCAATCACTACCTTGCCGAGGACCTCGCCGTGACTCCGCTGCGCATCGAGCGCGGCCGTGTTGCCCGCCCGCGGGGCCCAGGTCTTGGCGTCGAAGTCAGCGAAGAGCAGGTGCGACGTTTTCGCGTCGGCTGATAACCCCACAGGTGATGAGAATTGGTGATGAGAGATGGTGATGATTACTAGTGATAGGTGGGAACAGACTTTTTCTTATCACCATCTTTCATCACAATTATTCATCACCATTATTCATCACCATTATTCATCACCATTTTCCCTCTTATGAAGGCAATGATTCTGCACGCCGGCGGCGACCTGCGCCGCGAGACGGTGCCCGATCCCGCGCCCGGCGCGGGCGAGGTCGTGGTCAGAGTGCATGCGTGCTCGATCTGCGGCTCGGACCTGCACGCGTATCACGGCAAGCATCCGCGGCTCACCTTCCCGCGCGTGCTCGGGCACGAGTTCTCCGGCGAGATCGTCGCGCTCGGAGCGAATGTGTCCGGCTTTCGCGTGGGCGAGCGCGTCTGCTGCGATATCGACCTTCCGTGCGGAACCTGCGGCCCCTGCCGCGACGGACGCTCCAACATTTGCGACACGTTGAAGACCATGGGCTTCGACTGCGACGGCGCGTACGCGGAATACGCGCGCGTGCCTGAGTTCAACCTCTATTCGCTCCCCGAGAACGTAAGCTTCGACCAGGCGTCTGCCGTGCAGGTCCTCGGCATCAGCTACCACGCCGTGGCCGATCGCGTGAAACCCCGAGCCGGCGACAAAGTGGCGGTCATCGGCGCCGGCCCGATCGGGCTCGGTGCCGCGCTGGTGGCGCGCTCAATGGGCGCCGAGATGACGATTCTCGACCTTCTGGAATACCGTCTCACGCTCGCGCGCAACCTTGGCATTCCGCACGCCTGGCGCGCCGACGACGGCGACCTTCGCGAGCGGGCGCTTGCCGCTACGGGCGGGCGCGGGTTTGACCGCGTCATCGAGTGCGTCGGCGGTTTTCAGGAGCGCACCGTTGCGGACGCCGTGCGCATGGTCAAACGCGGCGGCCAGATTACGGTCGTCGGCACGTTCCCTGAAAACAAAGCCACGATCCCCATTGCCTATCTCAAGGACCGCGAAATCGATCTCAATTTTTCGCGCGGGAATTTCCGGGCCTTTGCGCCCTGCCTCGAGCTGATCGGCAGCGGCAAGGTCAACCCGGATCTCTACATCAGCCATCGCTTCCCCCTCGCCCGAGCCGAGGAAGCATTGAAACTCCTCGAGGCACGTAACGTCGAGGCCCACAAGATCGTGCTGCATCCGGCCGGCGCTTAGCAAACCGTCCGGAAAGCGGCCACCGCTGTCGCGCGCTGCGCGGTTGCGATCGCGCACGCGGACAACGCTACAACGCGCGGCGGCGCCGGACGGCTTCGAGAATGGCCGAGTTGTCCCAGCCACCCTCTCCATTCTGCACACAATCCTCGAGCATTCGCGCATAGATCGTTGCAAACGGCAGAGCCTGCCCGGCCTTGCTGCCCTGCTCGAGCATGAGCTTGAAATCCTTCAATGACTGGTCGATGCGGCCCTGGACCTTGTCAAACTCGCGGCGCGCCATCATGTGCCCCTTGACATCCATGACCTGCGAATGACAGGCGGAGGCCTTGGCGACCTCGAGGAACGCGACCGTATCGAGGCCCAGGCGCTCCGCGAAGGCAAAGCCTTCGGCCATCGCCGCGCGATTGAGACCGAGAATAAGATTGACGGCAAGCTTGGTGCGGGAGCCGTTACCGACGGCACCCAGGTGAAAGCGGCGCGGGCAGATCGCGTCGAGCACCGGCGCGGCACGTTCCATGACGGCCTTGTCGCCGCCAATCAACCCTACCCCGGCGCCATCGGCCACCTGTCGGCTCGTGCCCGAGATCGGCACCTCGAGAAAGCGCACACCGCGGGCTTCCGCTCGCGGCGCCAGCGCGGCGAGCCGATCCGGATCGCAGGTGCTGGTGCAAATCGCGATACGTGACTGCCCTCCGGCAGCCTCACCAATGCCGCCTTTGCCCTCCACGACCTGCTCGACCTGCTCGGTCGTAAAAACGCACAGCACGATCATCTCGCATTGACTGGCGACCTCTGCAACCGACGCCGCCGCCCGCGCGCCGAGTTTCGCCGCCGCCGCGCGCTTTGCCTCGTCTACGTCATAGGCGACGATCTCGAGGCCCGCCCCCTTGAGACGCTCGATGCACGCCGCGCCCATCAGTCCCGTACCGATTACCCCGACCGCTGCCACGCAACCTCCCCGTCAGCATTATTTCTTGGAAGCCCCATTTTACGCGGCTCGCGCGCCGAGCAGTGCATGCGTTACCATT
>LJTT01000049.1 GCA_001303585.1 Betaproteobacteria bacterium SG8_41
ATGCCAATCGAGCTTTCTCCTGAAGTGCGGCAATTCTGCGAAGCGCTGCGGCGCTTCCTCGAGCATGAGGTCGAGCCCCGCTCGCGCTGGATCGAGGAGCACGACACGATTCCCGACGAGCTGATGCAGATGGCGCGCGACCTTGGGCTTTTCGGCATCACGATTCCCGAGGAGTATGGCGGCGCCGGCTTTGATCTTGCCGGCAAGTGCGCAATCGAGGAAGAGCTCGGCAAGTCGAATTACGGCTTTGCCAGCGTGATCGCGAACCATACGGGAATCGCGACCACGGGCATCGTGGCGCTCGGCAGCGCGGGGCAGAAACGCCAGTACCTGCCCCGGATGGCCACTGGCGAGTTGATCGGCTGTTTCGCGCTGACCGAGCCGCAGGCCGGGTCCGATCCGGCCGCGATGCGGACGACCGCGGTGAAGCAGGGCGACCGCTATGTCCTCGACGGCGAGAAGATCTATATCACCAATGCCGGCATCGCGGATGTCTTCACGGTGATGGCCGTCACGGACAAGGCGAAGGGCACGAAGGGGATCTCGGCGTTCATCGTCGAGCGCGGTTTTCCAGGACTCAAGGTCGGCCGCAACGAGCTCAAGATGGGCATGCACGGCGTCAGCACCGCGCCCGTCGTCCTCGAGCGCTGCGAGGTGCCCGTCGAAAACCGGCTGGGCGAAGAGGGCATGGGCTATATCCAGGCGATGAAGACGCTCACGTGGGGACGCGTGACCATCGCCGCACGCTGCGTGGGCATGATGGACAAGCTGATCGCCCGCAGCGCCGCATACATGAAGACGCGCGCCCAGGGCGGGCGCAGGATTGCCGAATATCAGGGATTGCAATGGATGCTCGCCGATATGGCGGTGGCGCGCGATGCCTCACGGCTGCTCGTCGAGCGCGCGCTGGAGATCTTCGCGCGCGGCGAGCGCGGCACGCTCGAGGCTTCCGTCGCGAAGCTTTTCACGACGGAGGCCCTTGGCAAGGTCGCCGACAGTGCAGTGCAGATCCATGGCGGAATGGGTTACATGCGCGAGGCGGGCATCGAGACGATGTACCGCGATTCCCGCATTACCCGGATCTACGAAGGCACCTCCGAGATCCAGCGCAACATCATCGCGCGCGAGCTGCTAAAGGACGGGTAACGGAAATGGCGGTCACGATCAGGCAGGCAACGCCGGCCGACGCGCCGGAAGTCGCGCGCATGGTGAAAGCGCTGACCGACGAGATCATCGAGATGATCGGCCATGAGCACTTCGACGTCGATGCTCAGATGAGCGCAGTCCTGGGCCGCGATTGGATTGCGGACGGGAATTACGTCGCTTATATCGCGCTGGATGACACGAGCGGGCAGACGATCGGGGTGGCGACGCTTTGCGAGAGCCGGTCACTTTATGCGCAGGGCGTGTTCGGGATCATCCAGGAGTTCTACGTCGCCAAACAGTGGCGATCGCGTGAGGTCGGCGCCCACTTGGTGGAGGCATGCGTCGCGCACGGCCGCGCAGCGGGATGGAAGCGCCTCGAGCTGGCGACGCCCCCCCTGCCCGAGTTCGCGCGGACGGTGAGCTTTTACAAGGACAACGGATTCGAGCCGACGGGCGGGCGCAAAATGAAGCGGCTGCTGTAGGGACTGTCGTCAGGTTTTTGGAGGGGTGTATGGCAACGGTTAAGGAGCTGATGAGTCTGGACGGTCGCGTGAGCGTCGTGACCGGCGGGGCCACGGGGCTCGGGCTGCAGATGGCAACGGGGCTGGCGGAGGCGGGGTCGCACATCGTGGTGTGCTCGCGCAAGCTCGAGAACTGCGAGCAGGCCGCGCACGAGCTGGAAAAGTGCGGCGTGATGGCGCTGGCGATCGCCGCCGATATCACCAAGCCCGACCAGGTCGAAGCCGTGAAGGCGGCCACCCTCAAGAAATTCGGGCGGGTGGATGTGCTCGTCAACAATGCGGGGCGCGCCTGGGTTGCGCCGCCCGAGGAAATGCCGCTCGAGCGCTGGCAGCAGATCATGGACCTCAACATCACCGCGCCGTTCATCTGTGCGCAGGCTTTCGGCCGCGAAATGATCAAGGCGAGGCGCGGCAAGATCATCAATATCGCCTCGGTCGCGGGATTGATCGGGCGCAACCCCAAGGCCTACAACTCGGTCGTCTACAGCACCAGCAAAGGGGCCCTGGTGCAGTTCACGCGCGACCTCGCGATCAAGTGGGCGCAGTACAACATCCACGTCAACTGCGTCTGCCCGGGGTTCTTCGTGACGCCCATCAACCAGAAGCTCTTCGAGCGCGGCGCCGAGCAGATCCTGCGCGAGATCCCGCTCGCGCGGACGGGCGGCGCGGACGATCTGAAGGGCATTGCCGTTCTGCTGGCTTCGGACGCCTCGAACTTCATCACCGGCGCGATCATCCCGGTCGATGGCGGAACCGTGGCCTGGTGAGCCGAAATGGTGATGGACACCATCGGGATTCCGCGGCCACCTATCGCCATCTTTCATCACCAGTATTCATCACCACCAGTCATCACTTTCTCGAATAGAGAGCGGAGCGGGAAATGGCGAGCAAAGGCCGGCAACTGAGAGCACTGATCAACGCACCCGAGATTGTGGTTGCGCCCGGCGTCTACGACGGCTACAGCGCGCGCCTCGTGGAGCGCATGGGCTTCAAATCGGGCTCGATCACGGGCGCGGGCACGTCGGAGAGCCGGCTTGGCTGGGCCGACCGCGGTGTGATGGGGCTGGAGGAAAACGTCTCCAACGCCCGTCGGCTTGCGGACTGCACCAGCCTGCTGCTTCGGGCCGATGCGGATACCGGCTACGGCAACGCCATGAGTGTCTATTTCGCGACGCGCGCCTTCGAGAAGGCGGGTGTCGCGGCCGTCATGTTCGAGGATCAGGTC
Organism: Betaproteobacteria bacterium SG8_41; assembly: GCA_001303585.1. Classification (GTDB taxonomy): domain Bacteria; phylum Pseudomonadota; class Gammaproteobacteria; order Burkholderiales; family SG8-41; genus SG8-41. The sequence continues at coordinate 2,893 of LJTT01000049.1, forward strand.
TGGCCCAAGCGCTGCGGTCACATGGCGGGCAAGAGCGTGATCAGCGCCGATGAAATGGTGCAGAAAGTGAAAGCGGCGGTGGATGCTCGCGTCGATCCCGATTTCATCATCATCGCGCGCACCGATGCCGCCGGCCCCATCGGTGTGGACGACGCGATCCGCCGGCTCAATCTCTACGCTGAGGCGGGTGCGGACTGCCTCTATGCCGATGCGCTGCTTTCCAGAGAAGACATCGCGAAAGTGGCAAAGGGCGTGCCCAAGCCCCTGATCGTCAACATGGGCCTCGGCTTGCGCACGCGCAAGACCACGCCCCTCATGACGCCAAAGGAGCTCGAGGCACTGGGCGTGGCCGTGGTGAGCTATCCGCGATTGCTGACGACGGCAGCGGTGAAAGGCATGATGAACGCCATGGCAGCGTTCAAGGGAGAGACGCTCGATAAGCAGCGCGTGGTCGAGCGGCCCGATCTCCAAGTCTCATTCGAGGAGATCAACGATCTCATGGGGATGGCGCAGCTCGATGATCTCGAGCGGCGCTACGCCGGCGGCTGACGCCGCCCTTTGTACTGGTGATGAGCGCTGGTGATAAGAGTTACTTCGGCCAGCGGTGTTTATCACCCTTTCTCAACATCATTCATCACCATATTTGAGCACGATGAGGCGCGCAGTCGCGAGGAACCAGCCATGGGCATGACGATCGCCGAGAAGATTCTCGCCAAGAAGAGCGGCCAGGCGAAGGTCGGGCCGGGCGATCTTGTGACCGTCGAAGTGGACACCGTGGTGCTGATCGACAACAGCTTCACGGCGAGTCGCTGGCGGGAGATCTTGAAGGTGAGGGACCCGGACCGTATCGTCGTGGTGTTCGACCATCGCGTGCCGGCCTCGACGACGGACAGCGCGGAGGCGCACGGCACGGGTCGCCGGTTCGTCGAGAAGTTCGGCATCAGGCGTTTTCACGATGTCGGCTACAGCCAGGGCATCAGCCACCAGCTCGTCGCCGACCACGGCTATGCCCTTCCCGGTAGCGTGCTGGTATGCAGCGATTCGCATACCTGCAGCGCCGGCGTGTTCAACTGCATCGCGCGTGGCGTGGGTGAGCCCGACGTCGTCTACTCCGCGATCAAGGGGGAGACATGGTTTCGGGTCGGCGAGACGGTGCGTTACGAGCTGGGGGGAAAACTCTCTCGCGCTGTAACCGCAAAGGATGCCTTTCTTCAGATTTCCGGAGAGCACGGCGATCACGCGACCCAGAATGTGGAGTTCGGTGGGCCCGGTGTCGCAAGTCTGTCGATCCCGGCACGCAAGACGCTCACAACGATGGGCGCCGAGCTCTCGGCGGAATTTGCCACCTTCGAGGCCGATGAGGTGATGGAGGAATGGCTGCGCGCGCGCAATCCGCGACCTTTCGAAAGCGTGTGTCCCGACAAGGATGCGCGCTATGCCGCCGTGCGTAAGGTGGATCTTTCCGCGCTCGAGCCGTTGGTGGCGCTTCCCGATTCCGTGATCAGGAACTCCCGGCCGGTGGCCGAGGCGGCAGGCACGCGCATCGACCAGGCCTTCATCGGATCGTGCGCGAACGGAACGCTGGATGACCTCGCGCTTGCCGCCGCCGTGCTGAACGGACAGCGGGTGGCCTCCACCGTGCGCTTGATCATCACCCCGGGGTCCCAGCACATCTATCGTGAGGCGGCGAAGCAGGGGATCATTGCCACGCTCGCCGAGGCGGGGGCGGTGGTGACGCCGTCCACCTGCGGCGCCTGCGGCGGCGGGCACCTGGGGCTGCTGGGTCCGAACGAGACGTGCATTACCGCGAGCACGCGCAATTTCAAGGGCCGCATGGGCGATCCCAGTGCGCGCATCTATATGGGATCGCCGGCCACTGTCGCAGCTTCTGCGATCCGCGGCTCGATTACCGATCCTCGCGATTTCTTGAGCTGAAATGGTGATGATTATCGGTGATAGGAGCTACGACGGAAGAGGGTGTTCATCGCCATTTTTCATCACCATTTGGCCTCCAGCCATGATCTATTTTCATTGACGAGAGCCCATGAAGTTCCAAGGCAGAGTGTGGATAGTCGGCGACAACATCAACACCGACTTGATTCTTCCGTCGGCGGCGTTCTACCTGAAGCCCGAGGAGCAGGTGCGCTACGTCTTCAGCGCCAACCGGCCGGGCTGGGCGGATGAGGTCAAGCCGGGGGACATCCTGATTGGCGGGAAGAACTTCGGCATGGGCTCGAGCCGTCCGGCGGCGCGCTCGTTGAAGAATCTCGGGCTTTCCTGCCTGCTGGCCCCGTATATCAACGGCCTTTTCTTTCGCAACTGCGTGAACTTCGCCTTCCCGGCAGTCGAGTGCCCGGGCGTGGACGAAGCGTTCGAGGAGGGAGACATCGCCGAGGTCGACTTCGAGCGCGCGGCGGTGAAGAACGTGACGCGCGGTACGGCGCTGGCAGGAAAGCCGATGCCGCCGAAACTGTTGGCGCTCGTTCAGGCCGGCGGCATCTATCCGCTCCTCGAGAAGGAGGGGCTCATCGCCCCGCGCGCTGAACGCCGGTGACCAGTGACCCGTGACCGCAATAAACCAAAAACCGATTTAGCCGCAGATAAACGCAGATAAACACAGATCTACATACTCAAGAACCCCGAACCCCGAACCCCGAACCCCGAACCCCGAATGACGTTTACTTGCCGCCGATGCACGCCGATTAACGCCGATACATGAACGGTTCTTGAGTCTGTTTAGTTCGTCGTCTGCGTGTATCTGCGTTTATCCGCGGCTAAATTAACCTGCTTTGCGCATACGCTCCCCTTCGCCCCGCAGCCCTTCGAGAATGGACAGCGCGCGCGCCATCGAGAAGTCGTATGTTTCCTGATGGAACGCCTTCGGGCTCTCCCGCATCATGTAGCCGTGAAGCACGCCGGGGAAGATGTGCACTTCCACGTTTTTCATGCGCGATGGAACGCCGCGGTAGGCATCGAGCACAGGCGCGGGCGCCTGGTGGTCCTGGTCGCCCCAGATGATGCAGACCGGCTGCGTGACCCCTTCGAGCTCCTTGATATAGTCCAGCATGTTCGTGCCGTGGCAGGATATCCCCGCGTCGTAGCCGAGGCGCTTCGGGCCGAGGATCGCGTAGGGGCCGCCGTAGCAGAAGCCCATCACCGCGGCGCGTCTGTTGAACGACGGCTGCTTGCGCACTTCGGCGAGGGTGTCCACCAGGTCGGTTTCACCCGTCCTGATCTTATCCAGGCGCGGCTGCGAGCGCTCCTTCGTGCGGTTGTCATCGCGCGACAGGGGCCCCGGAATCGAGCGCCAGAACAAGTCGGGCGCCGCGGCGATGTAGCCGCGCGAGGCGAATTCGTCGGCTATAGCGCGAATGTCCTTGTCGACGCCGTGCACGGCGGAGGCGAGGACAATGGCCGGGACCGGGGCCGCGGTATCGGGCGTAACCAGATAGCAGTCGAACTCGCCACCCTGACTCGATTGGATCCTGATGTCCTTCTTGAGCATTTTGCGCTCCCGTTGTTTTCTGTCACTTTGAGAAACCGCTAAAGGTAGCCCAGGGAAATCGGCTTGTCCATGTCTGCCCCAAGGCAGGACGAAGCTGGGCGGTGCTCTCGGATGGCGAGCTCTGATCCAGGCAGTCAAGCAACGAGGCGGCTAAGCTCCTGAGCGGCCACGTGCTTGCCTGGGCGCGTTTGCGTCGTGACCTGGTCATTCAGTTGCCTGGTGACTGATTTTCATTCAGGCATGACTCGACGCTCGCGGCCGCGTTCTGCGATACTGCTCGATCCGTTTGTAATGCGGAAAGGGTAATGCGTAGTGGCTTTGGTTCGCCTCGAGCCTGTCTCGTTCGCCTTTTCATTGATTACGTGGAAAAGAGATTGCCATGAATAGAAAAGCTTCTTCGCCGGCCACGCCCACTGACCATGGCTCGCGCCAGCGGCCTTACAGCGGCTCGTATGAGGGAATCGAGAAGCATCCCACGGTGCAAAGGTTGCGGGAATACGCGCGGCCCAACGGGCTGGGGTTCCAGATCCGCAAGATCGGACACGTCGTGCTCAATTGCCGAGATCTGGAGCGCTCGGTCAGGTTCTATACCGAGGTTCTGGGTTTTCAGATTTCCGATGTTTATCCTGACGAGATGGTGCCGGGCGGCATGGTGTTCCTGCGTTGCAACACGGACCATCACGGGATCGGTCTTGTCGGCACCCTTGACGGGACAGCGCCCAACGTCGAGTTGAACCACGTCGCCTTCGAGGTGGGCACGCTGGACGAGGTATTGCTCGCCGCGAAGCGCCTGCGCGAGAGCGGCGCAACCATTGATTTCGAGGGGCGCCGGCGAGCGGGCGTCCAGCTCGCCATCGAGTTCCGCGATCCCGACAATCACCGTCTGGAAATCTACTGGGGCATCGACCAAGTGGGCAGCGAAGGCTCGGTCCGGCCGCCCGCGGAATGGAAAGGCGCGCACAGCTTGCGCGAGGCGATCGAGAATCCGGTGCGCGGCCAGGATACGACGTTGCGCGATCCGTCGTTGCTCGACCAACTCGAGCGGCGCTAGACCGACTGAAAAAAACGAATTTAGCCGCAGATAAACGCGGGTAAACGCAGATTCATCTAACCGAAAAGCAAAAAACGGTGGTCGAGAGCGAAGGCGCCTGACTGGTGGTGCGGCTGGCAGTGACTCGCGTCACCACTACTCATCACCATTTAGAGCTTCGGGTAGGACCCCCTGCCCACCATTACCTCCACCAGGACTGGCCTGTCTTTGGTCGTGGCGAGTGCCTGCCGCAGCGCTCCTTCGATGTCGCCTGGCTCGGTGACGCGGATTCCCTCGGCGCCGCAGGCCTTGGCGATGTCCGCGAAGTTGGGGCTGCGGAAGGCAGTTCCATAGGTATGGCCGTAGATGTTGGATTGCTGCATATAGGTCTGGCCGAAGGCGCCGTCGTTGAGGATGATCATGACGATGTTTGCGCCGTATTCTGCTGCGGTGGGAAGATCGCCAATTGTCATGAGGAACGCCCCGTCCCCGGCGAGGGCGACGACCTGGCGCCCGGGAAACTCCATCTTCGCCACGATGGCCGTTGGCAGTCCGTAGCTCATGGCGTTCCAGACGCCGGACTGCATGAACGACTCGGGCGTGGCGATGCGGCGGTATGCGCGCGCCCACATCTGACAGTTGCCGACATCGCTCGCAACGACGGCGTTCTTGTCGAGCACCGCATTCATCGCCTCCATCAGTACGCCGGGATGGATCGGCTTATCATTCCTGTGCGGCGCGCTGTGCGCGGCGAGGGCGTCGCGCACAGCGAGCTTGCGCTCGGCCAGTCGCGCGAGGCGTGCCTCATCATGCGGGCGCTGATCATTTCCAAGTCGCTCGAGCAACGCCGCGAGAAAGAGCCTGGGATCGGCCACGCGCTGGTTCTCGCCCTCATAGCGCGCATTCGCTGCGTCATCGAAGCCGACGAGGATGACATTTCGTTCCGGCGCGCAGCTCTTGAGGTCGGTTAGCTCGGCTGCACCCGCCCTGAGCCCGACCCCGAGGATCAAATCGGTCTGCTGCAGCACCTCGACGCAAAGGGGATGGTTGCTCAGGGGGGAGAAATGCCCGGCGAAGAACGGGTGGTCTTCCGGAATGACGCCAATCGCGTCCTGCGCGCAGATGACCGGCGCCTGAAGTTTCAGCGAGAGCTGGGACAATTCCTGCAGGGCGCCCCGCCGGATCACACCTTTGCCTGCCGCGATGACCGGGGATCGGGCGTTCATGAGCTGCTTGGCAAATCGGTCCACGTCCCGCGCATCGGGACTTGCCACGACAGTGGGCAGGGGTTTGTACGCCGGCAGAGCTGCCGGCTCTTTCTGAAGGACGTATTCGCTGTAATCCGCCAGTCGCGGCAGCTCGACGTGCACGGGGCCGGGGCGCCCACTGCGCGCAATGTGAAACGCTTTGGCCATCACCTCGGGAATGTCCTCGATGCGCTCGACGCGCGCCGTCCATTTGGTGATTTTCTTGAACATTTCGTTGACGAAGGCGGGATCGTCGACGCCGTGAAAGGCCTCGAGGTCGGCCTTGAGCGGTACGGCACCGCTGATATGAACCATCGGGGAGGCTGCGCCGTAGGCCTGTGCCACCCCGGCCATGGAGTTGACGCAACCGGGGCCGGCCGTGACGACACACACGCCCGGCTTGCCCGTTAGGCGGCCATAGGCGTCCGCCATGAGAGACGTGTTCGGTTCCTGCTTGCACGTGACGAACCGGACGGACTTCACCCGGCTCAATCCGTCGTAGATCGGGTGGATATGGGAACCGGGTACGCTGTAGACGGTCCCGACCCCTTCCTCCTGTAAGGCCTCGGCCACCGCTTCGCCTGCGTGCATCGCCTTGCGTTGAGAACTCATCTGCTTCTCCCTTTTCCCTCTTAACAGGAGCGGTGAAAAATGGTGAAAAACCCTATTGGCATTTCACCGCTCACTTATCACCAGTGCTCATCACCATTATCCAGGAATGCCGCTAGGCGTAGGCCTTGCGGATGAGATTGAGGCCGATCAGGAACAGCACTGCCGCGAGGGTTTTGCGGAAGCGATCCTCGTTTATGTAACGGCGCAGCCATTGGCCAAGTGCCAGCCCCGCGAACGATGGAATCAATGCCAGCAGGGAGGCCAAGAAGTCGGTGCCGCCGAAAAGATTGAACCGGGCCATCGACGCCGCCAGAACGACGGTGGCCCAGACGTTGCATAGTGCGATCACGGCAACAAGGCGCTCCTTGCCGAGCTTGAGCCCGGCGAGATACATCGCGTAGACCGGGCCGAACAGCATCGACAACCCGCCGACGAGTCCCGATGCCGCCCCCACTACCGGCGCCGCCCACGGCTCGGCGCGCGGGGAGACAGGCAACACGATGCTCCGATGCAGCAATACGGCAAACATTGCGACGATGGTGCCCAGAGTCAGGTACAGCACCGTGACGTCAAAGGTTGCGAGCATACGAACGCTGATCGGCGTTCCGATCGCCATTCCCAGGAGAAGCGGCCAGAAACGCTTGACCGAGGGCACGAACAACCCGCCGTGAAAGGTCTGCCACACGCTGGTTGCGAAAGAGGGAAGCAACAGCAGGGCGATCGCCTTCGGAATGGGTATGAAGATTGCCATAACGGGCAGCGACACCAGCGGCAGGCCGATGCCGACGACGCCTTTGACCGTGCCGCCGGCGGTCATCGCGATTGCGCACGCGAGGACCGCCATCGCTCCGAGTCCTAGAAAGCCGTCCATGCTCAAAAATGGTGATGGAAACTGGTGATGGGTAGCGGTGATGCGTGCTGGTGACGGGTGCGGCCAATGACTAGCCGCGCAGCGCGAGCGTGCAATGACCAACGCTGTTTATCATCATTTTTCATCATAATCACTCATCACCATTAATTCACACCATTTCCTCCGCGGTGAGGGCTCAGTCGAGCCAGCGCGACTGAGTCGCCTCGGCAAGCGCGAAGGCTTGCGTCCCGCCACCCACCACGCCGGAGTAGCGCGAGAAGAACAGGTAGCCGTCAAACGGCGCGACGAGCTGCTCGATTACCTGGTAGCTGTAGAGATCCACGACTTCGCCGAGCTTGGTGCCGCCTTTGATAAGCTGGCAGAGGTCTTCCGGCCGCTCGTAGAAGGAAACGAGGTAACCGCTCTGCTTGGGGCGGATCTCGCGGCGCGCCTTGAGGTCGAAATGAAGCTGTCTCACGGGCTTCGTCACCCCTTCGATCATCCCGAGGTGCCGAGTCATGCCGGCGAGACCGTCGACCATCATCTTCGTGTAGTAGCCCGTGCTGTGCGGGCCGAGATAGGCTCCGCCTACCTCGGGGTTGACGGCTGGAATGCCGCGGCCGTTGAGATATTGAGCCGCAGCGCCGGCGAACTCGTTCTCATGCACGAAAGGCGCGCCGAATGCGCGGGCGAGCGCCAGGTTCTTCTGCTTGAGATCGTCCGGCGTCTTGGTGTTGTAGTCCACGCGCGCCTGCAGGCGACCCCCGTTGCCGCCGGAATGAAAATCGATGAGCGCATCCACATGATGCAGGACATGCTCGGTGATCGTCGCGGCGATCATCTGCGTCGTGTTGCCGCGCGCATTGCCCGGGTAGACCTCGTGGAGATCGGTGCGGCCGTGCTGCTCGGGCGTTTGCCGACCGAAGCCGGCGGTCGCCATCGGGTTGGCGACCGACACGACCGCGATTCGCCCCTTCAGCTTCGCGGTGTCGAGGCCATCCAGGAACTGCCGGATCGCGATCGTCGCGGCGAACTCGTCGCCGTGCGTGTTGGTCACGATTCCGAACGTGGGTCCCGGGTGGCGTCCCGTCACGACGTGCAGCGGGATCGCGAGCATCGCGCCGTTCAGCATGGTCGTGACGTCCAGGCGCCGGAAGGAGCGCCCCTCCTTTTCTCCCGCCCAGAGCGGCTCACGTGTAGTCATCTCGTTTTCTTTCTCGCAGCGCCAAGGGGTGATGAGAAATGGTGATGAGATGATGGTGATGAAATATAGTGATGAACACCGTCGGCTTTCAACGGTTTCCCGTATCACCAGTACTCATCACCATTTTTCATCACCAGTAATCGTCTTTAGTTAGGGAACCTGAACACCAATGCGGGCTCCTCGAACCGGTTCCGGTCCTTGCGGATGCGCTCCGCCATCGCGAGCGCATATGGCGCCGTCTCGAGCAGGATCGCCTGCTGGCGCTCGTCGAGCTCAAGCCCGGCCCGCGCGGCCATCTCGAGAATCAGCGCACGGGTCTTCGAGTCCACGTCAGCGGGGTGCGGCTCGTTGCCATCCGCGTTGACCGGCGGTTGCGGTGCGCCAGGCGTGAGGTGCGGGCGCCGCAGGTGCCAGTCAGTCGCCTGCTGGTAGGCGTGGCCCACCCGCAGGACGGTTGCCTCATCGAACGGCCGGCCGATCACCTGCAGCCCGAGTGGCAGGCCGCTCTTGCTGAAGCCGTTGCAGAGTTCAAGCGCCGGCCCCGCCGTCACGTTGGACGGCGTGAAAACGTTGGAGCGCTGCCAGAAGTTGGTCGTACGATAACCGTCGAGGCGCGGAGCAGGGCCGAAGCCGGCGGTGAGCAGCACGTCGTACTTTTCGTACAGCCGGCGTCCTTCGAGGATCATGCGCCGGTGCTCGCGCGAGGCGGCGACATAATCCGCGGCCTGGAACAGGCAGGCCGGAAGCATGCGCCCAAGGATGTCCCGGCCAAAGTCGCCCGGGCGCTTCGCGAGCTCGCGGTAGTGGATCGAGAAGATCTCCGTCTCGGCGATGATGACCTTGACGTCGAGCGCATCCTGCATGGGGCGCGTGCGGCAGTCCTCCACCTTTGCGCCGAGCTTTTTCAGGACCCCGATCGCTGCGTCCATCGCATGACGCAAGTCTTCGTGCGCGGGGAGGTCCTGCTCCCAGTAGTGCCGTAGTACGCCGATCCGAAGTCCTTTGATCCCGCGCTTGAGCCCCGCGCTGTAGTCGGGAGCCTTCGCCGGGATGCTGCCTGCGTCTTCCGCGTCGTAGCCCACGAGTGCCTGCAGCATGAGTGCGCAGTCTTCCACCGTGCGCGTCATGGGCCCGCAGTGGTCGAAGGTGTACGAGTTGGGAATGACGCCCGCTCGGCTCACGAGCCCGTAGGTTGGCATGAGCCCGACAATGCCGCAGTGGGAAGCGGGTCCCCGGATCGAGCCACCGGTGTCTGATCCCATCGCTCCCATCGCAAGTCCCGCTGCGAGCGCGGCGCCTGAGCCGCTCGACGAGCCGCCTGTGAAGTGCTCCAGGTGCCAGGGATTGCGCGCCGGCGGCCAGGGCAGGTCGAACGAAGGCCCGCCGTGGGCGAATTCGTGCGTCGCGAGCTTGCCGAGCAGCACGGCGCCCGCCTCGTAAAGCTTCGTCACGGTCGCTGCATCGCGGTCGGGGATGTTATCGATACAAACCCGCGAATGTCCCGAGGTCAGGATGCCTTTTGTGTTGTAGATGTCTTTGAGCCCGATCGGAATGCCGTGCAAGGGGCCGCGGTACTTCCGCTTCGCGATTTCGCGCTCTGCCTGCCGCGCTTGCTTCAGCGCGAGTTCGGCGGTCAGGGTGATGAACGCGTTCAGCTGGCCGTCGAGCGCGCTGATGCGATCGAGGTGCGCTTGCGCGAGCTCGCTCGGAGAGAGTTTCCGGGACTTGATAAGGCGCGCAGCCTCGGCAATGGAAAGGAAGTGGAGTTCGCTCATGGGGGAGGCGTCACCATTTGGACTGCGATCTGCTACCCATCCGCAAGTGTATCCAATAAACTTGGGACGCCCAATGGTGGTGCGCGTGGTGACCGGGGCGCGCCGGCGGATGAGTGTCCGCGCGGTTGGGCCATATGTTTGGGAGTGAAAACTCATGCCGTTCTATCGTTTCGAGAAAATGAAAACCCACCGCTTCAACCCTCACCTGTCGACCGCGGTGGGTCCAGTGATCGAAGGCGAGTTCATGTATTTCCGCATGATCAAGAAGCGCGCCGGAACCGGGGCCGAGCTCCATTACCATCCCAACGAACTGATGGCATTCCCCCTGCGCGGCAAGGTCGACTGCATCGTCGGCAAGGACCGACGGATTATTGAGCCCGGAACATTCGTGCATTTTCCGCCGTACGCCCGCCACGGCTTCAAGGCGACGGAGGATGGGGACCTTCACTATCTCTACATCAAGGACCGGACCTGGACCATGATCGGCGCCGCCGCTGATGAGGGGCTCCCGGACAAAGCGCCTTCAGCAAAAGAAGTCCAGCGCGCGGTGAAGGAGGGTCGCTATCCCGGCAGACGAAAAGAACCGGAGAAGTCGCGCGCGATCGTCGACGGCCTTGGCAACTGCTATTACCCGATGATCGAGTCGCTCGAAGCGCCGGCCGCCTCGGGGCATTGCGAGCGCTGGGTCGAGGGCACGAATATCGCGTTCGGGTTCGTGGAGTCACCTCCGCTGCACGTGCAGGAGGCGAAGCGTGCTCAGCATGAAATATTCCTCTACGTGATCCACGGGGGCCTCGATGCCCGGATTGGCCGAGAGAAGCGGCGCGCTGGCGCCGGCGACGTGCTCCACGTTCCGCGCGGGAAGGACTACCGTTTCGTGGTGCGGAAAGGCCGGCCGGTTCGCTACGCGGCGGTACGCTCCACCGAGCGGCTCGAGGCGGCGATCAGAAAGCACGGCGCGGCGGATAACTGGCGCGGCTGACAAGACAAGAAAAAAGCATTAACCGCAGATGAACGCTGATCAGAGCCGTGAAGCGTGAGCGGATTGAACCGCGCGTCGGCGGTCGATACTCATCGCTTTCCACTCACGACTCACGAATTATCAAATACGGGCACCGGCCCTCGCAGACGGAAGGAGTGAAAGCGTGAATGCGACGAACAAGGCCCATGGGCGGGCGCTCACCCGCCGCTGGGCGGAGCAGCGCTGGCTCATCGACAACATCATCCGGGCGAATGGCGTGGACTGGGACCAGCCGCGCTCGATCAGCTACAACGCGCCGTGCGGACCCGAGGCGAATGCCGATTTTGCCGCGATTCGCGAAAAGGTGAAGAAATACGCGGACATTGGTCCCGCGTTCGAGGCGACCGCGCGTCGGCGTGAGGCCAAGGCGAAAGCTGCGGAAGAGGAGGGGGCGCTCGTGACCGCGCGCCAGAATTATTTCATGGCCGCGATCCACTACGCTGCGGCGCAGTGGCCCCACGACGAGAACAACGATACCAACCTGATGCTCAACAAGCGCAAGCGCGCCTGCTACACGCGCTACGGCGAGCTGGCCGACCATAAGGTGGAGGCGGCCTGGGTCCCGTTCGGGGATAAGGCGCTGCCTGGCTGGTTCCATCTTCCGCAGGGCTACGACGGGGGGCGGTTGCCGGCAATCTGGGCGATCCCGGGCATGGACGGCTTCAAGGAAACCGGCGTGGCGATGTACGGGGACCGCTGGCTGCAGCGCGGCATCGCGGTGCTGACGCTCGAAGGACCGGGCCAGTACGAGAGCGCTGTAAACGGGATCCACGTCAGCATGCCGAACTGGATCGAGGCGGGCCACGCTGTCATGGCGTGGCTGCGCGCGCGCTCCGAAGTCGATCCAGAGCGCATCGGTGTCGTCGGCCAGAGCATGGGCTCGTTCTTCGGCACTATCGTCGCGGCGACCGAGCCGCGCTTCAAGGCGTGCGCGGTGATGGCTACCTGCCTTGAGCCCGGGATGCGAACGATCTTCGAAGAGGCCTGCCCGACTTTCAAGCGGCGCTTCATGTACATGTCGGGCTTTACCGATGAAGGCGCATTCGATCAGTTCTGCCGGACACTGACGTGGGAGGGGCATGTGGAGAAGATTCGCGCCCCCTTTTTATGCGTCGCGGGCGAGGCCGACGAGCTCGCGCCGATGGAGCACACCGAGCGACTCATCGCAGCACTGAAAAGCAAGAAGCGCCTTGTCGTCTATCAGGACTGCCGCCACTCGGTCGGCAACGTGCCCTCGACCAACCTCGGCCCGACGCCCGCGGTGATGATCGCCGACTGGATGAGCGCGCGGCTCTCAGGCAAACCCTTCCAGAGTGAACGCTGGTTTGTGCAGTCCAATGGACAGGTTGTCAGGACGCCGCTCTAGCCGCACCTGGTTCTTGAATGTGATGAATAGTGGTGACGAGAGGTCGTAATGAAAAATGGTGATAAGAGGTCAGGTTGAGCCCTTGTTTGCCCCGGTTCTGCTTATCACCAGTAATCACCACCATATCCCCCGGTAGGGCGCTGATTGACAGCGACCGAGCGGAGTTTGTATAGTCGCCACGCTTCGTCGCCGCTAACGTTCATCGGCCGTATGCCCGAAAAGAACGGCGTTCGATGTTTCCCCACCCGATTCTCAAGGAGGAGTTGATGTCCAAGCTCACGCTCAAGCAAGCCAATACCATCATCGAGAAAGCCTTTGCTAAAGCCGCTGAGATGAAGGTCAAGCCGCTCGGTGTCGTCGTGATCGACGATGGTGGCAATGTCGTCTCTGCACAACGCCAGGACGGCGCCAGCATGTTTCGTCTCGACGTCGCTCGCGGCAAGGCGTGGGCGTCGGTGGCGATGGGCGCCTCGAGCCGGGCGCTCTTCAAGCGCGCGAAGGACAACCCCAACTTCTTCGTCACGCTGGCGGCGACTGCCGAGGGCAAGTTCCTGCCGCAGACCGGCGCGGTGCTGATCAAGAACGCGCAGGGCGAGATTCTCGGCGCGGCTGGCGGCAGCGGTGGCACGGGCGAGGAGGACGAAGCGTGCTGCGCGTACGGCATTGAGCAGGCGGGTTTGAAGGCCGATGTGTCGGCCTAAAATCCGTGACCAGTGACCAGTGACCGGATGAACGTATTCAACGGGCGCAGCGCGGGAAACGAAAAGGGCGGCTGAGCCGCCCTTTTTTTGTCCTGCGCTGCGGGAGGCTTATCCCACTTTCTCTCGAACAGGGCGCGCCCCTTTTGCGCCGACGCGCTGGGCGGGCGATACCGTCAGGTGCTCACGCATCAGTTTCCCGCCTCGTTGCGCCTGTCCCTCGAACCCAGCCGTGCGCAGCGTGTGCCACATCGTGGTGGTGTTGCTGGTGAGGACGGGTTTCCCCAGTTCCGCCTCGAGTTCCTCGACACCTTCCAGAGCGCGGAAATTTGTGCAGCTGATGAAAATGCCGTCGGCTTCCGGGCAATCCACCTCGCGCGCGAGTTCCCTGGAGCGCTCTGGCGGGAGAAACGCCGGGCACTCGGTGTTGAGGCCTTTTTCTCGGACGACCTCGATGCCCTTGCCGGCGAGAAAGGAGACCAGTCGCTCGTTCAGCCATTGCGGATACGGTGAAGCGATCGCGACGCGTGCAATATGCATTTCGCGCATGGCTTCGACGAGGGCCGTTGCGGTCGTGGTCGCGGGAATTCCCGTTTTTTCCCTGATCAGGTCAGAGATTTCACGGTCCATGGTGGGCCGAACGAAGCTGCCGCCCGTGCAGCCGAAGCAGATGGCGTCGAGCTTGGCATGCGCCAGAAGCGTGGCCAGCGCGGGCACCTCGTGAATCATGTGGAGGAGCGTCTCTTCGTCGTCGTTAGTGTGAGCGATGCGGGTGAAGTGAACCGAGACGCCATCGGGCGCGAGGCGCTGGCACTCGTACTCCATTACCGTGTTCCAGGAGGGAACGATAAAGCCCAGCTTCTTCTTCCAGTCCGTCATGATCCTGCCCTCCTGCTGGATGGTCCTCGCGTTAATCGGCCGAACACCGTTGGTGAATCATAGAAGAGGGAAGCGATGCAAACAAGCGCTCACAATGCCCTGCCGCCGTTGGCCCACTGCGCTCTTGACTCGAATTTGACGTATGGAAGGGCGCTCACTATGCTTCGCGGACACTCCCACCGCAAGGACACTCCATGACAACGAAGGAAGCATCCCGCAAGCAGACGAAGACCGAGGGCGCCGTGAAAGGCGGCGACGGTGAGTATATCTTTCCGCTTATGCAGATGGCCGGCATCGAAGCGGGCACCGGGTACTCGACCGGGCATGGCCCCGTGGTCGAGGGCGAGCGCATGCAATGCGCGCTGGTCACGAAGGCGCGTGGCACCGGCTCGAACCCCCACCACCATCCCAACGAGCAATGGAATTACATCGTGAAAGGGAAGCTGCGTGTCAAGGTGGGAGACCAGCCGGAGCGAATCTGCGGCCCCGGTACGCTGCTCTATTTCCCGGCCAACGTCGTGCATTACACCATCGCCACCGAGGACGAGGACGTCATTTTCTTCGCCGTGAAGGACATGACTCACGGCATCATCGGGATACCGGTGGATGAAAAGAAGGGCGCCTTTACGGGGGTCAATAAGTAACGACTGGCGGCTGATAACGGGCGCGCCGGGCGCGCAGGTCCTCCTCCATCCTTCATCCTTTGTCTTCCATGACCGCCTACTGTCCCGCTGAGATCGGCATGGCGCTGGCCGAGGTGGACACCCCGTCCCTCATCCTGGATCTCGACGTGTTCGAGCGCAATCTCGACCTGCTCGGTGGATCGCTGGCCGGCAAGAACGTGAGGGTCCGGCCCCATGCCAAGAGCCACAAGTGTCCGAAGATCGCGCTTGCGCAGATGGCCCGTGGCGCAGTCGGCGTGTGCTGCCAGAAGGTGAGCGAAGCCGAGGCGATGGTCGAGGGCGGTGTGCCGGATGTGCTCATCGCCAACGAGGTCGTCGGCTCGCTCAAGCTCAGACGCCTTGCTGCGCTCGCGGCGCGGGCGCGCATCGCCGTGTGCGCCGACGACGCATCGAATGTCGGCGCGCTTGACGCGGCGGCGCGCGAAGCAGGCGTTCGTCTCGACGTCCTGGTCGAGGTCAACGTCGGCGCAAACCGGTGCGGCGTCGAACCAGGCGAGCCTGCCGCTGCTCTGGCAAAGCGCATCGCCGCGTCCGGCAACCTGCGATTCGCCGGTCTGCAGGCCTATCAGGGCGCAGCCCAGCACCTGCGGAAAGTGGAGGAGCGACGGGCAGCGATCGAACAGGCCACAGCGCGTGTCAAATCGTCGATCTCGGCAATCGAGCGGGCGGGCATGAAATGCGGGCGCGTGACGGGCGCTGGCACCGGGACCTATATCTTCGAGACCGTAAGCGGGGTCTATGACGAGATCCAGCCCGGATCCTACATCTTCATGGATGTGGACTACAGCCGGAACGAATGGACCGAGAGCGGTATCCCGCGTTTCGAGCACAGCCTTTTTGTCTGGACCACGGTGATGAGCCGCACCGCGCCGGAACGCGCGGTGGTGGATGCGGGACTCAAGGCGTCGAGCGTCGATTCCGGTATGCCGCGTGTGGCGGATCGGGAGGGTGCGGAGTACCTTAAGGCTTCTGACGAACATGGCGTGCTCGCGCTGCAGCCCGGCGCGCGGATCGCAGTGGGCGACAAGCTCAAGCTCATTCCAGGGCACTGCGATCCCACGGTTAACCTCTACGATCATTACGTCTGCGTCCGCCGCGGGGTGGTCGAGGATATTTGGCCGATTACGGCGCGCGGCGCCGT
>LJTT01000119.1 GCA_001303585.1 Betaproteobacteria bacterium SG8_41
GCATCGGTCCTGAAGCTGATCACCGCGTCTGGATCCACCTTGACGTGGACCACCGCGGGCTTGCGTTCCTTGATGGCCTGGTTGATGGCGTCACCCGTCTCTCCCGGCGCGCTCGCGAAATAGCCCACGCCACCGCAGAGCTTCATCACCTCGTCGAAGCGCGGTGATTGAACGTGCGCGCCGATGTAACGGTTGTTGTAAAAGTCGCGCTGATAGGCGATCTCCGCGCCCCATGTCCCGTTGTCCATGACGAGAGCGATCGTCGGAATGTCGTGCATGACCGCGGTATTCATCTCGCCCATGGTCATGCCGAAACCGCCGTCTCCCATGAGAGAAATGACCGTGCGCTCCGGGGCAGCTGTCTTCGCGCCGAGACCCGCGGCGTACGAGAAGCCGATGTTGCCGCAGTCGAGCGGCGCGACCAGCGCGGGGGGCGTGTAGTACGGCAGCTGATCGGTTGCCTGCAAGCACGTTGTGCCGGCGTCGATCGTGAACAGCGCGTCGCGCGGAGCGACCTTGCGCAGCTCGGCAAAAATCGTATCGGGGTGCAGCGGCTTGGCGTTTCGATTGCCCGCCTCCGCCCGCGCCTGCCAAAGCTGCTGACGGTCCTTCACGAACTTTTCATTACGGGTCTTCCAGGGAACCCGGTCTGGCGGAATCGCCTCGACCGCGTCGCTCAAGGCTTGCGTCACCGCGCCCGCGTCGCCGGCGATGCCGACGGCGACCGGGAAGTAGCGCCCAACGGCCACCGGGTCGATGTCCACCTGCACGATCTTCGCCGACGGCGACAAGTGATCGTACTTGTAACGGGTGGTATTGAACCCGAGGCGCGTTCCGAGCGCGAGCACGACATCGGCTTCGCGCATGAGCCCGGTGGCGACCGCGTTCCCGCGCGCGCCGACGGTCCCGGCATACATCGGATGGTCGATCGGCGCGAGGTCGCCATGGGCCGCCGACATCGTAACGGGCAGCTGCAGCTTTTCCGCGAGCTCGAGGAGCGGCGCCGTCGCCCGGCTCCACTTGATTCCGGCGCCCGCGTGAATGATCGGAGCGCGCGCCGACATCAGCATGGCCTTCACCTTCTCGAGCGTCGCGCGATCCACCGCGCCGCCGGCCACTTGCGCTCGGGAACCCGCGGGCGGGATCTCGACCTCGATGTCCTCGTTGAAGAGATCCCGCGGTATCTGCACCACGACCGGACCACGCCGACCGGAGTCGGCAATCCGGAACGCCTCCATGATGAACTCGGGTATGCGGTCCGCTCGCGGCACCGTCATGACGCGCTTTGTGACCGGGAGGAACAGCGTCTGCTGGTCGATCTCCTGGAACGAGTCGCGGCCCAGGTGCTCCGTTGAGGGAAGACCCGTAATCACCACGAGCGGCGAATAGGCCAGTTTTGCTGCCGCGAGCCCGAGCAGCATGTTGGCCGACCCCGGCCCCGCCTGCCCGCAGATGAATAGCCCGGGTGCCTGCGTGACGCGGCCGTAGGCGTCCGCCATGTGGGCACCGCAGTTCTCATGCCGCACGCCGATGTACGCCATGTCCTTCATGTCATAGAGCGCGTCGTACATCTCGAGAACGCTCGAGCCCATCAATCCGAATACCTTGGTCACACCCGCGGCGCGCAGGGCTTCCACAGCGGCCAGGCCGGTTTTCATCTTTGCCATTACTTCTCCTTAAACGAAAAGCTTCACCGCCAAGTTCAAACAAAACCCTCATCAAACCGCCAACGCGCCGAGCTCGCCGTGAAACTTCATGTCGGCAACCCCTCTTGCCTGGCGCTCTTGCGCCGTGGCGGTTCAGCTCCGACTCCGCCCGTCTCCGCGTCTCCGCATCTCGTTAACTTCCGTGAATCGTGAATGCTGAATCGAGTTTGTTCTTCTTGGCGGCCTTGGCATCATGACGGTTCAATTTTTCTTGAGAGCTTCGGGATTGTGCGCGTTGATCGGCTTGCCGGCGATGAACGCGACGATGTTGTCGACCGCCGTGCCATAGTAGGATTCGTACGTGCCCTTCTCCACGTAGCCGAGGTGCGGCGTGCACACGACGTTGGGCATCTTGATCAGCGGGTGATTCGCGCCCAGAACCGGCTCATCCTCGTACACGTCGACCGCGGCACGCCCCGGTCTTCCCTGCTTCAGCGCTTCCACCAGCGCGCCTTCCTCGATGAGCGGCGCGCGGCTCGTGTTGACGATGAGCGCGTCCGTTTTCATGCGCACAAGGTCCGCGCGCTTGACGATCCCGCGCGTCTCCGCGTTCAGCGGCAGATGCAGCGTCAGAACATCGGCGGAGGAGAAGAACTCGTCGCGGCTGCCGGCGACATCGAAACCCGCTTCGCGAGCGCGCGTGGTCGATGCCTCCCGTCCGAAGCACACGACGCGCATATCGAATGCCCTGCCCACTTTGGCAACGACGCTTCCGATCTTCCCGTACGCGTATACACCGAGTGTTTTCCCCTTCAAGCCGTCCCCGACCGTGGTTTGCCAGTGGCCTTCCTTCAACCGCTGCACCTCGTACGGAATGGAACGCAGCGCCGAGAGAATCAGGCCCCAGGTGAGCTCCGCGGTCGGGTTTGGATTGCCGCCACCGGCGCCCGAGACGAGCACGCCGCGCTCGGTGCACGCCGCAACGTCAATGTGGGCGATGTTGCGGCCGGTCTGGCTGATCAGCTTGAGCTTCGGCAGTCGCTCCAGGACCGCGCGCGGGAAACGCGAGCGCTGCTGCGTGAGCAGGACGATGTCGGCGTCCTTTAACCTCGCGGCAAGCTTCACCGGGTCCTTTTCCGTGTCGGTGAAGACGGCAACTTCGTGCTCCTTGAGCCTCGCATAGCACTCGAGCTTCCGGAACGCGTCCTGGTAGTCATCAATGACCGCGATCTTCATGCTTGCTCCTATGGGGACAATCCGCTTGGCGCGAGGGCGCTGCGCCGGCCGTTTTGCGCCGCGGCAATCAACTCGCGGGAACCCCGGAGTTTAACGCAGTTCCTAGCCCCGCTCTCGCGGTCCGGCCCGGCTCAGGTAACTGCCCCCGGCAAGCAGCACCGCATTCGCGAGGAACACCGGTGCCACACCCATGGCGGTGCCGATGGTGCCGAACGCGAGCGGCACCGCGAGATGGACGAAATTGTTTACGGCGATCCGCAGGCCGAGCGCCTCACCGGAACGCCCTTCCGGCGATCGCGCATAGACGAGGATCGTCGACACCGGCTGCCCGCATCCCAGCCCGAGCCCGACCACGAAGGATACCGCGCCGAGCAGCCACGCATTACCCATCAAGGGCAGCGCGAGAAATCCCACTGCGCCAACGGCGAGCGCGTAGCGCAGCAGCCCCTCCTCGCCCAGCCGGCGCACGAGGGGCGGCATCACGGAACGCACGAGAAAGGCGGCAGCGGAAAACATGCTGAGCACGATACCGATGACGGAAGCCGAGAGCCCGATCGAGCGCCCGTAGATCGGCAGGTAGAACTGGTAGAGATCGATCCCGGTGAGCACCAGTGCGCTGGTAAGGAAAACACGCCTCAACTCGGGCAAGCGCCAAAGATCTGTCGCGTTACGCGCGCTCGCCTCGTCCGCGCTTGCTTTCGGTGCGGGCAGGTTCCGCCCGGGCCTGGCAAGCATCAGCACCGCCAGCAGCGGCATGACCAGGAGCGCAAGGTAAGCGCGGCCGTAGCCGAAGGCATCGATGCCGAAGCCGGCCGCGAGCGGCCCGATAAAGCCGCCTGCGGAGAGCACCAGGGCGTAAGTGGTGAAGTTGCGGGTCCGATTCTCCGGACTGCTCAACTGCCCGACAAGACTCTGGATCGAGACGTGATAAAACACATGCGAGGCACCGATGACCGCCGCCGAGACATAGAGGCCAGGAAGCGCCGGCCATAGCCACGGCACAGCGAGTCCGCCAGCCATGCCGAGCGAGCCGCACATCATCGGCAGGCGCATGCCAAAGCGGTCTGAAAAACGGCCGAGGTGGAGTGCGAGCAACATGGGAAACAGCGAATAGAGCGCGACCAGCGCTCCGATCTCCAGGGGGTTGGCACCAAGCTCGATGCCGAACAGGGCTACGCCCACTTTGCTCGCGCGCATGCCCACCATGTTGCAGAGCGCGATGGCGAAAACGGTCCCGACGGACATTCGAGTCATGACCGCCTCAGACGTATTCCCGGATCGCGACGCCGCCGAGCGCGATCACGCCTGCGATCACCCAGAACACTGGCAGGGTTCCCATGATCGAGCCGACCGCGCCGAACAGCGCGGGCACACCGACATGCGAGGTATTGATGATCGCGATCCTCAATCCGAGCCCTTCTCCGGCCCGCCCGGGCGGCGCATGGTTGTAGGCGAGTATTACGGTCAGCGGCTGCCCGAGTCCCAATCCAAGGCCGAGGAGAAAGCACACGCTGCCGAGGGCGATCGGGGTCTCGAAGAGCGGGATCAGCAGAAACGTCGCAGCCCCGAGCGTCATCGAGTAGAGCAGCGTGCGTACCTCTCCAAAGCGGCGCGCCAGCGCAGGCAGCATCGCCCGCGTCACGAACCCGGCGGCGCCAAAGCATCCCATCGTGATACCGATCGTCGACGCGGACAAGCCGATCGAGTGCCCGTAGATCGGCAGGAAGAGCTGGAAAAGATCGACGCCGGCCACGACCGCAGCGCCGGCAAGCAGCATGCGTCGCAGGGGCCGGTTGCGCAAAAGATCGCCCATGCGCCGCCGCCCGGGGGCGACCGTGCCGGGCGCGGCGCTGGGGACACGGCGATAGATATAGGCCATGCCCAGCACCGCCGCAAAACACATCGAGCCCAGGGCCAGGAAGCTTCGGAGGTGGCCCAGGTGATCGATGGCGAAACCGGCAAGGATGGCCCCAGCGAAGTCGGCGCTCGAGACAACGAGCGCATAGAGATTGATGTTGCGGGTGCGTGTCGCGCCGCTGCCCAGCGCGCCGAATAGGGACTGCATCGACACCTGGACCAGAATGAACCCCGCGCCGGTAATGACAGCGGCTGCGAACAGGGCGCCGAACGCGGGCCAGAAGAACGGGAGCGCAACGCCGGTCGCGGTCACGATGAGACCGGCCGCGATCGGCACGCGCACCCCGTAACGGTCCCCGAGGCGGCCGGTGAATACGGCCAGCACCAGCGGCACGACACCGTAGGTGGCGAGCAGCAGCCCGGTATCGAAAGGCTCAGCCCCGAGCTCCAGCGCATAGAGCGTGTTGACGATGCGGGCGCCCTTGTACGCTCCGTTCCAAAGGAGCACGAGAACGAGAAGCTCGTAGAGCCTGACGACGCGGGGCGCCGGGGACGCGCCCGGAGCGTTTGGTTCGGGATCGTGTCCCATTTTCGCGCCCGATTTTAACCCACGCGCGCGACGAACGCGCCGCGAGGCCAATCGATCACGTAGAATCCGCGGGTGCCCAAGATGCCCGCCTCCGCCGCCGTGTCTATTCGCCGCCGGGCTATCGCGGCGCTGGCGGCGAACCGCTCGCCCGGCTTTCACTTCCCCGGCTATTTTCTTGGTCTCGAATGGCCGCGGATCGGCACCGACAATCTCGAGGAAACGATGCCGGATGGCCCGCATTGCCGCTCCGCCGACGGCACCATTGCGCTTTCGGCCTTCAGCGTAATGCTCGACACCGCACTCGCAACCGCGCCGCGGCTCAAGATCAAGCGCGGTGTTCGCCAGGCCACGGTGCATCTGCATGCGCAGTTCACCGGCCGCCCGCTGCGGGGCGCGTTGAGCGCCCGTGCGCGCCT
>LJTT01000006.1 GCA_001303585.1 Betaproteobacteria bacterium SG8_41
GCGAAGGTCGCGTTCGCGCCGCTCGGATTGGGCGTGATGAAGACGCGGCTTTTGCCGATGTTCCGCGGCTGCTCGCCCCAGTCGACCTCTTCGCGCACATTCTCCGCATAACGCAGGTAGTTCTGGTAGGCGACCTTGCCGTGGAACCACGCAATCAGCGGCGCGTAGCGCAGTAACTTTTCGCGCAGCAACGGCGCCCATTGCTTGTAGTCCGCGGCGGCGAGGTCGCCAGCACCTCCGCTCGGCCGCTTCACCACGTCCGTGAAGCCGATGCCATGCTCGCGGAACAGCTGCTCGATGGCCGCTTCGCCGGGCGTGAGCGTACGGCGCACGAGTTTCGACGCGTTCAGCGCCCGCCAGAAGCGGTTCTGTCCCCGCGCAAAGTAAAATCCCCGCTCGGCCGAGTACACCGATGGATTAAGCCCGATCGAGACGATATCGAGCCCTTCGCGCAGGTAGTCCGGGAGCGTTCTCACTTCGTGAATCGCAACGCCAAAAACTGAATACTAAGCCGCCGATAAACGCCGATCACAAACCCGTGAATCGCAAACCGCGAATCGGACCCCAGGTAACACCAAAACTCAACCGCCAAGACGCCAAGCGCGCCAAAAAGAACAAAACTTCATTCAAAATTCAACATTTGACGTAGATGGGTATTAGGCCCGTCACCCGTCACGCCTAATGGATCACGTAGCCGCCGTCCATGACGAGCGCGTGGCCGCGCACGTAGGAGGCGTCCTTCGACACCAGAAACGCGACCACGCCAGCGACCTCTTCCACGGTTCCGAAACGACCGATCGGTACGTCGCGGGCGCGTTGCTCGAGCTCGCCGGGATTGCGGCCCGCGAGGAACCCTTCCGTCGATACGGGGCCAGGACACACGGCATTGACGGAAATGCCCTCGGCCGAGAGCTCCAGGGCCATTGCGCGCGTGAGCTGGATGAGGCCCGCCTTGGAAATGTTGTACACCGACCCGTAGCGCGACGCGACAATGCCGAGCTGGCTCGCCATGTGGACGATATGCCCGCCGCCTTGCGCCCGCATGATGGGCACGACCGCCTGGCTTGCAAAAAACGGGGCGCGCAGGTTCACTGCCATCACGCGATCGTATTCCTCCTGCGAGAACTCGCCGAAAGCCTTGCGTACCCGGATGCCGGCGTTGTTCACCAGGATGTCGATACGCCCCATGCGCCGGTGTGCCGCGGCGACCATGTCTTCAGCCTCCCCCGCGCGGGCGAGGTCGTGCACGGCCCCGGCAGCGTCCGGGGCGCCCGCTTTCCGGCATGCCTGGTCTACTTCCTTGAGCTCCGCCTCGGTGCCCTCCGCCGCGAGGTATATCGCGGCGCCCTCCGCGGCAAGCCGCAGCGCCACCGCTTTTCCGATACCGCGCGATGCGCCTGTGATGAGCGCGACTTTTCCGTTCAGTTCACCGTTCACCGGTTTCTCCTTTCGCCAATTTCACCTGCCGCCGGGGCGACGCGAAGCATGCATGGTGAATTGTAAACAAACCGATCCGGGCGTCAGATATTCCGCAGGCCCCGCTTCTCGAGGAGCGCCTTGATCTTTGGCTCCGGCCGCCAGTAGTTCGGCCCCTTCAGAAATTTTCCGTTCGCGTCGTAAATCGGTGTCCCATCCGCACCGAGCTTGCTCTCGTTGCTGTCCATGATGACGTCGAGCACTTCCTCCAGCGGCAGGCCGTACTTCAGCGCCTCGGAACGGCAGTAGACCATGATGTCGCCCAGCAGATCGGCTATGGCGACAGCGATGTCTATCGCCGCAGCGCCGTTTTTAGAAAGCACCACGATCTCGTCGATCTCGTGCACCTCGTCAAGCAAGGTTGCCTTGAACTTGATCAGTCGATCCGCGACGTCTGCGGGCAAGGTCGGCCCGTCGTTGGCGGGAAGCCTGTACATCGCGTTCATCGCGGCGATGCGTTGTGAGAATGGTTTTGTCATGGGCGCCTCTTTACCGCGGGAAAGCTTCGCTTGTGCCTGGCATCGACGAAGGACGACTGACGGGACACCGTTGAAGGACCGTTTCCGCCTTCATGCTTCCGCCCCAGGTTATCGGCTCCGCCTCCCCCGTGCTCTTTTTCCTACCGGAACCCACTACGGTACATTAATCTAACGGTTTCCGGGTTCCTCTTGAGAGGGGCAAACACAAATGCGATCTGTCGTTGTAACCTTCTCGCTACTCTTGGCCGGTTTCGCTGCGGGGTGCGCCGGCAACCCGAACAGCTCCTTGGCGAGGCAATGCGAGAACGGCCTGTCGGTTGCGTATCAAGAATTGAACTTTGCCAAGGCAAAGGGCTTCGGCGGCACGGTGGAATATTCCAAGGCAGCGAGCCTGCTCGGCGCCGCGAAGATCCAATCCGAATTCGGAAAATATCCCAACTGTGTAGACAAGGTCCAGCGCGCCCGCGCTTATATCGCCAAGTCGCAGGTTGGCCACTAGTGGCGGGTCCGCGGCAAAAGGGCGCGCGGCTCAGTTCTGCGGCACGTAAACTTCGACGCCGCCAAGCTTAGAGAGATCTTCCTCGCGCCCGCGCAGCTCGATGACGTTGCGGTCGGGGTCGCGCAGAAACACCGAGATGTGGCCGTCGCGGCCGAACGACACCGGGCCTTGCGTGATCCTGATGTTGTTCTCGCGCAGCATCGCGATCGTCGCGGCGATCGAGCCCACGCGGAAAGCGACGTGGGTATAGCCGGGATACTTGTCGGGGACATCCATCAGGATGTTCTTGCCGTCGCCGTCATTATTCGCGTTGTAGATCAGGTTGATCTCGACCTTGTGCCGGTTCTTGATTACCACCACCGCGTCATTCTGGGCCCGATGCTCGGCGACGAAGCCGAACAGCGCATAGAACGCCAATGCCCGATCGAGATCGGCCACGCGAATGCCGACGTGATCAACAGTCTGAATATCAATCATGGGTCTATTTGTCGTACTCCTCATGCTTGGGAAGCTCCGTTGTTTCAATGTACCACGGGGCTCTCGAGCCCCAGAAATTACTGTTCGTCGGGCGCTCGTCCGGGCTTGAATCCAGGGTCCCGGCGGGCACCAGGTAATTTTCCGTGCCGGCGACCTTGTGCGGCACGCGTGTGCCGCACTGGGTGCAGAAGCACACTGCAAATCGCCTGGCACCCGGCAGGTCAAAGCGGCGGATCAATGCTTCGCCGGACAACCAGGTTAACCGGCTTTGCGGCAAAAAAAGGTTCGCAGCATGCGCGCTGCCGGTAGCTTTCCGGCAGCGACTGCAGTGGCAATACCGGAAAATCGAGACGGGCGGTCTGATTTCGAAACGGACTGCCCCGCACAAGCAGCTTCCAGTAAGGGTGTTCTGTTGCATGCCGGCTCCCTTTTCTAACTGAAAAACAGCTCTGTTATCTACATGGAACTCTTCAACCGTTCCCGACAGATCCGGAAAGGATCTGCGACACGCCATATCGCCCAGTTTCCCCAGTTTAAACCGTAAGCGTTCTTTTAAAGCAAGCGGGCAAGCACCAGCCGCTTGCAGCTTGGCGGCGTTGTCTCCGTGCGTGGATATGCATTGCGGCGGCGGGCCTTCTGTCTTGGCGCACGGTGTGCTGGGAAAACATCTCCGGCACCACGCCCGAGCCGGCCTGAATCCGTACAGCCAGACAACCCGTATATAAGAGTGGAGCCGAACATTTCGCTCAATCAATTAACCAAATGGAGATGATGATGTTGAAGAAGATCAGTTACGCGATGCTTGTCAGTGGATTGTTGCTCGCCTCGTTTGGGGCCTCCGCGAATAGTCCCTATCCGGATCAGACGGACTCAATCGACTATGGAATTCGGATCGCCAAGGAAAATAGCCGCAGCCCCTTCCCGACCGGGTCGGATATCGTGGACTACGGCGTGCGGATTGCGATGGAAGATACCCGCAGCTCTTTCCCGACCGGGTCGGATATCGTTGACTACGGCACCCGGATTGCCAGCAGCCCCTTCCCGCCAGAGTCTGATGTCGTCGACTACGGCGCGCGGATCGCCAGCAACCCGTATCCCGATCAATCGGACTCGCTCGACTACGGTGTGCGGATTGCCAAGGCAGACAGCCGCAGCCCGTTCCCCACTGAATCGGATGTGGTCGACTTCGGTATCCGGGCGGTTGCCTGAAATGGGGAGCCTTTTCCCCAAACCAGCACGGGTCAGAAGCGAGAAAAAACCCCGCCGAGGCGGGGTTTTTTCTTTTACCGCGCGCCGCACCTGTAAAGGGGCTGCCGCCAATAACAGTGCATCGATGCCGTGCTAAAAAACAATGCCGGCCGATGGCGCGCTCCAGACTTCGCTGAACGTGACGCTCTCAGGGGCCAGAGACCAGGTTCCCGAAACCGGGTCGAACGTTTCAATCCGTCCAGAGCCATCTTTGTCGGCGACGATGCGCGCGTAGCAGCTTCCCAGCTTTTTTGGCCCCACCAGGACACGGCCGGGGTCCTTGGCTACATGCATCATTTGCGTTTTCATAAACCGCGCCTTTCCGAAAAGTATCGGCTCCGGGTAATAAGTGCTCGGATCACGCGCTTCCGCAGCGTCACTCGTCGTAGCGGGAAGACAGCATATGGGCGATGGTCAGGCAGTTGGCTGCGCCCGCTAACGCTGCAACCAGCGAGAGCGCGCTGAAGTCATTTTCGGAATCCGCGTCGGAGCCGAACATCGGGGCCGCCATATTCCCGCCAAACAATCAGCCCAATTTGGCGAGCGCTATGCGGCCTCTCGCCGTGAGCGCAAAACCGCCCGCTTTTTGCTCGATGAGCCCCCTCGCCAGAAGACTGGCGCCGATCAACACCGGGACGTTCTTCTTGCGGGTATTGGCATTGAGCTCCTGCAGCCAGCGCAACTCGTCGAAACTGACTGTCTGATTCACGGTTCCTAACCCTTCAAGCCAAATCAACCGGTCATGCGAAAGCAGCTCGCCCAGGCGTTTTCAAACGCAACCGTCGCATGGCCCAACGTCGTGATGAGAAGCGCTCTGGCCGGCAACCTTGCTCGGATCGTGCTCATTGGGCTCCTTGACGCGGCGGCGCAGGCAGGCAAGCCCGGGTATGTTTAATCCCAAGCCCTGAAAAATGCGGCTGGAAGAGCGGCCCGCAGGAACGTCGGGCCCAAGGAAAGGAAACTAAACGCCTGAATCTCTTATACGCGGTACCCGCATGAGGGTCAAAGGATATCTTCGATCGGTGGGGGAAAGCGTGACCTCTCCCCGCAGCGCAGAGGACACACTGCAAAGGCACCGTAAAAAAGCGGTTCCTCCATTGCCTAGTTCCCCGCGTGTTCGGTCCGGTGGTGCCAAAAGCACGCATCGCTGTTTGTCATCGCCATCGAGCGCCTGGCGCAAGAGGAACTCGAGCACAACGAGGCGGCTGCGATGCGGTTAAACAAGAGCGACGCCACGCATCGGATGCGGCAGCCCGGAAAGAAGCCGGAAGAGCTGAGAGCACATAACGACCTAAGAAGAATGACCCCGGATTTTTATTTCCGGCATCAATCGGGCCCTGCGTTTACGGTTTCCGGAAAAGCTAAAAGGATGTCTGTTTTCCAATTGCGCCGTTTGGACGCGCAACCACGCCTCACGGTGCTCACCGCGATCAACGACCGGCAAGCTGCCCGGTCGGGGTTAGTGATGACCCAACGGCCGCGCCGAGCTCATGAGCTCGCAGAAATGGGGCCCGCTCATATGCACGAGCGTGTGGTGGTCACCGCCTTCGAAATAGATATCGGGCTTCTCGGCCAGGCTTTCCTCCCACACCGTGGGAATACCATAGGCCTCGCCCACTGGCGGCACCGCCCCCGGCGCGCAATCCGAAAACAGTCCCTGCAGTTCGCGCTCGCTCGCGAGTGAGAGGTCCCGGTGCAGCTTTTCTGCCAGACCGGACAGATCAACGCGGTGATTCGCGGGAACCACAGCGACGACATACCCGTCGCGGTCTTCCAGCACCACCGCCTTGGCCAAACGATCTGGGGGAATATTCGCGAAACGCGCTGCTTCCATGCAGGAATTGCTTATGCGGTGCGCCACCGGATCCCATGGAAGATCGTGCGCGGCTATATAGTCCTGCACCCTGTAAGCAATAGACATGACAACCTCCTGTTGGACGCTTGCCAGGCCTCTAGTTAGGAGTCGGCGCCACCGCCGAAGGTTCCCAGCGAGCGCACTGGCTCCTCGACAGATGATGTTTCAGCAGCGAAGCTTGAGAATGCGTCTTGTTTCGGCCAGGTCCTCGCTCGACGCCGTCTCAACAAGCCAGACTGCCACCCGCCAGGGGGTGTCGTTCCGGTCGCCTGTCGCTAGCCAACTCCGTTATCAAATGGCCTTTTCTCAGCGGCCGCTCATCTTCATCACAACTGTCGCAACGAAAAGCATTGCGACACCCATCAAGATGGAGGCGCCGGCGACGAGCCAGACCAGAACCTTTGGCTCAATGAAAATCAAGACACCCGCCACCAGCAGCAGTAGGCCGAGGATCAGCAGCAAGAGCCCGAATCTTGGCTTTCCCGCCATGCCCTTGCACATTGATGCCATCGGGCACATTTCCATAGTGCCCGTTCTCTTCGTTGTCCTTTCGCTATCCATCGGTCACCTCTCTTTCCGCGGGTCGACCGGACGCTGAGCCCGGCCACCCACTACGGTCAGGCTGCCCCCGCCGGGGCTCTAGCGCGCGATCAGGTTGTAGAGCCAGGCGAACACTGCGCCCCCAATCGCGCCATCCACCAATGCGTAGAGTGTCCCGCTGACGACGGATCCGGCGCCACCACCGGGCTGGTAGCCCGGATAGATGGATGCACAGAGATCGAGGAAGGCGCGGCCATAATCGGGCCACATCAAATTGGCCCATGCAACGACCAGCATTGCGCCGCCCCACAACAAGCCAGCCGCGAACGACAGGGCCTTGATATTGAGTCTCATGACTTCTCCTTTCATGACAAACAGACGGTTGAAGTGATTTTTCCAGGAGATGCCGGAAGGCCGGAGGCTGCCTTGGTCGGACCGTCCGCAGGCCAGGCGCTTTTCATTGACGTGGTCATATTCGCCTCCTGATTGCAATACTCGCGATAGCGAGCCTTCATTGCGCTAGAAAGGCGGGCTTTCAAGCCGTCATTCTGCGCTCGCGCTTGTCATCCCCTCAAGCGGATCGCGAGGCATGCAAGTAAGGTTAGGAAAACAACTGGTTGCGGTTGCCGAGCCGCAGCCTGCCGTTGTCCCTCCCCCAATGATTCCGTCCTGTATCATCGGCAGCAGCAGTCATCGCTCCTTCTCAATACCACCAAGGCCATGAGCACCGCGGAACTAGAGCGCAACAAGGCGATCGCACTGCGCTTCAAAAAGAACCAGGGCACACCGCAGATGCCGCAGGTCGAGAAGGAGGTGCTCGCCCTCAACTACAACCGGGCGCGCGGCGGCAACCTCCATCTCGCGAACAACGCGCGCGGCGAGGACATGGGTCATCCGGGGCTCTACCTGCGCACCGCCATCCCCGACCGGGTCGACGTGATCGAGAAGGTGATCGCCGACGGCGACCGCGTGGGGCTGCTGTTTCGGGTCACCGGAACACACACCGGAACGTTCTTTGGCATCCCGCCCACCGGGAACAAGCTTGACGTCTACGAGGTCGCGCTCATCCGCATCGCAAACGGCCAGATGGTCGAGGGCTGGTTCATGATGGACGAGGTCGCGCTGCTCCAGCAGATGGGCGCCAAGCTCCCGCAGCGCAGCGACGGAAAGCTCGTGCCACCCCCGCTGCCGGAGGGCGGCGAGGATGCGGAGGCCCTCGTCAAGCGCCTCAACGCGTCGCCTGCCGCCACGCAACAGGGCCGGAACAAGCTCGTCGCGGTAAAGTCACGCCTGCGGCCGGATGGAGCGCCGAAGTCAGACTACGCGGCGGGCTATCGACATTTGCGCCACGGCTTTCATCATCTGCGCAGCTACGGAAAGCAACGCGGGCTCGGGGACCCTGGCCTCGACAATGCGATCCCGGACCGGCGCGACCGGATCGAGGTGCTGATGGCAGAAGGGGACGAAGTCTGGATGCGCTTCAGCACCAGCGGCACCCACCAGGGAGCTCTCTATGGCGTCGCACCGACGGGCCGGCGCGTCGGCGTATCGGTGGTTCAGATACTCAAGTTCGTCAACGGGAAGTGGCAGGAGAGCTGGACCTTCGCCGACGAACTGGGTTTCCTGCTGCAGATCGGCCGACCCGACCTTGTGCTGGCATGAAAACTCGGCCGCCGCGAATTTCCCGCGTGCTCCGATTCCAGCATCTAGCGGTCGGATCTATTGCGGTGCCGGTTTCTGAGATCATTCGGGTCCCGGAGCTGGCAGCGGGTGCTCCAAAATGGACATTCAGATAAGCACGTGGCCCGAAAAGGCGGATTGTTTTTCCTTTCTGTGAATTTGAGAGAAGTGAAATAAGGACGGTCGCAATGGCGTACATCTTCCATCAGGATGACTTGCCGAGCCTGGTTTCGGTGGTTCCGGGCCGAAAGCGCGTGTTCTTCGTGAGCAAGGAGTTGAGCGGCACCGATTCGATGCTCGCCGGAATCATGTATTACACGGCGGACGCCGCCTCCCCTTATCACTTCCACAAGAATTGCGAGCATTTCTATTTCATTTTCGACGGCAGCGCGACCGTGGAAACGGAGCAGGGTTTGAGGGACCTCAATCCCGGCGATCTGGTCTTCATACCGGCCGAGGAAAAGCACCGGCTGCGCGCGAAGGAGCCCCTGTTCTATTTCGAGTTCCAGGCGCCAAATCGTTTCGAGACGACCATCCTCGATGGCACCAAGGACGACCTGCTGTGGGAACGCGTGGACGGCAAGGTCTGGGTGCAGAGCTGATGGCGACCGCCATCTGGCTGTGCGACAAAGCCGAGTGCAGCCGGCAACAAGGAGCAAGCTGACATGCCGACGACCCATATTGCTACCAACCGAATCCCCCGGAAGAAACTGAACGGCGACCGGGGGGAAGTCGCTGAGATCGTCAACCAGGCGCTGTGCGGCGCCCAGAACGTGCTCGGGATGCTGCGCTGGCTGAAAGATGGTGAGCATTTTGCTGCAGAATTACTGGAGGACACGCACCAACTGCTTTACCTGATGGAAGGTAAGGGCGTGATCACCCTCGGCGACGACAATGTCGAAGTCAGCCGGGGAGCCGGCGTGTACCTCGGCCCGGGGGAGACTGCCAGCATCCGTCACGCAGGCGGCTCGGCTCTGAAGCTCCTGCATCTGGTCGTGCCAAAGGTCGACGGCTGAATGCCTCCCGAAACGAGCGCCTTCCCCTATTGACCGCGCTACGGCGCAACGGGGCGGACTCGATCCTGCGCTGATAAATGCCCGTTGTGGCCCCGTACGCTCGTCGTTACCGGAAATTACTCATGGCGACGCGGGGCCATGATGCTCGGTGGTTGCAGGCGCATCGCAGGGGACGCCCCGCCCGTCCTTATAACCATTCCGAATAACCAGCCTTCGCCACCAATATGCGTCACCAGTTGGCATTACAAGCAAGTGGCGGCGCGGTAAGCTATGTGTCATGGTCGCCGCAAGACGATTTGATCCGGACTCGAGTGAGCCCTTTCCGCTCAGCCGGACCAAGGTAGAACTGTTTCTCGATTGTCCGCGCTGCTTTTACCTCGACCGGCGGCTCGGGGTCGGTCGCCCGGCGGGCTTCCCGTTCAATCTCAACTCCGCGGTTGATGAGCTGCTGAAGCGCGAGTTCGACCGGCACCGGGCCGCCGGCACCGCGCACCCGCTGATGAAAGATGCCGGGATCAACGCCGTGCCGCACGCGCACCCGCAGCTCGAGACGTGGCGGGCCAACTTCAAGGGCGTGCGCACGGTGCACGAAGCAACGAGCTTCACGCTCTCGGGGGCAATCGATGATCTCTGGCGCGACCTCGGTACTGACGAGCTGATGGTCGTGGACTATAAGAGCACTTCGAAAGCGGGCGAGGTCGGCATCAACGCCGAGTGGCAGATCTCGTACAAACGCCAGATCGAGTTCTACCAGTGGCTGCTGCGCCGCCAGGGCCTGAAGGTCTCGCGAACCGGATGGTTCGTCTACTGCAACGGGCGGAAGGATCTTCCCGCGTTCGACGCGCGCCTGGAATTCAAGATCAGCCTGATTCCGTACGACGGCGACGATAGCTGGGTCGAGGGTGCGCTTGCCGCCATTCGCGACACTCTCATGGCACCCGAACCACCTGCGCCGACAGACGAGTGCGAGTATTGCGACTACGTGTTGCATGCGGGCGCGCCGGCCGCACGCGCAGGGACCTGATCATTCGTCGTTGGAGTTCACGGGCTCCGCCCCCATCCATTCATGACAAATGCGTAGCATCTCGAAAGAAGAAATAGCCAGCCTCCCGATCCGGCGATATGAGGGGGAGGTGTCCCTGGTCGCATCGATGAAGGAGCTGGATCGGGCGCGAGCGGACATCAAGGAGGAACGCGTGCTCGGCCTCGATACGGAGACACGGCCTTCGTTCAGGAAAGGCGAGAGTCATCTTCCCTGCCTGGTCCAGGCGGCCACGGCGCGCGCGGTGTATCTCTTTCAGCTGAGCCGCCTGGATGTTTTCCCGGCGCTGGTGGAGCTGCTGGCAAAGCCGGACCTCATCAAGGCCGGCGTCGGCCTGGCGCACGATCTGCGGCAACTCAAATTGGTTTTTCCGTTCACGGTCGAAAATACGGTCGATCTGGGTGTTGTCGCCCGCCGCCGCGGCCTGGGGCAGACTGGCGTGCGCAATCTCGCAGGAATTTTCCTCGGCTTCCGGATTCCCAAAGGCAGCCGCACATCAAACTGGGCCGCGCCGCGCCTTTCCCCGGCGCAAATCACGTACGCAGCCACGGATGCCTGGGCCTGCCGCGAACTGTTCCTGCGTTTCGAGAGCCTGGGAATGCTGCTAGCGAGTTAACACATGCGAGCCCGCCTTCCGGCATGTGTCGTGAACGCTGAACGGCGACTTAGAGACTGACTACGCCTTTTCCATTCCCCATTGGCTATTTTCTACTTCCTATTTCCCGATTGGCACCGCTCGCGCCACATTGCTTATGATCCCGGGATCTGCTGAACCCCGCCGCCAGATGATGACACCTCACCGCGGATTCACCTTGATTGAAATGATCGTCGTCATGGCGATCATCGCGATTCTGGCGCTGATGCTCGTGCCCACCTATCAGGACAAGATCGTCCGGGATCAAATCGTCGAGGCCTTGCCCCTGGCTGACATTGCAAAAAAACGGATTGAGGCTTCCTGGTCAGCCATTCAGGCTTTTCCGCCCAACAATGCCGCGGCCGGCCTGCCGCCCGCCGACAAGATCGTCAGCAACTACATCAGCTCAACTACAGTGCAGGACGGCGCGATTCACATCACCTTCGGCAACAGCGTGCACGGAGCGATCATGGGCAAGACGCTCAGCGTCCGCCCCGCCATCGTCACGGACGCGCCCATCGTCCCGATCGCATGGGTGTGCGGGAACGCCGCGGCCCCTGACAAAATGGCGGTCAAGGGCGAGAACCGGACCGACATTCCCGCAGGCTATCTTCCGTTCAAATGCCGCGCGCGCGGCACTGGCACACCGGCCAAGGGCAAATCATGATGAATCGGACGCGACCCAAGAGGAAATCCCGCTCCGATTACCGAGTCAGGCGGCCATGCCCGCAGCGTGGCCGGATGACCACGCCCACTGGAAGTTGTAGCCGCCCAGCCAGCCAGTGACATCCACGACCTCGCCGATGAAATGCAAGCCCGGCATGCCGCGAGCTTCTAGGGTCTGCTGCGAGAGCGCGTCCGTATCCACCCCGCCCAGCGTCACTTCCGCCTTGGCGTAGCCCAGCGTGCCCGAGGGCTGGATGCGCCAGTCCTTGAGCGTCCGCGCAACCGTCTCGAGAGCCGCGTTCGACATTTGCGCGAGCGGCTGTGTCCAACCATGCGCCTCCGCGAAGCTTTGCGCAAAGCGGCGCGGCAGAAACTCAGCGAGCAGCCCGCCGAGCCCCTGCTGGTCGCGCCGATGCGGCGCCAGCCATGCACCCGCATCGCTCTCGGGCAGCAGATCGAGCGACACCGGTCCGCGTCCGCCCGCAAGCTGCCAGTAGGATGACACTTGCAGGACCGCCGGCCCCGACAAGCCACGGTGCGTGATCAACGCCGCCTCGTGAAATGACGGCCACTCGGGGCCCGGCGGTGCTTTACCCAGGGAGGCGATCACATCGAATGACGCGCCGGATAGCTTCCCGAACTGCGCCAACCACTCCGGCGCAGCCGCCAGCGGTACCAGCGCGGGCTTCGGCGCCACCACTGGCAGGCCGAATTGTTCCGCAATGCGGTAGCCAAGCGGCGTCGCACCGATCTTCGGGATCGACAGGCCGCCCGTCGCCACCACCAGCGTGTGCGCGCGGAAACTACCCTGCGACGTCGCCACCTCGAACCCGGTCGTGCCTCCGCTCTCGTGCCGCGCGACGCCTTCCACCTTCACCGGCATCGCCCAGCGCACGCCCGCCGCATCGCACTCGCTCCTGAGCATGGCGATGATCTGAACCGCGCTGCCGTCGCAGAACAACTGGCCAAGGGTCTTCTCGTGGTAGCGGATGCCGTGGCGCTCGACAAGGGCAATGAAGTCGCGCGGGGTATAGCGCGCCAGCGCCGAGCGGCAGAAATGGGGATTGCTCGAGAGGAAAGCCTCGGGCCGGGTCTGCAGGTTGGTAAAGTTGCAGTGACCGCCACCCGAGATACGGATCTTTTCGCCGAGCTCGACGGCATGCTC
This sequence comes from Betaproteobacteria bacterium SG8_41, assembly GCA_001303585.1. Lineage (GTDB taxonomy): Bacteria > Pseudomonadota > Gammaproteobacteria > Burkholderiales > SG8-41 > SG8-41. The sequence continues at coordinate 12,778 of LJTT01000006.1, forward strand.
GACCAGAAGCACGCGCCGCCCGCGCCGTCCGGCGACCGCGGCGCACATCATGCCAGCAGCGCCAGCACCCAGTACAATGACGTCGAAATCCATGCGTCGAGCGATCGGGATGGCCGCGCATCATACCGCGAAGCGCGAAACGTCTATAATGTCGCGTGCAGGCTCAGCGTCTCTGCTACCCTTACCCGGCTGGCAGCTTTCCCGAAAATTCACTTCTTAAGGCGTGAAATTGGCCAAAGACCCCTCAAAGATCAAACGGTGCCCGGAATGCCGGCGCCAGGTAGAGGCTTCGAGCATGCGCCCCTTGTCGCGCACCCGGCTCGGCGGCGGCGTCCGCTTTGCCTGCCCCGATTGCTTCAAGCGCGTCATGGAAATGCGGAAGGCCGTAGCCGGGCGCCGCTAGCCAACATCAGCAGCGAAAACGGTAAACGCAGTCTCTCGCCGTTTGTAACACTCACTTTTTTTCGGCCAAGACCCCGTCCCCGCTCGGCTTCGCCGCAAACCCTGCGTGCCGCAATCGTTTTGCCACTTCCTCGGGCACATCGCGTCCGCTTGAGCGCTTGTTCGGCGCTCCGGTGTAATGAAACAGCCTGCCTTTGCGCTTGAGCACCCTGGCCAGGTGATCATAGAAGACCTGAGAATAAAGCTCTCCGGCGGTACCGAAACGTGGCGGATCGTGCAAAATCGCATCGACCGACCCGCTGGGCAGCAGGGCAATCTGCTCGGCAATATCGCCCTCGGTTAACGTCAACCCACCGCCGCTCTCTGGCGACCAGGGATTGAGGCTGCGCAGCCAAATCACGTCGGGATTCTTCTCGAAAGAGAGCACCTCCCTGGCTTGGCCCTGCAGACACCAGGCGGCGAAATAGCCCAGACCGCCACAGGTGTCCAAAATCACTTTGCCGCGCGGCCGGATCAGGGCGACTTTACGTTCGGCATCCGCATAGGGGGAGCCTTGCGCAGTTGGTAACATCTTGATGCCGTCGATTTCAAACGTCGGCGGCCCCCATTCCGTCGGCACCAGCTTGATCATCGACGTCGTGAAGCGCGCTACCGGCTGAAAGCCGTCGCCAACCCAGTAGTAAATGTTTCTGTCCTTGCAGGCGTCCAGGTAGGGAAAGCGTTGGCTCTGCCAGGTCCATTCTTGACGGCCCACCCCGACGGTTGTCGTCGAACGCTCGAGGTCCAGCGAGCACTGAACCGCGGGCGCACCAGCACGCGCGGCAGCGCGCAATGTTTCGTGCACCTTTAGGGTTATCAGCGGCCCCCTCATGCGTTCACCCGCCCCGAGGTTGTTGAGCAGTCGCCGCTCCCGTCCTCGCTTCTGCTGCACACGGAAGATGGGGGCTGTCCTGGACTTGCCCTGATTTCTCTCTTCAGTTTCCAGGGATCCTAATGTTGTCCTGCGCGCGCCAGGAAGGCCCGGAGCTCGCGCACATCCTTGAGCTCGTCGAGAGCGTTCACGCGCCGGATGAGTCCCTCGGCCTGCTCGGCCCCCAGCACAGGCTCTATCAGGAGCCGCGCCTTTGCGTTCACGCTTTCCGTATCCATGGGATTCTCCGCCGTACCCGGCGCATGGCGGGTAAAGTGGCTGACGGTCCTCCCATCGCGCAGCGTCACCTCCACCAGGCCGCTGCGGGGCGCGCCGGGATCCATGAGCTTCGGATCCGCGACCAGCTGCACCCGCTCCTTCGCGGCGCGCACTTTCGGGTCCTTCATCTGCTCGTAGGAATGGCTGTCCTCGAACGACACAGTGCCTTTCACCAGGGCCAGCGCGATGATGTGCTGGCAGTTGATATCCGGCATGGAACGGTCATTGACGACGCGCGCGCCGTCCTCCGGCAATCTCGCGACGATTCGCTCCACGTTGTCCGGGCTAAGCCCGTGTTCGCGCCGGAGCCGCAGGAATGCGTCCAACGGCGCCTGGATCGGGTAGCCAACGGAGAAGGGTTTGATAGCGGTTTCGGTGATGAAATAACGGCTGCCCAGCCCCGCTACCATTTCCTCCGGATTCGGTTCGGTGGACAGGGCCTGAAGCACGTTGTGCTCGCAATCAAATACATCCCATACGCCGCTAAATCCGAGTTGGGCCATGATCGCCGCGGTAACGCCGTTGCGGGCGCCCATACCGGAGAAGTCGAACGCCTTCTCGACGTGCTCTGCATCGCGAACCCAGCTCCAGATTCCCGATACCTGCTGGCAGGCGTACGAAAGCGCGTGACGCATCCCCTTTTCATCCAGGTGGGCCAACGAGGCCGCGGCCCCCACGCTGCCCAGCGTGGAGCTGGTGCCTTCGGCGCTGCGGTGAGTTCTGCGCACGAGATCGGCTCCGAGCGCCAGCAAGAAGCGACAACAAAGATCGTAGCCGAGCGTCACGGCGCGCAGCAGCTCGGTTCCCGATCTGCCCTCACGCTCGGCCATTGCGAGGGCCGCTGGCACCACGGCGCAGCCGGGATGGGCTTTCGTCGCCGGATGGAAGTCGTCGGTCTCGTCGGCGTGGCCAAACATGGCGTTCACCAGCGCGGCGTTAATCGCGGAGGTCGTGATGTCGGTGGTGAGGACGGTCGCTTCCGCGACGCCGCCCTGCGCCCGCGCGTAACGGATCGCCATCTCCCCTGGTTTGAGATGGGCGCCCGACACCATCGCGGCCAGCGTGTCCAGAATGCGATGCCTGGCTTCCCGCGCCACGTCCGGCGCGAGACTTCGCTCCCGCGCTTCCACCATATATCGCGCCAAACGCCCGGTAATATCAGCCGCAGACATCCCAATCCTCCTCAAACAAATAAACAGGGTCAGTGTAACGTTTTTGCGGCAGAGGCTTTGCGTCCGATGAAAATCCTGCGCTGGGCCAATCACCCGCATCCCGCCGCGCTCACCCCGCGCGACAATCCCTCGTCCTTCAACATACCGGCCTCACCGTCTGCAGGGAAATGCCACCAGAAACGCGGATGCCACGTTGTTGTATGCACTCAGATGCAGGACGCCAGGATGCTCGCGGAGGAATTTAATGGAGACCTGGACAAGCTGGTCCCGGGTGGCGTCTACAGGAAAGCAGGACTGTAATCCGGCATAAGGATAGTTGGACATCATGTCGGCAATTGCCCCAACGTACTCGGTACAGACACCGCGTCTGAAAGAAGCCTTGTTCTCGACGTTCGAACACATTTCGAGCAAGCCCGCGCCGGTTGTCACTGCTCCAGCCTGACACGCCAGCAGCATTCCTACCAGCACCGATATGGAGCGCCTCATACCGTCCTCCCCGCTTAGCCGGCAGCAAAAAGGCTACCTCTGCTGCACGGTGAAAGGGAACAGGCTGCTGCGCGGCCGCTTGAGGGGGCGGACTCGACCGATTATCCGTGAGAATTGGTTTTTTTCGATCGGACATTGCGTCGAATCGCGTGTCGACAAGCAAATTCCTGAGCTCTAAAGGAAATTATGTCCGGCCTTCTGTTCTCGACGTTATTGTCGATGCCTTATCCTTTCATCATGCGCTCGCGATCCACCCAAAGCGGGCCCTCAGGGTGTAGATTAACTAGAACCTATTTCATATATAGGCACGTTTGCGACGGAGGCGAGGCGGGATGCAGTTCAAGGATTAGGGCCCGAAGGAATATGTCGATATTTCGAGGGACCCCGACGAAGAAATGCGCCCGGATCGCCCCGTCCCTGCGGGTTGCGGCCAGGACGGTCGGCTGCATCGTTGCCCTCCTCGACCATATCGGCATATGGATTTCGTCGGGCGCCTTGCATCCGGTCCGTCCTGGCCACAACGCATCATGCGCCCATATATGAAATAGGTTCTAACTATTCGAGGAGGAACTCATGGGAAAGATGATCAGCTGCAAGCGGCCGGACGGCCAGTCCGTGTCGGGCTACCTCGCTGAGCCCGCGCAGGGCGTGGGCTCACCCGGCATCGTGGTAATCCAGGAGTGGTGGGGTCTCAACGACCAGATCAAGGGCGTCGCGGACAAACTGGCGGCGGCCGGCTACCGGGCATTGGTGCCGGATCTCTACCGCGGCAAGGTTGCGCTCGAGGCGAACGAAGCCGAGCACCTGATGACCAACCTCAACTTCGGCGATGCCGCCGGCCAGGACGTGCGCGGCGCGGTCCAGCATCTCAAAGCCTCGGGCAGCGCGAAGGTCGGCGTGACCGGCTTCTGCATGGGCGGGGCGCTTACGCTCCTTGCGGCGGTAAACGTTCCGGAAGCGGACGCTGGCGTCGTCTGGTACGGCTACCCGCCGCTCGAATACGTCGATGCGTCCAAGATCAAGGCACCGCTGCTGGCGCACTGGGCAACCGATGATGCCGCCTTCCCGATCGCAAAGGTCGATGAGCTGGAGAAGATGTTGCAAGGGGCGAACGTCACGTTCGAGTTCCACCGCTATAACGCGAAACACGCCTTCGCCAATGAGACCGCGGATTCGAAAAACCTGCCGATCCTGAAGTACGACCCTAAGGCGGCGGAGCTCGCGTGGCGCCGGACGATGGACTTCCTCGCGAGGCACCTGAAATAACTGCTGCGGGCTCTCCGCGCTCCGTCGCCACGCTTGCCCGGAACCCAAGGCCTGTTCGATCCAAGGCGCTGCTCTGCATGCGAGTGCCGGAGCAGGCTGAATCGCTCATCCGGCAGGCTCCGCAGCGAGCGATGCGCGCGAGGACAAAAGGTCGCCCATGGTAAATGCGAGTTTTTTGACTGGCGGAGATGTTGCACCGATCCGCAAGACCGGAAGGGGAATGTTTGGCGACATCACGCCGCTCTTCCAGCGCGCGGATGTGTCTTTCTTCAATCTCGAGCTGCCGCTATCCGATCGGGGCGAATCGGCACGCGGCAAAGCGATCTGTCATCGCGGCCTGCCGGTCAACGTCGACGGTATCGCCGAAGCCGGCGTCTCCTGCGTAAACCTAGCCAACAACCACGTGCTCGACTACGGTGATGTCGCGATGTTCGACACATTTGATTTGCTGGACCGAAAAAGAATCGGTCGTTTCGGCGCCGGGCGCAATATCGAGGAGGCCCGGAAGGGTTACGTCATCGACAAGAACGGGCTGCGGATTGGTTTCCTCGGCTATACCACGACGCTGCCCACGGGCTTTGCAGCGACCTCCGAGTGCCCGGGTGTCAATGCGCTACAGGTCTATACGGCTTACCAGCCCAGGGCGAGCCTCGCCGAGTACCCCGGAACGGCGCCGCAGATCGTCACCTGGACGGATCCCCTTCACCTGCAAGCATTGCGCAGCGACGTCGCGGCTTTCAGAAAGCAGGTCGACGTCCTGCTGATCTATGTGCATTGGGGTACGAGCATGTCGCCCCATGTTCACGACTTCCAGCGCGAGATCGCGAAAGCGGCGATCGACGCCGGCGCCCATGGGGTGTTCGGCGGGCACCAGCATGTCATGTCGGCAATCGAGTTCTATCGCGGCTGCCCCGTGGTGTATGGCTCCGCGAATCTGCTGTTCGACACCTGGACGTCCTTTTTTACCGATGAGACGCTGAAGACGTTTCTGTTTGGCGCGAGTATCGGACCGGACGGACTGAGCGATTGCCATCTGTTGCCAGCGAAGACCGGGGTCGACGTGCCGCCTCGCCTGCTTTCCCGCCGCGATCCGCTGTGGGGGGCGATCTACGAGACCCTGCAAAGGCACAGCGGAGCGTTTGAAACACGGCTCACGGCGCGCGAAGACGCGATCGAGGTGAGCTGTAACTGAACGTCCCGAAACGATGCCAGGAAGCGCCGGGCGTGCTCGCCACGCGTCGCCCGCAATCACACGGTCAGGTGTCCATCAATCGATCCAGCCGCCCCAAGATACGAACGGCGGCGAATTTTCGAACCATTGACATGGATAGTGCACCATTCCTGGGACCAGGCGACTCCAGACCGCGGCAACCAGGGCGAGAAGCGCGACCCCCAGTATGACGGGCTGCCACACCGCGGCCAACGACGCGTGTGCGTGCATCACGATCAATGGGTTGGCTCCCGCAGGTGGATGCACCGTCCTGGTCACGAGCATGAAGACGAGCGTCAGTACGAGCGCGAGAACGTAGACCCAAAGCGCATCTCCAAAGAACTGAAAACAAAGAGTGCCGATGAGCACACCGCCTATGTGCCCCCCGAACAACGCGCGGGGTTGCGCTGCGGGTGCGCGAGTAAGACCAAACAAGAAGACGGCTGAACCCCCAAACGACGCGAGGAAAAGCGGTGCCGAAGGCGGATCGACAAAGCGGAGGACCAGGCTCAGCCCTAACGCTGCGCCGGCAGCTGAACAAGCAAGTCGAAAGAGGGCTTTCGCCAACTGGCGCGCTTTTCGCCGGTGACCAGATTCACTGCGCATCATGATTACATGGGCACGACCGCGCGGAACCCGACCAGCGTGGCTAGGGCGACGAAACCGGCCGTTTATAGGGCACCATTCTGCGCCTGACAAGGTCTGCCTTCAACCCGATCAAGGCATTCGGCAGATCCGGCGCCAATAAAAACCGGTTACTCATTGGCGCCGTATGCCAAAAACGCCAAACTCGTTTATCCTTCGGCCCTTGCCATCCTCTACGCATAAAGGTCACCGACATGTATCCCAACACGCTGCTCCATATCAATGGTCAATGGTGCGCTGCCGCTTCCGGGCGCACGCTGCCGGTGGTCAACCCGGCCAACCACAGCCAGATCGGCACGGTGGCCTTTGCCGAGAAGGCCGACCTTGATCGAGCACTTGAAGCCGCCGAGCAGGGCTTCAAGGTCTGGCGCAAGGTGTCGGCGTTCGATCGCTGCAAAATCATGCGCAAGGCGGCGGAGATCTTCCGGGAGCGCGCGGAGACGGTCGCGACCTGCATGACCTTCGAGCAGGGCAAGCCGATTGGCGAGGCGCGGCTGGAAGCGCTGGCCGGCGCCGATATCATCGAATGGTTTGCCGAAGAAGGCCGCCGCGCCTATGGCCGCGTGATTCCCGCGCGGGCCGAGGGCGTCTATCAGCTGGTGGTAAAGGAGCCGATCGGTCCGGTCGCGGCCTTTACGCCTTGGAATTTCCCGATCAACCAGGCGGTACGCAAGCTCTCGGCGGCACTGGCAACGGGCTGTTCCATCATTCTCAAAGCGCCGGAGGAGACCCCGGCCTCGCCAGCCGAGCTCGTGCGCGCGTTCGTTGATGCGGGTATCCCCGCAGGCGTGGTCAATCTCGTGTACGGAAATCCCGCCGATATTTCCAGCTACCTGATTCCGCACCCGGTGATTCGCAAAATGTCGTTCACGGGTTCCACGGCGGTAGGCAAGCATCTTGCCGCCCTGGCGGGCCAGCACATGAAGCGCGCGACGATGGAACTGGGCGGCCACGCGCCGGTGATCGTTTTCGACGATGCCGACGTCGACATCGCAGCGAAAACGATGACATTCATGAAGTACCGCAACGCGGGCCAGGTTTGCGTCTCGCCCACGCGCTTTCTGGTGCAGGACAAGGTTTACAAGCAGTTCGTCGAGAAATTTGTTGAAGGCACGAAAGCAGTCAAGGTGGGCGATGGTTTTGACCCGGACACCAGGATGGCGACCCTCGCCAATCCGCGCCGGCAGAGCGCAATGATCGCCAATGTCGAAGACGCGAAGAAGCACGGCGGCAAACTGCAGGCTGGAGGCTATCCCATCGGCGAGAAGGGCAACTTCTTCGAGCCGACGGTGATTACCGAGCTGTCGACTGACGCGATGGCCATGAACACCGAACCATTTGGCCCGCTGGCGATCATCAACCCGTTCAAGACCTTCGATGACGCGGTGACGGAAGCAAATCGCCTGTCCTATGGGCTCGCGGCGTATGCCTGGACGCGCTCGGCGAAAACCGCAAATGCGATAGCGGCGCAGGTGGAGACGGGCATGATGACCATCAATCACCTGGGCTTTGCGCTGCCCGAGGTGCCGTTCGGCGGCGTGAAGGATTCGGGCTACGGCACGGAAGGGGGCAGCGAGGCGACCGAACCGTACTTGGTGTCGAAGTTTGTGACGCAAGCGGGGCTGTGAAAGCCTCTGCAGCCGTCGCGTTTCCATTTCAGGGCCAGCGGGATTTTCCGCTGGCCTTTTTTCTGGATGCAAGACGTACACGACCCGCTCGCTGGCGCACTTCTTCACGTCACCAATTGCGGGGACCGCTCCTCCTGGAATGCCGACATTCACCGGGCGTGCGGTGTCGATCCAAAGCGCTCGCTCGTTCATGTCCATGACGTCGGGGCGCAAAGCGAGCTTTCGCGACGCGCGTTTGACGGACAGCCGCGGTCCGCGGGCATTTTCGCTGCGGCCTGGCGTTGACGGCCCCCAGAGGGTATGGTTGACTCGCCAGAGCACCTGAACTAAACGGAGGCAGCGATTAAGACCAAAACGAAGAAGCGCCCTACGACGCGGTCCGTGCGGGCGCGCAACATGACTTTGTGCACCCTGGCCGGAGGCAGCGGCACGCTGGGATTGAAGACGGAGCGCGGTATCCTAGACGTGGCAAGAGCGTCCACCCTGTTCCGCGTCAAGGCGCCGACGGATATTCACGCCGTGATCGAAGGCGCCGATTGCGCCCCGCTCTTGAAGCTGGCGGAAAAAGCGCTCAACGACAAACGCGGCAGGAGCGTGCTCGTCCCGGAATCGCGCGCCAGGTTTGCGCCGGCCGTCCCGCGTCCGGGCAAGATCATCTGCGTCGGCCTCAACTACCGCCAGCATGCCCTTGAAACCGGCAACCCGATTCCGCCGGTGCCCATCCTTTTCAACAAGTACAACAACACCCTCGTCGGCCATCGCGGCAAGATCCGGCTGCCGACAAAGGTGTCCTCGAAGTTCGACTACGAGGTGGAGTTGGTTGCGGTCATAGGCCGTACGGCGCGCGACGTGCCCGAGGAGAAGGCGTTGTCATACGTCTTCGGTTATGCCAATGGCAACGATTTCTCGGCGCGCGATTTGATGCGGGTCACCAGCCAGCTCATGCTCGGCAAGACCTGCGACGATTTTGCGCCGCTTGGCCCCTACGTGGTCACCGCGGACCAGATTCCCGATCCGCAGAATCTAAGGATCGCCACCTACGTGAATGGCGAGCAGCGCCAGAACTCGAACACGGCCGACATGATTTACAGCTGCGCGCAGATCGTGAGCTACTGTTCACGCCATATGACGCTCCTGCCCGGCGACATCATCTATACCGGGACGCCGCAGGGCGTGATTCTGGGCTATCCCCCCGAGAAGCAGGTGTGGCTCAAGGCCGGCGACAAGGTCGTGACCGAAGTCGAGAAGTGCGGCCTGCTCGAGGTGACGCTGGTCTGACGATGGCGAGTCCGGCGATGCCGGGCTGCGAGTGACGGGTCCGGGGCGCGCCGGAGACGATCGGCCCGGATGCCTCGCCGCCAGGGATCGAGTCACTACGTTTCATCTTTGGCCGTCCATATCTTGAACCCTCCCTGCGCCAATTTAGGGATTTCTTGATCTCTCTCAACATCACGAACCACCTTTAGCCGCAGACTTTGCGTTCGTAGGGTGTTTCAAAGGGAGTCCCTATGGTGGACCTTACGGGTGTATTGCAGATTGCCACGATCGTGATGCTCGCGTTGGTCGCTGTCGCGCTCTTGCGCTATCTCGTCGAGGGAGTTTCGAAAAACCGGCTGATGCGTTGCCCGGAAACGGGCGCGGTCGCGTTCATCGGCGCCGAGCGGGTCCGGCGCCGCGACGGGGAGGCGCCTGCGGTAGTTGTCCGGTCATGCGAATTCTGGCCGGAGCGGAAGGACTGTGCGCAGGGATGCCTCGCGCGCTACCATGAAACCGAAGCGGGCTATCGGGTCAGGCTCGACGCGCTGAGGCCTTTCGAGCGGCCATAGTTTTTGGGCAGGAAAAGTCAGGAATCGGGCGCGATTCGGCTCGCGTGTCCGCGCGTGCTCGCACTCTTGCGAAAAGATCGGCCTCGAGCCTGCTTCCCTGGGCGGACGGTGGAACGTATTCAGCCGCCCACTGACTAGAACGTAAACTGCCTCCCCACCGCTGCCGGCGTCAGAACGTCGTCCTTGTAGACGGTGGCCAGTGCGTGCACCGCGCGCCAGCCGGTGCAATGGCACGGCACGATCCGCTTCAACGCGAAGTCGGCGAAGTCTCGAATCGTGTCTGGGATCACCGCTTCGACTTCAGCCCCCGAGAGATGGAAGCCTCCCATCACCGCATAGAGCGGCACATCTCCGAAGACGTTGCGCGCGTCCTTGAGCACGTTGATCACCCCCGCATGTGAGCACGCCGTAAACACCACGATGCCCTTGCCTTTGACGTGCGCGGCGACATAGCGCTCATCCAGAATCAACGGGTCGGGCTCCCAGGCGCTACCGTCCTGGGCCAGTTTTACGTGCGGCGGGAGACCGCGCTCGTAAGGCGTGACCCGCGGAATCTCGCCGCTCACATAGAACACCTGCTCCATGATGGCCCGCGCATCCGGGGAATTGACGATAGCGGCGCCCCGCCTCTCGAGATCGACCGGCTTCATCACGTTCTCGGCCGGTACCACCGTCCCATTGGGCTGGCGCAGCCCGCGGGTTGCGAACATCCCCTCGTTGACATGAAAGGGCACCGGATTTCCACCGTTCGCGGACGTGACAAGACGCAACGCCTCCGGAAGGCCGCCGCCGTGGTCCCAGTGCCCGTGTGAAAGGAAGATCGCGCCGACCTCGCCAAAAGGCGTCCCCAGCCGGTCGCCGTTACGCGCGAAGGTATAAGCCTCCGGTCCGGCATCAAAAAGGAGAATCTGGATATCGCTGCCAATGCGCGCCGTAATGACCAGCGACAGGCCGTGGTTGGCGCAGCAGCGAGCGTGGCCGGACGTGACCCTCAGCCCCTTGTCTCTGAGAACGGCATTTTCGCCCTTCACGTCCTTCGGCAGCGTGGACAGCGGGTCGGTGACGTTATCCACGAGGACGCTGATTTCCAGTGCGTCCACCGGCTTCACAGTACGTGCAACGGTTGCGCTCATGGTTACCCTCCCTTGGGCTGCCCATCGCGAGACGGTGCGGGTTGCTCGCCCAACATACGCCTTTCATCACGCGAAGGGAATAATCCAACAATCGCCTGCTGGGCTCAGCCAATCTGTTCAACTTCCTTCGCCGTAATGGGTAATGCGCATAACCCGTCACCGAGCCCGGCTTTTAAAGTCTGAGGCGCATCACCCGTTACCCGTCTCGTATTACGGATGCGCCTCTGAATTCTGACTTCCGACTTTCGAACTTGCCGTCCAGGCACTATGATGCGAGGCGGAGAGGGTGACATGGATTTTTCGCTCAACGAACAACAGCGCGGCTGGCAGATGGAAGCGCGGCGCTTTGCAGAAGAGGAGATACGGCCGATCTCGCTCGAGCGTGATCGCATTGCCGATCCCGCGGCGACAATCGACTGGGACATCATCCGGAAGGGTTCGCGGCTCGGTTTTCGCACAGCCGCCGTGCCGCGCGAATGGGGCGGTCACGGCATCGATTTTGTGACCCAGGCGGTGGTGATCGCGGAGCTCGCGCGCGGCGACAGCGCGATCGCCAAGACTTTCAGCCAGTGCTGGAAGTGGTGCCATCTGATCGCGGACCGTTGCACGCCGGAACAGCGCGACCGCTTCCTGAAACCGTTCCTGGCGGACGACACTTATCTGCTGGGCGGCGGCATCACCGAGCCCAATGCGGGTTCCGACAACCGCCTGCCGCCCCCGGACGACCCCCGCTCCGGGCTGAGATTACGGGCGGAGCGCGAGGGCGACGAGTGGATTCTCAACGGCGAGAAATGCTTTATCGCCAATGCCAACGTCGGAAAACTCTTCTTCGCCTTCACGCGCACCAACGCTGCCGCCGCGGTCGGTAACGGCACCAGCATCTTTGCGGTGCCCATCGACACGCCGGGAGTGCGGGTCGGCAAGGTCTTCAACAAGAGCGGCTGGCGCTTCTATCAGAATGCAGAGCTCATCTTCGATAACGCGCGCGTGCCCCATGCCAATCTTCTGGGGGAAGTGAACAGCGGACTCAAGGGGCACGGCGGCAAGAACGCCAGATTCGGGGAGCTCGAGTACGCCGCCAACGCGGTCGGCGTGTGCGACGCCGCGGTCGAGATGGCGACACAGTGCGCCCGCACCGCGCGCCGCGGCGGCCGGCTGCTCGCCGAGCAGCAGCTGGTTCAGCTGAAACTGTCGGAAATGCACATGTACACGGAGGCGCTGCGCTCATACGTCATGCGGCTCGCGGCGGAGAGCGACGCTGACCGGGCACAGCCCGCGCCTCACGGTCATTTCTTGATGAATTTCTCAAGCGATGCCATTCAGCGTGTGTGCTACGCCAACCTGGCGATACACACTTATGCCGGCGGCGCAGCGATGCACTCGGGGGCGGACAAGCTCGTTCGCGATGCGATCATCTGGACGCACATCGCCGGCGACTCGGCGCAGCGGATGAAATCGTTACAGGGGCTGCTCAAGGCACAACCGGCGTGAATCGGCCTTGAGGTTTCGAGTTTCAGGTTCAAGGTTGAGGGTTCGAGGCTGCAGGTTTATCAACGCCGCTCCGGGTCGCGGACGTTGAGCCTAAAACTTTGAACGTGGAACGTTGAACGACACGGGCCGCCAGCGGCCATTGAAGTCGCGCCTCATCGCCGAGGGGAAAGCGCGTCTTCTCCGATTGTTATTGCGCCGTCCAGCCGCCGTCCACCACGAGGCTCGCACCGGTAATGAGAGAAGCGGCGGGCGAAGCGAGAAACACGACCGCGGCCGTTACCTCGTCGAGCTGGCCGAGCCGGCCGAGGGGTATGCGATTCAGCACCCACTCGCGAAAGCGCGGCTCCTCGAAGAACGGGGCGGTCATCGGGGTCTCGATGAAGGTCGGCGCGATCGAGTTCACGCGTATGTTGTGCGGGGCGAGCTCGACTCCGAGCGCTTTCGTCAAGCCTTCGAGCGCGTGCTTGGTCATGCAGTAGACGGTGCGCCCGGCTGCGCCGACATGGCCCATCTGCGAGGAGATGTTGACCATCGCGCCGCCGCGTTCCCTGCGGTCGGATACCTCCAGCATTTTGCGCGCGGCGGCCTGCGCCACGAGAAACGCCGCGCGCACGTTGAGATTGAGAATGCGGTCGAGCCGCTCTTCGGTAACTTCCACGAACGGCTCCGGCATGTTCCCGCCGGCATTGTTGATCAGGATATCCAGCCGGGGCAGCCGCGCGAACGCTTCCCGTACCTGCCTGCCATTCGTGACATCGCACACCAGCGCCTGCGCGATGCCCCCCTCCGAGCGGATGGTGTCGGCGGCCTTCTCGAGCTCGGCGCGCGTGCGGCTCACGAGGTGGACCTCCGCGCCGGCCTGCGCCAGCCCGATCGCCGCCGCGAGTCCCAGCCCGCGCCCCGCGCCCGTGACGAGCGCGACGCGGCCATCCACCCGGCAGCCCTTGAGAGCCTCCGGCAGCGAACCCGGCGCGCTCATGTGCGTTCCGGCTTCGCCCGATGGAGGCCGACGTCCCTGCCGCCATAGCGACGCAACCGCAGGTCAGCCTGCTCCTTGTGCCCCCAGAAGCGCTCAATGGCACACAGGCGCGAGCAGTAATCGCCGATCTCGACACTGGCCTCGGGTGTGCATTCCTGGTAGGTGCAAGTCTTCATGAACTTCCCGACCCACAGCCCCCCGGTGTAGCGCGCCGCGCCGCGCGTGGGCAGTGTGTGGTTGGTGCCGATGACCTTGTCGCCGTACGAGACGTTGGTCTCGGGCCCGAGAAAAAGCGCGCCGTAATTCTTCATGCGCTCGAGATACCAGCGCGGATTGCGGGTCAGCACTTCGACATGCTCGGCGGCGACGCGATCTGCCTCGCGAACCGCTTCGTCGTCGTTTGCGACCAGAATGATCTCGCCATAATCGCGCCACGCCGCGCCCGCGACGTCGGCCGTGGGCAGCACCTTCAATTGGCGCTCGATCTCGGCCGGCAGCGCATCGGCCAGCTTGCGCGAAGTGGTGATGAGGATTGCCGGGCTGGTCGGGCCGTGCTCGGCCTGTCCCAGCAGATCGACTGCCACCATCTCGGCGTCCGCGCTGTCGTCGGCGATCACGAGAATCTCGGTTGGCCCGGCAAGAAGGTCTATCCCGACCCGGCCAAAGAGCTGGCGTTTCGCCTCCGCGACGTAGGCGTTGCCGGGACCGACCAGCATGTCGACAGGCGCCATGCTCTCCGTCCCCAGTGCCATTGCGGCGACGGCCTGTACGCCGCCCAGGACATGGATCTCGTCGGCGCCGCCGAGAACCATGGCCGCGATCGTCTCCGCATGCGGCTGACCGCCAGTGGGAGGCGTGCAGGCAATGATGCGCTTCACTCCCGCCACGCGCGCGGTGACGATGCTCATATGCGCAGAGGCGACCATGGGATAGCGCCCGCCGGGCACATAGCAGCCAACGCTCTCCACCGGGATGTTCCGGTGACCGAGCTTCACACCGGGGCGGATCTCCACTTCGACATCGCGCAGCGCGTCCTTCTGATGCTGCGCAAAGGTGCGGATCTGCTCCTGCGCGAACCGGATGTCCGAGAGCGTGCCTTCCGGGACGTCGCGCATCAGCTTGTCGATTTCTCCCTGGCTCAAGCGAAAGCTCGGAGGCGACCAGCGGTCGAACTTTGCTGATAACTCGCGCACGGCCGCATCTCCGCGCTTGCCGATATCCGCGATGATCCGCTCGACGGTCTGGCGCACCTCCAGGTCGGCGGCGTCGGTTTGCGTCTGGTCGATGCGGCGCTTCAAAAAGGTAGCCATGATCTGCTCCACTTGATTACCCACGGAATAACGGAAACGCCGGCCGTTTCCCGGCCGGCAACGAGGAATATTCTCAGAATTCGATACTCACCGCTGACAATTTACTGCGCCGGATGCCGGGGGTAAACCCCCGCCGCCGGTCTCAACGCCTCCCGTCAATCACGGCGAGGCCGCGCTCTCAGAATCTACCCGGCCCTCTGGATTCGAGCGGCGGGTCCATCAATCAGTCCTTTTTGCCGCTGCGCGGCGGCCGCGGACTGCGATATGACTTAGATCAAAATTGAGCGCTGCTTCCCGGCGTATATTGAAAACGTTGCCGGTCAAGGAGCCACCATGGAAACCGTCCTGTTTTCCGGCCTGTTCGATTTGCCGTGGTGGGGGCTGGTGCTGGTCGCGCTGGGGCTCACCCACATCACGATTGTCTCCGTTACGATATTCCTGCACCGTCATCAGGCGCACCACGCGCTCGACCTGCATCCGGCGGTCAGTCACTTCTTCCGGCTATGGATCTGGCTGACCACGGGCATGCTCACGAAGGAGTGGGCCGCGGTGCACCGCAAGCACCATGCCAAATGCGACACGCCGGAGGACCCGCACAGCCCGCAGATTCTCGGAATCAACCGGGTGCTGTGGACCGGGGTCTTTCTCTACGTCAAGGAAGCCCGCAAACCGGAAACGCTTGAGCGCTACGGGCGCGGCACGCCGGACGACTGGCTCGAGCGCAACCTTTATTCGAGGTTCAAGATACTCGGGCTGGTGCTGATGGGCGTCGTCGACATCATCCTGTTCGGTATTGTTCCGGGCCTGCTGATTCTTGCGATACAAATCGTATGGATCCCGTTCTGGGCAGCAGGCGTGATCAACGGCATTGGCCATTACTGGGGCTATCGCCACTGGTCCACGCCCGACGCGAGCACGAACATTGTGCCGTTGGGCCTCCTGATCGGCGGGGAGGAGCTGCACAACAACCACCACGCCTACCCCACGTCGGCCAAGCTCTCGAACAAATGGTACGAAGTCGATCTCGGCTGGATGTACATCCGCATTCTCGAAGCGCTGGGGCTCGCCAAGGTAAAACACGTTGCGCCGACTCCGCAATTCGCCGCGCCGAAGGCGGCCGTGGACCCCGATACCTTGCAGGCGATCATCCGCTGCCGCTACGACGTGCTCGCCAAGTACGCCCAGTCACTGAAACGGACCTATGCAGAGGAACTGCGCAAGCTGCGCCGGCGCTCGCCGCAGGAAGCGCGCGCCCTGAAGAGCGTCGAGCCCTGGCTCGACTGCGACGATAAGATGCTGCACGACTCCGAGCGCGCCCGACTCGCCGAGGTGCTGCCGAAATCGCAGCCGCTGCAGACCATGTATGCGATGCGCCGCGAGCTCGCCGCGGTATGGGGGCGGTCCACCGCCTCGCGCGAGCAGCTCGTCAGGCAACTGCAGGACTGGTGCCGGCGCGCAGAGGCGAGCGGAATCCAGGCTCTGGCCGAGTTCTCGCAACGCTTGCGCTCTTATGCCTGACGCAGCTTTCTCGCGGCCGATAACCGCTATGCGGCACGTTTTTCGGATTTACCGCGCCTTCTGACTTTGAGTGCGGTGTGATTTGCTACCGGTATTACACCAAGGGCTCTTTGCTAGACTCGACGCGACGGAATTTGGACAAGGAGGCCGGATCATGAGTGCATCCACGAGGACACGCTCCATTGCCGCGGCAGCGATTGGCGCTCTGGCACTCTCCGGTTGCGCCGGAATGACTCAGACAGAAAAGGACACCGCGACAGGCGCAGGAATCGGCGCGGCGGCTGGCGCGGTAATCGGCGGGGTCGCGAGCGGCGGACGCGGCGCCGCAAAGGGTGCTGCGATCGGCGCGGTCATTGGCGCGGCCGGCGGCTACATCTGGTCCAAAAACATGCAGGAGCAGCAGCGCGAGATGGAAAAGGCGACCGAGGGCACCGGTGTCGAAGTCTCGAGGACGCCGGATAACCAGCTCAAGCTGGAAATCCCCAGTGACATTTCTTTCGACGTCGGCAAGGCCGACATCAAGCCGCGGATGCGCCCGGTGCTCGACAAGTTCGCACAAGGCCTGACCAGCTATCAGGGCACCAACGTCCGCATCATCGGTCACACGGACAGCACCGGCAGCGACGCGATCAACAACCCCCTGTCAGTGAACCGGGCGGCCAGCACGCGCGACTACCTCGTTGCGCGGGGTGTCGGAATGAGCCGCATCGCGATTGACGGGCGCGGCTCGCGTGAGCCCATAGCGGATAACAGCACCGTCGAGGGCCGCGCGATGAACCGGCGCGTCGAGATTTTCGTCGCAGAGCCGGCGCCGGCGAGCCAACAGGCCCCCACGTCGAGTCGTTAGCGCGCCCGTGCGCCATGCCCAGAAGGCGTCCGGCGCCCGGCGCGGTGACGGGCAGTACCGATGACTGGCAGCGAAGCAAGAGCACGTTCTGGGTCACCACTCGTTTACATCGCCAGTATCTTCATTGCGAGGTCCCGTCGCCAGTTCCGGTGCACGGCTTGACGTGTTTTAGCGCGCTGTATCCACAGTGGCTTCGTTGCCCTCGACGGTAAACCGCGGACAGACCGCGTTTACCGATTCTTGTTCGTGAAAAGGGCGATCTACCCGGTATCTGGTCCGCCCCGCAATTGGCCTCCCTTATGGGTGGAGCACCATACTCGTGATACAAGAAGACATGTGGTGCAAACGAAGCCTGCAGCAGGTCCTGGTCATTGCGCTTGGCATGCTGGCGGTGGCCGCCGCCGGAGGCGCCGACCTGACGCGCGCCTATTTCGCTGCCCATGTCCGCGACTGCGCCTTCAGCGCGGCGCATGTCAACGTGCTTCGCCAGCACAAGATGCTGTTGGTGCCCGGCTACTTCAGCGACCTGAATCCAAGCTATTTCGCCGAGCAACTCCGCTGGCTCGCCTCCCTCGGGATCGAACGCGAGAAAGTTGCGATCAGGTCAAATCAGAGCGTCGGGGTCAACGCGCCGATTGTAGCCGCGGCAATTCGGCATTCCGTAAAGCCCGTCATCCTCATCACGCACAGCAAGGGCTCGGTCGATGCGCTCGAGGCGCTGCGCGCCGAGCCGTCGCTGCAACTGAAAGTAAAAGGCTGGGTGTCACTGCAGGGCGCGTTCTTCGGCACACCGGTGGCCGACAGGCTGCTCGACGGCTCGCTGCTCGACCCTTTGGTCTCGACCGCCATTCTCAGTTTTCTGGGCGGCACGAAGGAATCGGCACAGGGCCTGACCACGGGCGCTTCGCTCGCCTATTACCGCAAACACGCGGCCGCGATCGATGCGATTGTGCGCAGGGTGCCGGCAATCGCTTTCGCCAGCGCACTCGACGGTACGCCGGGCGCACGGGTCAAGACGTTGCTGGAAATTCCGCGCGAGCTGATGTGGCGCAAAGGCATCCGCAGCGATGGCCTCGTGCCGACCGATGCCGCGGTGCTGCCGGGCATGAATTTCGTCGAGGTCCCGGGAGTCGATCACATTGCGACGGTGATGCCGGCGCTCGAGCGTTTTGACCGCGTGCGCATGATGAAAGCGCTGCTGTTCACGCTGCGGGCGCCGTTTCACGCCCTTTCCCGCAGCACGGCCTGCAAGTAGCTTTTAAGTTTCTGGCGGATGGCCTTCCGCCTGCTGCCTCTGGGTGCTTATTCGTCTGACCAGCGCCTGCGGGGTCCCAGGTATTCCTGGTCCTCCGGGGAGTCGTCACTTTCGTAATCTTCCGCCTCTTCAAACCTGTCCAGTTCGCGCAGGAGCGATTGTAGCCGCCGTTCCGCGGCGGAATCCCTGTCGGCCTGTCCGGATATTTTCTTGACGACGGCTGCGGCGCCTTCGTGGTCGCGCTTCGTTTTGATGGGCCGTGCGGAATCGCCCGCTCTTGTTCGGCCTTGCTTCGCCATCTTTACCCCTCCAACTCCTGTAATGCGTGACTGTTGACTGCGCTCAACGTGGCTGCCCTGCCCCGCAGCAGAGCGAAACGGCATCGGGTTTCATTGATCGCGGGCGGTCAGAAACCTCCGGGCCGCGCTGGTCCGCAGTCGGTTGGTGTCGTGTCCCAGAATTGGAGTCTGTCCCGGATTGCGCCTTCCCGTCAATTCCACGACCAGTAATCGTTGCGCTCGTCCATGTAAAACCGCGCGAGCACCATGCGGTGCACCTCGGACGCGCCGTCAACGAGCCGCGCCTGCCGCGCGTAGCGGTAGATCCATTCGAGTATCGTGTCTTTGGAGTAGCCGCGCGCGCCGTTCAGCTGGATCGCCGTGTCCACGGCCTTGTGGAGGACGTCGGCCACTGCAATTTTCGCCATCGATATTTCCTTGCGCGCAAACTCGCCGCGGTCGAGCCTGGCCGCCGCGCGCATGACCAGCAGGCGTCCAATCTCGATCTGCATCGCGGCCTCGCCGAGCAGCCATTGCACGCTTTCTCGCCCGGCAAGTTTGCTGCCCAGCGCCTCGCGCTGGGAGACATATTCCGCAGCAATGTCCATGGAACGACGGGCGAGCCCCAGCCAGCGCATGCAATGAGTGAGCCGCGCGGTGCCCAGCCGGATCTGCGTCACCTTCAGGCCGTCGCCAACGTTCATCAGCCGGTTCTCGTCGGGAATCTCCAGGCCGTCGAACTCCATCTCGCAGTGACCGCCATGCTCCTCCGGCCCCATCACCGGAATGCGCCGCACGATGCGCCAGCCCGGCTGGTCGCGGTCGAACAGAAAAGCGGTGAGCCCCTTGCGCTTATCGCCCGAGGTCTTCGCGATCAGCAGGAAATGCTGCGCCACTCCCGCGCCGGTGATGAACCACTTGCGGCCGCGGACGATCCATTTATCGCCCTTCCTCTCTGCAGTCGTGAGCATCATGGCCGGATCAGACCCGGCGCCGGGCGCCGGCTCGGTCATGACGATGGAAGAGCGCACCTTGCCGTCGACGATAGGTTGCAGCCAGCGCGCCTTCTGTTCTTCGGTCCCGATCTTGTTCAGCGCGATCATGTTGCCGTCGTCGGGCGCAGCGCAGTTGAAAGTGACCGGCCCGAAGATGGAGTAATTCATCTCCTCGTAGCATGCTGCCATTCCCACGACCGGCAGTCCCTGGCCGCCGCGCTCCCTCGGCATCTGCGGCGCCCACAAGCCTGCTGCTCTCGCCTCGGCGCGCAGCCTCTCCAGCACGTCAAGGCGGATGTTCTCGTGGTCGTCGTACGCATCGGGGTCCTGCTCGAGAGGGAGCAGTCGCTCGGCCACGAAGGCGCGATAGCGCTGGCGATAGTCATCGATTTGTTGAGGCAGCGTGAAGTCCATAAACAGTCTCGGCAGAAATAAAAAGGGTGGTGGCAGTGGCAGTTCCAGGTTCCAAGTTTAAGGTTTCAGGTTCGCCGTCTGCGACCCCGCGCCGAACCCATGGACGTCGAACCTTGAACCTTAAACCTGAAACGGTGAATCAGCGTTTATCTGCGGCTAATAAAACAGGTTACGACTTTTCGATTCACGCTACGCTTTCATCAGCTCCCGCGCACGCTCGCGCAGCACGAACTTCTGAATCTTGCCGGTCGCGTTCTTCGGCAGCTCGCCGAACACGATGCGCTTTGGTGCCTTGAAGTGTGCCATGTGCTCGCGTGCGTGGGCGACCAGGTCGACCTCGCTCGCGACAGCCCCGCTCTTCAGGACGACGAAAGCGACCGGCACCTCGCCCCACTTGGGATCGGGGCCGGCAACCACCGCGGCCTCCATCACAGCCGGATGGGAACACAAGGCGCGCTCGACATCGATCGAGGCGATATTCTCGCCGCCCGACAGGATGATGTCCTTGGAGCGGTCCTTGATCTCGACGTAGCCGTAAGAATGCATCACGCCGAGATCGCCAGTCCTGAACCAGCCGTCCGGCATGGCTTTGCGGGTGGCGATCTCGTCCCGGTAATAGCCGAGCATCACGTTGTTTCCGCGCAGCGCAATCTCCCCGAGTGTCGCGCCGTCGGCGGGCACGTCCTCGCCATGGGCATCGACGATGCGCACTTCGCTCGAAACGACATTGCCCACGCCCTGGCGCGCCTTGAGCCGCGCCTGTTCCTCCATCCCGAGCCGGCTCCACTCGCCGCGCCATTCGCAGATCACCGCCGGGCCGAAGGTTTCCGTAAGGCCATAGAGGTGGGTTACCTCCATGCCCAGTTCAGCCATGCGCTGCAGGATTGCGGGCGTCGGCGGCGCGCCGCCCGTGGCCACGCGCACGGGTCGCGGCAGGCCCGCTGCGGCAGCGTGCCATGCAAGCATGACGAGCACCGTCGGCGCGCCATTAAAGTGTGTGACACCGGAGTCTCGCAGGTGGCCCCACACCAGCCCCGCGTCGAATTTGCGCAGGCAAAGATGCGCGGCGCCCGCGGTGGTGACGGCCCACGGGAAGCACCAGCCGTTGCAGTGGAACATCGGCAGCGTCCACAGAAAGGTGCTGTCGCAGTCGAGTCGGGTCTCCATCGCCATTGCGAGCGCCTGCAGATAGGCACCGCGGTGGTGGTACATGACCCCTTTCGGGCTGCCCGTGGTTCCGCTCGTGTAGTTGATCGAGAGCAGTCCGCGCTCGTCGGCGACCGGCCGGTGCCATGGCGCGGCGCTGTCGAGCAGCAGCTCGTATTGATCATCGGGCCGCCCGGCCCGCACCATTCTCAATCCGCCGCCGGTCTGCACGGCAATATCCCGGGCGGGCGCCTCGAACTCGTAATCGTAGATAAGCACTTGCGCGCCGCTGTGCGCGACGATGGTCGCCAGCTCGGCCGCGGTGAGCCGCGGATTGAGCGCCACCAGCACGGCGCCGGCGAACGGCACGCCGTAATGGGCTTCCAGAAGCACGTGCGTATTGGGCGCGAGCACCGCCACTCGCCCGCCTTCGACAACGCCCATGTTGCGAAGCGCGCCGGATAGCCGCAGGCAGCGCTCGAGAAGCTCCGCGTATGTGCAGCGGTGGGCATCGTCGATCACCGCGGTCCGATCCGCGTAGATCCGGCCCGACCGCAAAAGGAAAGCCGTCGGCGTGAGCAGCTCGAAGGCGGCGCTGGCGCTCACTTGCAAGCCCTCACGACACCGGATGGAGCGGGATCCGCACAGCAAAACACGGGGCGTCCTTTGTGCGCAACGCTTCCTCGACGTCGATCGTATCCGTGTTTTTCCGCGTTCGCGTCTCGATCCTTGCCAGAAGCCATCTCAAAAACAATACAGCCACGGATCCGCGCGGAAGCACACAGAATGTTGTTCCACTACAGCTCACTTCGAGACTCAGGTCCTCGCCCGTGTAATTCCGTGCGATTCCGTGGTTAAAGATCCTGCAGTTTTCCGGGTTCTCGAGGCCGGTTCTAGCCGGGCACCAGCGCTTTGGGGTTGGATATGGCGAGCTTTTCTTCCGTCGTACGGCGCAGGTGCTCGAGCACCGCAGCGCGCTTCTCCCCGTCGAATCGACCCGCGCGAATCTCGTTTGCCAGGCGCCGATTATAGCTCTCGACTCCGTCGCGCAGCGCGCTGCCATCGGGTGCCGCGGGATTCTGGGACAGCAACCCGGCCAGGCGCCGGTATTCCTCGCGCAGCGGCGAGTCGCCCGCGGCCAGCTCGCGTTGCGCAATCGCCATGGCATTGGCGACCATCAAAGCGGTATAGCGCAGCGGCTCCGGGACAGCAGGCAATATTTCGGCGGTGAAGGCATGGCGCGCGATTTCGAGCAAGTCGCATGCATCGGGCCGGTCGTTCATGGCGCTCCCGTGAGGTTGAGTATCTCGAGTTCGATCTGGCCTACGAGATGGCCAGTCAAGGCCAGCTCGAGCGAGCGCTGCGTCCCCGACAGATGGCGCTCGAGCTGCTGCAGCGCGATGATCGCCCAGCGCAAATGGGCCATGACTTGCCAGTATTGCAGATCGCCGGGCGTTATCCGGCGTCCTGACATCTGCTCGTATTCGGGCACGAAATCCTCGACGCCGGCGATCCCGCCAACCGTGAGATCCGGGCGCGCGAAGCGCCAGCACCGGGCGCACATCCACCCAATGTCCTCGAGCGGGTTGCCGAATGCGGAAAATTCCCAGTCGAGTACACCGGCCAGGCGCCCCTCGTCGACCAGATAGTTGCCGGTGCGATAATCGCGATGGATGAACGTCGTGTCCTCGCGTTGCGGCGCGTTGAGCTCGCACCAGCGCAGCCCCCATTCAAGAGCCGGATACGGATGAGACAGTGTATCGAGGTAGCCGCGATAGTGGGCAATGCAATCGCGAGCGCGCATCGTCGGCAGGAACTCGAGCCCCGCGTGCGCCGGAGTAATCCGGTGCAGTCGGGCGAGATTCGCGGCAAGCTCCCGCGCGAGCCTGGCGCCGTCCGGCACCAGCTTCGCATCACGGGTGATCCTGTGGCCCGCGGCCACACCCGGCAGCCGCTCCATGATGAAGAACAGCTGGCCCGTGACGGCCGGGTCGTCGCACAGAAACAGCGGCTCCGGGGAAAGCACCTTGGCAGCGTGCGCGACCTTCAAAACGGCGAACTCCTGCGCGCGCGTGAGGCTCTCGCGCACCGTCGCCGTGGCGTCGGTGCGCAGCACCCAGTGCCGCAGCTTGCCGTCGAGCTCGACGTCAAGCGCCCAGTTCTCCTGCACCGCGCCGCCGCTCATCCGTTCGAGGGTAACGATAACGGCATCGCGCGCGCTAGAGGCGCGCGCGACAAACCCGGCCAGGCGCCGTCGCGTGCTGTCTTCGTCGAGGGTCACATCAGGTCCCGGAATCGCGCCAGGGTAAAAGCAACGACCCGCTCTCGAGCCGCCATCCGCCGGCTGGCGCCTCTCCTCGGTTACTTGCCGGCGAGTTCGACGGCCTCAATCATGACCGGGTACGAATAACCCGCCCCGAAATCCTTGTGCGTACGCACGACGCCCTTAACCAGCACGACGTCCCCGATCTTCGTCTCGCTCTTGCTTGTCACCAGCACGTCGTTCGTTCTCTCGGCGGCCGAGCCCGAGCCATCGCGCAGATGGATCCAGTTCTTGCCAAGGATTCCCGGGTTGTACTTCACGACCTTGCCGCGAACCAGGACTGTCTTGTCCTTGAGCATGTCCTTTCCTTGGACGATTTCGGCAACGGTTCGCGCATTCGGGCCGCTCGCCTTGGGAACTTTGAGATCTGCCGCTTGCGCCGGCGCGCCAAGGCCGCCGTGTACCGCAGACATGTCGCCATGCGTCGTGGGCGCGCCAGCGCCCGCGCCTGCCAGACGGCCAAACACGATCTTGTCAAACTTCCTGTTAAGCGATCTGCTCTGGAAGTTGGTCATTACGGTCGTTTGGTCCAGCCTGACGTCCGCGCCCTTTTCGACCTGCGCTCGCGGCGTGGCGGCCCAGGTCTCGCCATCCTGGGTCTTGAGGCGCAGGTAGGTAAAACTGGCGGCGTGCTGCACTTCGAGGACCTTGCCGCTGAGCGAGGCACCTTGCGGAGCGGCGGGTTTTTCTGCAGCCGAACCTGCGCCCGCCCAAAGCAGCGCGATGACGAATAGAAACAACTTCATGATTTGCCTATTTAGTTTGATGAAATGAGGGATGCCAGACCGCGCCGTGCGCGGGCTTGATTCTACGCGATTGGATGACACGCCGGCCAATCCCCGCTCCGCCGCTGCCGGATCGATCGAAACGGAAAAAGGGGTCTGACCCCTTTTCCCTGCTGACCCCTCTTTGCCCGAGTCAGTCGAGCCACATCAGCCTGGCTGGATTGTCGTGCAGCATCAGGCGAACGTCGGCTTCCTTGATCCCGAACGCCAGCAGGGCGCGGATGAACACTCTCATGCCGTCGATGCTGTCGATGTGCAGGACCTGGCCGAAGTCGCTGCCGATGATGCAGCGCTCGGGGCCGATGGCCTTGATGGTATTGATGGTCTCCATGGGATCGGCGACCGGCTGATACAGGCTCGGGATCATGGGCTGACAGTAGGTGCCGACGTAGACGCCGAGATCGGCAAGCTGCTTCATCTCATCGAGCAACAGCTTGTTCAGTTCGAGCAGCGGATGGTCGAGTGTCGCACGGGCGCCGATTTCCTTGGCCTTCTTCGACAAGGGCAGGAGCTCGGCGAAATCGGTATGCCCGAAACCGATTCCGACCTTCTTTTCAGCGGCCATTTCCATGATTTCGACGACTTCGGGCAGCACTTTGCCGGAGTCGTCCACCAGTTTGACGCCGCCCCTTTCCGGATGGCCGGCGCCGCGCCAGAAGCCGAACGAAGTGAAGGTGGGAAACCAGATCATCTTGAAGTTGGGATATTGCAGCGCGACGCGGATAGCCTGCGGGTTCATCCCGAAACACGTCCCGGATCCCCCGTAGATTTCCACTCGGTGCGTCAGCTCGCCCTTTTCGATCATGTAGTCGAGGTGGCGCTGGGCGCAGTAGGCGGCGTTGGCACTGACGTTCCAGTGATCCTTGAAGGCAAGCGCGCGCATGCCCGCCTTCGAAGCGTCGATGGCGATCTGAACCATGTCCTGGGAGCGGTGGACAAAATCCGGGTAGGCATGGATGTGGCAGTCGATCGCGCCCTTCAGGAGCTCGTTCTCGATCCCCGGATAGATCTTGAGCATCTCCGGGTTGTCCTTGAGCATCTGGTAGAAGTAGTCCTTGGCATTGAGCTCGCGCACCCGCTGCACGGTCAGCGTCCGGCCGACCAGAAGTTGGCGCGCCGCTTCCGCATCGGCCGCAAAATCGCACATAGTTGCCTCCCTCAAAATAGAGACTGATCGAAGCCGCGAAACTGGGGGCCGGCCAAGGGTTTCACTGGCCGTGGCCATACGCTATCGGCATCAACTGTGGCGCACCTTGACGTGCATCAACATTGCGGCGACTGCTGCGGCACGGAATTTGAACAGCGACGGGTTGAAATTCGAGCCTGGCCCCGTCAATACCCCTGCTACGGCACGAGCCTGTTTTCGGTCAGGGCCTTGTAGAGCTCGTTGGCAACGATCGCATAGCCCGCGGGCGTGCAACGGGTATCGCGCAAATGGTAAAGAGGCGCGGATGATGAATCGATCGCTGCCAGCATCGCCGGCGTGGTGTTCACGAATGTGACGCCGTTTCGCTTGGCCCACCCTGACAGACGCTGCGGCGGATAGGTCTGCCCGGCTGCGGTGCGCGCGGCAATATCATGGCCGGGGATGTATAGCAGGACCAGTTCTGCGTCGATCGAGCGGGCGATCTCCGCCATAGCCGTGTATTCCCTTTCGATCTGCCGCCACTGGGCTTCATAAAGGCCGTCGGGCTTGTACACCTCGTCGCGGACAATGCGGTACTTCCCGGCGATCCTCTGCCGGATATAACGGCTCAGGATGGTGCGCGCCAGGTCGGAATGAATGTAAAAGAACGTGCCGACCGGTCCGATCACCCGGGCTTCGTTTGATTTGAGATACCCGGACTCATCGACACTAACGGCTTCGAGGCCCAGATAGGTGTCGATGACGTCGTCGTCCACGAAACCCACGATGACAACATCGGGCTGATAACGGACACCGTACTTCTGCAGCAACATCCGTTCGGGTTCCGGGAAATAGCCAGGGATGCCGGCCTTGATGACCTGGACCTGCGGATGCTCGCCGGGGCGCGCGTTGAGGGCCTTCTCAACGCGGCGAAGGTAGGTCTCCTCGTAGCGAGCTCCTATGCCGTATGCAAAGCTGTCGCCAAGTCCGAGGACGCGAAACACACCCTCGGGCTTCTCGTAAGCACGTTCCTCGTCGCGGAAACCAGCCGCGTTGTGAGCGTGCCGGAAGTCGAACTCGTCCGTGTCGGAGCGGCCAGTAAAGGTGATACTGGGACGCAGTTTGTAGGGCAGGACCGGGTCCGGCGCCCTCATCTTGTTCAACATGTAGTGCTCGGTCAGCGGCGGCGCCAGCTTCACGATGCGCACTGCGACCTCGGACAGCACCAATATCACCACGCCAGCCACGGCGAGGTAAACCAGCACGGAGGAAATCCGTTTCAAGGTGCCAGCCATGTCGGCGCTTTCAGGTCTTTCCGGATCTCTCCCTGCCCGCAGCAGTCTGGCGCTGTTCGCTCGGCGCTGCGACGTCAGCGGGCCCCACGCGGAATGGAATGCGCATCGGTCTTCCGCAACCAATCGATCAGCACGCGATTGACGGCGTCCGGCTGTTCTATCGTCGAGAGGTGGCCGCAATGTTCGATGATCTGCAGATGCGCACCCGGAATCTTCGCCGCCATCGCTTCATGGTCCGGCACCGGCGTTACCGGATCGTTGCGGCCGCACAGGATAAGCGTCGGAATCCTCACCCGGGCGAGGTCCTCATGGGAGTCCGGCCGCCCCATCATGGCGGCCTGCTGGTTGAACTGCCCGCGCGCACCGATGCTGCGCGCCATTTCGGACATCAGGTCGATCAGCTCGGTGCGCTGCGCGTGCGCTGGATGCAGCCATCGCGCGGGCAGCTCGGGAATCAGCGCCTCGATGCCGCCCTCGCTCACCTTGGCGATATCGGCGTGGCGGCCTGCGCGTCGCTCCGTGTGATCGGCCACCGCTGTCGTATCCATCAATACCAGACGCTCGAGGCGCTGCAACTGCCTTCGTATGACCTCGAAGGCGAGATAGCCGCCCAGCGAGAGCCCGATCAACGTAAAGCGAGCGGGCGTATTTGCGAGCAGCTCGTCCGCCATCCCGCCCAATGAGTCGTGGTCGCGAAAGGCAAACACAGCGCATTGATAGTCGGCGCTCAGCGCAGCGACCTGCGCCGCGTACAGCCGCTCGTCCGTCAGATGAGCGCAGGCAAAGGCGAGGAACGGCCGTTGTGGCATATCAGCGAATACACGAATCACCGGTGCGTAACGGGCGATGCGCGTATTACCGCCAGCGCATCACCCATCACGGGCTTTGAGGCCTTTCGTCGGCGCGACTTGCGCTCTCTGGCTTCTGCCTTCTGCCTTCCGGCTCTGGTTCCGTGGCGGTTATTTCTTGAACCCCGTCGCCTTGATCAGCGGCATAAGCTCCTTGCGCTCCGTCTCGACGAACCGCTGCGCTTTCTCCGGACTCGAGTCCAGCACCGGTTCGAATCCGGACTGGATCAGCTTCTTCTGGAAAGCCTCGTCCGCGAGCGCCCTGCGCGTGACCTGGGAAACACGCTCGAGGATGGGTTTAGGCGTGCCCGCCGGCGCAAACAGCCCGCTGAACAGCTGGGCAATCATGTTCGGCAGGAATTCAATGGTCGCCGGGATCTCGGGCGCGGCCTTGAGGCGAGCCGGCGCATTCACCGAGAGAATTCGGATCCGCCCCGACCGGTAGAGACCCAGCAGGCGCCCGGTGATATTCGGCGTCATCATCGGGATGTAGCCGCTGACGAGATCGGTCACCGCCAGACCTGTACCCCGGTACGGGACGTGCACGATCTTGAGACCGCCGGCGCGCTGCTTGAACATCTCGCCGGCGAGATGGGTCAAGGTTCCCGCCCCCGCGGAGCCGTACGACAGCGTGCCGGGGTTCGCCTTGGCGTAGGCAATGAGCTGCTTCAGGTTCCGTACCGGCAAGGAGGGGTGCACTATCACCGAAGTCGCGGAGATGGCGAGCATGTCAATCGTGTCGAAATCCTTGGCCGGGTCGTACGGCGGGCGCCTCATCACCGCCGGATTGATAATCTGGGTGCTGCTATTGCCCACCAGAAGCGTGTAGCCGTCGGGAGCGGCTCGCGCAACTTCTCCCGCGCCGATGACGCCGCCCGCGCCGCCGCGGTTATCTACGACGATCGTGCCGAGCAGAGGGCCTGCCTGCTGCGCCCAGAGGCGGGCGATCGTGTCCACCACGCCACCCGGCGGGAACGGCACGACGACCCTGATTGGCCGCGACGGATATTGCGACTGCGCGTATGCCCCGAGCGGCGCCAGCGCTGACGCCGCAAAACAGGCCGCCGCAAAGGCGAGCAACGTGCGTTGTTTCATGATTTTTCCTCCTCACAGGTGTTGTTGATCGATGCCGCGGCGGCGCTGCGGCTAGGCCGCAACTCTCGCCGTGCGCGGCAGGCTCGACTCCAGCTTGAAGATCCGCGCTGCGTTTTTCCAGAGAATCTGCTCGCGTTCCGTGTCACTGAGCTTTGCGTCATCCAGCACTTTCATACGGATCTGGTGCAGCGTCGCCGGCACGCTCAGCCAGCGCCATGTGGTCGACCAGTCCGTCCCGAACATGATGCGCTCGGCGCCGATCTTGTCGATCGCAAAGCGCAGGTGCTGCGGGTTGGTCCCGACCACGTCGAAGTAGATATTCACATTGCGCATGGCGACGGTCATGGCGCTGTCGAAATAACGGGTGATGCTCCGGCCCATCTTGGTCAGGATGACCGGCACGGTCGGAAAGCGCGCGGCAACTTCGTCCGCCCAGAGCGGATCGCCGTAGAAGAGGCCGCCCGGGAATTGGGACCACGCGGTCGGAAACTGAATCGGCACCTGGTGCTTCTCCACGACGCGCATGATCCCGGAGAGGTCCTTTGCGATTTTCTCCGGGTTCACGTGGTCGGTGAGCGCGCGCACGAAGGTCTCGCCCACGCCTTTCATTCCCAGCGAGCCAAGACAGCGGTCGAGCTCCGCCGGCGCCGCTTCCCGGGTCGGCCCCGGGTCCTCGTGATAGCCGGCCGCCTCCTGGTCGTGCCCCACCCGCGCCAACGCCACCATGCGTGCCGGATGACGCTTCGCCGCAGCCGCGACCAGATCGTTCGACACATAGCCCGCCCGCGCCTGCACGAGCGCGAAGTCGACGCCGTTCCTGTCCATGTCCGAGACCAGGTCGTCGGTATTGTCGATCGGCTTTTCAGTGAGGTTGCAGTTGTAGAGCTCCGGGTAGCGCGTGCGGAACGCGATCGCATCCTCCATTGTTCGGATGTGCTTGCTCAGATCGCGGAATGACGGGAAGCCGTAGATGTGGATGTGCGTGTCGACGATCATGCGCGCCCCGGCTCGAGTGCTGAGAGTCGAATTATACAAAGGCTGTTTTCACGCATCATGCCTTATTGAGCCGGTACGGGGCGCCGAAAAGGGTGACGCCAGCCCAAAGTCGGAAGGCAGATCGATGAATTGAAAAGACTCTTTGGCAGAGCGCTCTTTGTCTTTCATGCTCGGCCCTTGACGCCGGCTTGTCGATTTCCGCGCTTCTCGCTCGTCGCAGGCATCCCTTCTAGCGCTTACGACAGCAGTCGCTTACGACAGCAGTCAGTGACAGCGCACCCGCATACACGGGGTTACTCTGCTTTCTGAAAACCTGGCCCGAGAAAGACATGCACAGCGACCAGCCCGGCGGACGCAGATTGCGTGCGGGGAGCTCGCCGGCCTGGCCCTCGCCCTGCGTCTCCGCCCGGGTGCCCTGCGACCTGCGCGCGAGCGCGCAGCGCGTTCCTGCGTTTTACTTGTGACCGGGGGGGCGGGCTGACAGGAGCACCAGGCCCGGCATCGGCGGCGTCCGTCAGCATGCGGAGTCGGATTAAGCGCTCCAGGCCTCAAGAAACCGACTCGGAAGCTATTTATCGGTTTGCTGATACAGGTATCTCTGGAAACCTGCGAACATCCTGCCAATATCATCCGGCCTGCCCAGATCGTCTACGGCGTCGCTGGTGGAGTTGTAATATTTCAGCCGCAAGAGGGGACTGAGGTTCTCCTGATCGAGTTCCCCCACGCCAAACGACACGTAACGCGACAGCACAAAATCGAGAAACGCCCGCTGTTTGGCGTTGAAACGGGTACTGAGATAACCCCTGGCAGTGGCCGCCCGCGCCTCGCGAGTGACGGGCGGGAGCGCATAGGCAACGTGGGCTAGCACGTCGAAGAGGTCGCACTTCTCCGCGTCGATGATTTTCTGCACTTCGGCCAGTTGCTCCCGACCGAAGCCCCTCTCTGCGAGTCTCTGCAAGAGCGTCTTCCGGGTATCCGGTACGCTCCAGATGGCGCGCAGTTCCGCCTCGTCCTTGAAAAAGTCCGGCAGCCAGCGAAAAAGGCTCTCAAGGAACTGCGGCTCGGACATTGGGGAGCCATCGGCGCGCCACAAGCTGGTCACCGGCCTGTACTGGAGGGTGCGTTCCTTCCCGTCGGCGAGTCTAACTTTCACGTCGCGGCGCCTATTCGTCGCGCCACGAAGTTCGGGATTTCCAGACCAGCGAGCTTCATGGCGTAGATTTCCGCTGCCCTAAAAAAATAAATATCCACCCAATCCTGTCATTGCGAACAGGGCAAACGTCGCTTTTTCTTGCGCCCGACAGCACCCTGTCTCACTAAGTCATTGAACCGGCGTAAACAACTCACCTTCCTGTGAAAATATCGAGGCCGCTCCAATCGCCCTCCTGCGTGTCATGGCCGACCCGCTCAGAGGCGCCGCACGGGCTCTCGCGCCGTGATGCCCCTCCCGCTGCAGCTGAATAGTGAGCCAAGGCGCGGGCGTTACCGACAGGGAGACGATTACTGTTCTCGACGCCGATAAGTGATCGATTTCTCCTTACCGACGGCCCCCGAAAAATAAACACCTCGCCGCAGCCGGATCCGTGCGTTAGTTAACATGCCGGTTCGAAGATTGCGGGTATAAATAAATCGGCATCCTGAATCTCCTCCTTTTGGATATCTGTAATTGCCGCGCATGGTTTCTCGACCTGCGCGGTTTTTTTGTTCCCGGGCCGCTCAGCACGCCCGAGGGTTGTTGCCACGCCGGATGATGTTCGTCGCCACAACGGCGAGCTGAAGGCGTTTTCAATGAAGTAGCAACATGGATCCTCATCCCTCTGCCTTCTCACTGCTAACCCTCGCGTTCCTCCGGCAACCCTCTCCGCAGCCTTGCGCCCAACGCAACAATCATCGGGTTCGCGCTCATCCCATGCGCGACGATGCTGAGGATCACAGCGCATACGACCACCAGCGCGAGCATCCCGCTGTCGGGCAGATTCTCGTGGTACACGATGATCGCAAATACGATGCTCGCGAGGCCCCGAGGCCCGAACCAGCCGACAAAGAGCTTGCCCTCCCAACCCAAACCGGTGCCCGCCAGCGCCAGCAGCACCGGTGCCATGCGGATGACCGTCAAGCTCAGTACGGCGTAGACCACCACCTCCCAGGTGAAGCTGCCCGCCGTCTGCCCGACTACCGCCGCGCCAAAAATAACCCACGTAAAAAGAGCGAGCACATCGCCGGTGCCTTCCGCGGGAGCCAGCAATTCGTGCTTGTGTTTCTTTGCAATCGCGCTCGTGAGCAGCCCGCCTACGAAACAGGCGATGAACCCGCTGCCGCCCGCAACGTGCGCCACCGCGTAGCAGCCTGCCGCAAGCGCAACCACCGGTATTTGCGCCCAATGCGGCGTCACCCAGTTGCGGCTCGCCGCCGCTTTCAGCAAATAAGCCGCGGCGCCGGTCAGGCCAAGCCCCACCGCCAGACCGATGCCAAGCTGCGCGGCGACGATACGAAGCGCGTTCGCGAAGGTGCCGCCCGCGACTTCCGTGCCGACCGCGAGGCCCAGAAAGACGAAGAGTACCGGCACGCAGATACCGTCGTTGAGTCCGCTCTCGAAGCTCAGGCTCTCCCGGATCGGAGCCGGAACCGCGGCATTGGTCACCAGGGGCTTGCCAAGCGCCGCGTCGGTCGGCGCGAGCATGGTGGCGAGCAATGCAACCCCCAGGATGCTCAGCTCAGGGAAAACCAAAACCCCGATAACGAAGCCGAGCCCGATCGTCAGCGGCAGACCAATCAGCAGGAGCCGCTCCGGAATATTGAGGTTGCGCCGGAGAACGCCCAGATTCGCGTTGGCCGCGTCGGTGAACAGGACGAACGCAAGCGTCAGCTCGGCGATCACTTGTAGTCCCTCCGCGGTGACGGTGACGTTCAGAATGCCCAGCACGTGTGGGCCGCTCACCAGACCGAACAGAACAAATAGGATAGGACCGCTCAGCCAGGAGCGCTCGATGCGCCCGGCCACGGCGCTGTACATGAAGGCGAAGATGGCAAGGACCGCGAGATTGTGATACATGGCGCGGTGGTAGTGTCAGAGTCGATTGTCTCGAAGGTTTGCCGGCCAATGCGAGGCGAAAAAAATCGAGTCTGACCTTTCTTATTGCTTCAGTCGAAGAAGGCGAAAGTCCTGGTCTCGATGCTCTCGCGCGGGGGCGCCCCTGCCGGCGTTGCAGGATCGTCAAACGCGCTGTGCGCGGTGAAGCGCGAAGGCTTGCTGGCATCCGAATCGAACACCTTGAACACCAGGGCCTCGTGACGCTCCATCTCCGGGAAGTAGAACCACTCGTGCGCCGGATCATGGGCGATGTGGTAGGTCTCGCCGGTGCGGTTCTTGTAGCGCCGCTCGATCCGTATGAAACCCTTTTGCGGAATGGTGCGCCCGTCGCAGATGCCGAGCGGTTCAGCCAGCACCTTGCCGCGAATCGGCCGCCACACCTGAATGATGGCCCAGCGCTTCTTCAAGCGGCGCCCGGCCTCGACCTCGCCGACGATATCGCGCAGCCGCCGCGGCGCCGACGTCTCGGTATAGTCGTTATGCACGCCCTTTACCGTCGGCCGCGCGCCCGATGCTTTCTGCGCCTGCTCATCACCGATGCGGATGGTATGGTCGAACACCACGACCTCGGCGGCGCCGGAGTGCTTCTTGATCAGCGCCCGCACCTCAGGGTCGTAGACGCGCGCGCGCTCCGCGCCATCCGTAAAGTCTTTGACTTGCGTAGCGTGATCGACGAACACAAAGCCATGAACATCGAGCTTGAACGTGTCGCGCAGCGGCCTGCCGTTGCGCACCCTCATCTCGTGCGTGCGGTACTCCGGAGGGACCTCCTTCCCCTCCATCTCCGGCCAGTCGATATAGCGCACCGGCGGCACGCCGGTGTCGACGATATAGTTGAAATCGGCGCGAATGGTGTCGGCAGACGACTTTTGGGCAGTAAGCGGCATGGGAGGTTCCTGCGGCCGGGACCGGGCACTGATCATAGCGTTTTTTTAGACGCCGCGCATTTTCCAGAAAGCGTGAGTGGTTAGAACAGATGATGAAAAATGGTGATGCAAAGAAAACGGGGCACCCCTTCATCAGCAGTAGACATCGGCTCCTTTTTCCTCCGTTCCCCGTTTCCGTCACCCAGCTTGAGGTACGGCCGTCCGCCTTTGGTTGGGTGTGTGTTGGCCCAAAGATTCTTGCACCCCGGCAGTCCCAGGAGATCGTATGATTGCTGCCCGGTCGGGACCTGCCCAGGGAGACGAACATGGCAACGCATGATGGGGTGAATTGCACACGACGAGATTTTCTACGCATCGCCGGGAGCGTCGCACTGCTGATGGCAAGCCCGGGGCAGGCGGTTTTCGCCGCCAGCCCGCCGGGCAGGGCGCCGCTCAAGATCGCGACCATCGGATCGGGACGAATTGGTGGCACGCTCGGCACCTTGTGGGTGCAGGCGGGTCACCCCGTAATGTTCTCGTCGCGGCATCCCGAGCAACTGAAGGAGATGGTCGACAGCCTCGGGCCACTGGCGCGTGCCGGCACGGTGGAGGAAGCGATCGCGTTCGCCGATGTGGTGCTGCTCGCCGTACCCTATCGCGCAATGCCGCAGATCGGCAAGGACCATGGGCGCGCGCTCGCTGCCAAGGCCCTCGTTCTGGACGCGACCAATCCGATCCCGAGGCGCGACGGCGAGATCGCGAACTGGGCCCGGGAAAAGGGCGCCGGTCTCGCCTCGGCGGAACTGCTGCCGGGCGTGCGTATCGTGCGCGCGTTCAATGCGATCGGCTACGCGAGATTGCCTGAGATCGCGAAACGCCAGGGCGATCCCGTCGGAATGCCGATGGCCGGTGATGATGCGAACGCCAACGCGCTGGCGTCTGGCCTGGTGCGTGAAATCGGCTTCGAGCCGGTCGTGATCGGGCCGCTCGCAATGGGGAAACACCTGCTGCCCAGAACGCCGCTGGCGGGTGTGCGCACGCCGGAGGAGATCCGGAAAATCGCAGCAACCCTTGACTAGGCCATAACACCCGTAATGAGTTATGCGCATGGCCCATTACGGGAGTCCTTCTGACTTCTGACTTTGGGTTACCATCCGGCCCGCTGCCTGACGTCCGCCAGAGCCTGTCGAGCCTCGGCGACTACTCACTTCAGTCGACCTTTGCGCCGGACTCTTTTACGACCTGCGCCCACTTGACGGCCTCGGACTGGATCATCTTTGCAAAGCTTTCAGGTGTGCTGGTACGAACCTCGAAGCCCCGGTTTGCCAGCTTGGTTCTTATATCGTCGTCATTCATTATCTTCACGATCTCCCTGTTGAGGGTCGTGATAATTCCCTGCGGCGTGCCTTTCGGAACGAATACCCCAAACCAGACGTCGACCTCGTAACCCGGGACACCGGCTTCAGCGATAGTCGGCAAATTGGGCATCTCGGGCGCTCTCGAGGCGCTGGTGACCCCGAGCCCCCTGATCTTGCCCGCTTTAATCTGGCGAATCACCGTGAGCTTGCTGCCAAATATGACCTGCACCTCACCCGACAACACTGCAACCAGTGCCGCGCCGCCGCCTTTGTAGGGGATGTGAACCATATTCGTCTTGGTAAGTGACTTAAACAATTCCGCGGCAAGATGATTACCCGCGCCAACCGCGCTTGAGGCGTAGTTAATCTCGCCCGGGCGCGCCTTCGCCAGCCAAATCAAATCCTTTACCGTTTTCACGGGCATCGATGGGTGCACGCTGAGGATATAGGCCGACGTTCCGACCATTCCAACAGGAACCAAGTCCTTGATGGGGTCGTAGGGCAACTTCTTGAACAGCGACGGCGCCACCGTAATCGTCGCTGGCAAGCCCAAAGCGATCGAATATCCGTCCGGCTCCGCTTCCACGGCCATTTTCGTCCCGATGATGCCGCCCGATCCTCCCCGATTGTCGACGACTACCTGCTGCCGGAAATCGTCGCTCATTTTCTGCGCAATGATTCTCGCGATGATGTTGGCGCCGCCACCAACCGAAAACGGGACAATGAATCGTATCGGTTTATCCGGATAGCTCTGCGCCAACGTAGCGTTTCCGCCGAGTCCGATCATCGACACTACTACAACAGCGAACGTTGAGATCGATTTCATGAGACTCCTCCTCATTCTCTCTGTGCGATCAAGGCTACTGTCTCCGGTTTCTCACCCTGCGGTTCCGGAGCACTGTCCACTATTAGGCGGCTCTCACTCTCTCGTCAACCTCAGATTGGTTGATTGGGAGTCGAGCCGGCCGTGACTAGCCGGTCGTGCCTCGAAATTGGCGTTAAGCTGAAAGGCGAGCTCGCGGCTTGCAGGCCGCAGTGGCCTGTCGCTCAACGTTTCTTATTTGGCGTTACGAATTTGCCTGGGTTTTTCAAAGACGCCTGGCGCGTATTAAACAGGACCTAACTATTCGAACCGCAATTAACGCCGTATCCTGCTCTCGCGATCAACAAGAACGAGGGCGATTTCCGATCGTCTGAATCTACGGTTCGCTGGCTTCGTGGTGTGGTTGGGTGGGATCGGTTCCCATATATTGGACCGAAATCCCGAAAACTCGAGCCTCGCCCGTCCAACCGCCGTGCGTCTGCGCCTTCATCCCCGTCATCAGTTGAGCGCGTGCGTCGCTTCCGGCTTCTTTCGGTAGTTCGGCCACAACGGCGTTACACTGTCACTGTTTTTCTCGATAGTAATGCCCTGCCCGGCGCTATAGTGTGCAATGAGCTGACCGCCTGCACCTGTGATCGAGATTGGCTCCATTGAGGCGCACTCTGCGTCCGGGAACGACGACGGAAGTCGACATTGCCCGCCGAAACCACTGAGCTATTGTTCGCCCGTTACGGTCCGCGTTACCGGTCCTACGCCACCATCACGGTAATGCTTGCCACGGTCGCGGCGATGATGACGACGACCACCGTCAACGTCGCCATACCCGACATCATGGGCGCGTTTGGCATCGGGCAGGACCGGGCGCAGTGGTTTTCGACCGGGGCCCTGGCCGCAATGACGGTCGCGATGCTGCTCAACGCCTGGCTGATTCGCAGCTTCGGCCAGCGCAAGACGTTGATCGGCGCTCTCTGCCTTTTCATCGTCTCGATGTTGCTGGCGGGACTGAGCCCCAACGAAACGATGCTGATCTTTTGCCGCGTCGCGCAGGGCGCGGTGGCGGGGTTGATGCAACCCTTCTCGGTCTACACGCTGTTCCGGGTGTTTCCCCCCCATCAGAGAGGGAGCGCGATGGGCCTTTTCGGCATCAGCGTTATTCTGGGCCCGGCGCTGGGCCCTACCCTGGGTGGCATCATGATCGAGCATTTCAACTGGCGCTACGTTTTCTTTCTCGGCATACCGTTCAGCGCCGTCGCGATTCTGCTCGGCAGCCTGTTCATGCCGGAGCGCGAGGAATCGGATGCGCGCGCCAGTTTCGACTGGACCGGTTTTATGCTCCTGACGGCATCGCTCGCCTGCCTGCTCATTGGCCTGTCCAACGGACAGCGCGAAGGTTGGTATTCCGACTACATCGTGACCCTGCTTGGGTTTGCCGCCGCCAGCGCGGCCGCTTTCGTTGCTTGGGAACTGCATGCATCGCAGCCGCTGGTCGATCTCCGGGTGCTCGTCAATCCGCGCTTCGCCGCGGCGGCTGCGGTGGCCTTTATCTTCGGGGCCGGCTTGTTCGGGTCGATCTATCTCGTGCCCCTCTTCGTGCAAACGGTCCAGGGGTTCACGCCACTGACGTCGGGCTTGCTGCTGATGCCTGGCGGTCTCGTGCTGGGACTGCTCATGCCGATCGGCGGATTTCTGAGCGACAGGCTTTCCGCGCGGGCCCTGATCATCGCAGGGCTGTTTTTTGCCAGCTTGTCCGCTTACTCCCTGGCAAACGTTGACGCCAATACGCCGTTCTGGACGGTCGCGCGGTGCGTCATTTTTTTCTACACGGGCCTGGGGCTGAGCAAGCCGGCGCTCATCGTCGCGGCGCTGCGGCCATTGCGCCCCGACCAACTCGGACAGGGCGCGGGGATGATCAATTTTTCCCGGCAGCTCGGCGGCGCATTCGGCGTGAACCTCCTCTCGGTCATACTGGACCGGCGGACTTTTTTTCACGGAAACGCATTGGCGAGCGTTCAGACCTCCGGCAACAGCGGCACGGCGGAGTTTCTGCGCAGGATGCAGGAGCTGCTCACGCAGGCCGGGGTGCCCCCGGACTTGCAGTTGTCGGGCGCGCTGCACTTCCTGGATCGGGTGGTCTATGCGCAGGCCTATACGCTGGGTTTCCGAGACAGCTTCCTCGTGGTGGGGATCGTATTTACCGTCGCACTGATTCCGGCCTGGATCATGGGCAAGAGCAGGGCAGAGCAACCTGCCTAGCACCCGCATCGCGGCACGAGGGGTCAAAGGAGGCGGGTTCCGGCCAAGCGGGGGCCGCCGAGTCACTTCGCCTTGTCCCCTTTACCTGATCCTTCTGGCAGAATCGGGCTCGCCCGGCATTCAAGCCACATCTACCCAGCGGACTCCAATGGCTGCCAAAAAGACCGAGAAAAGCGTGTTCTGGTTCGACGACGGCAAGCGGCCGAATGTCGCGGATGCGCTGGAGAGGGAAAAGGACATCATCGTGCATCGGCTGGCGTTCTCCGGCCCGCAAGCCGACAACTGGGGCGCCATGTCGGCCTCCCAGGTGTATTGCATCACCTCGGCCCGGCACGAGGTCCCCGATCAATACAAATGCAATGCGGCGCTGATCGCACGCTGTCCGGACCTGCTCGCCGTGTCAACAACCGGGGCAGGCTATGACACGGTCGACGTAGGGGCGTGTACGGCAGCAGGCGTGCTGCTCGTCAACCAGGCGGGGGCCAACGCCGATGCTGTTGCCGAGCACGCGGTGGCAATGATGCTGTCGCTGACCAAGAATATTCCGCAGACGGACCGATCGCTTCGCACTGTGCGCGGCGTCGACCGGGAAGTCTTCAAGGGCTGGAACGCCCGGGGCCGAACGGTTGGCCTCATCGGCATTGGCCAGGTCGGCAGCCGCGTGGCGCGCATTTGCGGCAAAGGCCTCGAGATGAACGTGCTTGCATGTGACCCCTATCTCACCGCGGAAGAGATTGAAGGCCGGGGCGCAACCAAGGTGGATCTCGCCACCCTCCTCGCCGAGTCGCGCTTCCTTTCGATCCACTGTCCGCTGAATGATGAGACCCGCGGCATGATCGGCCAGCGCGAGCTCAATGCCCTGGCGGCAGGCTCCTACGTGATCACCACAGCGCGCGGCGGGATCATCGACGAGGACGCCCTCGCCGCCGCGCTCGACTCGGGCCACGTCGCCGGCGCCGGCATCGACGTCTGGGTCGTGGAGCCTCCACCGCTCACCCACCCGCTGCTCAAGTTCGACAACTTGATCGCCACTTACCACACCGCGGGCGTCACGCATGATTCCCGGCGCAACATGGCCGAATGGAATGCCGAACAGGTAGCCGCGATCCTGCGAGGCGAGCGCCCTCCCCGACTGATCAATCCCGCTGCCTGGACGCTCTACGCGCAGCGCTTCGAGCGTATTTTCGGCTTTCGCCCCGGGAAGTAGGCATCCTTCGGCGGCACCTCGCCAGATAGCCGCGCGGTTTACGGCGCTCACCGGCCGCGCCAACGGACGACCCGGGCACCTGCGATGCGCTCGAGAGTCTATCTTGTTTCAGCCGATCAACGCGTTGCAGAGGGCCGGCCCCCGAACGAATCTGGAGCCATCGCTTCACAACCGGGGCCGGTTCGCGCAATGGATTAGAATTCCATGATAGATGGACATCTTGCGCGCCAGCGCGCGCGGTGAGCAGCCACCCGCTTCAAACCACAAGGAAATTCAGCCACCACGATGGAATCGATAAGTTTGCTTGTGATGGGTTTCCTCACGGCCGTTATTATGGCCCTGGGCATTGCCGTATTTGTTCTGTTCCGGAGAACACGGAAGACCGCGAGCTCGACGACGGTCCATTCCACGATTGAAGGAATGCGGGCAGTGGGAGACCTGTCCGTATTCAAGGTCTACACGAAGGAGATTGTGACGGAGCTCGATCACAGCTGGGGCGACTTCGGCAAAAAGTATCTCGACTGGATTTACTCCAGCAAGAAGATGGCGATGATTTTCGAGTTTGAAATCGAATTCCGCTATGACCTGAGGACGCGGGACTTCGAAATCATCGAAACCGGCCCCGGCGCCTACATCCTGCGCATGCCGCCCTGTTTCCACGAGATCAATATCCGCAATATCGAGTTCTACGACGAGCAAAGAAGCAGGCTTCTGCCATGGCTTTTACCGGACCTCCTGAACAGCTTCCTGGGGGCGGGATTTACCGAGGAGGACCGCAACAAACTCGTGTCGGCCGCGAGCAATCATGCCAAACAACGCGCAAACGCCATGATCGACAAACTTTCCTCCGAGGTCGAAGCTTCGGCGAAACAGACGCTGCACGCGATCGGACAATCCTTCGGCGCTCAAAGCCTTACTTTTGTCTTTAAGCCGACCGGCGAAAGTCGGGCCCACGTGAGCATTGGCGAACAAGTAAGAGCGGCAGCCTAGTCCATACTTCCTGCACGCCCCGCCTCGGCGGTCACGGGGTTGAAAAGCCTTCTGCCTTCTGCCTTCTGCCTTCTGCCCTCTGCCTTCTGACTTCTGACTTCTGACTTCGGGTGCTGCGTCAGATCCGGTAGAACGATGTCGCCGTGTCGTGGAAATATTTCCGCTGCTCGGTTTGCGGCCGCGCCTCGAGGATCCGCTTGGTGGTGGCGACGAGATCGTCATAGCTCGCCCACAATTTCTCCAGCGGGAAGTTGCTGCCGTAGAAACAACGGTCCCCGCCGAACCGGTCCAGCAGATGATCGAGTGTTATGCGCATGTGATTCTCGTCGCACTTCCCGCTGAAAAAATTCAGGCCCGAGCACTTGATCCACAAATTGGGCCGCGGGTGGAGATGTTCGAGGCCTTCCTTCCAGGCGTTGACGGTGGCATCGTCATCCGCGGTCAGCATGCCGGCGTGGACGAGGCAGAAGTTCGTCTCCGGATGGTTGCGAACCAGTTCTTCGAAATACTTGAACTGATGCGAGAAGCCCTGCAGCTCGAAGCTGAGATCGTATTTCTTCAGCAGCTCGATACCGCGCTGGAATTCATCCGTGATGCACAGATCGGGGCGGTCGGTGCGGCAGCGCAGCGGGTCGCCTTCCCAGAAATGCAGTTGATGGCGCACCCCGCGCGTGTTCGCGTACTGCCGGTGTCCCTGGAGAATTTCCTCGATATTCGGGTCGGTCATCACGGCGTGGCCGATGATTGCATGCGGAAAACCGGCGCGGTCGGCCTGCGTTTGCAGCCATCGCGTTTCCCCGACAGGATCCGAGGGATCGTAATTGGCCTGCACGTGCACCGATTTGACGACATTGTTGGCGCCAAAATCCGCCAGTAGATCCTTCACCAGGTAATCCTGCCGCAACGGCTGATAGTTGCTGCCATACATCTTCGGGGTGATTGGCGCGACCAGCCATGGGTAGTTTTTCCACTCCCACAAATGGTGGTGGCTGTCGACGATGGGGCCTTCATACATGGCGTTCTTCCCTATATCGATTGAGCGCGCTTGCGTACCACGGTGCCGTGCTCAGCGCCATTGGCTATTTCTGCCTGGCGATGATCTGATCCTTGATTTCGTCGTAGACGGACTGCGGAATGATCTTCTTCTGGACCAGCTCATCCTTTCTCGCGTAGGGCCGTTTCCTGACGATTGCCTTGGCGCGGACTTCTCCGATCCCCTTCAGCGTCATCAGCTCATCTCTGCTGGCGCGGTTGATGTCGATCAGCCCGGACTTGGACTCCGTGGCTTGCGCCGCAGCAGCCTTCGATTGCGTGGCAGCGGGCTTGCTCGAAGATTTCGAGTCTTTGTCGGCGCCGCAACCGAGTGCGGTCAAGCCGATAGTGAGGGCAAGCAAAACAGCGCAAAGATGCCTCATTCTCTTCTTATTGGATTGGTGATATTTCATTGCCGTTTGGCGCAACTCTATTCCTCCGTCGGCCCCTTTACCGACTCTTGTTTGCCAGCGCATTTTGAACTTGTTTGAGCCAGTCCTCGGCCCGCCGGCGGTTCGTTCCCAGGTCCCAGTAACCAACACGGGAAGCGGAGTAAAGCGCGATGGTCGACCAGCCTTGACCAACTGGAATGAACAGTGCCCGAATGTCGTCCTTGAACCCCATCAACGGGGTGGTCGCGACGACATGCATGCCGTTCGCCGATTCCGCCAGCACTGCCGCACCCTCCGACCGAAGGACAACCGTTTTGAATGTCTCGATCAGGACAGGAACCGGCGCTTCGAACACTGGGGCAACCGCGTCGGGCTTGATCGCGAAGTCTGCAGGCGCGATCAGCCAATGGTTCGGGGAATCGGGGCGCGTCAGGTTGCTGAAATAATTGTCGAGCGTCACGGGCTGGGCCACTGCGCCAGCATCGAACCTGACTGCAAGCACACTGCACGCGAGGACGGCGAGCAGAACTGCGATAGAGCGGCGCACGGGAGATAGGATGCCAGATTCGGGGCAAAGGGCAATCATAAGGCAGAAGCCAGAAGGCGCAAGGCGAAACGGCTTCTTGATCGGTATTGCGATCTATCGGCGCTCATCTGGGGTTATCGACCGATAATTCTGGATTTACAACCGGAAGCGATCTACGTTTCAGGTTTTACAAGGGGTCATTGGCTTCGATCTCCGGGTTCAGCGGTCTCCCGAATACGACGACGACGCCTTCGCCTTGGCCTCCAGCGCCTCCCACCGCTCCAGCTTTTCCATGAGTTGAGACTCGATGCTCTCGCTGCGGGCCTGGTCAGCGCGCAGGATGTCGGGCTGCTGCCGATAGTAATCCGGCACGCTCATGCGCGCGGCAAGGGCTTGCTGTTCCGCCTCGAGCTCCTCGATGTCGCGCGGGAGCGCCTCCAGCTCGCGAGACTCTTTGTTGCTGAGCTTCACTCGCTCGCTGCGACGGCTCGTTGCCGCCGGTGAACGGCGACGCGCGGCGAGCGATGCGTCTCCCGTCGTCGCAAGGCGCTCACCGTCCTGACTCGCTGCGCGAACTGGCGCTTCCCCTTCCGGCAGAGCGGCTTGGCGCAGCCAGTCGCTGTAGCCGCCAACGTATTCGCGCCAGCGACCATGGCCTTCTGCCACGAGAGTCTGAGTAACAACGTTGTCAAGGAAGGCGCGGTCGTGGCTCACCAGCAGCAGCGTGCCGTCGTAGTCCTGCAGCGCCGCCTCCAGCAGTTCCAGGGACTCGATGTCGAGGTCATTGGTCGGCTCGTCCAGCACCAGCACGTTCGCCGGCCGCGCAAAGAGGCGCGCCAGCAGAAGCCGGTTGCGCTCGCCCCCGGAAAGCTGGCGCACCCGCGCGGCAGCGCGGCGCGGCGGAAACAGGAAGTCGCCAAGGTAGCTCATGACGTGCTTCTTCACGCCGCTTACCTCGACCCATTCTGAGCCGGGGCTGATGGTTTCGGCGACTGTCTTGTCCGGATCCAGCGCTTCGCGCATCTGATCGAAATAGGCTGGCTGAACGTTGGTGCCCAGACGCACGCTGCCCGCATCCGGCGCCAGGGTGTCGAGGATCAACCGGATGAGGGTGGTCTTGCCCGAGCCGTTCGCACCGATCAGTCCGATGCGATCGCCGCGGCTGATGAGGAGATCGAGGTCCTTCACCACCGGCTCGTCCGCGGGACGTCCCGGGTAGTTTTTCGTGACGCCGGCCAGTTCGGCCACCCGCTTCCCCGAGCGGTTCCCGGCGCCAATGGCAAGCTTTACCGTGCCGAGGCGCTCGCGGCGCGCGGCGCGCTCCTCGCGCAGGCGCATCAACCGGGCGACGCGGCCCTCGTTCCTCGTGCGCCGCGCCTCGATGCCGCGGCGGATCCACGCCTCCTCCTGCGCCCAGAACTTGTCGAACTTGCGCCGCGCGACCGCCTCCGCGGCAAGCTCGCTCTCCTTTCGGCGCTCGAAGTCCGAATAGTTGCCCGGATAGGAGCGCAGCAGGCCACGGTCGAGCTCGACGATATGGGTGGAGAAGCGGTCGAGAAAGGCGCGGTCATGCGTCACCACGATCGCCGAAGGCTGCTTCGCCAGGGCGTTCTCGAGCTGTGAGATGCCGGAGAGGTCGAGGTGATTCGTCGGCTCGTCGAGCAACAGCAACTCGGGCTGGAGCGCAAACGCAAGAGCAAGCGCCGCCCGCTTGATCTCCCCGCCTGAAGCTGACTCGGGCGTGAGGTTCTCGTCCACCCCGAAGCGGTGCAGGAACTCCGCGAGCCGCGCCTCGGCGCGCCAGCGCTCCCGCTCATCGTGGATCGCCGGGATATGACCGCGCAGCAGCAGGCTGGCCCGCAGGGTGGGCGCATGCGGCAGCTTGGGCTCCTGTTCTACCAGCGCCACTCGCAGACCATCGGGTTTCCTCAACTCGCCGTCATCGAGAGACACCGTTCCAGCGATGACGCCCAGCAGCGAGGACTTGCCGGTGCCGTTGCGGCCGATCAGTCCGATGTGGTCGCCGGCCTCCATTGTGACGGCGGCGCGATCCAGCAGCGGCAAGCAGCGGCAGTTCACCGTAGGCAAGCTGCGCGTCGGTGAGCGTCAGAAGCGGCATTGGGCAGGGAGCGGAGACAACGCCTTAAGTCAGAAGGCACAACGGGGTTCTTGTTGTTGGTGTCGAGCCATCGGCGTTCATCGGCGGCAATAAAACGTAAGGCGGATAGCGAATGGCGGAAGGGTTTTTCTTTAATGTCAATCTGTGTTTATCCGCGGCTAAACACGATTCACGTTTCACGATTTACGTTTCACTGCGGTTTTGTTCACTCGGGGCCGACAAAGCCGATCGCCTGCTCACCGGTATTCCGCACGCCGCGCGCAATAGGAGGCATCCCCTGTTCCTGCATCCAGCGGGCGGCCGCGCCCATGCTCCTCGTGCGGAACAAAACCTGGAACGGGCCAGGACCTCGGCGCTCGAGTGCGTCGGCACCCGGCCCCGGCGCATAGGGCTGGGCAATGCCGAGACCGGTCGGCCCCAGCTGGAACACCACCATGTCCGACATGATCACCATGCCGCGCTCCATTTTGGGCTGGGGCACGCCCAGCACCTTTGCGTAGATCGCCGCGTCGGCCTTGGCATCGCGCGTGATGACGTAGGCGCGCTCGATCTTG
The DNA here is from genome assembly GCA_001303585.1 of Betaproteobacteria bacterium SG8_41. Taxonomy (GTDB): domain Bacteria; phylum Pseudomonadota; class Gammaproteobacteria; order Burkholderiales; family SG8-41; genus SG8-41. The sequence goes on from LJTT01000006.1 coordinate 57,647, forward strand.
AACACACCGTTGGGATGATCGTTCCCGCCCGGTACCTGCTTGCGGCGCTGCTCGAGCGGGGTCAGGTGCTCGATGAAAAAAATTGGCAGCGGATTCTTCGGGCCGAGCACCGCCGCCTTCCACTTGAGGTCCAGGCCGGCCGGCGTGCGCCGGCCGCGGTCCAGCGCATCGCTCACGTCCACGCCGCGGCTGCGCATGGCGGCGACGTCCGCCGCCAGGTCATCGCTTTGCAGAATGATGTAGCGCAGGCCGCCGCCCGCGGCGATGAACTGGGCCAGGCCGGCGTGCGAGTTGCCAGGCTCCTTTGCCGACGCCTGGTGCTCGGCCAAATCGCGGATCGCCAGCAGCTCGATGTAGTCGTCTTCAGTGAACGCGACGGCATTTTGCGTGCCCTTGCCGGGGTGCACGCCGCCGTCCCGCATGTTGAAGCCCATGTTGCAGTACTGTTCGATGGCCCGCTGCAAGTCAGGCACGCAGATCATCACATGGTCGATTCGCGTAAACATGGTCAGCTCCGGGGGGCGAAAAGGCCACAGTGTAACTTTTTCGGCGGCCGAAAGAACGGAGCGCGCCTCAGAAGCGTGGGCGGACCGCGCTATCCAAAGATGATCAGCGATGAGGACTGGTGATGCGGTTGGTGCCACGCTTTTCCCTCGCCATCTTGCAGCACCATGATTCATCGCTCATTGGCCCAGAACCGGGGGCCAATACGTAGTTAGGCGGCGAGAGGCGGTACAGGCCTGAAGCCAATCCGGTTTCGACATGCGACCCACGATTTAAGATTTTCGGAAGTACGAGCCCATTCAACGGTTAACATTCAGGAGGGATGCAGCGGACGCTGAGCTGGAGCGGTCGTTTTCATTGCTAAATTCGGGCGCAAGCCGCATACTCGGCGCCACACCGGCGGCCGATCCATTTTTGGCATTCTTTCCGGCCGCTTTCACTCACCGTTCGATGCCGCGTCTGCCCCGGGCGCGGGCCAACGGGCAATTCACACGCTGCACGGCATCGCGGGAAAGCGGCTATGCCGCTGCGGCCCCGCCAGGAAAACCGCTCATGGCAAAGGAAGAAACGATTGAAATGATGGGCCTCGTCGACGAGGTGCTGCGCAACGCGGTCTTCCGCGTAACGCTCGACAACGGCTGCGCGATCACTGCCCACGCCTCGGGCAAGATGCGCCAGCGCCGCATCCGCGTCCTCGCCGGCGATCGCGTCACCGTCGAGATGTCGCCCTACGATGTAACGAAGGGCCGCATCAGCTTTCGGCACAAGGACGTCAACGCGCCGGCGCCGATGGCGCGAAGGCCGACCTATTCGAAACGCAGATAGCGCTGGCTGACCCCGATAACGGGTGGGACCGCGGGGAACTTTCCGGGCCCGCGCGGCCGTCGGCGGTCTGTCAACCGAGGCGGCTCCGTGCCGTTAGTTGAACGCGGCCGCGACCAACAAGGCCAGCAGGGCGCTCATTCCGGCCGGGATGCCGTAGCGCTCCCATCGCGACACGGCGTCGCCCGGGATCAACTCGACTGGCAGCGATGTCACTTCGACCACCTTGTTGGTCAACGAATTCTCAACGAGTCGCGTCAGTGAATTCTTGCGTGCGGTGCCCATGACGATCTGGTCGCAGCGCAACCGGCGGGCCGTATGCGCGATGCACGTTGCCCGGTCCCCCACCTCCATGTGCGCCCCGTAAGGGATTCCAAACTTGTCCAGCAGCTGCCGGACCGGTGCCAGGGCATTTTCGGCGCGCTCGCGGTGGTAATCGTGCACGTTGTTTCGACTGACGAAACGCGTGATGTCCTTGTTGAAGGGCGGCTGCACGTTCAATAGATGGATCTCCATCGCCGTGTTGTTCATGAATTGTTTGATGATGTGCCTCACGGCAAACAGGCAATTGGGAGTGCCATCGACCGGAATGAGCACTTTCAGCATGGTGTCTCCTCCTGTAAGGCCCGGCAAATCGGAAGCGTAGGCTGGAGCGGGCTGCACAAAGTCGGCAACAGGTGCCAACGGGATAGGGGCTTGCCCGGTGTCGGCCCGCCTCGCCGAACGTCTCCGAAAATGGGCTTTGAGCAGTTCCATTGCGATAGGCGACGCGAAGAAAAACGGGAACATCAGCAGCCAATCATTCAGCGTCAACGGCACTGTGTCGAAGAATGGCCTCAGGAACGGGACGTAGACCACCGCCAGAACCAGCAGGAACGAGGCAAATACCGCCCAGTTCATCCACTTGTTCGAGAACACTCCAATGGAGAACACGCTGTGATACTCCGCGCGCGCGGTGTAGGCCCGGATGAGCTCGGAAGTGCACAACGTGACGAAGGCAATGCTCTGCGCCGCTGCAAGCTGGCCGGGATAACGCTGCATCCCCAGGTAGAACGCGCTCAGTATCGCAATGGCATCGACTAATGCGACCACGCCGATGCCGATCGCCATGTCGCGGTTGATCACCGGCTCCTTGGGGGGCCGTGGCTGCTGCTTCATGATGTCCGGATCGCCCTTCTCGAGGCCGAGGGCGAGGGCGGGAGCGCCGTCGCTCACGAGGTTCAGCCACAGAATCTGGACCGGCCTCAAGGGAATCGGCAGCCCGAACAGCATCGATCCGAAAATGATCAGGATCTCGCCGGCATTGCAGGCGAGCAGGAAGTAGACGAACTTGCGGATGTTGGAATAGATGATCCGCCCCTGCTCGATCGCGGAGACGATGCTGGCGAAATTATCGTCCGTGAGGACCATGTCGGCCGTCTGCTTGGAAACATCCGTCCCGGTGATGCCCATTGCCACGCCGATGTTGGCCCGCTTGAGGGCCGGGGCGTCGTTCACGCCGTCGCCCGTCATCGCCACGACGTGCCCGCGCGCCTTCATGGCGTCCACGATCCTCGTCTTGTGCTGCGGCGAGACCCGGCAACACACCTGCAGGTTCGCGGCCTTGGAAACGAGCTCCTCGTCGCTCAGTCTCTCGATTTCCGGGCCGGTCAGCACGGTGCCGCCCGGGGTCAGAATGCCGATCTCTTTCGCGATCGCTTCGGCGGTCTCTTTGTGATCGCCGGTCACCATGACGCTCTTCAGGCCGGCCCCGTTCGCGACTTTCACCGCGTCCGTCACCTCCGGGCGCGCCGGGTCGATCATGCCGAGCAGCCCGACAAAAGTCAGTTCCTTCTCGATGCTCTCCGGCGTGCAGCTTTCGGGGGGCGATTCCAGCGGACGATACGCGACGCCCAGGACGCGCAGCGCGTCGCTCGCCAGATCGCGGTTCTGATCGAGGATCTCTTTGCGCTTCGCCTCGGTAAGGGAAACGGTCTTCCCTGCCTCCTGCACGTTGTCGCAGAGCTCCAGCAGCACATCGGGCGCGCCTTTGACGAACGCAATGTGCCGCGGATAGCGGAACCCCGCGGCCATGTCCTTGCCTTCGGTGCCCTCGACGCGGTGAATCGTCGTCATCCGCTTTCGATCCGAGTCGAACGGGATTTCCTGGATGCGCGGCATCGTGGTATCCAGATCGGCCCGCTCAAATCCGGCCTTCCTGGCAAGGACCACCAGGGCGCCTTCCGTGGGGTCGCCGATGATCTGCCACGCGCGTCCGCCCGCATCGTCCGTTCGCTCCTCGAGCTTCGCGTCGTTGCAGAGCAGCGCCCCCTGCAGAAGCACCGTGGCGTCCGGATCGTTGCGCGCCTCGAAAGGCTGGTCCTCCATGGAGAACTGCCCGGTCGGGCTGTATCCCTCCCCCGTGATCCGGAAGCGCTTGTTACCCCCCCAAGCCTGGACGACGGTCATCTCGTTCTGCGTCAGCGTGCCCGTCTTGTCGGAGCAGATGACGGTCGCGCATCCGAGCGTCTCCACGGCGGGCAGTTTGCGGACCAGGGCATGGCGCTTGACCATCTGCTGCATCCCCAAGGCAAGACAGATGGTCACGATAGCCGGCAGACCCTCGGGGACGGCTGCGATGGCGAGGCTAACAGCGGTCATGAAGAGGTTGATGATGTCCTTCTGCTCGCCCTGCAGATAATTGACAACCCCGATCGCGAAGATATCGGTCAAATTCGTGTCCCGGGTGAGCCCGTAGATGAAGACGAAGGCGCAGATAACCAGGCAGATCGTCCCGATCACCTTTCCGAGATGCGCGAGTTTCTGCTGCAGCGGCGTGTCTTCATCGTGGTAAGACTGGATCATCTCCGCGATGAGGCCGATCTGCGTGTGCATCCCGGTATCAGTCACCAGGCCCTTGCCGCGGCCATAGGTGACCATGGTGCTCATAAAGGCAGAGTTGCGGCGGTCGCCCAGCGGTATGTCCTTGTCCAGCACTGCGGCTGCGTTCTTCTCGACAGGCACGGATTCTCCTGTGAGCGAGGCCTCTTCCACCTTGAGATTGACGCTTGTAACAAGGCGCAAATCGGCTGGAACGTAATTGCCGGCCTCGAGAAGAACGATGTCCCCCGGAACCAGCTCCCGCCCCGGAACCGTCGTCTGGATACCGTCACGGATGACCTGGGCATTGGGGGCGGACATCTTCTTGAGGGCCGCGAGAGCCTGTTCCGCCTTGGACTCCTGTATGACGCCGACCACCGCGTTCAGCAGGACGATGATCATGATTGCAATGGAGTCGATCCACTCTCCGAGCGCCAGCGCGACGAGCGCCGCGACGATCAGGATGATCACCAGGTAATTGTTGAACTGGGCCCACAGCAGCGCGGCAAAACCCGGGCGCGGTTTCTCCGAGAGTTCATTCGGCCCAAGCTTGAGAAAACGGTCCTGCGCCTCCCGCTTTGTCAGGCCTTGATCAAGGTGTGTTTGAAACCCGCTGACGATCTCCTCGATCGGCTTGGCATGGGATTCCTTATCTTGCATAAAAGCCCCTTTCAGGTTTCACGCGTGACTGCCGCAGCCGCCGCGCAGTCTGCAACGCGGGTTAGCGCGGCCAGTATGGATTGACCCGGGGCCGAAGAAAATTTGAAGTTTTCGACGCCTATAGTTACGAAACGCGATGATTTAAAACAAAAAGTAAAGGCTGACGTTACGAATCGTAATGCCTCATGCCCTTGAAACCCCGGGTTCGACGTGCTAACAATATGGGGTGTTCTGGGTAACACCAGGCGCCCCTCCAAAGGGGAGTAGCTTTTGGCAGCCGTTTGGCTGCCACTGCGCGATCGTCATCTCGGGCTCCGGCCCCGGTCGCGTCGGCATCGCCACGGATGCAAGCGAGACCTTTGCCGAAGCGGTGAAGGTCTGCCTTCCCAAAGCGGCCTTCACCGCGAGGTGAAGGCCGCTGTGCGTTGCAGGCATGGCGGCAATGGCAACCGATTCGAGGAGGTATCGCCATGCCGCAATCGAACATCCGACATTATCTGAAGCACGGCATGCTGCCGCAGCTGCGCGTACTGGAGGCAAGCGCGCGGCTGGGAAGCTTCGCGCGCGCCGCGGACGAACTCCATCTCGCCCCGCCAACGGTTTCGGTCCAGATCAAGAAACTCAGTGAAACGCTCGGCTTTCCGCTCTTCGAGCAGGTGGGCAAACGCCTCTACCTAACGGATGCGGGGCAGCGCGTTTACGCGGGCTGTGTCGAGGTATTCCGCGCGCTCTCCAACATCGAGGAGACGCTGACCCAGATGCGCGGCCTCGAATCGGGACATCTTCGACTGGCCGCGACTTCGTCGGCCAAGTTTTTTGCGCCGCGATTGCTCGGGGCTTTCATTCAACGCCATCACGGCATTGAAACCTCGTTGCAAATCCACAACCGCAGCGGCCTGGTGGAACGGCTGCGAAACAACGAGGACGACCTCTACATGTTCGGCGCGCCGCCGGAGCAACAGGAAGTCGTGGTCCAGGCCATTGTGTCGAACCCGCTGGTGGTATTTGCTCGCAGTGACCATCCGCTCGCCCGCGAGAGGAATATTGCGTTCGCGCGCCTTGCCACGGAGCCGTTCCTGATGCGCGAGGCGGGATCCGGCGCGCGAGCGTTCATCCTCGGGCTGTTCGAGCAGCACGGTCTGACGCCGAAGATACGAATGGAGCTGAACACCAACGAGGCGATCCGGGAATCGATTCTTGCCGGACTCGGGGTCTCGATTCTCTCCCGTTACACCTTCGGACTTGAGCCTGAGCAGACGCAACTCGTCTGCCTGGACGTCGAAGGATTTCCGCTCGAGAGCCAATGGTATTTCGTCTACCCCGCAGGCAAGCAGCTTTCAATCGCCGCGCGCGCGTTCATGGACTTCGCCCGCGCTGAGGCAAAAGGCCTCGCGTCGTTGAACGGCATCGTCGGGCGCCCGCACTGAGGCCGGCATAGGCGCCCGCCGAGCGCGCGGCGGATCGCGGACCTGTCTGGTACAGCAGCGCGATCTGCGGCATGATGGCGGGGTGACCGCGCTACGCCGTCGTGCATAAAACCGCCATGCCAAGCAAAGCGTCCTCCCCTCGCGCGGCCGCGCCGTTCGTCCCCGCGGCGGGGATCGCCGGTGGCGTGGAGCGCCTGCTCGTCGTCCTGGGCGATCAGCTCGATGCCAACGCCCGCCTGCTGCGCGAGGCCGACCGCCGGCGCGATGCGATCCTGATGATGGAGGTGCGCGAGGAGGCCAGCCACGTGCCAAGCCACCGGCAGCGCACGGCCCTCTTTCTCGCGGCAATGCGTCACTTTGCGGCGGCCCGCAGCGCCGAAGGCTGGCGCGTGCGCTACGTAACGCTCGACGATCCGGCCAATATGCAAAGCTTCAGCGGCGAGGTGGAACGCGCCGCGTCCGACCTTGCGCCGGCCCGCATCGTTGTCACCCATCCCGGCGAATACCGGGTGCTGAACGCGATCACTTCGTGGGAGGGCATCATCCGGCGACCGGTTGAGGTCGTCGCGGACGAGCACTTTCTGGTCGCGCCTGAGGAGTTCGGCGCGTGGGCCAGGGGCCGGCAAGCGCTCGTCATGGAGTACTTCTATCGCGAACAACGCCGCCGGCACGGCGTGCTCGTGAGTCGCGGCAAGCCGGTCGGCGGCGCATGGAACTTCGACGTCCAGAACCGGGAAAGCTTCCGCACGGCGCCGCGCGTCCGGCCGCCGCGGCGCTTTGCGCCGGATGCACCGACCCGCGCGCTGCTCGATGCGGTTGAGCGCTGGTTCCCCGATGCGCCCGGAAAGTTGCGGCGCTTTGCCTGGCCGGTGACACCGGCGCAAGCGCGCGCTGCGCTGAACGACTTCGTCGAGCACCGGCTCGCCGCATTCGGCCGCTATCAGGACGCGATGTGGACAGGCGAGCCGTTTCTCAATCACTCGCTGCTGTCGCCGGCCCTCAACCTCAAGCTGCTCTCGCCGCGGGAGTGCCTCGATGCCGCGACGGCTGCACACCCGCGACGCGCGCCCATCAACTCGGTCGAGGCCTTCGTGCGCCAGATCCTCGGCTGGCGCGAGTTCATCCGCGGCGTCTACTGGCACGAAGGGCTGCAGTACGGGGAGCGCAACGCGCTCGCCGCATCCGGGCGCCTGCCCCCGTTCTACTGGAGCGGCGAGACGGACATGCACTGCCTCGCGCAAGCCATCGGCCAGGTGCTCGAGTACGGCTACGGTCACCACATCCAGCGCCTGATGGTCACCGGCAACTTCGCCCTGCTCGCGGGCGTGCACCCGCGCGCCGTCTCGGACTGGTATCTCGGCATGTACGTGGACGGTGTCGATTGGGTCACGCTGCCCAACACGCTCGGCATGGTCATGCATGCCGACGGCGGTGTGGTCGGCACCAAGCCGTACGCCGCCTCGGGCAAGTACATCCAGCGGATGAGCAACTACTGCGCCGGCTGCCGCTACGATCCGGGCAAGCGCACGGGTGACGCTGCGTGTCCCTTCAACACGTTTTATTGGGATTTCTTGATCAGCCATCGCGAGCGCTTCCGCTCCAATCGCCGCATGGCCATGATGCTCAAGCACGTCGACCGCATGGACCCGGGCGAAATGCGCGCGATCCAGCAGGCCGCCGCGAAAACCCGCCAGAAACTGGGCGTCACATGAAACGCATCGCGCCGGGGCCCGGGCAGGAGTCCGCGTGGGATTATCCGCGGCCGCGGCGCCTCGAGCGTTTCAGCGGGCACATCCAGATCATGCTGAGCGGCGTGACGATCGCCGATACGCGTGGCGCCTACCGTGTGCTCGAGACGAGCCATCCGCCGGTGTACTACCCACCCCGCGACATTCTAGACCGACGTTCATCGGCAGCTACCTAACGGTGTTCGGGGTTCAAGGTTCAGTGTTGTAGATCTACGTTCATCTGCGGCTAATGAAAAAGGGGTTACGGTGTTTCGACTCACGATTCCCGCCCGCGGCATCGGCGGCCAAAAAACTAATCGACAATCTTGTTGATCGGCAGCTCGATGATCCCCCGCGCGCCCGCCTCGTAGAGCCGCGGGATGAGCTCCCGCACCAGCTTCTCCTCCACTACCGTGCTCAGGTCCACCCACTCCGGGTCGGAGAGAGTGGACACGGTGGGTGTCGCAAGCGCCGGCAGGATCTTCAGCACCGCATCCACGTTCTTGCGCTGCACGTTCATCGAGAGCAGGACGCGCGTCGCCGCGGCGATGGCGCCCTTGAGCAGCATCAGCACGCGCTCCATTTTGTCGCGCTTCCAGACATCCTTTCGTGCTTCGTGATTGGCGATGAAGCGCGGCGTGCTCTCCAGGACCACGTCCATGATCTTTAGATCGTTCGCGCGCAGCGACGAGCCAGTCTCCGACACATCCACGATGGCGTCGGCAAGTATCGGCGGTTTGACTTCGGTCGCACCCCAGGAAAACTCGACGCTCGCGTTCACGCCGTGTTTCGCAAGGAAGCGCTTGGTCATGCCCACCGCCTCGGTCGCGATGCGCCGGCCTTCGAGGTCCTTCACTTTGTGAAAGGCCGAGTCTTCCTTGGATGCAAGCACCCAGCGCACGACGCCGTAGTTCGGCCACGGCGCCCTCAGGTCGGCAAGCTCCGCCACGTCCTCCTCGTTCTCCAGTATCCAGTCGAGGCCTGTTATGGCGCAATCGAGGATGCCCTGCCCGACGTAGCGCGCCATCTCCTGCGGGCGGATGAGGATGCACTGGATCTCCGGATCGTCGATGTCAGGGTAGTAGGACCGGCCGGAAATGCGCAGATCGTAGCCGGCGCGGATGAAAAGCTTCTGGGTGGTTTCCTGCAGGCTGCCCTTGGGGATGCCGAGGCGTAGCTGGTTCGCTTTTTCGGTCATGTGGCGAATCTTTCTTGGTGAGGCCTTACATGATACCTCGTGACAGGCCGAAGCCTCGGCGCCGAGGGAGGGGAGACGCCAATGAAAATAACAGCCTCACCGCAAAGGCCGCCAAGAAATAATAATTAGCACAAACACCGAGCTCGCGGAGGCGGCAAAGAGTAGTGCCGGTGGTCCGGGCACCCACGAAGGCTTCGTGAAGGACCCTACCTGCAGTAACCCGCATTCGGTCTGACAGGCAGCGTCCTTACCGCGCCCGCGTCCGCATCTGATCCGCTTTCACGGAGTGCAGGCGCCGCCACGCACACCGGCGCGGCACGTGGAGCTGTGTCAGGCGGCCTGAGTCTCGGGTTCGGCCTGGTCCTCTCGCGGGCCGATCGGTGGGCTTGGATTGCGCTCGTGTCAGCGTGCGGACGGAGGAAAATCAGCCGAACGTCTTAGCGGTTCTCACTAATGGGCCTCGGCGCGGGCCTTGAGATACCAGTGATAGATCTGCTCGCCGGTCCAGAAGAGGACGCCATCGTGGCCCTTCATGTACTCGAGCAACCGCTCGAAATAGCTGATGCGGAAGGGCTGGCCCGTGATGTAGGGATGCATCGCGATCGCCATGATGCGCACGATGTCGGCGCCTTCCTGGTAAAGCCGGTCGAAGCTCTCCATCGAGCGCTTCATGAAGTGATCGGACTCATGGTGCTGCACGATCATCATGGGGATGTCGTTCAATTCGACGGTATAGGGGATCGCGATCAACGGCCCGTGCGCGGTCTTGACCTCGCACGGCTGGTCGTCGAGCACCCAGTCGGCGACGTACTTGACACCCGCTTGCGCGAGATAGTCGACCGTCTCGTAGGTCTGGGTGAGCCCCGGGCCCATCCAGCCGAGCGGGCGCTTGCCGGTGAACTGCTCGATGGTGTCGAGCGACTGGTTGATCACGGCGCGCTGGTCGTCGATCTGGTGGATCGGCATCTGCACGAAGCTGTGGCCGAGAAACTCCCAGCCGGCGTCGACCGCGGCCTGCGCCACGCGCGGATAAACGTTGCACACGTTGGCGTTGATCGAGAGCGTGGGCGTGATGCCATATTTCGCCAGTGCATCGAAAAGCCGCCAGATGCCCACGCGCATCCCGTACTCGTGCCAGCTCCAGTTCGGAAAATCCGGGACGACCGAAACCCCGCTCGGCGCAGGGATAACCTGGCGCGCCATCGGCCGCACGATCTCCCACTGCTCGATATTGACGACCGGCCACACCACCAGCCGCGCGTTATCAGGCAGCCGCAGCCGTGGGCGATCGACGATGGCAGAAAAGGGAACGAAATCGTGCGGGTTTCGCATGCAGTCTCCTCGCTTTCGTGGCTAGGGCGTGACGTGTGGTCAGTGAGCAGAAACAGTGGGTTATTCTTGCATTGAGCGATCAGCGTTTATCTGCGGCCAATTCTGGGCAGTAAGAGGGCGCGGTTCACGACTGACGATCGTGACCGGCCGGGCCGATGCGTGGCTCGACGCGCGACTGGAGATGACCGGCTTCCGCCAGCGTCACGTCCCGAACGCCTGCGAGCAGGCTCAACAGCCCGTCACCGTCGATGAGCCGCAGCGGTTTGCCCTGGGCGAACTGCCAGGCATCGTGGGTATATTGCCCGCTCGAGAGGAAGATCGCCTCATCCGCGCGCTCGTATTTCATCACTTCCTGAAGCTCCCGGATGAGGCTGATGCCGACCCGCCGCTCCTGCCAATGCCGGCAGACCACGACGCTCTTCCTGCCGTCCCGCCACAACTCCAGGTCGACCTCGCCGTCCGGCGCGCGGCTGCCGCGCGCTTCCACCACGTAGCCCAGGCGCCCGAAGGCCTCGCCCGCCAGGAGCTCGAACCGATGCCGGGGCAATACGCGAAGCGCGACGAGGCTGCTCCGCCGTTCGCGCGGCCGCCCGCGAAAGACCCGCCGCAACAGGGACACGAGCGCAGCAAAAAGAAAGGGCAGCGCAAAGACCCAGGCGATCTGCGCCATGCCTTCGGCCACAGCCTGCGCCGTCCTGCTCGGCGGCATCAGCGCTGCAAACCCGAAGCGCATGACCAGATACGCGATGAGCGCGAGCACGATGCCGACCCACCAGGGCGCGTCGGTTATGGTCGCGAGGAAACCGCTTTTTCTTCGTTCCAGCATTGGCCGTGGCAATAAACAATGAAATTTTAATGCACTCTCGATTCACCCGCGTAGCTTCTGCCTGGTAACTGCCTCCCAGGGACCGAAATTGCCGGAATGGGGCGTCGAAATCTGACTTATATTTTGGCGCTCGGGTGCTGGATCTGGTCGACGCACATCCGCCCTTCTCGGCCAGTACCGGTTTTCGTTGTTGCGGTCACGTCCCGCCAACAGACAGTGTTATGCTTTCCCCGGCAGCCTACAGGGGCCGCGAACACATAATGAGGAGGAGACTATGAGGAAGCTTTCTGCGCAAATGTGTTGTGCCGCATTCGCGACGCTTTTCATCATCCCGGGATTGGCCCTGGCGCAGTCGTATCCGACAAAGCCGGTGCGGCTGCTGACCGGGTCGGCACCGGGCGGCGGCGCAGACCAGACCGCGCGCGTCATCGCCGAGCGCCTGAGCCGCGCGCTGAAACAGCAGGTCATCGTCGAGAACCGGCCCGGTGCTACCGGCATGATCGCGAACCGGCTTGTGGGCGATTCGGCGCCCGACGGCTACACCTTGCTGCTCGAGCCGTCCTCGTTCGTCGCCATCAGCCCCCATCTTAACGCGAAGGACGGATGGGACCCCACGAAGCGCCTCGCGCCGGTCATCCAGGTAAGCTCCTACGGGCTGGTACTAGTGGTGCATCCGTCGGTACCCGCGAAGACAGTCAAGGAGCTGATCGCGCTCGCGCGCTCGCAACCCGGCGTGCTGAACTTCGCCTCGTCCGGCGTCGGGAGCAATTTCCACCTTTCGGCCGAGCTCTTCAAGATCGGCGCCAAGATCAACATTGTCCACATCCCGTACCGCGGCAGCTCGGCGGCCGTCATCGATCTGCTCGCAGGCCGCGCCGATCTCATGTTCGGCCTGATTCCGGTGCTCAACCCCTACATCCAGCAAGGCAAGCTGCGTGCGCTGGCCGTGACGGCCACGACGCGTAACCCGCTGCTACCCGATGTCCCGACCGTCGCCGCAGTCGGATTGCCGGGGTTCGAAGCTGGATTGCTGAGCTGGGAAGGCATCTTCGCGCCAGCCGGAACGCCAGCCGCGATCATCAACGGTCTCAACTCGGAAATCGGCAAGATCGTCAACTCGGCTCAGGTAAAAAAGATCTGGACTAACAAAGGCGTCGAGACCGTGACCGGCACGCCCGCCGACCTCGGGAACAAGCTGAACGCGGATTATACGCGGCTGGGAGACCTGCTCCGGAAGCTTAAGATCACCAAGTGATCCCGCAAGACTGAAGGCGGTCTCGAATAGACCCCGTCTCCCCAGAACAGGGGAGGCGGGGTCGGCAAGATGAGTTGTAGTGGCGGGTGATCAGTCAACAGTGCTGATGACATGATTCCGGATTAGGGTCGAGCTCATGTCAACCACGGCCGGAGTCGCGCGTTATCCGGGGTATGGCCGCCCCAACCACGCACCGAGATGTGGTCGCCTGGCAGGAAGCCATGGCGCTGGTCGAGGCCGTGTACCGGGACACGGCGCGCTTTCCCCGACACGAGACGTTCGCGCTACGCGCGCAAATCCGGCAGGCGGCGCTCTGTGTGCCCTCCCGCCTTGCGGAAGGCGCAACGCGCGGCACGGTTGGAGAGCTGCTCGCGTTTCTCGCAATGAGCTGCGGCTCGCTTGCCGCGCTCGAGACGCAACTCGAGATTGCAATGCGCCTGGGCTATCTCGAGCCGCACGCGGGCGCTGTTATCCGGACTCGCCGCCTCGGCATGCTGGTAGCGACCTTGCGCCACTCGCTCGCGAGCGAGGAATCAGGGAATAATGGCGACGAGCGATGGTGATAATTCGTGGTGATGAAAAGTCGTGATGGAAATACGCTTGGCCCAACCCATCACTAGCGCTCATCACTCAACATCAAATGCCGAGATAGTTCGACTTCACGTCCTCGTTGGCCCACAGCTCCTGCGGGCTCGCGGAGTAGACGACGCGGCCTTTGCTCATGACGTGCACATGGTCGACGAGCTTCAGCGCAAGTGCGGTATTCTGTTCGACGAGCAGAATGGATAGTCCCTGAGCCTTCAGCTTGCCGACGGCTTCCCACACGCCCTGGATGACGATGGGTGCGAGGCCCTCGGAGGGCTCGTCCATGATGAGGCAGTCGGGATTGGTCATGAGCGCGCGGCCGATGGCGAGCATCTGCTGCTCGCCCCCCGATAGCGTCTTCGCGCGTTGACCGCGCCGCTCCTTGAGCCGAGGAAACAGCGTATAAACGCGCTCTGCATTCCAGCCGTGGCGCTCGATGCCGCGCTCGGCGACGCGCAGGTTCTCCTCCACGCTCAACGTCGGGAACACGCGCCGCCCCTGCGGCACGAGGCCCAAACCGCCCCTCACCGTTTCAAACGACGAGACGTGCGTGATGTCCGCGCCCTTGAAAACAATGCGGCCGCGGCGCGGCGGGTTGAAGCCGACGATGGACTTGACGAGCGTCGTCTTGCCCACGCCGTTGCGACCGAGCAGTCCCACTATCTGTCCCTGCTCGAGCTTCAACGACAACCCCTGCAGGACGTAGGCGTCGCCGTAGTAGGTGTGAATGTCTTCGACTTCAAGGATGGCCATGGCGCTAGCCCGTTCCGAGGTAGATTTCCTGCACCTTGGCGCTGCGGCGCACGGCGTCGGTCGGACCATCCTCCACCACCTCGCCGAAGTGCAGGACCGAGATGTGATCGACCACGTCGAAGACGACGTCCATGTCGTGCTCGATGAGCAGGATGGCGAGCGCCGGGTCGAGGCGCTTGAGAAAGGCCGCCATCTCGCGCGACTCGCCCGAGGCGAGCCCCGCGGCGGGTTCATCGAGAAGCAGGATTTTCGGGTTGCTCGCCAGGCCCAGCACGATCTCGATCTGGCGCTGCTCGCCGTGCGATAGGTTGCGCACCTCCACGTTGCGGCGGTCCCAGTAGCCGGCGTCTTCCAGCAGGCGGCGCGCCTTCTCGTGCACGTCCCCATAGGAAGAAAGCGGGCGCCATAACACAAACTTCATGCGGTGCAGGCCCTGGATCGCAAGCAGCACGTTGTCGAGTACCGTGAGCTTCGGAAACAGATTCGTGACCTGGAAGGTCCGCGCCATGCCCATGGCGGTCCGCCGGTGGCTCGGCCAGCCAGTCACGTCCGATCCAAAGAGTATCGCCTGCCCCGAGCTCGCCGGCAGTGTGCCGGTTATGACGTTGAACAGCGTAGTTTTACCCGCGCCGTTCGGGCCGATGATGGCCTTGCGGTCGCCGGCAAAAACCTTGAGGCTCACGTTCTTCACGGCGTGCAGCCCGCCGAAGCTCTTCGACAGGCTGCGGAGCTCGAGGACCGGTTGTGCTTCAGCTTGGGGCATATTCATTCGTGAGTCGTGAGTGGTGAGTCGAAAAAATAAGACCCAAAGTGCAGGACGTCATTCCTCAAACTCGATCGTCGATCCTGCCTCAATGCACAACCCCCGGGCTGTTGCACACGATTCACCATTCACGGCAGTGAAAAAGGGTCGGCGAACGCCGCCCCTCCTCCGGCGGCGGCGCTCGGCGCCCTTCACGACATTACTCGCAGTGCTTGCACGGCGGGAACGTGCGGCTATAGACCGGCTGCTTGAGGAAGTCAGCCTTCTTGTACGTCCAGAACTGGCTGACGTTGGGGTAGGTCTTGATGACCGTGTTCCAGAGCTCTTCCTGGTCGTACCCGTGCATCTTCTTCTTTTCGACCTTGCGGATATAGATGTTGTGCACCGGGTTGCGCATGTCATCGAGCCGGACGGGGCCGCGCACGCTGTCGAGCTGAACCTCCGAGATCAGCTGGACGAACTTCTTCGCGCCCGGCCACTTGCCGCCCGTCTTTTTCATGACCTCGTGAATCATCTGGGCGGTGGTGTAGTTGCTCTCCGAGTAGTAGGAAGGCACCTTCCCGTACTTCTCGCGGTACTTCTTCACGAACGCCTTGTTCTTCGGGGTATCGAGCGCGGCGCTGTATTGCAGCGCCGAAACGTGCCCGACGACCTCGTCGCCCATCGAGGGCAGTACGAACTCATCGTAGCTCGTTCCCCCGCCCATGACCGGCTTCTTGATCCCCGCTGCGGCAAGCTGCTTCGGGAACTGCAGCGACATCGGCCCGACCATGAGTGTGAAGATCGCGTCGGCGCTGTCCTTGATCGTCGGGATAAACGGACCGAAGTCCTTCGTGCCCAGCGGCGGCCAAATTTTCTGGATCACCTTGCCCCCGCAGTCTTCGAAGGTCTTCTGGAACCCGCCTACGGTCTCGTAACCGAAGGCATAGTCCGCCGCGACGGTCACGACTTTCTTGTAGCCCTGCTCGCAGGCCCACGCGCCGAACGGATGATTGGGCTGTGAGCTGGTCCAGCCGGTGCGCACCACTAACGGATATTTCGATGCCTCGCGTTGCGTCAGATCGTCCGCTGCGGCGATGGACGAGATATAGACCGTCTTCAGCCGCGTGCTGACCGGAGCCAGCGCATAACCGGTCGAAGCGAGCAGGCCGCCGATGAACATGTGCACCTTGTCCTGCCGGACGAGCTTTTCGGCCTTGCGTACGTTGACCGGCGGCTTGCCCTGGCCGTCTTCGAGGATGAATGTCACCTTGGCACCGGCGAAATTGCCGCCGACCTCGTCCACGTACATCTGAAAACCGTTGCTCATGTCCTTGCCGATCTGCGCGAAGATCCCCGTCATCGGCGCAACGAAGCCGATGCGAAGCTCCTCCGCGGCGACGGCCGGCCCGGAGGCCAAACTGATTCCGAGCGCGACTGCACTCAGCGGAAACAACCGACGACGCCCGGTTATGAGTTTGCGCAACATAAGAACTCCTCCTTTCATTTCATTGAGACGCGGAAACTGCCTTTGCCCGCTCAGCGGCCGCCGAGAGCGTGCGACGCTGGCGAATTCGTTCCGGAATGCCCATCAGGCCCCCCGGGAGATATAGGATCGTAAGCACATAGACGCCGCCCAGCACGTATTGCCACCATGTCACCAAGGTGCTGAGGTACTCGCGCAGAAACACCACGACACCCGCGCCAATCGTCGCGCCGACGAGCGTGCCCGGCCCGCCGAGAACCACCATGAGCAGCGCGTCGACCGAGGTGGTCAGGATGACGTCCTCGGGGCTCACCAGCCCGTTCAGGAATGCCCACAGCACCCCGGCAAGCCCGCCGAAGCCGCCGGCAATGATGAACGCGATGTATTTGTGCAGCCACGTGTTGTAGCCGAGGATGCGCATGCGCAACTCGCTCTCGCGGATCCCGACCAGGCTGCGCCCGAACGGCGACTTCACCAGCAGGTGGAGCACCACCAGAGTCGCCACGAAAAAGCCGAACACCACATAGAAAAAAGTCAGGTCGTCGGCCAGATCGATTCCAAATTCCGGACGGCCGGGCATGTTGATCCCGTTGTCGCCGCCGGTGAGCGAGTTCCAGCGGTAGGCGAGTCCCCACACGCATTGGCCGAGCGCGAGCGTGATCATGAGGAAATAGACCCCGGTCGCGCGAATCGCGAACAGCCCGAAGAAAGCCGCGGTGACGGCGCCGAGCATCATGCCGAGCACGATGACCACCCAGAAGCTCCCGTCCAGTCCGAACTGGTAATTGGTCGCGAGGATCGCCGTAAGATACGCGCCCACGCCCAGGTAGGCGGCCTGACCCAGCGAAGGCAAGCCCGTAAAGCCGAGCAGGATATCGAGGCTCATCGCCAGGATCGCGAAGATCAGCGCCTGCGTGATCAGCAGGATTACGAACGAGTTTGCGAACGGTGTCACGGCCAGCAGGGCGACGAGCACTGCGGCGACGATGATGATTTTGGTCTTCTCGCTCACGACAGCCGCCTCACTCCCGCCCGAACAGGCCCGTCGGCTTCAAGGCCAGGATGAGCACCATCGGGGCGTAGAGCGTGAAGTACGAGATCTCCGGAAAGAGCGCTTTCCCGAAGTTGTCGGCAAGCCCGACGATGAGGCTGCCCACGGCGGCGCCGCCGAGGCTGCCCATGCCGCCGATGATTACCACCGCAAAGGCAATCGGCAAAATCTCGAAATCGAGGCCGGGGTAGACGCCGAGAAACGCGCCCCCGATCACCCCTCCCAGCGCGGCCAGGAACGCGCCGAGGGCAAAGATGAACATCGATACGCGCGAGGTGTCTACGCCGACGCCGCGCGCCATCTCCGAATCATCCACTGCCGCGCGCACCATCGCGCCCATGCGCGTCTTCTCCATCGTGAGCCAGATCGTCACGCCGATGGCCACGGCCACGGCAATCATGAAGACGCGGTACAGGGGGAAATAAACATCCGCGATCACCACGCTTTCCGTCAACACTTCTGGCGGCGTGATGTCGAGGCTGTCGCCGCCCCAGATGTCGAGCGCGCCCTGCTGAAACAGGAAAGCGAAGCCGACGGTCATCAGCACCTGGCGCAGCGGATCAAATCCCAGCGGCCGCAGGAAAACCCGTTCCATGATCAGGCCCACCATGGCGATCGTCAGGGCAGCCAGGGGAATGGAAAGCACCCACAGATCGGTCGTCCAGATCACGGTCAGCGCAACGTAGCCGCCCAGCATGAAATATGAGCCGTGCGAGAGATTCACGATGCGCATGACGCCGAAGATGAGCGAGAGCCCGCCCGCCAGCAGGAACAGCAGCGCGCCGTAGGAGATCCCGTTGAAGACCTGTATGACCCAGAATTCCGTATCCATGACCGCGAGGATCGATTAGTCGTGAAACGTGAATCGTTGAACGTGAAACGTAAATGGGGAATGGGGAATGGGGAATGGATCAGTTCGATTCTAACCCAGCCTCACTCGCGAGTCGTGATCCGTCGCCTGTCACCCATCACGACTTGGGTATAACAGGCAGCAACAGGTACGGCGCCTTGTTGCCAGCGCCGAAGTGCAGCGTGTTCTTGCCCCCGAAGATCGCCGGTGGTCTGTCCTCGGGATGCTGGTGCGTGAAAGGGCCGACGCCGCGCATGGGGTACGGCGCGTGCGGGATCTCGAGCGGCGGGCCGTCGAATTCATAGTCCTTGCCGCGCACGGAGAGCCCGATGCGCCAGCCCGTGGGCACCACGATGCACGTGGGCCAGATTTCGACGTCGAGCTCCGCCGGCACGCCTGGCGTGAGCGGCTGTTCCTCGTCATGGGTGTGATAGGGACGGTAGGGCAGCGTTTTCTCCGGATCGAGCTTGCGGTGCGAGGCCCGGAGCCAACCCAGGCCGATCGGTGTGCGCGGGTCGTTGGAACCAAGGAACACCAACTCCTTGCCGGCCAGGTCGAACACGCGCAGCACGAGAAACAGATCGGCATCGGTCGTGTCGGAGGACACCCACAGCTTCGCGGCGACCGGCCCGGTGATCTCGATCGGCTCCTTCAGCGGCGCGGTGAGGAACGTCACGCCGTCTCCGGTCGTCTCGTAGGCGACCGTCGTCTCGACGTCGGGCTTCTCGGTCGAGAGGCCGCGGCCGTCAGCGCGCAGGTAGAACCGGGTCCACTGCGTGCGCGCCAGCGGCCACTCCTTTTCGGCGCGCGGCGTGAACTTTTCCCCGGGATGGCGAATGTTCAGCAAGACGCGCGGTTGCGTCTCCCAGTCGTTCTTTTCGCCTTTGAGGAAATAATCGAAGAACTTCTTCTGCAGTCCCTGCCCGTAGTTCGTGTAGAAGTGCGAGAAGTGCGTATCGCCGTGCACTTCCAGCCATTTCTGCTGGCTGCCGGCGCGCGTCCAGCCCTCGTAGTTGCCGCGCGGATGCAAGCCCTGCCCACCCCAGTTCGCCGCTGAGAGCAGCGGCACGGTCATCTTCTCCAGCTCCGGGAGGCGCGGGCGATAGTAGTCGTCGATCAGCGGATGGCGGAGCAAATCGCCGGCGTGATCCACCCGGTTCTTGCGCAGCTCCTCTTCCGGCAGCGTCTCGGGCCCCGCCACCGGCTCGCCGGTGACGCGGCTGCGCGGGCCGCGCTCGCCCACGCCGTGCTGCACGCTCACCACCTGCCGCCGGTACCAGCTCTCGGCGAAGCCGGAGAGGATGCCGCCATGACGCGACCACTCGCGGTAGTAATCGCACTCGCCCTCCCACGCGCAGAATGCTGTGAGGTGGGGCGGGCGCAGCGGGCTCACCAGCCAGCCCGTCTGCGCGTAATAGGAGATCCCGCTGATGCCGACCTTGCCGTTGCTCCACGGCTGCGTGCCGGCCCATTCGACGCAGTGATAGAAGTCCTGCGCCTCGCGCGGCGAGAGCGGATCGAGAAAGCCGGGCGAGCGGCCGACCCCGCGCGAGTCCACGCGCACGCACGCGTAGCCCCACGGCACCCATTTCTCCGGATCGAAAAGCTCCCAGTTCTGATACTTGTTAGAGGAGCCCTCCGCCGTCTCGGGGTAGGCCGTCGTCATGCGCACCCAGGCGCTCTTGAAGCCCTCCTGGAATGCAAGCCCTTTCGCGTACGGCCCGTAACTGATGATCACCGGGACCTTTGCGTCACCCAGCGGGCGGAAGACGTCGGCACGCAGCACCACACCGTCGTCCATCGGGATCGGCGCATCCCAGTCAATGCGCATGCCGTCGCGGTTTTCGCTCTTCATTAAATCCATTGGCAGTGCAAACTATGTTGGATTAGAAATCATCGCATTGGGCGAAAGCGACTCTTAAACAGTGACCCGTGAACGGTGACCAGGGCTTTGCTTCCGTATAGGGTCAATACCGCAACCTAAAGAGCCGCCATTCTCAAGCCGTCGTTCCTGTTTCCGATCTCTCCACTTTCGCGCCCGATCCAGCAATCTAGAGCTCTTTTCCATGACGGCGCCACCTGACCGGCCACGGGTCACCGCTCACCGGTCACGGCCTCGCAGCAATTAGGGCCCGGAAGCCGGCGTGCGAGCAGCCTTCCTTAAAAACACTCCGAGCTTGAGATGCCAGAGGATGCCGAGCACCATCAGGATCGCACCGGCGGCGTTGAGCCAAAGCGAGTGCACGTAAAGCAGCACGCCCGCGACGATGAAGCTGATGCGTTCGGGCCACGTCAAATTTCGCTTGAGGAAACCCTCGAGTCCGGCCGAGATGGCGTAGAGCCCGGCGAAGCCCGTCAACCACACGAGCCCGATCGCGGTCCATGACGCACCCTCGTCCATGAGGATCGGCGAGTACGCCATCAGGAAGGGAATGGCGTAGAGCGGATACGCCATTCGAAGACAGCTGAATCCTGTTCTCATGGGGTCCGACTGCGCGATACCGGCTGCGACAAACGCCCCCAGCGCGAACGGCGGCGTGAGCGACGCGTACTGGCACTGCCACAGCACGATCAAGTGCGCGTTGATCTCAGGCACTCCGAGCGCCATGAGGGCCGGAACCGCGAGAAGGGAGAGCAGGACGTAGGCGGCGGTGATCGTCATGCCCATGCCCAGGATGTAGCTCGCCGCGCCCGACATGATGATGACCATGGGCAGCTCGGTGCCGTGCCAGCCAAACGCGTCCACGAGGAGCTTCGAGTAGCCCACGACCACCGAGGAAAACTTCAGCCCGATGCCCGGCAGCGAAACGCCCGAGAGCACGATGCCCATCACGCCGGCCGTGACGCCGATGACGAGCGAGTTGATCGCCGCGCGCTCGAGACCCTCCATGATCTTGGGCGAGGACAGAATGATCAGGGCGGCCAGCGACCAGAACACCGCCTGCCCGGCACCCATGCCTGCTACGTTCAACACGGCGAACAGCGCGCCCGACAACCACAGCATCCAGTTCTCGCGCAGGACGCTTTGCCGCGGTCCCTGCTCGCCCGTGAGAACCGCCTGGCGCGCGACGTCGGCTTCTTCCTTGCTCGCGCCGGCGCGGATCCTGGCGGCCATGGCTTCCTCGGCACGCAGGGCCAGCCAGTCTCGGCGCGTTCCCCAGTCCGGCCGCTTCAGCCAGCCCGCGACGAGCGGTGGCAGCGCCACAAGGCGCGTGTCCGCGCGGAAGAAACTCAGGAAGATGGCGGTGCAGATCGCCCACAGCGCGGCGTCGAACGGCGAGCGGCCGATAACGAGCCGAATGATCAGGATCGCCACCGGAATGAGCAGGTAGCCGTCCTTCTTCATCACCTGCCTGAAATTGGGGACGTCCTTCTCCGCCATCCCCACGATGCCGAGCTTGCCTGCCTGGTTGTGCACCGAGGTATAGACGGCGTAGTAGTACATAAAGGCCGGCACGATCGAGATCAGCGCGATGTAGTTGTAGGAGGTTTCCGTGAACGCCGCCACCAGGAACGCCGCCGACCCCATCACCGGCGGCATCAGGTGTCCGCCGATGGAGGAAACCGCCTCAACCGCGCCTGCGTAATGGCTGGGGAAGCCGATCCGCTTCATCAGGGGAATGGTGAAGACGCCGGTGATGCAGATATTCGCCGCGCCGCTTCCTACCACGGTGCCCACAAGCCCGCTCGACACGACCGACGCCTTGGCGGCGCCGCCGCGCAGGCGCCCGACCAGGGAGAAGGCGAGGTTCACGAACACATCCCCCACCTTGGTCATCTCCAGGAACACGCCGAACAGGATAAACAGGAAGACGTAGCTCGCGTAGACGTTCGCGATGACCCCGAAGATGCCGTCGCCGCTGTAGATAAAGGCGACGACCTCGTTGTACGAGAAGCCCCTGTGCATGATCCTCTCGGGGAAGTAGTTCCCGTAGAGGTTGTAGAGGAAGAACAGGCCCCCGAGGATCGGCAGCACGAGGCCGAGCACGCGCCGCACCATCTCGACGGAGACGAGGATCGCGAGCGTTCCCATCAGCACGTCGGGCCACTGGGTCGAGCCCGCGCGGTCGCCGCGTTCGGCGAAATTGACGATGTACTCCACCGTGAACATGATCGTGACGATGCACAGGATCAGATCGACCGCGGAAGGGCGGTGGCGCGGCGAGTTCTTGCGCGCCGGGTAGTAGATAAAGGTCAGCAGCGCCGTGAAGAAGATGTAGAGCGGCAGGAAAAAGTGAAAGGCGTAATACTTGACCGCCGGAAAATGCACGCCGTCCCATAGGAACGACATGGACTTCACTGCTGCCGCTGGAAGAAAGTAGCTCAAGGCGATGCCGATCGGCTCGGCAAAGCCCAGCAGGAAGTCCACCGGCGCGCCGTTCGCCGCCCCGTACAGGAAGTAACCGGTAAAGCTGAGAGCGCTGACGTAGATTGCCGAGCGCGGGAACAGGCACAGGGCCGAGGCGTAGATGAAGCCGCCGAAACCGACGATCCAGCCCAGGTGCGGGAACTCCACCTCCTGCCATTCCCAGACGTCCTCGATCGGGAGGTAGAGCTCGAAAGTGTTGCCCGCGACGAGCGTCGCGTAAAGAACAAAGAGCGCCGCCAGCACGCCCCAGACGGGAAGATTCTCCCGCTGGAAGCCCGGGGTGAGCTGGCGCCGGCCAAGGCTCTCCGGCGAGAAGATCACCAACAGCCACTTCCAGATCACTTCGCGCACGTGGTGGTTCCTCCCCCGTTCCAGCAACAACCCTATTTCAGGAGCAGCCTGTTATGCAAAGACGCCCCGGAGCCCAATGACCGGGCTCCGGGGCGTTTGGATCTTGCGTCCATTCAGCCTGACGCCGGATACGTGCACACCGGTCTCAGGCTAGTTCACGGCGTAGCCGCGTTCCTTCCAGTAACGCGCCGCGCCGGGGTGCAGCTTGAGATCGAACGCTTTCATCTGCTTGATGAACTTGTCGTTCATGGCGGTATCCAGGCCGTCGCGGAGGGGTTTGTACATGCTCAGGATGAAGTCCCGGTTCTTGGGATCGTAGAAGTGCTTGCAGATCTCGTACACCGCGTCAGCCGGCACCTTCTCGTGCGCCAGGTAGAACACCTTGTAGGCAATGGTCTTGACCTTCATCCCCTTCATGCCCTCGTAGACGCTCATGTCGGCGTTGTCCTCGAAGTAGCCCTTGCTGAGGCCGGTGAACTTCTTGATCACCGAATCGGGCAGGCTGAGGACGGTAATGGGGCGGCTCGTGGCCGCCTGAAGGATCGAGGGGCTCGGAATCGGGTTCGGGATTCCGAACGCATCGAGCTTGCCGTCAATCATGTAGTTGGCCCCGTCGGTCCATTTCAGGTAGTCCTTCCGCATCGAGTCCAGAACCCCCACTTCCCTCAAGGCGGTCTCGATCATGAACACCGAGCTGCTGCCTTTCGGGCCCAGGCTGACGCGCTTGCCCTTGAGTTCCATCAGGCTCTTAATGCCGCTGTCCTTCAGCACGACAATCTGCAGCCACGAGCCCGCGCTGGGGCCAATGCCGCGAATGCTGGTCGCCGGCTTCTTCTCCGTGTGGAAGGGCTTCTGCTTGCGCTGGATGAAATCCACGAATACGCCGTTCGAGATTGCCAGCTCCACCCGTCCGGCGGCGATCATGCGGGTGTTCGCCACGAAACCGCCGCTCTCCTGGTTGGTGATGTTGAGCGTCTTGCTGTTCTTGTTCACCACCTCGGCCATCGCGCC
The DNA here is from genome assembly GCA_001303585.1 of Betaproteobacteria bacterium SG8_41. GTDB lineage: Bacteria > Pseudomonadota > Gammaproteobacteria > Burkholderiales > SG8-41 > SG8-41. The sequence continues at coordinate 81,455 of LJTT01000006.1, forward strand.
CGCTTGACGGAACGCGCCAGCGCCCTTGCCGGCACCGACGATCGTGAGGTGCGTTACTTCGGCGCTGTACACGGCAGAACCGAATACCAGCGCCGCCGCCGCCGTCATGATTGATACGCAACGAATTACTGTGCTCATCTTTATCCTCCTCCTGTATCAATGAAACGCGAACCCACCGCTAAACGAACCGGGAAACAAAGCGGCAGGCCGACAGGACTGCCGCGAGAACGCATCGAGATTAAGCACTTCAAGAAAGTGACGGCAGACACTTTAACCCTGTACCCAGACGGGACACAACAACGCCCCGGGACCGACAGGCCGCGTGATTTCGTTGCGCTGCAACATTCACCGGACGAGGGGCGGGGGGTCTTGTTCCACGTTCAAAGTTCCAACTTCAAGGTTTACCAGCTAAAGCTGTCTCCTTGAACCCGGAACCTTGAGCCGGGAACGTTGAACTTTGAACACTGAACCTTGAACCCAAAACAGACGTTAAGGCCGCTGGCGGCTCATTCGTCGAAGGCGTTGTTCATCTGTCCGGACACCCGCACGAAGGTCGTGCGCTTGGTGAGCTCTTTCAGCTTGCGCGCCCCGACGTAGGTGCAGGCCGACCGAACGCCGCCCAGAATCTCGCGCACGGTCCCGGCCACCGGGCCATGGTAGTCGACCAGCACATCCCTGCCCTCCGAGGCGCGGTAGTCAGCGACGCCACCAGCATATTTCTCCATCGCAATGCGCGAGCTCATGCCGTAGAAGCGCTGATAGCGTCGCCCATCTTTCTCGATGACTTCGCCCGCGCACTCGTCGTGCCCGGCGAGCATGCCCCCCAACATCACGAAGTCCGCGCCGCCCCCAAACGCTTTGGCGATGTCGCCGGGCGCGACGCATCCGCCATCGGCGCAAATCTGGCCGCCGAGACCGTGCGCGGCATCCGCGCATTCGATCACCGCTGAGAGCTGCGGGTAGCCCACGCCCGTCATGGTGCGCGTGGTGCACACCGAGCCCGGGCCAATGCCCACTTTGACAATGTCCGCGCCCGAAAGAATCAGCTCCTCGGTCATCTCGCCTGTGACGACGTTTCCCGCCATGATGGTTATTCCGGGATAGGTCTGGCGGAACTTCTCGACGAACTTTACGAAGCCTTCCGTGTAGCCGTTGGCGACGTCGATACACACATACTCGATCGCCTCGCCCCCGCGCTGGAGCACGCGCTCGAACTTCTCGGCATCGCTCTTGGTGATGCCCATCGAGTAGTAAGCCGCTGACTTCTTCCCAAGCGAGCCGAAGAACGCCACCAGCTCGTCCTCGGCATAGTGCTTGTGCAGTGCCACCGAGAGCTCGAACTCCGAGAGCGCGAGCGCCATCTCGAAGGTGCCGACGGTGTCCATGTTCGCCGCGATGATCGGGATGCCGCGGTACTTGCGCTGCGAGTTTCGGAAAACGAACTCGCGATGGATCTCGACCTCGGCGCGCGAAGGCAACGCCGAGCGCTTCGGCCGAATCAGCACGTCGCAGAAGTCGAGTTTGAGGTCGCGGTCGATGTGCATGGTTTTGACAATGTGATCAGTGACCGGTGAGCAGTGGTTTGAATTCCAAAACCGCCAAGCCCGACAGGTTCACGGCTCCCGGTTCAACACAATCATATGCCCGCGCGCCCGCAGAGCGATAGCTCACTGGGACTGGTCACGGGTCACCGGTCACCGGTCACCGGTCACCGGTTTTCGGCAGCTCGCGCTGAATCACGTTCGGCACCAGCGAGCGGCTCGCAAAGAGCTTGGCCGACTCATCACGGCTGGCCAAGCATGCTTTTTGCAGCTGCGCGAAAACCCGCCCGGCAGCGGTCTTGAACCAGAACCAGCGCAGGATCTCGTGAGCTTGCGCGCCGCCCGGACGCGCGCCAGCCGCCTCGAAGTAATATGCGCGGATGTCCTCATAGGCGAGCTTCAGCGTCTCCCCCGCGCTAAGGCCGTTGATGCGCTCCCCGGCCTCCCCCTTCAAGTATGAGCCAACGATGCGGGCAGCGTCTTCGACGGAGACCCCGCTCGCGCCCACCGTTGTGCGCCCGCGGCGCTCCCGCGCCAAGTCGTACCAGGGTGCAATTTCCTCAATCTCGTGCGCGAGCGCGGCGCCAAGATCGTCCGGCTGCGCGACCGCGCGGAAGCTCACCGAGCAGGCGACCCCCTCCATTGCGTCGGCAGCCGCGTGCGGCGCCTGCTCCGGGTAGTCCACCAGCACCGGGCCGGACGATGCCCCGAGCAGGCGCAGTACCGCGAGCAGCACGCGCCGCTGAAACGCGGCGTCGTGCGGCACGGCGAACGGTCGGCCGAGCTCGAACGGAACCCACAGCGCGCGCGGCGGTTTGATCGCTTCGGTGTGCTCGCGGATGAGCGAGATGCCCGTCGTGGCGATCCCGCCCTGCTCGAGGTAGTGGCCAAGCGCGCCGACGGCGCACGTGCAGTTCGGTCAGACGGGCGATAGCAGGACCGCGTCGACCTTGTCCTTCTTGAGCAGTCCGGCCAGCTCGGTCGCCTTGGGCTTCAGCTCCTTGATCGGCGCCGCTCCCATGAACGCATAGTGATAGTCGGCGACCGAGCCGACGATGCCTTCACGCGCAAGCTCGTTCAGGCGATCGATCGGAAAGACAACGTTGTGGTCCTCCTGAAAGCCGGAACGGTCGAAATTAACCGACTGATGGCTCATCACCAGCTCGGAGGCGGGGGTGTTGCCCGGGATGATGCGGTAGTCAGTCGCATTCGCGCTCGGCCCGAACGGCCGGTCACCGCGCCGGTGCAGTCCGGCGGTCGTCACGATGGCAATCCGCGCCTTCTCCAGTGGCGGCGGCTTCACCCACGGATGGCCGAACCCGGTCAGCAAAGGGATCTTGTCCAGCTGCGCTTTTGCGTCAGCGGGGTGCAAGTCGGCCAATCGAACCATTTTATTCTCCGTGAATCGTGAAACGTGAATCGTAAATCGCGGGCTGCGCAGAACCCGGAGTTAGCCGCGGATACACGCAGATGTACCTACACAAGAACCCTGAACTGCAAACAGCGTTATTGGCCGCCGATGAACGCCGATCAAGAGGAATGACGACCCCTGACGCCGGTTCCCAGCCGCGTTTATGTGCGGCTAATACGATTTTGATTTTTGGGTTACCCCGCGGGTCCCGCGTCATCGACCGGTAAAGCGGGGCTTGCGGCCCTCCTTGTGCGCGCGGATCGCCTCGTCGACGTCGTGCGTCCACTCGAGCTTGGAGCGCAGCTG